>JAGBMJ010000109.1 GCA_017634975.1 Lachnospiraceae bacterium | reverse complement strand
TCGACAAACCGGAATTTGTTTTACTTGCCTCTCCGCTGGCGGACGATCTCGTAAGCGAGCACTCCGGCTGCCACGGAAGCGTTTAAGGAATCCAGCTTGCCTTCCATCGGAATGGATACCAGATAGTCGCACTTTTCGCGTACCAGGCGGCTCACACCTTCGCCTTCGCTGCCGATCACCAGTCCCATCGGACCGGTCAGGTTCACATCGTACATCACATCCCCGTCCATATCCGCACAGGCAAACCAGATGCCCTCTTTTTTCAGTGCCTCGATCGTCTTGGCCATGTTGGTCACCTTGGCTACCGGCAGATAGTTAAGCGCCCCTGCCGATGTGCGCGCTACCGTAGCGGTAAGCCCGACCGCACGGTTCTTGGGGATGATCACGCCATGCGCTCCGGCCTGGTATGCCGTACGGATGATCGCGCCCAGATTGTGTGGATCCTCAATACCGTCCAGCAAAAACAGAAACGGCGGCCGGCCGCTTTCCTTTGCTGCCTGCAGGATGTCTTCCACCTCAACGTATTCGTATGCTGCCACCACAGCGATCACGCCCTGGTGTTTGCCGGTCTGCGAGATCTGATCCAGCCGCTCTTTTTCCACATACTTGACCATGCAGTCATGCTTTCTGGCTTCCCGCTTGATCGTCTGCATCGGACCGTCCTGACAGCCATCCAGAATAAAAAGTTTATCGATCGTCTTGCCCGCACGCAGTGCTTCGATCACGGCATTACGGCCTTCGATCTGTGATTCTGTGTATCCCATGATTACCTCTTGTTTTCCTCTTCCAAATATGTGACCGCCGCTTCCATCAGCTGCTGCAGACGGTCGTTCTCGCCTTTCAGGGACAGCCAGCCCATCACCGCTTCAAAGCCCGTCGCCCGGCGGTAATCGCCCGGATCCGCATTCTTCGGCAGGGTATGCGACTTGGCATTGCGCCCCCTGCGGTAAATGTCCTGCTCTTCTTCCGTCCACTGCGGATGCAGATGTTCCGCTGCCGCAGCCTGCGCTGCCGCTTTTACGTAGCAGGTCGCTTTTTTGTGTAGCTTCTCCACCGGCTGGTTGCCGCCGGTACGGATCAGATGATTCCGTACATACACTTCATATACCGCATCTCCGATATACGCCAGCACCAGCGGTGAGTAGAGACGGATATCTGCCGCAGTTTCCGCCGGTTCCGTACCCGAAACATCCGGTGCCGCAGCCGGCACTGCTGCTGATGTCAATGTCTGCTTCAGATCTTCTTCCACTTGGTGCCCTCTCTGGTATCCTCGATGGCAATGCCCTTTTCTTTCAGTTCCTCGCGGATGGCATCGGCCTGTGCAAAATCCTTTGCCTTCTTGGCAGCCTTTCTCGCTTCGATCCGCTCATTGATCCATGCTTCCAGCTCTGCATCAACCGAATCGTCCTGCGCCAGCTTTTTAGCTCCTTCCAGCAGATCCAGGGACAGCACTTCATCAAAGCTTGCTACCAATGCACGCTTGGTCGCATCGGAAATATCCGCCTTCAGCACATCATACAGTACCGTGATCGCCATAGAGGTATTGATATCATCCGTCAGCGCATCCGTAAACTTCTGCTTAAAGTCCGCAAATGCCGCCTCATCCACTGCGCCTTCCTCTTTCAGCTCACCCACACGCTTTAAGAGTTTCTGGTACGCCGCGCTCATCTGATCCAGCACTTCGTAGGAAAACTCCAGCGGCTTGCGGTAATGGGACTGCAGGCAGAAGAAACGGTAGGCCAGCGGGTCATAGCCCTTTTCCTCCAGCAGGGAAACGGTCAGGAACTCACCGCTGGACTTGCTCATCTTGCCCTTGTCCTTCTCTACCAGGTGATGTACGTGGAACCAGTAATTGCACCAGTGATGTCCGAGGTATGCTTCGCTCTGCGCGATCTCGTTGGTATGATGCGGGAAGATATTGTCTACGCCACCGCAATGGATGTCCATATACTCGCCCAGATGCTTGATCCCGATGCAGGAGCACTCGATGTGCCAGCCCGGATAGCCGCGGCCCCACGGGCTCTCCCACTTCAGTTCCTGATCATCAAACTTGGACTTGGTAAACCACAGCACAAAATCGGTCTTGTTGCGCTTATTGCTGTCCTCATCCACATCGTCACGTACGCCCACACGCAGATCATCCTCGTTGTGATTGGACAGGGTATAGTATTTCTCCAGTTTGGATGTATCGAAGTAAATATTCTCACCGGCCTGATATGCATAGCCTTTCTCCAGCAGCACCTCGATCATATGGATAAACTCCGGGATGCAGTGGGTCGCCGGTTCGACCACATCCGGCATACGGATGTGCAGCTTGGCAAAATCATCAAAAAATGCTTTGGTATAATAATCCGCGATCTCCAATACCGTCTTGTGCTCACGCCTGGCCCCTTTGAGCATCTTGTCCTCACCGGTATCCGCATCGCTGGATAAGTGTCCCACATCGGTGATGTTCATCACACGGGTCACATCATAGCCTGCATATGCCAGAGTCTTTACCAGCATATCTTCGCAAATGTAAGTACGCAGATTGCCGATATGTGCGAAATGATATACGGTAGGGCCGCAGGTATACATTTTGACCTCGCCCTCTTCGCGTGGTTTGAATTCTTCTACTCTTCTGCTGCTTGTGTTGTACAGTTGCATTTTCTCATCCCCTTTATTTATTCTTTCTCATAGATATACATATCTTTTTTTCCATCCTCACCTTCAAAACCAAGCGGTAAGGTCTTTCATTGCACTTTCCTCCCCGGACAGTTTGCACAGCCGCCGGCCATCACATCCCGGGAATACAGTTCCCTGGCTCCGGTGAGCAGACAGACCGCCTGCGCCGCGATCCCTTCCTGCCGTCCGGTAAAGCCCAGATGTTCCTCTGTCGTTGCTTTGATATTGACCTGATCTTCTTCCAGTTCCAGCGCCTCACAGAAGCGCTTCCGCATTGCGTCAATATACGGGCGCATCTTGGGCGCCTGTGCGATGATCGTCGCATCGATATTTTCGATCAGAAATCCTTTCTCCTCCAACAGTTCCTTTACTTTCGCCAGTAATACAAAACTGTCGATATTTTTAAAGCTGCCGTCGGTATCCGGAAAATGCAATCCGATATCCCCAAGTGCTGCTGCACCAAGCAGTGCATCCATCACTGCATGTGTCAGTACATCCGCATCCGAATGCCCTACCAGTCCTTTGTGATAAGGGATCTTCACTCCTCCGATGATCAGATCCCGGTCCTCTCCGAGACGATGTACATCATATCCCATTCCTATACGCATCTGTCCAACTCCCTGATCTATATATATTTCCGATAGGTTCCCTGTTCCCGAACCGTCACTTCGTCTTTCTCTCCGTTCTGCTCGTGATGCAGGATCCGCCCCGCTTCCGCATTCTCCGGTCGTACCAGCCGTCCGTGCCGGTCATAACTGGTCAGCACCGAGGTATTCCGGGCCGGCTTTCTGCGGTTGCCCTGCGTCAGGCGTTCCATAAAGGCCTTATTATCCTTCTTCGCAAGCAATTCCCGAAGTTCCTGATCTTCCTCTTCTTCCGTCAATTCCACGGACACTTCCGGATCTTCTGAAGCTTCTTCCGTGACCGGCAGGATCGTATCCTCATTTTCCGAAAGCTCTGTCACGGATGTGGGCGCTTCCGAATTCTCTGCTTCCGCCGCTTTCTTTTCTTCTTCGCCGCCGTACCAGACCAGATTCAGCACACCCTGTACCAGTCCGCGCAGCCGCTTCAGAATCCCCTGAAAGAACCCTTCCGAAGGCGCTTTGTCCGCTTCCTTCTCCGGCTCTTCTTTTTGTTTTACCGGAGCCGCCTTCTTTTCCTTCCCGGTCTCTTTCTTTTCGCCGGATGCCACATTTTCCTTCGGGATCTGTCCTTTCTGCTGTTCCGAGGAACGCTCCCAGATGACCCCTTTCTCATCATAATCCAACAAAAAAGCCGGCGCGTCAGCTTCCACACGCCCGGATTTACGTTTTTGGCGTTCGTAGGGATTCGTGTAATTGTGCTGACCGTCGACTCTGTTGATCATAATCTATTCTTGTAACTGTTTAGAACCCCTTGGGTTCTGAATAATTACCTATTCTATTCGATCACCCGCCGTATGGTGTACCAACCGGCTGTCCCGGTACTGCGACCGGCTGTCCGGGGATCACCGGCTGCCCCGGCGCCTGTCCGAACATTGCACTTCCTGTCGGTGCTGCAGGCTGGGATCCGAATAATGCACTGCCCATTACGGGTGCTGCAGGCTGGGGAGCATAGCCTCCGACCGGTGCTCCGGTAAATACTCCTGCAGGTGCTCCCTCCTGCTGTACCGGCTGATATCCTGCCGGCGCCGTGGTCTGCTGTACCGGCTGATATGCCACGGGTGCTGCAGGCTGCTGTACCGGCTGATATGCCGCAGGTGCTGCTGCCGGCTGCTGCCCGAACATCGGATTGCCTGCCGGGGCGCCGCCATATAACGGATTGGCTGATGCCTGCGGCTGTGCCAGTAAACCATTCGATGCTCCCGGTGCTGTCTGTGTATACGGATTCTGTGCTGCCTGCGGCATACCGCCGCCAAACAGCGGATTGTTGGACTGCGGCGCTGCAAACATCGGATTCAAACCTCCGGGTGCTGTCGCCCCTCCTACCTGCTGCTGCGCATAAGGTGCAGCCTGTCCGTAGGATGTCGGTGCTGCATAGGGTGGCTGCTTTGCATAAGGCGGAACCGCTCCGGATGCTCCGTGTGCCTGTGCCGCCATCTGGCGCTGATACTCGGAAGCCTCGCCAAAACGCTGTACGCCATTGTTACGATATGCATCCAGCGGAAGCTCTCCATGCAGACCACCGGCAGCCTGTCTGGTGCCGGCCTTCAGTTCCTTCTCCGCTTTTCGAAGAGATGCAGATTCAAACACGGACTCATTCTCTTTCTGAATCCGCTTTTCTTCCGCGAGCTTTTCCATGATCGTCGGTCCGGAAAGCACTCCGGATAATGCGCCTCCGCCGTTCAGCACGCCTGCATTCAGGCTGGCCGACTCAAATACCGGCTGGATCGTCTGGGTAGTCATCGACGGTGAAGAGATCGGTCTGGACAATGCCGAAGATGCCATCGGCTGTGTCGGCGCTGTCGCATACGGACTCGTTCTCGGCGCTTCTCTCTTTTCCTGATAAGCTGCCATCGCTGCCGCCTGGCTCATAGCCGGCTGCGGCGGTGCAGATACGGTCGGTGTCGGTGTAACCACAGGCTTCTGCGCATAGGATGCTGCTGCCTGTGCTGCCGCCGCCGCTTCTCTCTTTTCCTGATATGCCGCCATCGCTGCCGCCTGGCTCATCACCGGCTGTGTCGGTGCAGGCGCGATCGGCTGTCTGGAGGCTTCTGCCTTCTGTGAAAATACATCTGCCGGATTGACTGCCGCTACGCTCGGCCGGTTCACCGGCGCCTGCGGGATCGGCGGTGCAAACATATCTACCGGTGCTGTCTGCTGTACCGGTGCCTGCGGAGCAGGCGTTTCTGCCGCAGGAGCCGTCTTTTTTAAGAAGTCCAGTTCCGGTTTCTGTGCTGCAGGAGCACTCGCTGTCTTCGTGAAATCCAGCTGTGGGGTCGCTGCTGCTTCCGGTGCCGTATTCCTGACCGGATCCAACTGCGGAGCAGTATTGGCTCCCTTTAAAAATTCCAGCTCGGGAACAAACTTCGACGGCTCGGAATTATGCGCATATACACCATTCAGAGAAAGGGAACTGGTCAGAGACATTCCCTTTTTCTTCATATCCTTAACATATTTTCGAATGTTGAATTTACACCCCGGACAGGTTTTTGTGGTGTCATCCACAAATCGATTACACTGCGGACAAGTGATATTAGCCATTACAATAACCTCCTGCTGAACTCCCCCACCAAAATAGTATAATAAAAAAATGGTGAATAATCAATAGCATTTTGCCGATTCAGGCAAATAGAATCGCATAAAAATAGGGATTTCCGAGTTATGGAAACCCCTTTTCTCAACCTACTAGCGAGAGGGGGATTTGAACCCTCGACACCACGGGTATGAACCGTGTGCTCTAGCCAACTGAGCTATCTCGCCAAACAAATGATATTATACTTGCTATAATCGCACTTGTCAAATACTTTTTTTATTTCTTTTTTTCTTTTTTTATTTCACAAAATCACAGTAGATCGCTACATGATCGTAGATCGCCCGCCAGGAACTCCAGGCATTTCCCGTAACACAGATATACTGATTCCCGTCATCCGATACCTCGTAACTCACGGCACAGCAGCCGGATTCATTGACAAAGCCCGTCTTGGCTCCGAGCACCACTCCGTGTGTATCTTTGTCCTCGATCCTGCGCAGGAACCAGTTTGAGATGGTGATCCCCTCCGGATGATATTCCGTAGACGCCGTTGTATAGGTATGCAGCCCCAATGCCTCCCGGCACAGCTCATTTTCCAGTGCTGCCTTCATGATCATTGCCATTGCCGCCGGTGTACAGTAGTTTTCCGGGTCATGGATCCCGATGGGATTGGTAAAGTGTGCCACATCGGAAAGCCCCAGCTCTGCCACCTTTTCGTTCATCATATCCGCGAAGTCTTCCGTGCTCCCTGCCGTGTAATAAGCCAGCGCCAGTGCCGCATCACCGCCGGACGGGAGAATGGTCCCGTAAAAAAGCTCACGCACACTCATCTCTTCACCGATGGAATATCCCACCTGCGAACAGCCGTTGGAATAGACAAAATTGGTGATCTCCTGTGTCATCACAAAGGTATCGTCCGGATCGGTGATATGCTCTGCCGCTGTCAGGATCGTCATAACCTTGGTCATAGATGCCGGATACATACGGTCAAAAGCATTGCGCTCCGCCACAACATGGCCATCTGCCAGATCCACCAGAATGCCGTAGGTGGAAGCCACCTCCGTGTTCCAGATGGATTTTGTACTGCTGTCCGAATATACTTTGTACCCCAGATAGAACCTGTCCGGCTCCTCCGGGATCCCCTGCGGCGCCTCCTCCGTCGGTTCCGGAACCACCTCGGTCGGCTCCGGATACTCTTCCAGACCTACTCCGGCGCCTTCCGCCACCTGCAGTTCCTTTGCCGGCTCCTCCGCCTGCACCTCTCTTTGCGTCAGATGCACGACCAGGATAATGATCCCTGTGACCAGCAGCAGCGCTCCGATCCCCATCCCGGCCAGCTGCATCCGGATCTGTTTTTTCCTTGCGTAGTATCGTTCCGAATACCTGCGGGTGCGTCCCTTCCGGTCTACAAATACTTCCTCTTGTTCTCTGCGGGCCATCAGATCATCCCCCGCACATATACATAATCATACTTCATACAAAAAATCATTCTCCGTTATTATCCGAATCTTGCTCCGGCGTTCTGCGCATCGAGAACTGATCCATCGGGTAGTTTTTCAGATTCTCCAGCACTTTACGCCCGTCTGCCTGCTTGATCAGGCCTTCCCTTGCCCTGGCGATCTCGTTCTCACTGCGATGTCTGGACGGTCCGCCCACACAGCCGCCGGAACAGATCATGCCCTCGACAAAATCCTCCTCCAGCTTACCGGCTTTCATCTTCAGCAGTGCCACGCGGCATTCCTGACCGCCGGAGCATTTGCACAGTCTGATCCCGTTGGTGTCAACCCCTTTTTCGTACAGGACTTCCAGAACCGCCTTGGCCACACCGCCGGAATTTGCAAAACGTTTGCCCCATTCCGAAGCTTCCTGATAAGAGTTTTCCGCCGGCTTCAGTTCCACATCCTTTGAACGGAGCAGCGCACGGAATTCTCCGAAGGTAAGTACGTAGTCCGCATTTCCCTCCAGCGCGCCGTCCCTGCACTCCGATTTTTTTGCGATACAGGGCCCTACAAACACGGTCACACAGCCGGGGTGTATCGTCTTTAAATAGCGGGATACCGCACACATCGGCGAAACCGTCTGGGACATATTATTCTTATAGATCTCCGGGAACTCGTTTTTCATCAGATTCACAAATGCCGGGCAGCAGGAGGTCGTCATCTTCCTGCCTTCCTTCAGCGCCTCTTCCCATTCCTCCGCTTCGCCGGCCGCAGTCATATCGCCGCCCAGCCCCACTTCGATCATATCTTCAAAGCCGATCTCTTTGACTGCCTGACGGATCGATTCAAACGTGATATCCGCTCCGAACTGTCCTTCCGTTGCAGGCGCACACATGATATAGACTTTGCGTCCTGCCTTGTGTTCCAGGATCACATCTGCCACATAAGACTTTGACGAGATCGCGCCAAACGGACACTGATGGATACAATGCCCGCACTCAATACACTTCTCTTCATCGATCTGGCAGATGCCATACTCATTATAGGTAATAGCACCGACCGGACACGACTTTTTGCAGGGGCGCTCCAGATGGGCGATGGCACTGTATGGACATGCTGCCGCACACTTCCCGCACTCCTTGCATTTCATCGGATCGATATACGCCCTGCGTCCATTTACGCTGATCGCGCCGAACTGACAGGAATTGTAGCACGCCTTTCCCATGCAGGAGCGGCAGTTGTCCGTTACCAGATAGGACGAGATCGGGCATTCTTCACACGCCGGTTCCAGCACGTGTACCATCTTTTTGGATCCCTCCGTCTCGGGCGTTGGCGTCTTGCCCAGCGCCAGACGGATCCGCTGCCGGATCAGCTCGCGCTCCTTATAGATACAGCAGCGATAAGTCGCCCTGGGTCCGGGGATCAGCTTGTAGGTGATCCTCTCATAGTTTTCCTCATCAAAATCACCGTTCCAGGCCAGCCTGGCCACTTCTTCAATGACTTTATGTTTCAGTTTCAGGATATTTTCATCATTCGTAACCATAGTTATCTACCCCAAATACTTTATAATGTTTTTTTGGCCGCATCCACCACATGTGCCAGCAGCACGGAGGTCGTGACACTTCCCACGCCTCCGGGTACCGGAGTGATGGCATCGACGATCGGCTCCGCTTCCGTATAGTTCACATCGCCGCACAGTTTGCCGTCCGGCCCCATATTGATGCCCACATCCAGCACCACCTGCCCGGCACGCAGGTATTCTCCGCCGACGACGCCGGCACGTCCTGCTGCCACGATCACAATATCCGCCTCTTTGACTACGGACGGCATATCCTGCGTCTTCGTATGGCAGATCGTTACGGTACCGTTTTTCTTAAGTAGCATCATCGCTGCCGGTTTTCCGACCACAAGACTCCGGCCGATGACCACACACCTTTTTCCCGCCGGATCGATCCCGTAATGATCCAGGATCTCCATGCAGGCCGATGGAGTACACGGCGCATACCCCAGTGCCTTTCCGGCAAATACCCCGGCAAGAGAACCGTCGGTGATCCCGTCCACATCTTTTTCCGGTGCCAGCGCATTGATGATCTTTTCCTCATCCAGATGCTTCGGCAGCGGTCGGAACAAAAGCACGCCATGGATCTGCGGATCGTTGTTCACCTCATCGATCACACGCAGCACATCTTCCTGTGCCGCCTCAACCGGCAGTACATATTTTTTATAGGATACTCCCAGTGTTTCGCAGCGTTTTGTCGCGCCGCGTTCATACGAAAGATCATCCTCGCGCTCACCCACACGGATGATCCCGAGTGTCGGTTCGATCCCTTTTTCCTTCAGCGCCGCCACATCCGCTTTGATCCGTTCGTTCAGCTGTGCATTGACTTCTTTTCCCAGTAACTGCTTTGCCATAGCCTGCCCCCCTATTTCAATCGGTCCATAACCTGCGTAAATACGTCGTCTGCTCGTTTCCCGTAGGTGTCCATCATTTCCTGCGCTTCTTTATTATATTGCTCTGCAAGGGTGCGATCCTCCATCGAGGCGGTGTTGATGAAGACATTCAGAGATGCCCCGTACAGCGCGGAACGGCAAAACGCCGCTCCCACACCGGCATCGGAAAGTGCGATCACACTGCCTTTCTGCGCAAACTCCTCGATCAGTTCGATCGCCTCGCAGCACTTATGCATGATCTGCAGAGGCACCGCGCAGGCATCCTTCAGAACGATTGCCATCACTCTGGCGCGTTCCGCCTTTTCTTCCTCCGTTTCCTTTGGCAGACCGTATGCCCTGGAAAGCGGCTCAAATGCTTTGGCATCTTCCTCGACCAGCGTAAGCAGTTCCTTCTGCAGCACATCCGCCTTTTCTTTCAACGCCAGGATATCCGCCTCCACATCGGCGTATTTTTTCTTCCCGACCGTCAGGCTGCCGACCATATTGCCCAGCGCACAGCCCAGCGCACCGACCAATGCACTGGCGCCGCCGCCACCCGGCACCGGCGCCTTGGTCGAAAGGATCTCCGTAAACTCTTCGCAGCTTAATTTCGTAAAATCCATACCACACCTCCGCTAGCAGAATCCGTTGATTCCCGTTACTATTCACACGTTTTATCATTATAACACAGTTGACAGAATATAGGTAAAAAAAATGAAGCGTTTTCATCTCCTTCTTGCAGACAGCATCTGCTCGCGCTATAATAAGCGGGCTTGCACCTATGCAGGTCAAAACAGAATTCGAGGGATATATAATGAAAAAAACAGTATCGTACAGAACCGCACTCCGGTTCTCCATACTCCTGTTATCGGTATTATGTCTTGCCGGTTCGATGTCCATCGTCGCAAAAGCCGCCGGTTTTTCCTGCTATGTGACCGATGCCGGCGGATACCGGATCGACAGCTATTATGCCGAAGGAGAGGATCGCTATTATCTTTTTCTTACACCCCAGGCCAATATACCGGATATCGTTGTACATCTCAATTTCGATATCGCTGCGGTATCAAACGGAACGCTTTCCGAGGATCACAGCACTCTTACGGGAGCCTTCTCTGCCTCCGGTGATTCCGTCCTTCTGACCGATGCCGCCGGCACACCGGTCACGCTGACGGTACTGCAGTCCGATCTGCCCAGTCTCTGTATCGGACTGGACGGCGCGACTCTGGATCAGGTCCATCTGGACAAAACCATCAGGTACGACAACACTTCCGTGCGTCTTTGCGACCCGGCCGGTCTCTACGATACCATTTCCGTAGAGGATGCATCTCTGAAGGGCCGCGGCAACAGCTCATGGCTTCTGTACGAAAAGAAAGGATATCAGATCAAATTCAACAAAAAAGTATCCGTTCTCGGCATGCCGGCCGCAAAGAAATGGGTGCTGCTGCCGAATGCTTGTGATGACAGCCTGATGCGTAACTATCTTGCTTTTTGCCTTGCGAAAGAAAACGAGCAGATCAGCTCCCCGAATGCCGCCTTTGTCGATCTGTGGATCAACGGTGACTACCGCGGAACATATCTGATCGCAGAAAAAAACGAGATCGGATCGAGCCGCGTGGATCTGCATGATGATCTGGGCGCGATTTTTGAACGGGATGATATCTTTTTTGCAGATGAGGATTACTGGTTTCAGGATACGATCTCACAGGATTATTATGTCGTGAAAGAGACCGTGGCAGAGGATCCCGAAACCACTCTAAATACTATGCAACTGTTCCGCGACCGTCTGGAGGACCTGGAACGCTTCCTCTGCTCGGATCGTGCCGGTGCGGATAATATTACCGTGGAGGACCTCTCGACCCTGATCGATGTCCGCTCCTTTGCCGGCTTCTATCTGATCAACGAATACATGCTGAACCGCGAAAGCATCAGTTCCAGCTTCTATTGGTATCTGGACGGGGAACAGGACGTTCTGCACTTAGGGCCGTTATGGGACTTTGATACCTGTGCCGGTAACGATCAGACCGAGGAGAGCACTTCCCAGTACTACATCCGTACGGATATGCTTTTTGCCGAACTGTTACGATGCAGAGCATTCAAAGACTATGTAACGCAGATGTATGAAAGCAACAAAAGTTTTTATCAGTCTCTGCCGCAGCTCTGTGAACAGACCGGTGCCTATCTGTACCACTCCGCTGCTTTGAATTACATCCGATGGAACAGCCTCGGCAGCGCACACGCAAAAGGAGTCTTTCATGATTCCTACGAAGATGCCGTTCACAGCCTGTCCCAATGGCTGGAAAACAGAGGCCGGGTTTTTGAAGTACCTTCGCCTTACCTGTACACCGAAGTCTCTGTGGAAAACAACAGCTTAAGGATCACCTTGAACACAACGGATAATTATACGAAAGTGCGTTTCCCGGTCTGGAGCATGGAAAACGGACAGAATGATCTCGTCTGGTACGATGCCAAACGGCAGTCCCGCGGCGTCTGGAGCTGCACGATCAACACCGCGGATTACCCGGCATACGGAGCCTACACGATCCATGCCTATGGCGTAAAAGGCCGGACGGAATCGATGATCGGCAAGCTCACCACCTACGTAGACCATACCCGGTAAGGATCGGTGCCGGACTTATCCGCGTTGCGAAATTCCGTCGGCCGCATCCCGGTGAACTTTCCGAACTGCCGCACAAAATGCATATCCGACGCGTAACCGCAGATATGTGCGATCTGCTTGATGCTGTGATCCGTGGTGGAAAGCAGATACTTTGCGCGTTCCACTCTTGCCGCGATCACATCGTTTACCGGCGATACCCCAAAATACTTCTTATATGTGTGCTGAAAGGACGAAGGGCTCATAGCCAGAGCATTTGCGATTGCCGGCACACTCCATTCCCTGGACGGATCATTATAGATTGCGATCCGAAGCGCCGCTATTTTTTCATAATTTGTTCCGGTTCTTCCCCTGCTGCTGCAGTGCAGCTCTTCGCTCAGTTTGATAAAGAACAGCCGCAGCATCAACGCGATCGACTCCGCTTTGTGCGGATGATCAAAAAAATACTCATGGCAGAGCATCTCCAGTATTTTGGCCGGCTCTGACAGATTTCCCGGATACAGCAGGCGATCACAGGCAATATCCAGTTCCTTAAGAAACTGCAGATCTTCTTCGCTGTCAGGAAGGAAATGAAACCAGTCATTTCCGAAACGTTCCCCGTCCGCGCGATAATACTGCGGCGTCCCCTGCCGGTACAGTACCACATTTCCCGGTGCTGCCGTCACATCTCCCTCCGGAAAAGTAAATACCGCCCTGCTCTTGATCAGCAGTATAAGATAATCCCCCGACCCACCGGGACGATTGATAAAAAAATCCGGATCATGCCAGTGATTAACGCCGATATTCGTGATATGCATAAGATCGTCCTCCGTTTGCATTATAGCATACCCTTCCGCTTCGGTCGATCCCCCCTCTTTTCTCTTTTGTTTTTTGCAGGATATATCAGTATTCTTGCAGAATATTCCATTATATATCCGGCGCGAAGATGCTAGAATACTGGTAACGTTTTTTATCACTATCTATGGAGGTATTTCGCATGAAAGCAAAACTAACGCTGCACAAAGACAAAGTGATCTCCCAAATCGATGATCGGCTCTACGGCTCCTTCATCGAGCATCTCGGGCGTGCCGTTTACGGCGGCATCTATCAGCCGGAGCAGAAAACGGCGGATGATATGGGATTCCGCAAAGATGTGCTTGATCTGGTAAAGAAGCTGAACGTCCCCATCGTTCGCTATCCGGGCGGCAATTTTGTATCCGGCTACAACTGGGAAGACGGCACGGGGCCCAAGGATAAAAGACCCCGCAAGCTGGAACTGGCCTGGGCAACGATCGAAACCAACCAGGTCGGTATCGATGAGTTTCAGGAATGGGCAAAGCGCGCGGACAGCGATATCATGATGGCTGTCAATCTTGGAACCCGCGGTGCCGATGAAGCACGCCAGCTGGTGGAATACTGCAATCTGGACACCGATACCTGTTATGCGAATCTGCGTCGTAAGAACGGCTTTGACAAACCTTTCGGGATCAAGCTGTGGTGCCTCGGAAACGAGATGGACGGTCCGTGGCAGATCTGTCATCTGACCGCCGAAGAATATGCCCGCAAGGCCTGTGAGGCTGCCAAGGTCATGAAGTGGACGGATCCCTCCATCGAGCTGGTTGCCTGCGGCAGTTCCTCCAAGGATATGCCGACCTTCGGTGAATGGGAACGGACCGTGCTGCGCGAATGCTACGACCATATCGATTATCTTTCCCTGCACAGCTACTACGGCAACCGCAACGATGATACCCCCGGCTATCTGGCACAGGCACTCAATATGGATGCGTTCATTCAGACGATCGTCGGGATCTGCGACGAGGTAAAAGCTGAAAAGAAGAGCGACAAGACCGTCAATCTCTCTTTTGATGAATGGAATGTATGGTTCCACAGCAACGAACAGGACAAGCAGATCCCGCGCTGGTCCATCGCACCGCACCAGTTGGAAGATATCTACAACTTTGAGGATGCGCTTGTCGTCGGCTCGCTGCTCATCACTCTGATCAATCATTCGGACCGCGTAAAGATTGCCTGCCTTGCACAGCTGGTCAATGTCATCGCACCGATCATGACCAATGACGAAGGCTGCTGGCTGCAGACCATCTTCTATCCGTTCATGCACGCTTCCGTATATGGCCGTGGAAAAGCCGTAACGCTTGAGATCGACTGCGATACCTACGATACCGAAGAACTGAAGAAAGTGCCTTATATCACTGCTGCCGCAACAGAGAACGAAAACGGCGAGATCACGGTATTTGCAATGAACCGCTCTCTGGAAGAGACGGCCGAGATCGACGGCACCGGTTTTGACGGAATGAAGCTTGCTTCCCACACCGTCTTAAACTGCGACGATATGAAAGCGGTCAACTCCTTCGAGGATCCCGAGCATATCGCTCCCGCAGAGCTGCCCGTCGGTGCGCAGATCGTGCTTCCGGCACACTCTTGGAATGTCCTGCGCTTTACCAGGGCGTGAGTTCCAATCTTACATAAATGCATTAAAATGGCGTTCTGCTTGCAGAACGCCATTTTATTATTCTCTTGATTTACAACAATTCCAATCCCGCTAAGGAACTGCTAATATACATCCCTTTTGTCTTATCTTTCTGTCCATCTGTGTTATCATAAAAACCTTGCTATAGTTACATTGTCTGTCTCTTGATAAACTCCTTCACCTGCTGCCGGTCCTTCAGCGCTGTCGTGGCCCCTACCGCCGTGGTGCAGATCGCACCGCACGCATTTCCGGTCTGCAGGGCCTCAGCATCCGATGCTCCACACAGTTTTTCTGCTGCAAAGCCCGCCACAAAGCTGTCTCCGGCGCCGGTGGCATCGACCGTTTCAATCGCATAAGCCGACAGGCGGAATTCCGTATCCGCATTTCGGAAGTAACATCCTTTTGCTCCGAGCTTGATGATCACGTTCTTTACACCATAGTTAAGAAAGACTTCTGCCATCTCTTCCGGTGTCTCTTTCCCGGTATAATAATGTGCTTCGTCTTCATTCGGCGTGATATAGTCCACCAGCGGCAGACTATCGCTTACGTCTGCAAGCGTAAGTGGGTGAAAGTTCGGCAGCTTGGTATCGGCAAAG
>JAGBMJ010000108.1 GCA_017634975.1 Lachnospiraceae bacterium | reverse complement strand
GTTCAAGTCCCGCTGCCGGCATAATCAGCAAAGTCCCGTAAACATCGTGAATCTTCGATGAATACGGGATTTTTTAGTTCTTTAGTTGATAGCTTTTCTATCACATTTGATAGAGTTTTTATCACACATGTGATACTTTTATCACACGAAATATCACACGAAAAGAGACCGGATTGCTCCGATCTCTATCCTTTTTATCCTTCAATCAGTTCTTTCATCTTTTGGTAACTCTTCGGCCCATAGGATCCATCTGCTGCCAGTCTGTACTTTGTCTGCCACGCCTTCAACGCAGCCACGGACGCCGGTCCAAACTTCCCATCGTCTTTCAGTCCGCAGCCGAACCGGTTCAGATTCTGCTGGAGCAGTCTTGCCTTCTCTCCCGTCGCCCCTCTTTTGATCGTAGGCAATGCTGCCAACATCTGATCCTGTTGCACCGGTGCAACTCCGCCGTTTAATCTTCTGTTGACCTCTGCCGCAATGGATCCGTGCAGGTTGTACAGATAATCACCGGGACAGGCTTTATTCGCAAACCATCTGTGCGCTACCATATTCTGTTTGTCATACTGCCCCACCAGCGACTTGTCCGCCTTCCATTTGAGTTCCGGTATGTTGTTCCGTCTGCAGCAGTCTTCCAGCAAAGCAACCAGCGCATCCAGTGCCGCATTTGACACATGCCAGTCCGGTTCTCTTCCGTCGTTGGCCACTTCTATCGTGATGATGTGATCATCGACTACTCTGTTCGATGTACATTGCGATCTATAGTCCTCCGGCACATAGCAACCTATCAATCCATCAGAACTTATCCCGTAATTGCTGGATGCTTTCCGGCTTTTGTTCGAAAAATGGTTTCCCAGGGATACCACTGTCGCATTGCATGCCATGCAGTGTACCCCGAAGCCTACTATATCAGATGTCCTTTTTTTCTTGTTTGGCGAGATCATCGTCACTCTCGTCAGATTGCTCATTATCATGTTCCAGATCCTCCGGGAATTCATCAACTACGGGTACTGCTTCCGTCTTTGTTGCCAACTGTATCATCTTCCGTCCCTCCTACATCTTCCGTTTTCTTTTTCAGACTCTTGATCATCTTTTTTAAGAACGGGGGCACAGGCCCTCCGGCGTCACTGATATTTTCTACGATCGACAGCATTTCATTGAACGCAAGCCACAGAGCCACGACAATCGAAACAATGAATGGCTGTTTGAAATCCGGACGAACCTGCTGCGCTGCATAGTTTACCAGCACATCCAGGAGCCACCCCATAGCGATCAGTAGATACATCAGCACCTTTTTCTTCAGGCCGCTGAAACCTTTCAGACTGTCAATTTCCTGCCCCCTTTTGGGGGCGGCAATCAGAGCCGTAGCATAATCGATCACATTGCAAGCCAGAAGAACATATACCGGGATCGCCAAATTCCCAAGCCACGCGTTTATTCCGGCAAAAACTCCTATGATCACCGCCTGTATTTTTTTCATCGCTCCCTCCGTTCTTTTGTGATCTCCCCGACGAAGACGTCGGGGAGATCATTACTGCTCAATAGTCTTCCGTAATCCCGCCGCTTCATTGATCAGCCGTATCTCGTTTGCAAAGTCGCTCTCTACTTCTTCTGCAGTCATATGCTGCATCAAGCCCTCAAACAGCCTGTCAATAACTCTCTTCTGTAGGTCGATGATCGCGCTCTGCATCGTCACCACATCATATAGGCGGCTGATTTCTCCGCTCACTGGTAGTCTTCTCCGGTGATCTCTTTGTACTCTTCCTCTGTGATCCAGCCTTTTGCTACGGCTTTCTTAACGCGGTCAATATTCCAGAGGCCATTGTCATAGTAGTATTTTACCTTCTCAAAGTTTGTACTCATCTCTTATTCCTCCACTAACATACTCAAATAATCAATGTCTGCCTGCTGCTGTGCGATGATCGGATAGATCTCCTTCGGCACCTTGCATTCGTCGTATGTCCATACCGTCACGGTCTCTCCATCCACTTCGCGCTGTTCTTCCGTAATATTTTTACGGATATAAACTACGCTTTTCCCTTCCTGCACTTCCTGCGGCTTTACACCGCTTTCAGATCTGTACCACATAATCTCTTCTCCCTTCTGACTCTACGGTCATATCTGCTTATTTTACGTTTGATGTTCCGGAAACTGATATACGGTTTCATCCACTTGACATACATCCCGTATGTGTCCGTCTGATTCAGCCATCCCAGAGCTGCGATCATTTTACGGCAGGAATATATGCCTTTATGTTTTGTAAACCGTCTCGCCCTTTTCGTCATCCGCAGCATTATGTTCTTTCGCAATGCCGTGCGGTTCCGATAGAAACGGAACCCCATAAAATCAAGGAAGCGGTACTTGTCTACGCCGTTTGATGTTCTGTGAAATCTCGCTACCTGCCAGTTCCCTTTCATCTCCAGTCCAATGCTCTTCAGAAACTCGCTGATCGCTTTCCGCATCTTGTGCAATTCCCGCTTGTTGCTTCCAAATATCACCATATCATCCATATATCTGACATAATGCACTGCCCCCAACTTCTGCTTGATAAATGTATCCAGCGGCTGCAGGTACCAGTTTGCCAGCCAATGTGATGTATGAAATCCTAACGGCAGACCGTCCGGAGCGCAGTCGATCACTTCTCCCATCAATTTGTTGAACTTTGGATCGTGTATGTACTTCGCAATATAGGCCTTCAGCATATCGTGTGGTATGCTCGCGAAAAAATGGTATATATCCATCTTCAGGAAATACTTCACATTCTTTTCATCGTGCCTGATCCACTTTTTGATGTGGTATGCTGCCAGTGCCGGGCCTCTTCCCGGTATTGAGCCGTGACAATGCTCGTACATCCTCTTCATAATAATCGGTTGCAAAGCCCCTACGATCATATGATGCAGAACCTGTTCCTTGAATGACGGTACTATGATACAACGCTCTTTTTGTCCTTCCTTGATGATTCTTGGTTCTTTGTTCCGGTGCCTATAGTTCTCTGCAAACCTCTGGAACTTCGGTATCTCCGCTTCGATGTTCTCGTAAATCTCTTTCACCGTCTTGCGTTCCCGTTTTCCGAGAGAAGCCTTGCAGATGGCTTTCCTGATGTTATCCGGTGATATGACTATCTCCCAGATATGATTGTACGATTTCATACCTATCCTCTTTCTTATCCTCTCAACGGTTTTCGATGTACTACTGGCCGCTGCTCGCAACGAGATAATTTTCACCAAGAGGTGGGGATATAACTGCCCTTCTGTTAATCTGCCATCATAGGATAAGTAAGCGCGGCACCGATGTTCCACCTGGCATTCGAAGCGTCGTTGTTCAGGTTGACGTACCACGCACCATCGTGAGACCCGTTGTTCGAGTTGCCACCACGGTACGGCACCCGCGCACGCAGCTATACCCCTTTTTATTGCTTATCGTTTTTGAGTCAAAAGTTTCGTAAAGTCTTAGTTATTTAGGAGACACACTCGCTTCGCTCGCGTTTCCCCTCTTACCGCCCCAAAGTGCGGGGCGGTAATTCACCCTTTCAGGCGAGTGGCTTACAAGACAGCGCGGCACCGATGCCCCACCCGGCAAGCGAAGCGGCGTCGTACAGGAAGACGTACCACGCACCATCGCGAGACCCGTCGCCCGAGTCGCCACCACGGCACGGCACCCGCGTTCCGCTATTGTTAAACCATAAGCCGTCACAGTAGTGTGTGGATGCGGTCGCTTTCGTGTTATCTACATCCTTCGGAAATGCTCCGTTCGGCGAGAACTCATACTTGTCACAATACTGTCCGGAGGTTCCTGTCGGTGTCGCTCCCACACTGATATAGTTGTCGCCGGTCAGATTATATCCTGCTGCCGTGGAACCATCTTCGGTTCCATAGGTCAGCTTCACCTTCTGCACTCCGTCAACCATAATATGACCGCGGTATCTTCTCCACTGGCAAGCCCACCAGTTCTCCATTCCAAATACCTTCACGCCATGATCACCATCATTGTATCCAAAGAACAGCCCCTTGTCGTTCAGCGCTCCGGTCACATATGCCTTCATCGCCGTTTCAGATCCGCTGTCCAAGCCTCTGCCGAATACCGCCTGTGTATTCGTAGACTTTCCGATCAAAGTCAGCAGCATATTGATCAGGACGATATCCGCATATACCTCTGTTCCCCAGATCTCAGCACTGCCGGCATTATTTCTTCCCGCCATGGTAATCTCTGTGGACGCGTTCTGTGAATGCGAGATATACTGCCCTGATAAAGAACGCAACACATTATTGGTTCCATCGCTCACTGCAGATCCGTTATAGATCGGAGTGTAGAAGTGATCCACACTCACGCCGTTGCAGTTATGGAATGACCAGTCGTGATAGGTCGCATCTACCTGATGATCCGCGATGTACACAGTGCAACTATTCGCATCGCCGCTGTCCGGCTCGATCTTCATCCAGATCTTCTTCCCGTCGCGGCCCCATTCCATCATGGCGTTTCCTGCGTAGGCTGTGTCTGCGATGTCCGATGCTGTTCCGTCTGCTTTCTTGGTGTAGTCATCTTCTTTCAGATAGTAATCCACCGTACCATTCTGGCGAACCATACACGGGCGCGGCATGAAGAAAGCGTCTTTCCAGGAGCCGTAATCGAATACTCCGTTTGTATAGTCCATCTTTGCCGGACGCATTCCGATCGCATCCTTCAAGTATGTCACCTTGCTGTCCGGATCATCCTC
>JAGBMJ010000107.1 GCA_017634975.1 Lachnospiraceae bacterium | reverse complement strand
GTGGTAAATACCTCCTTTGCTCCTGCAGCAAAAAGCCGCTCTGTCGCAAATCCGATCTCTTCCCCGGTCATATCATCCATATTGCATGACAGTTCATACACACCATCCTGCGCATCTTCTGTTTTCCCGAGAAACGCACGCACACAGTTCGCTCTGTCAAAATCCTTTTTCCCCAGTCCGTAACCCACGCGTTCCGTAATCATTACCGGCATCTGTTCAAAACGCTGCACAAAGTATTTGAGAAGTGCTGCACCCGTTGGCGTGCACAATTCTGCCTCGATCCTTCCGGCATAGGACGGTATTCCCTGCAGCAGCAAGGCCGTAGCCGGTGCGGGTACCGGCATGATCCCGTGCGCACACTTAACAGTGCCATACCCGGTCGCCACCGGGGAAGCGATCACCTGCTCCGGCGCCAGTTCCTTCATCAGCATACACACCGCTGTCACATCCGCGATCGCATCCATAGTCCCCACCTCGTGAAAATGGATCTCGGACACCTCCCTGCCATGTACCTTGCTCTCCGCTTCCGCGATCAAGCGATACACCGCCATCACATCTTTCTTTACACTCTCATCGATCCGCAGATGCTCCACAATATGCTCGATGTCATGCATCGAATGATGCTCGTGATGATGATGATGGTCATGATCGTGATCGTGATCATGGTGATGGTCGTGATCATGATGGTGGTCTTCTTCGTGGTGATGATCGTGATGGTGATCATGATGATGGTCGTGCACATCCTCCGTAGTTTCTTCCTCACCATTTACCAGAATATGTACATGCGTCCCGGCAATTCCGCATTTCTGCGTTTTCTCTGTTTTCATCTCCACACCGGGTATTCCGATCTTACCGAATTCTTCCGCAAACCGTTCCGGTTCCGGCAACAGTTCCAATAAAGCGGCGGTCAGCATATCTCCTGCTGCTCCCATACCGCAATCCAGAAATAGAGTTCTCATATCCATATCCCCTTTACATTACAGATGACTTTCATCCCGAAATCGCAGTTCCTCATAGTTCTTCATTACCCTCATTGTTTCATTCATACTGTCTCCTTTCGATGCTATACGCCAGGAAACAAAATGATCCGACGAGCTTCCTTCTCATCTCTTTCCTGCCTATAAATAATAGTGAATTATAAGCAAGAATTTTCGGATGAATTAAGATCTGATCATAGATAACTACAACACGACTGATATGCGAAAAACTGCTTACAAAAGGCATTATAACAACGAAAAGACGGGTTGTAAAGCAAAACTGACAAGCCGGAAACCACGGGGACGGGAAACCACGGGGACGGACCTGTTGGTATTAAAATACCACCAGGTCCGTCCCCGTGGTTTCCCCATGGTTTCCTGTAAACACATCAGATACAATAGATGTAGTTTTCTTTTCTGGGTGCCGGGGAGGCTGCCGGTTCTGCTGCATATCCGAGCGCACAGTGGCCGATGCCCTCATATTCACCTTCGATCCCCAGCTTCTTAAGGATAGCTTTTCCGAAATCAGAATCAAATTCTTCCTTTGCTCTGTGGATCCAGATACTGCCTACACCGAGACTTTCTGCTGCATTCATCAGGTTCCCCAGCACCAGGGAGCCGTCATAGATGTAGGTCGGCACTTCTTTCTTTGCCAGCACGATCAGGATCACCGGTGCGCCGTAGAACGGATCAAAGCCTTCGCCCCATCCTCCGATCTTACGATTTTCTTCCGAAATTTCATCCCGCAGCGTTTTATCTGTCACCGCGATGATGATCGGGCTCTGCTTCCCCATACCGGTTGCCGCATATGTTCCTGCCTTAAGGATCTCTTTCAGTTCCTCTTCTTTCACCATATCAGGCTTAAACTTTCTGCAACTTCTTCTGGCCTCCAGTACTTTCAATGTTTCATTCATTTCAACGTTCTCCTTATACATCCATTACAATAACGACTTTACACACTCCTCAACCGCTTTCATATCCGCGGTCGGCTCAAAGCGTGCCACTACATTGCCTTCACGGTCAATAATGAACTTGGTAAAGTTCCACTTGATATCCGGCTTCTTATCCCAGTCCGGATCCGCCGCAGAGAACATCTGCTCCAGAAGCCCTTTCAGCTCATGCTCATCAAAGCCGGCAAAACCCTTCTGGGATTTCAGATAGGTAAACAGCGGCAGCTCGTTCTCGCCGTTTACATCCGACTTCTTCATCTGCGGAAACGTAGTATTGAAATGCACCGTGCAGAACTCATGGATCTCATCGTCCGAACCCGGGGCCTGTCCGCCAAACTGGTTGCACGGAATATCCAGGATCTCCAGCCCCTTGTCATGATAGTCTTTGTACATCTGCTCGATCGGCGCATACTGCGGGGTAAATCCGCAGCCGGTAGCAGTATTCACCACCATGATCACCTTGCCCTTGTACTCGGACAGATTCAGTTTTTCGCCTTTGCCTGTGATTACTTCATAATCGTAGATCATTTTTCTTCCTCCTTGATTTTTCCGGCAAACGCTGACGCTGCCCTGCAGTCAGCATCATTTGGCCTGCCTTTGTGTACACCTTTAAACTCGCCCTTACAGTGAAACTCCTGCTCCATCATAGGGATCCCCACTTTGTCTGCCTCAGCCTTTACCTTCTTGTATGTGGAATTGAGCAATGCTGCCGATCCGAAATTCACGATCTTTCCAACCTTCTCTTTTTCCAGCGATGCGATAAATGTCTTCACCTCCGGATCGATATTGAAGGCATAATAGGAATTGCCGAGAAAAAGGATGTCTGTTTTTTCTTCCACAGGCACAGTGATCGGCAATGCTTCCACTCCCAGTTCTTTTGCTATGGCTTCCGCCAGTTTCTTCGTATTTCCCGTCTTGGTATAGTATCTTACCGCGTATTTCATTTTCCGGCCTCCTTTTT
>JAGBMJ010000106.1 GCA_017634975.1 Lachnospiraceae bacterium | reverse complement strand
GGGAAATGGCGATTCGTGATAATATAGCCGTGTCGATTTGCTGCAATATATCACACAAAATATCACACAGATATTTTGAAATGCCGATAAACAGCAGAGTTTCAGGCTTTTGATGAAATGTTCAAGTCCCGCTGCCGGCATTTATCAAAGAATTGATGCAGCGTTAAGCTGCATTTTTATTTATACGCATTGTTACAGTGCGTGAGTCAACACAGGATAAAGGGAGGAAACTATGGCTAAGGATCAGGACAAGAAAAAGGAGCTTTTAGAGGAAGAAGAGAATACCTCGAAGACGGCTTCCGAAGAAAAAGATGCGGAAAACATTGATGCTGAAAATGCTGAAAATGCAGAAGAAACCGATGCATCCGATCGTTCCGAAGAGAAAACGGATGTAAAGGATTCTGACGAGGAAGCTTCTGAAGGGAAGGATTCTGAAGAAAAAGATTCTGAAGAGAAGGATTCTGAAGAGACCGAGGAGGAAGATCCTTCCGAAACGAAAAAGAAAAACATCACTCCGGAAGCAACATTCGATTCTCCGAACGGAAAAAGCGTGCACCGTCCCATCGTATATCTGGAACTGGCGCTTGCGATCATCGCGCTCGTCTTTATCATCGTAGCGATCGTTAATTATCGGAAGTCTCATACGGAGCCGGCAGCTCCGGGAGTATCCGGTACGGATGCTGCTGCGGTCACGACAGGGGTTCCGACCTCTGCTCTTCCCGACGGTGCACAGGCTGCAGAGATCGATAATTCCAAGGTTGCCGAAATGAAGCCGGCTACACCGGATATCGCAGCTATGAATAAGCTGACCGAGGCGGAATGCGAAGCAAATGTTGCCGACGGAACAATGATCCGTATGGATTGTGCTGACGGGACCTATGTTTATGTACGTAATTTCAAAGATCAGGAATATCTGGCTTCACATCTCGTTGTCACCGAAGCGGATATCGACAAAATGATCAAGGAAGAGTTTTTGGACGTCGAAAAAGTTCCACTGCCGTGCGATCATGAAGTGGCAGAACTCGGTGATATCGCAAACATCGATTATGAAGGTAAAAAAGATGGCGTTGCTTTTGCCGGCGGTACCGCAAGCGGATACGATCTGAGCCTCGGCTCCGGAACCTTTATTCCCGGTTTTGAAGACGGTGTTGTCGGTATGAAGATCGGCGAGACCAAAGACATCCCCCTCACTTTCCCGGAGAACTATCAGTCCGAAGAACTGGCCGGAAAGGATGTCATCTTTACGGTTACACTGAATGCACTTAAATCCGAAGGGTATGCGACCGAACTGACCGATGATATCGCAAACTATCTTTCCGGTGGTATGTGTCCTACCGTACAGGAGATGAGAGATTACCTGAAGAGCAACTGGCTCATTGTGAAAAAGATGGAAGAATTCCTGATGCACGATCTTTATGTCGGTGGTGTTTCCTCTGCCAATGTGGATGAATACTATAACCTTCAGGTGCAGCAGATCATGGATATGGGCGAAATGTACGGTATGTCTATGGAATCCCTGTTATCCGCACAGGGCTACACACTGGAAGATGCCTTAAACCAGATCATGTCGGAAGCTTCCAGTTCCGTCAGAGCCGATGTACTCTACCGTGCCATCCTGGAACACGAGCTGCAGCCGGTCACAGATGATGACCTCACCACTCTCGCTACCCAGAACGGCTATGGCGAATCGGTAGACGAATTCATCGAACAGAACGGCCGTGACGCGCTGATCCTCTATCTGCAGAGAGATAAAGCTACCGCTTATCTGCAGGAACTGGCAGACAAGGCTTCTATGGCAGCTCCAGCTTCTACGGAGGATACCGATGCAGCTACGGATGCAACCGAGTCCGATAATGCGGCAGAGCCTGAAACCGCAGAGGAAGCACCCGAGAAACAATAATATCAGATATATTTTTAAGGAGAGAAAACTATGAAAAAGAAACTGTTGACGATACTTACAATCCTGGGCACCGTGAGTGTGCTGGGCGGCTGCGGTGACAAACTGACACCTCCTATGCCGCTGGAACCCGCAGATACCACGGGAACTGCGGCGGCTGCTCCTGCAGATTCCGACTATGCATATATCACCGGCAACGGTAAGATGGTGATCGGTATCACCTATTATGAGCCAATGAACTACAAGGCCGAAGACGGCAGCCTGACCGGTTTTGATACCGAATTTGCCGAAGCTGTCTGTGCCAAGCTCGGCGTAACACCGGAGTTTCAGGAGATTGACTGGGAAATGAAGGAAACCGAGCTGAAATCCCGCAATATCGACTGCATCTGGAACGGCCTGACTGTGACCGAAGACCGTCGTGCCAATATGGACTTTTCCAAGACCTATCTGATCAACAAGCAGTGTGTCGTGGTAAATAAGGACAATGCCGCTGCCTATACAGACACAGCAAGCCTGTCCGGTGCTATGCTTTCTGCAGAAAGCGGTTCTGCCGGTGAGACGGCGATCACCTCAGACAGCAATCTGTCCCAGGCGAGCTACACTGCTTCCAATTCCCAGCAGGATGCGCTGATCGCACTGAATGCCGGCAACTACGATGCGATCGTCATCGACTATACGATGGCCCTCTCTTCCGTCGGCTCCGGTGATTTTGCAAACCTTACGATCGTAGACGGCATCGAGCTGGCAAATGAAGAGTATGCGATCGGTTTCCGTACCGGTTCTGATATGACTGCACACGTAGACGGCATTATTGACGAACTGATTGCCGACGGCACTCTGGAAAGCATTGCTTCCCACTATGAAGGTTTGACCGATCTGTACAATGCAGCAGTAGCAAAATAATTTTCGGAGGACTTATGAATCTGCTTTTATCCGCAGAAAACACCGGATGGGATACATTCCTGACCGTTACGTCAAAACTGGCAGGAGGCTTTGGGACCACACTTTTGCTGTTCTTCTTAACCCTCCTCTTTGCTATTCCTTTAGGTCTTTTATTTGCCTGCATCTCCCGCGCCCGCTTCAAGCCGGCGCGGTTTCTGATGCGGGCTTTTATTTATGTGATCCGAGGCACCCCCCTGCTCCTGCAGCTGATGATCGTGGTCTATCTGCCCGGTATCGCTTTTGGTGCTCCCCTGACCAAATGGGAGATCTTTCACCAGAATGTACCACTCTCCTATTTCTGTGGCGCACTGTTTGCTTTTGTGATCAACTACGCCTGCTATTTTGCCGAGATCTTCCGTGGCGGCATTGAGAATATCCCGAAAGGCCAGTACGAAGCCTGCGAAGTACTCGGTATGACCAAGAGCCAGACTTTCTTCCGTGTGATCCTCTTGCAGGTGATCCGCAATATTGTAGCACCAATGAGCAACGAAGTGGTCACCCTGGTCAAGGACACAGCTCTGGCGCGTACAGTCTCCGTAGTCGAGATCTTCTTTACCGCCAGTGAGATCCTGCGTCTGCAGTTTATCATCTGGCCGCTGTTTTATACCGGTGCATTCTATCTGCTCTTTTCCGCACTGGTCACTCTGTTCTTCGGGATCGTAGAGAAGAAACTGTCCCGTTACTGGAAATGATCTTTTGTTTGAGGTAGGACTATGGATAAGGAAAATCGGAATACGAAAGACGCTCTTTTGGAAGTAAAAGACTTAACCAAATCTTTCGGTGAGACACAGGTGCTCAAGGGAATCTCTTTTTCCCTGAAAAAGGGAGAGGTGCTTGCGATCATCGGTTCCTCCGGAAGCGGCAAGACCACCCTTCTGCGGTGTCTCAATTTTCTGGAAACTGCGGATGGCGGTCAGATCCTGGTCGGCAGCAATCCGGTATTTGATGCCGGCGATCCCTCTTTACTGAACCCGAAAAACATACGGAAGAACCGTCTGACTTTCGGCCTGGTATTTCAGAACTTCCAGCTGTTTCCGCAATACTCCGTACTGCAGAACCTGACTTTGGCTGCCGTACTGTCCGCAAAGCAGAACGATCCGGAATACAAAACCGATAAAAAGAAAGTCCTGGATGCGATCGATGCCCGTGCCCTCTCCTTGCTGGAACGCATCGGTCTGGCGGCAAAAAAGGACAACTTCCCCTGTCAGCTCTCCGGCGGTCAGCAGCAGCGTGTCGCGATCGCACGTGCATTGATGCTCACCCCGACGATCCTTTGCTTTGACGAGCCCACCAGCGCCCTGGATCCGGAGCTTACCAAAGAGGTGCTGCGGGTGATCCGGGATCTGAAAGAAAACGGACATACGATGGTCGTAGTCACCCATGAAATGGATTTTGCCAAAGACGTGGCCGACCAGGTGATCTTTATGGCCAATGGCGTGATCGAAGAAAGCGGTTCTCCTGCCGATCTCTTCTCCGCCCCGAAGAGCCCCCTCCTGAAATCCTTTTTGTCACAGTGAGCCTTCCCGGCACATATCCTGCTATGGCCCAAAAAAACAGCCCTCCCGGGCTGTTTTTTATTTCGGTTATCCTTGCATCAGTTTGCTTTAAACTCTACATACTCTGTACGGATATAGGCGGTCTTGCCGTTATACAGTATCGTCGTCCATCCGTTCCAGTCTTTTGCGATCACATCAAAGCTCGTTCCGGGATAAGCCTTACCGAGCACATTTCCTTCCATATCTGCCGAACCGCGGATATTCACGGAACTCATAACCATTACCTTGCCGACTACCGTGTTCTGTTCTCCGGTCTCTGTCTGCGTGCCTACCGCTACCAGATACTCCGTTTTGATGTAGCCGGTCTTGCCGTCATACAGCACCTTACTCCAGCCGTTCTGCAGCTGCTCCAGACAGGTCAGTTCCATACCGTTCTCGGCCTTGCCCATCTTGTCTGCATTTTCACTGTCCGACATACGCACATTTACCGTTGCCGTGGTGCGTACCTGGAAGGAAGTATCTTCCGATGCTGCATTGCCTGAGACATTCTCTTCAGCCGCATTTCCGGATACCTCCGCCGGCGTCTCCGCTACGGTCTGATCCGATACCGAAACACTGTCCTCCGGCTGGATCCCTGCTTCCGCTGCCGCTGCCAGACGTACTCCGACGCCATCTTTGATCAACTGATTGAGCACAGACATATACTCCGAAAAATCAGCATCCGTATCCATGATCTCCTGATACTCGGTCTGTACCTTCGTGATCAGGTCATAAACATCCTCCTGCGAAGTCACACCACGGATATAATCCACAATATTCTCATCAAAACCTCCGCTGTAAATGTACAGATGATTCTCCTGATCCGTACATACGACCAGCGTCACCAGCGCCGGTGCCGGTTTTTCCCAATCCTTCAGCTTGAGGTCATAGGTCACATATACCATATAGGACGCTTCGTAAGGTCCCGGTTTGGTATAGCAGTGAATATTCTGATATGCTTCGATATATTCGCACTTTGCTTCAAATTTCGCCTTTTCTACCGAATCCGTATAGCTGCGGATCGATAAAAAGGTATCCAGATCTCCGCTTTCCATCGCAGCAAAATACCGATTGATCAGATCATTGATCTCCGGTACGGCATCTTCTGCCAGCGGATCCGGCGGCAGCGGGATGGCATCGGTCACCACCGGTGTTTCCCCGGTGATCACATTGGCTGATACAACAGCTGTTCCTGCCGGTGTTCCCCGATTCAGCCGGCCGGCAATGATGATCACTGCGATACATACCACCAGTGCAAGTACCGTGAATATGCAGAAACTGCGGTTCTTGCCGATCCATACTCTCAGGTTTACCAGCATCTCTCCGATAAAGGCTCCCAGAGATTCATCATGGGATGGCAGAACTGTTTCCTCTGTATCTTCTGTATCTTCCGCTGCATTACGCGCCAGATTGGCTTCGACCAGTTCCCGCAGTTCTTCGTCATTAAGGGTTTCCGCATCTGCAGATGGCTCTGCTTCCGTGTGCAGCTCTTCTTCAGATACATCTTCATAATATGCTTCTGTCGGAAATTCTTCCTGTGTTGCATATTCTTCTGCGGATTGCTCCGTTTCCGCAAAATACTCTTCTGTGGGGCTCTCCGCTTCCGCAGGCACCTCTTCTTCCACTGGCGTCTCTGTAACGCCCTCCGCTTCTTCCGTCAATCCCTCATCCAATCCGGCTGCATCGGTTGTTTGTATATCGTTTGTCTGGTTCGGCTGATTCTTCCGCCTCTTCCTTCCCATACTATCCTACCTTATCATGTAGTTACTGTTCAAAGCCCTCAGGACAGCGACAGCAACGGTTTTTGCCAAAGAAAAAATGCACCCGGCAGGAATCGAACCTGCATCAATGGCGTCGGAGGCCATCATTCTATCCGTTAGACTACGAGTGCATACTTGATTATAATAACATAACGTCCCTTTTTTGTCCAGTATTTTTTCCCACTCACTCGTTGTGTTTTGGGTCGTAATCGTGCAGCCAGCGAGCGATTCGCCTGTGAATAACAATTCTTTTTTAACTCCTAATAACCCGCAGCCACACAGTTAACGCATGGCTGCGGCAGCTCCTTTGATCCACAGATCACAGAGCCGTACCTTTTTCTGTCCCTGCTTCCGCAGCTTACTGCATCGCGTACGATTCATTCCGGAGGATACAGAGTGCCTCCTTATCCCTGTCATAATAGTACACGGTATCGGATAATACTTCCTCCTCTTTTACTTCTGTCCTGTTGACTTCCTTTACCATCTCCGTAAGCGTTTCCGCATCCGCCATTCCCGGATCCCGCAGAAGGATCAGTTCATGCACCGATGATGGTAATACAAAGAAATCACTGTTCAGACGTTCCCCGATACACTTCAAGAGTTCCGGATACAAAATGCATGCAGCACCATAGTAATGGCTCCGATTGGTCAGAACATACATCGGCAGTTCGTGTTCTTCTCCGATTACCTGTCCGATCAGCTCGTCCATAGACATCGTACCTGGCCATTCCGGATCCCACGGATTCTTCTTATTCTGAAACTCCGAGAAATTTCTGCCAAGGATCCGGCGCATCATATCCTCCATATTCCGTATTTCCGGCGGTAACAGCTTTACAGTATTGACCCTTGCAATCTCATACAGTTCTTCTGCCGAGATTTCCCAATACTTCAGATGCGTATTACGGATCAGGATCGTAGCATAACCTTCTGCCTCCGAATCCTCCAGCAGATAATAAAACACCACCGCCATATCCAGATAGGGTACATAAGGCACCTCTTCCAGTGTCTCCCGGTTTCTTGACACATTTACAAGTTTATATACGATGCGGTCTTTTGCCTTTTTAAAATCCGTAAACAGGGTGATATCAAAGGATTCCTCCAGCCGTCCCGCTTCCAGCACTTCCTTAATATGCCGTATGATATCCGCGAACGTCTCACCGTTTTCATAACGCTCCAGAAACTGCTCCAGATACACGGTAGGAGTAATGTTGATCCCCGGCCGGAATACAGAGACTCCATGCAGTATAATACCGTTATTCTTCCGCACCTCACTAATGCGCACCTGCATTCCCTCTTCTGTCGTTTCCGTTAATGCCGCCTTTACCTTTTCGCAAAATTCCTTCATTTCCATTTTATGATTTCCTCCATCATTATTCCTTTTTGTTTGCTGATTTTTTCGACAGACGCAGAATGCCTGTCTTGTTCAGATGTTGTGTGCAGAACTGTCCCATAGAACCGGGACGTTGTTTTTTACGGTAATTGCCATGCAATTTCCTATAAGGTAAATAAAAAGACAATAGAAACCGTATTACACGGTTGCTATTGTCTTACAGATGTCGTGGCCTTTTCCTGACTAATTCAGACATTCATGGTTTCTGAACGTATAATCGAACCCCGTCAGGAAACCTATACCATTATACGCGGCTCAGATACTCGCCTGTTCTGGTATCGATCTTGATCTTATCGCCTGTGCTGACAAACAAAGGTACCTGTACCTGTGCGCCTGTCTCAACAGTTGCCGGCTTGGAAGCACCGGTAGCGGTATCGCCCTTGAAGCCCGGCTCGGTATCGGTGATCTCCAGCTCTACGAACAGAGGCGGTTCGATTGCGAATACGTTGCCGTTATGAGAACAAACCTTAACCATTTCATTCTCTTTTACAAACTTCAGTGCATCTCCAACGGTATCGGTATTGAGCGCGATCTGCTCATAGTTCTCGGTATCCATGAAGTTGAACAGATCACCATCGGAATACAGATACTGCATTTCTTTTCTATCGATTCTTGCGGACGGGCACTTCTCGGTCGGACGGAAGGTACGTTCTACCACACCACCGTTCTTAATATCTTTCAGCTTGGTTCTTACGAAAGCTGCACCCTTGCCCGGCTTTACATGCTGGAATTCTACGATCTGGTATACGCTGTTATCCAATTCAATCGTCATACCGTTTCTGAAATCGCCTGCAGAAATCATGATACTATCCTCCTAGATTGTCTTAACAAAATTCAAAATAATACTTGTATATATTACAGGATTAAAAAGCAAAATGCAACTGTTTTTTTCGGAATTTTTCAATAAATGTTACTATCACAGCCCTTCGTGCTGTGATAGTAACGGGTTTTGCCAATAAAAATCGCCTGGGGCGATGGGCAAAACCCATCTCACTCAAAGTGTTTTGAGTCGTAATCGCGCAGCAAGTGCGCGATTCGACTGTGAATGGTAACCAAAAAATTCATGTTTGTCCTTATGTGAACACAAAAGAATCCCCGCAGCTTCCTGCGGGGATTCTAAAGATTCGCTTAATTCAGGATCAGTCCTGTGCTACATCTTTCATGGAGAAGGTATATCTGCCCGGGTTCTTCGGATCCTTGCCGAGGCATACCACCTTGACATCCTGACCGATGCTCAGTACATCTTCTACCTTGTCGATGCGGTGGTTTGCGATACGGGAGATATGTACCATGCCTTCCTTGCCCGGAGCAAACTCTACGAATGCGCCGAAATCTTTGATGCTTACTACCTTACCTTCAAAGATCTGGCCTTCTTCATAGTCTGTCACAATGGTCTCTACCATCTTGATCGCAGCATCCATAGCGTCCTTATCGGTACCGCATACGCTTACTGCGCCATCCTCAGTGATATCCATCTTCACACCGGTGCGCTCAATGATCTCGTTGATGGTCTTACCGCGCTGTCCGATCACATCCCCGATCTTGTCCGGATCGATCTGGATCTGTACGATCTTCGGTGCATAAGCATTTACGGTCGGTCTCGGCTCGGAGATGGCCGGCTTCATGCAGTTCTCCATAATGAAGAGTCTTGCATCACGGCAGCGTGCGATCGCGCCTTCAACGATTGGTCTAGTCAGACCATGGATCTTGATATCCATCTGGATCGCTGTGATACCGTCCTTGGTACCGGTTACCTTGAAGTCCATATCGCCGAAGAAATCTTCCAGTCCCTGGATATCGGTCAGCAGTACAAAATCATCATCGGTCTCACCGGTTACCAGACCACAGGAGATACCTGCTACCATCTTTTTGATGGGTACACCGGCTGCCATCAGGGACATACAGGATGCACAGGTAGAAGCCATGGATGTGGAACCGTTGGATTCAAATGTCTCGGATACGGTACGGATCGCATACGGGAACTCTTCCTCGCTCGGAAGCACCGGAAGCAGCGCACGCTCAGCCAGCGCACCGTGACCGATTTCACGACGTCCCGGTCCGCGGCTCACCTTGGTCTCGCCTACGGAGTAGGACGGGAAATTGTAGTGATGGATGTATCTCTTGATACGTACATTTTCATCCAGTCCGTCCACCTTCTGTGCTTCGGAAAGCGGAGCCAGCGTGGTTACGTTGCAGATCTGTGTCTGTCCGCGGGTGAACATTGCAGAACCATGTACACGCGGGATGATATCTACTTCTGCAGCCAGCTTACGGATCTGGGTGATCTCACGGCCATCCGGACGCTTGTGATCCTTCAGGATCATCTTACGAACGGTCTTCTTCTCATACTGATACAGTGCTTCACCGATCAGGCCCAGCCACTCCTCGTTATCCGCAAAAGCCTCTTCCAGCTTCTTCTGGATCTCGGAGATATTTGCTTCTCTCTTCTGCTTCTCATCGGTAAATACCGCTACTTCCATCTCCTCAGGAGGAACGATTTCTTTCATCTTTGCGAACAATTCCTCAGGAATTGCACAGCTTACATACTCGTGTTTCGGCTTGCCAACCTCTGCTACGATACCGTTGATCCATGCGATGATCTTCTGGTTGATATCGTGTGCGGTGTAGATGGCCTCCAGCATCTTGGATTCCGGGATCTCATTTGCACCGGCTTCGATCATGATCACCTTCTGAGCGGTAGATGCTACGGTCAGCTTCAGATCGCCGCTTGCCCACTGCTCCTGGGACGGGTTTACGATCAGCTCGCCGTCGATCATACCCATCTGGGTCATTGCGCAGGGTCCGTCAAACGGGATATCGGAAATGCAGGTTGCAATCGCGGAACCAAGCATAGCCACCAGTTCCGGACGGCATGCCGGATCAACGCTCATTACAAGGTTATCCAGTGTAACGTCATTTCTGTAATCCTTTGGGAACAACGGACGCATCGGGCGGTCGATCACGCGGCTGGTCAGCACTGCGTTCTCACTTGCCTTGCCCTCACGCTTGTTAAAGCCTCCCGGGATCTTACCTACGGCATACATCTTCTCTTCGTACTCTACGGACAGAGGGAAGAAGTCGATGCCGTCACGCGGCTTCTCGGAAGCAGTAGCCGTTGCCAGCACTGTGGTATCACCATAGTGCATAAAAGCAGCACCGTTTGCCTGTGCGGATACTCTGTTGATATCCACAGACAGTGTACGGCCGCCGATCTCAATACTGTAAGTCTTAAATTCTTTTGCCATTTTGCCTCTCCTTTTCTGATGAAATTTCTGTTCCTTTCAGAAAGGCCGCCTCCGAAAACACTGAAGATCGTCTGTCTCTTCCTCAGGCCCTCTTCAGTGGTCTCGCCGGCATTGCCCTTCTGATGGTAAATGTGTTATAAATAAAAATGGATACAGAAAGCCCGAGGACTTCCTGCACCCATCTCTACTTTCTTACTTTCTCAGACCAAGCTTCTCGATCAGTGCACGATATCTTTCAATATCGATCTTCATCAGGTAATTGAGCAGACCACGTCTCTTACCGATCATCTTGTACATACCGCGACGGGAATGATGATCCTGCGGATGCTCTTTCAGGTGTGCGGTAAGCTCCTCAATTCTTGCGGAAAGAACTGCTACCTGTACTTCCGGTGAACCGGTGTCACCTTCTGTACGCGCATATTCCTTCATAATGGACTGCTTCTTTTCTGCTGAAATCATTTTGTTTCCTCCTAAATAAATTGATGTGTGCCTGATCTAAGCGAATGGCCGAGGTGCCGATCTCCTGGACCAGGTGTATACCTGCTGCAGACAACCCACAGCAACGAAAATGATTATAACATAGCGTTGCCGGATTGTAAACAACATTTTTCGCTGTGTTTTCACAAAAATCTGCGGGAGCTTTCACTCCCGCAGACCTTTCAATCTTTACTCTTCGGTCACTGCCTGTGCTATGGCTGCCTGTACGGCAACATTTGCTGCTTCCTTAGCATCGGAACCATCGAGTCCGTTTACATTGATGTTCTTGGTTACCTTTGCGTCATAGGTGCTGGCTTTCATGATCTCGGTAAAGTCTACACCGGTTGCTTCGGTCATAGTATCAAATACCTGCTTCATAACGACCGGCATATTTCCGGAGATCTGGGATACCCCATTGTTATCGCCGCCACCATAGATATTGACCTTTTCGATCGCAGACAACGGTTTTGCAACCTCTGCTGCCATCTGCGGCAGGATGTTTACCATCATCTCTACGACTGCAGCACCATTGTACTTCTTGTAAGCCTCTGCCTTCTTCTCCATTGCTTCTGCTTCCGCAAGACCTTTTGCACGGATCGCTTCTGCTTCTGCACGTCCCTTTGCGGTAATACCGGCTGCTTCCTGCTCTGCCAGATATCTGGCTGCATCTGCCTTTGCCTTCTGTGCTTCCGCTACCTGCTCCTGCTCGTATTTCTCCGCCTCTGCCTGACGCTGACGCTGGATCAATTTTGCTTCTGCATCTTTTTCTGCTCTGTACTTCTCGGCATCAGCCTGACGTTCTACCTGTGCAGCCAGTTCCTGCTGACGAACCAGCACTTCTTTCTGCTTCAGTTCTGCTTCACGCTCTGCCTTTGCGATCTGTACATCCACGGTAGCGGTCTCGATCGTACGAGCCTGCTCCTGTTTCTGGATCTCATAAGCCGCATCTGCTTCTGCACGCTTGATATCTGCCTGTACCTTCAGTTCGGATTTGCGGATATCCAGTTCGTTGTTCTTCTGCGCGATCTGCGTTTCTGCTGCGATGTGCGCATCGTTTGCATCCTTACGTGCGGATGCCTGTGCTACCGCGATCTCCTTTTCTGCATTTGCACGGGAGATCTCTGCATTCTGACGGATCGCTACGGTATTTGCGATACCAAGGTTTTCGATCACGCCAAGGCCCGCATCGTCAATGTTCTGGATGTTGAAGGATACGATCTCCAGACCCATCTTAGCCATATCCTGTGCTGCATTTTCCTGTACCATTGCTGCAAAAGTTTTACGGTCGTTCATGATGTCCACCAGCTTCATTGCGCCGATGATCTCACGAAGGTTACCTTCCAGCACGTTCACAACCATCTGGTTGATGTACTGGGAATCCTTATTCAGGAAGTTTTCCGCTGCTGCCTTGATCAGGGTTTCGTTGGTACCGATCTTTACGATGGCTACAGAGTCAACCATGATGTTGATGTAGTCCAAAGTCGGGATCGTTTTGGAAGTTCTTACGTCGATGGACAGCATCTTTAAGGACAGCCGGTCCAGTCTCTGCAGGAACGGGATCCTTACGGAGCTTCGTCCGATGATGTACTTGGGTTCTTTTTTCATACCCGAGATAATGACTGCCTGGTCGGTAGGTGCCTTCACATACCCCATCGCGATGATGATCAGCAAGAATACGATGATCCCCACTATTATGACCGCCAAAACTAATTCTTCACTCATAATTACTACCTCCTCATTGTAGTGTGTTAATGGTTACATTTTTATTTATCAATACCGGCAGACGTGATTGCCTGCCGGTAAGTGATATCCCCTCATAACATTGTTGTGACCTTACTTTACGTAGATAACCTTAGTGTCTTCCACTCCTGCATACCCTCCGGTATAAGTCTCACCTTCTTTATGCCCGGTTCTGTCTGAATGCTGCAGATAGATCATAAATGCTGTCCCGCTGTCATTCGGCACTGCGATCGGTGCCAGAAATCCAAATGTAGGATCCGGAGTGGATTCAAATCCCCATTCAGCAATTGGTGTAGTCCAGGGATTGAATCCCATATTTTCGGTGACTTCATCCACAAACTTGCAGGTCAACCAATCTCCAGTTACGTAACCTGTGCCAAAGTTAATACGATTGACTCCGCCGTACCCATCATCCCCGTTAGTAAAATCTGCAATCCAGTCTTTGCTCTTGTCATCAGCCGTCTGAACTTCCGGATCCATTAACGCATATGTGATAGCACTATGCAATGTATCCAGAATCTGCGTATCATTTGCGACTTTTGCTTTTTCAATGTACTTGATGAGCTGCGGTGCCATCACCCCGATCAGGATTGCCATAATGGCGATCACGATGATCAATTCTACCAGCGAGAAACCTTTGTTACTACATCGCTTCTTCATTCCTTCTTCCCTCCATATCGGTGTATGTGCTCCGGCCTTCCCTTTATCAGACCGTTTTCCCTTGTTGATGAATTCAGTATAGGATTTTTCATCCCAAACCACTACCAACACAATTTTGCACTTTCGCACCTTTTAGTTGCGTATGGAGAGAAGAAACCTGTTACCGATCAGATTGCTTCTGTCGCCTTCTTCAGCCACTCCTCTTCTTCGATCGTCTCCATAAACGGCATGAGCTTTTCCCGCACCTGTTTATGGTACATATTGAGCCACCCTTTCTCCCTCGAATCCAGATACGCCGGATCGATCGCATCCACATCCACCGGCACCCAGGTCAGCGGTTCAAATCCGAGGAACTCACCGTCGCCGTTCACGGCCCGGTGTCCGACCAGCAGGATGTTTTCCAGACGGATGCCATGACTGCCGGCCACATATACCCCCGGTTCATCCGAGATGAGCATACCGGGACGCAGCTCTGCTTCCCCGCCTTTTTCCGGATATCTCCAGCGTACATTCTGCGGACCTTCGTGCACATTCAGCATATAGCCCACACCATGCCCTGTGCCGCATTTATAGTCCATCTCCAGATCCCATACCGGCCCTCTTGCCAGGATATCCACGTTTCTGCCGGTACACCCCTGCAGGAACACGGCGTTCTGCAGCCGCAGCATTCCGGCCAGCACTCTTGTAAAATGCTTTTTCAGTTCTGCCGGGACATTTCCGATGGCGATCGTTCTCGTCACATCCGTGGTCCCGCCATCATACTGTCCTCCGCTGTCTACCAGATAAAAGTTATCCGTTCCGATCTGCGCACAGTTTTCGTCCGTGGCTTCATAATGCATCATCGCCGCATTTTCGCCGAACGCACTGATCGTCGTAAACGACAGATCATGACAGTTCTCCTTCTCCAGGCGCATGGCATCCAGCTTCTTCTGTGCATCTGCCTCGGTCAACGTCTCTTTTCCCGCGTGCTTCTTCATGTAACACAAAAAACGCGTCAGCACCGCACTGTCCTCCAGATAGACCTTCCGCAGATTGTCGATCTCGACAGCATTCTTGATCGCTTTCATCTCCTCCGTCGGATTGCGCAGATCCATCAGTTCATTACCACTGCGCTCCAGCAGGCGGCAGGTCAGATAGTTGGTATTGTCCAGATCGATCATCACCGGTCCGTAAAAATGCAGCTTGGAAAGATCCTCATAAAAATCCTCGTATCGCTTGAGCATGATGTCAAAATCTTCCGCAAAATGCCATACGGCATCAGAGATCGCCTCTTCCTTCAGATACAGTGTCACACCGTATTTCGTGACGATCGTATAGGCGTAGGCCACCGGATTGTAGGCAATATCTCCGCCCCGGATATTAAAGAGCCACATCTGATCGTCCAGTTTGGAAAGCACGTGTGCCACCGCACCCTGCCGTTCCATCTCGTCACGCAGCTCCACCATCTTGTCATGATAATCCTTGCCGGAAAGCTCTGCCGGCAGCACCCTGATCGTTTCCCCGCTGTCCGCCGGACGTTTTTTCCAGATCTCTCTGGTCAGATTCTTGCCGACTTTAAGTGTCGCTCCGATCGATTGCAGCGCTTCGTAGATCTCCCGACCCAGACGCGCACTGAGCAGCTTTCCGTCTGCAAAGAGCATATCCCCGCTGGCTGCCTGGTCTTTTAAATATTCGACCAGTTTGGGAACACCGGCATCCCCCATACGCATCAGAGTGATCCCGGTTCCTTCCAGTTCCTTTTCCGCCTGCACAAAATAACGGCCGTCCGTCCAAAGACAGGCCTCATGTTTCCCTACCAGAAGCGTTCCGTTCGATCCCGTAAATCCGGAAAAAAACTCTCTTTCCTTATAACAGTCATTGATATATTCCGATGCGTGCGGATCCGTCGTCACCATCAGATACCACTGGGCGCCATGCACAGCCATCACCAGACGCAGATCTTCCAGCCTTTTTCGGATCTCCTCTGCCCCACTCATCCTGTATGTCCTCCTGTTTTTTATCTTATACAACACTCTGTGCCAGATCATAGAGCAACCATTTCAAAGAAACTGCTTTGTAGCCGATGCCCCCACACGGTCACACCCCAGTTCCATAAACTCCTGCAGTGCTTCCTTCGTTCGAATACCGCCGGCTGCTTTGATCTTCACCTCCGGCCCGATGTTTTCCTTCATCAGCTTCACATTTTCCACGGTCGCGCCTGCCGTACCGAAGCCGGTCGATGTCTTGATATAATCCGCGCCCGCTGCAGTAACCATCTCGGCCGCTTTTTTGATCTCTTCCTCCGTCAGATAACAGGTTTCGATGATCACCTTCAGGATCCTGCCATGGCAGCTTTTCCGCAGTGCCCGGATCTCCTCAAGGACTGCATCGTAATTTCCGGCTTTCATAAAACCGATATTGATCACCATATCGATCTCGTCTGCTCCGTTTAAGATCGCGTTCTCCGTTTCAAAGATCTTGGTCACCGTAGTATTGTATCCCAGCGGGAAACCGATCACGGTACTGATCTTTAATGCATCCCCGTATTTTTCCTTTACCGGTGCTACATAACACGGCGGTATGCAGACACTTGCCGTATGCAGCTCGATTGCCTCATCGCAGATGTTCTGAATCTCTTCCCACGTAGCGAAGGGTTTGAGTAATGTGTGATCGACATGATGGATCATTTCCTGTATTGTCATAGATATCTCCTTTGCTTTCCTGCCTTCCCCTTGCGGAGATGATGCGGTATTTCACCTTCTACCGCCCCCGGTAAAAATGCACACGATTCTTACCGGACTGTTTCACATAGTACATTGCCATTTCCAGCTTGTGATACAGTGTTTCAAAATCTTTTCCGTGATTCGGTGAAAACACTGCCGTCACCGATGCCGTCAGTTCCTGTCCTCCGCCTCTGGCCGCATTGGCCTGTGCCATTACGCTGCCGCAGATCTCTTCGCAGAAACTCATCAGTTCCGCTTCGCTTAAGGCCATCGGGATAAAGATCACAAACTCATCCCGCCCCATCCGGCCAATCAGACTGTCATTGAGTGCGATGTCTTTGAGCGCCTCGGTAAAGCGGATGATCACGCCGTCGGCATTGCTGTTTCCCTGCTCCTGCAGAAATTCGTCAAAGCCGTCAATATCCACCATGACCAGTTCCGCACCGCTGTGCATAAAACGCAGACGTCCGTTCACCTCGGCCGCCATATACTCATCTTTCAGCAGATCCGTCAGCAGATCCCTCCGGCCGGTTGCCAGCAGGTTTTTGCGCATGTCTTCCATCTGCAGTACTTTTTCGATACGCCCCAGCATCACCTCCGCTTCAAAAGGCTTGGTGATAAAGTCGAGCGCGCCCATCTTGAGCCCGCGCATCTCGCTCTCATGTTCCGTATCTGCGGTCAAAAAGATTACGGGAATGTTTGCCGTATGGGGATTGAGCTTGATCTGCTCCATGGTCTCGTAGCCATCCATTTCCGGCATCATGATATCCAGAAGGATCAGATCCGGCCGGTTTTTCTTAAGAAAATTCAATGCCTGCTTGCCGGATTTTGCCATGGACAGATGGTAAAAAGGCTGCAGAACTTCTGCAGCACTTTTCAGATTTGTAGTCACATCATCTACCATCAGAATATGTTTCATCGGCTACACTCCCCCATAATCCCCATTCGAAAGATATTCCGGGATCAGAGTCCCAAAAACTTCTTTACCTGTGCCGGCATCTCTTCCGTCTCACAGACAATATCATGAAGAACCGCTGCGCTGCGGATGTCTTCGATCGCCTGCGGGATCGCCACACCGGATTTTTCACACAGGCTGTCGATCAGTGCAAAATCATCCTTGGATGCATTTGCCGCATCGATGGCTGTCATAACGGTTCTGGCAAACTTGTACGGACTGGCGGTAGATGCTACCACGCAGGCCTTTGTATCGCCGCTGTTTTTGCGATAATCCGCATATACCGCGCCTGCCACCGCCGTATGCGGATCGATGATATAACCGGTTTCTTCATACAGCCCCCGGATAAATGCGGCGCATTTTTCTTCATCCGTATAACCGCCGACAAAATCCCCCAGCTTTGCCTTCATCTCTTCGGTAATAGTATAAGCACCCTTTTCGGACAGATCCGCCATCAGCGCTTTGTCCTTGGCATCGTCTCCGCCGGCGATCAGATAGATCAGCCGCTCTAAGTTGCTCGAGATCAGGATATCCATCGACGGAGATCCGGTCAGCATAAACTTCCGGTCTCCGGAGAATTCATGACTCTGATCATCCATGCTGTGCAGTTTGTCATACGTACCGGTCGTAAAGAAGTCAAACAGCACCTTGTTGGTGTTGGAAGCGCAGATCAGCTTATCGATAGGAATGCCCAGCTGTTTTGCAAAATATGCCGCAAGAATGTTACCGAAATTACCGGTCGGTACACATACGTTGATCGACTCGCCCTCTGTGATCTTGCCGTTCTTTAACAGGTTCAGATAGGAATATACATAGTAAACCACCTGCGGTACCAGACGGCCGATATTGATGGAGTTTGCGGAAGAAAATACAAAGCCTTTCTCCTTCAGCTCCGCCTTGAGTGCTGCATCGTTAAACATCTTCTTTACACCGGTCTGTGCATCGTCGAAATTACCGGTGATACCGACCACGCGTACATTGGCGCCACGCTGTGTCACCATCTGCTTTTCCTGTACCGGAGAAACTCCATGCTTCGGATAAAATACCATGATACGTGTGCCGGGTACATCGGCAAAACCAGCCAGGGCCGCCTTACCGGTATCGCCGGAGGTGGCGGTCAGGATCACGATCTCTTCCCTGCAGCCGTTCTTCTTCGCCGCAGTCGTCATCAGATACGGCAGAATGGACAGAGCCATATCCTTAAATGCGATCGTTGCGCCATGGAACAGCTCCAGATAATATGCTCCGTCGGCATAGGTCAGCGGCGCGATTTCTTCGGTGTCAAACTTGCTGTCGTAGGCGTGGTCGATACAGTATTTCAGCTCTTCTTCCGTATAGTCTGTCAGGAACAGCTTCATCACTTCATACGCCACGCCGCGGTAATCCATATCTTTCAGCTGATCCAGCTCCACATCCAGTTTCGGCAGTTCATCCGGTACAAAAAGACCGCCATCCTCTGCCAGTCCCTGCAATACCGCCTGGGAAGCTGTCAGCTTTTT
>JAGBMJ010000105.1 GCA_017634975.1 Lachnospiraceae bacterium | reverse complement strand
GCATCTATGGTAAACCAGATTGCATTCTCTTCCCTTACAACGGAGGAAACTCTGCCTGTTCCGTCTATATGTCCGGAAACTATGTGTCCGCCGAACCTTCCGTCAGCTGCCATGGCACGCTCCAGGTTGCATCTGTCACCGGTTTTTAATTGCCCCAGGCTGCTGCGCCTTACAGTTTCTGCCATGACATCAGCAGTAAAACCATCGTCTGTCAATGAAGTCACCGTCAGGCAGACACCGTTGACGGCGATACTGTCGCCGATCTTTGTTCCCCCGGTCACAACGGATGCTTTTACCGCTACAGTACCAGATGTCCCCTGTAAGCTGATATTTTTTACTGTTCCTATTTCTTCAACCAGCCCCGTAAACATTTTAGTCTCTCTTTCTCCTATATGTGATGCAGACATCCTCATCTATCTGTTCTATATCTGCTATAACAAACTCCCATGCATCCGAAGGGAATTCAACTCCCTCGCCTCCCACAGGAGATTTGGCTGCACCGCCGAAGATCTTAGGTGCCATATAAACTTTTAATTCATTTACACAGCCCGACTTCAAAATGCTGTAATTAAGTGTACCCCCGCCTTCAACCAGGATGCTGTCGATACCATCCTTGCCCAGATCCTGCATGAGCGCCTTTATGTCCACTTTCCCGTTTTCACCGGGTTTTATCAGCACCCTACAGCCGGCAGCTTCCAGTTCTTCAGCTTTCCGCTTGTCATAATCCCTGTTTCCGCTTACGATGATTGTATCGATGTCATTAGCGCTACGAACAATTTGCGAATCCATCGGAATCCTCAGGCTGTCATCACAGATTATCCTTACAGGATTCTTGCCGTTCTCTATCCTGCAGTTAAGCATCGGATCATCAGCAATAACAGTACCTATCCCTGCCATTATTCCCATGCATGCATGGCGCAGCTCATGGACTTTTTTCCTGGAGTTTTCCCCGCTTATCCACTTTGATTCACCGGTTACTGTTGCTATCTTCCCGTCCGCAGTCATCGCATACTTCATGACAACGTATGGCATCTTAGTGGTTATATAGTGAAAGAATACAAGGTTGAGGGCATCACATTCATCCCTTAGCACATCCTCCGTCACTTCAATTCCGGCATCACGGAGCATCTGATTGCCCTTTCCCGCAACGAGAGGATTTGGATCCCTGGATCCCACTACCACACGGCTTATCCCGCTTTCGATAACCGCTTCCGTACAGGGAGGCTGCTTGCCATGATGACAGCAGGGTTCGAGGGTACAGTACAATGTTGTACCAGCCGCAGATTCTTTAAGTGCCGCTATGGCATTCCGTTCAGCATGCTTTTCTCCATATTTTGCATGCCACCCTTCTGCTATGATACGGCCATCCTTAACAATGACAGCACCGACCATGGGATTCGGGTGGCACCAGCCTTCACCCCGTTTAGCAAGCTCAATGGCACGCCTCATGTATTTTTCGTCAACACTTCTCTGATCCGACATAAAAATCCCCTGAGAGCCTCAGGGGATTTAATGTTTAAACCGATGCCAAACGCCAGGACCAATATCCTGCCTTTCACATCATCATATTCCGCAGTTTACTTTGCCGCGAATCATTCATGCCTCTTCCATCCGGACTATACCGTCGGCTCCGGAATCACACCGGATCCTACCATCGGGAACATCGCTTCTGCTCTGTATTCCGTCAGGTGTTGCGGGCTTAGGAGCTGCAGCACTGCCACAGTCCCTTACCGCCGATAGGGAGTTTCACCCATCCCTGAAGCTATTCAATTTTAAAATCTTATCATCCGCACCAGACGGATAACCGCATTGTACAGATTACTCTTCGCTGTCGCCTACAAGAGCGGAAGCATTTTCTTCTACAGCAGCTTCAACACTTACATCTTCAGAAACAGCCTCAGCCTCTGATACATCAACATCCTCACGCTGTGCGAAATCAACCGCATCATCGTCATTCTGCTCTTCCTCGATGCTGTCAACATCGAGTCTTACATCACGATACATCTTGGTTCCTGTACCGGCAGGTATAAGCTTACCGCAGATAACGTTCTCCTTAAGGCCTCTTAAGTGATCAACCTTACCCTTGATAGCAGCATCTGT
>JAGBMJ010000104.1 GCA_017634975.1 Lachnospiraceae bacterium | reverse complement strand
TATCAATCAGAAGATCAAGACCCTCCGTCGACACGGTTACGGCTATCCCGATGATGAATACTTCTTCTTGAAGATCATGGATATGAGCCGGAAGGAGTATGTCAGGAATCAGCCATCACATAGAATTTGTGATTGAGCCATGTTTTTTGCAAACTCTTCCGGATCGCTCTCCAGATATCCGATGGAAGAAAGACCGTCTACAAAGTACTTTACATCATCCTGCACTCTTTTATCCCAGTCCTGTGCGTGATCGGAAGAAGACGGATAACCATAGCTCTTGACCAGTTCCACCGCTAGTTCTTTGTCTTCGATCGCCGCATAGTTCTTTTCCGTAATGATATTTACGGCTTCCTCCGGATTTTCGTAGATCCATTCCTGCGCCTTACGGTAAGCGCGAAGGAGAGCAGCTACTTCTTCGGGATTTTCTTTCAATACTTTATTGGAAGCATACAGGAAGCAGCAGAAACGGCCGGCAAAGTATTCGTCTGTGCCAAGGTCAAAGATGATCTTTACATCCCCTGCTTTTTCGTGGATCGAACCGAGAGGATCCCAAAGGGCAGCCACATCGATCTCTCCATTTTCCAAAGCAGCAAACTCCAGATTACCGTCGGAGAACGGAAGGAAGGAAACTTCGTTATCTGCCGGATCCGCAGAGATCCCGGCATTCTCCAGCCAGAGGCTGGCTACCTGATGCGGTGTACCGCCGATCTCATCCACACCGATCTTTTTTCCTCTCAGATCTTCAACAGATGTGATGTCCGAATCAGGACGCACGGCAAATTTGATACAGCCTTCATGCAGACCATCGACTACTTTTACATCCACACCGTTTTCGATGGAAGGGAAAAACTGGAAATCGCCGTTTACGATCGGGATCGAGCCGTTGTTCAGACCGATCTTTCTGGTTTCAAAATCAGCAGAGATCAGATTGACATCAAATCCTTCCTCGGCAAAAAATCCTTTGTCGTAAGCGATGTAGATCGGAGCTCCGCAAAGTGCTCCGTCTTTTCCCGGTATATCGATCTTTCCGAAGCGGTATTCACCGGCTGCAGCCGTTGCTTCTGCTGTACCGGCTGCGCCGCTGTTGTTGGGAGCGGGTGTCTGGGTTGGACCGCAGCCGGTAAGAAGGGTGCCGAATACGGCAACCGAGAGTATGGTACTGAGCCATTTCGTTTTTTTCATAATTTTCTCCTTTCAATTCACAATGCCATCAGAGCAGACCGGCAATCTTGAATCCGTTTTCCAGATCCGCGATCAGATCCTCTGCGTCTTCCAGTCCGGCGGAAATCCGGATCAGATTTGCGGGAATATCCGCCAGCTGTTTTTCTTCCTCGTTCAGTTCACTGTGTGTTGTATCCGGAGAATTCACGATCAGAGAACGTACATCTCCGAGATTTACATGGTAGTGGAAGATCTCCAGATTGTTTAAGAATTTTGCTTCCTGTTCTTTCGTACCGCGGATCCCAAACGAAAGGATTCCGCCGCCGCCCTTCGGGAGCTGCTTTTCTGCCAGTTCATAAAAAGGCGAAGAAGGAAGCTTGGGATAACGTACCCATTCTACCGCAGGGGAAGCCTCCAGATATTTTGCGAGTGCAAGAGCATTTGCACTCTGCTTTGCCAGTCGTTCGGACAGAGTCTCGACGCCAAGGATCCCAAGATACGCATCATGCGGTGAAAGCGCTGCACCGAGCAGGTTCAGGTACACAAGCGTTGCACGGAAAATAAAGAAGTTGTTCGGAAAGATATCGCTGACGCTTTTTCCTTTTAACATTTCGATCGGCTCGAAGAACTGCGGATATTTTTCTTTTGTATAAAGGCTCATATTTCCGTTATCGAGGATGAGACCCGCAATGATATTTCCGTGTCCTGTCAATCCTTTGGTTGCGGAATAGACAACGATGTCTGCACCATGTTCAAAAGGCCGATACAGATAAGGAGTTGCCAGTGTATTATCGACGACCACCGGTACGCCATGCTTATGCGCAACTGCGGTGAGTTCATCCAGGTTCAGAAGATATGCATTCGGATTGGTAATGGATTCCACATAGACCGCTTTTACATCCGGTGTCTGCGATAATTCTTTATCCAACTCGGCCGGATCGAGTACGGCTCTGCTGAGTTTGATCTGAATGCCGAGATCCGGGAACAGCCGGTCAAAACTGTCGATTGTTCCTCCGTAGATAAAAGGTGAAGCCAGGATCGTACCGCCGTGTGTTGCAAGATTTAATAAAGTATAAGTGATGGCAGCCATACCGGAACCGACCGCTACGGCATTTGCTGCACCGTCTAAGGATTTGACACGTTCGGAAAAATAGCTTACCGTCGGATTGCCGACTCTGGTATACAGATAACCTTCTTCCTTATAGGTAAAGAGATTTTCCGCATGCTCCGTATCCCGGAAATCATATGCGGTGGTGTGATAGATCGGCGGTGAAACCGACAGTTTGTTTCCGGCGGGATCATAACCTGCCGAGATTCTTCTGGTATCAAAACCAAGTTCTTTCTTTGCCATTTTTTTATTCCTCCCTGATTCTTTGTAATGTGCTTATTTGCAGCGGATCTGAATATGAAACTGATGATGCCATTTGTTTCGTTTGCTGTCCATAATCAAAATCCGATCGTAGTTATAACTTCAGGCTATAACCTGACTGCTATAGCTTTTCGCTATAACCGGCATAAAAACTAAGCATAAGACAAATGTATACGGGGATGCTATGATCGTTTTTATTGAACTCGCGGCGGACGGCTGCAGTTCGTAAAATCCGAAAAAGGAAGGAATCCGAAATGGAATTTGAGAAAAAAAACGGAAACTATTTTTTGTCCGTTTTGCTGACGATCTTGGGTTTTCTGCTGGCGGCGTTTCTGAATGCAGCAGTACCGCAGAAGGCCGATGTCGTATTTAAACCGCATGAGATTTTCGGCATTACAACTGACAGCAACATTGCGTATCGTTTTGTTCTTGTTCTGCTGAGTCTCTACTATCTGATTCTGGGAATTGTATCCGCGCGGTCGGAAGAGAAGAAGAACAAATATATCCATGCAACAAAGTTCCGATTTGTTATGGGGCTTCTTTTGTTTCTGTGGGATCTGCTCGGTACGAAACTGCAGGTGCTGCCGCAGCCGTTCTTTCCGGGACCGGCCGGTATTATGGAAGCATTCGTCGCCGAGAGTGATTACATCCTGGAAAACACTCTCTACTCTCTGCGTCTTTATATCTGTGGTTTTTCCATTGGTGTGGTGACAGGTATTCTAACGGGTATTCTGGTCGGATGGTTTCCGCGGGTACGATACTGGCTCAGCCCGGTGATGAATGTTCTCGGAGTGATCCCGGCGGTGGCCTGGATGCCGTTCGCACTTACGATCATGCCAAATCCGTTTTCGGCTGCGGTGTTTCTGATCGCGGTATCCGTATGGGGACTGGTCGCAACCCTTACCGCTACAGGCGTTCAGAGTACACCCAAAACGCAGTTTGAAGCAGGCCGCGTACTGGGTGGAAACGAAAGGTATCTGGTCTTTCATGTTGCGATTCCGCATGCGTTGCCACAGATCTTTACGGGGATCACGACCTCCAATGGTTATGCCTTTACTACGCTGGTTATGGCGGAAATGATGGGACAGCCGGGAGGTCTCGGATACTATATCAATGCATCCAAAGTCTGGAGTGCGTACTATAAAGTATTTGCAGCGATCATTGTGATGGCGATCCTCTTTAGTGTGATCACGCGACTGATCGAGATGTTGCAGAAACGTGTGCTTTGCTGGCAGAAGGGAGTTGTAAAATGAGTGAACCATTATTAAAGATCGAAAACGTTAACCGGGTTTATGAAAATAAGGAAACAACGACACAGGTGCTTCACGACATCAATCTGGAAGTGCGCAGAGGGGAATTCATTTCCATCATCGGATCCTCCGGCTGCGGAAAGACCACCTTGCTGCGGCTGATCGCCGGACTGGACAGGCCGCAGAGCGGTACGCTTTTTCTGGAAGGAGAAAAGATCACGGGAACGAGTCCGAAACGCGGGTATGTATTTCAACAGGGGGGTCTTTTCGAATGGCTGACAGTAGAGCAGAATATCGCAGCCGGATTAAAAGCCAGACATATCTACCGGGAGAAGAAACACCGCATTCCGGAATTTATAGAAATGGTTGGCCTGCAGGGATTTGAAAAAGTCTATCCGCATCAGATCAGCGGCGGTATGGCGCAGAGAGTGGCGATCGCACGAACGCTGATCAACGATCCGGAACTGATCCTTTTGGATGAACCGATGGGCGCGCTGGATAATTTTACCAGAGCAGCCTTGCAGGATAAGATTTTAGAAATCCGGAAAAAACATAATACGACGATGATACTGGTCACACATGATATCGATGAAGCACTGTATCTGTCTGACCGTATCGTGATCATGACACCGCGTCCGGGATGCATCCGTGAAGTGATCGATGTGGATATGTATCATCCGCGTAACCGCAACGGTCACGACTATGTGCATTTAAGAAAGAGACTTTTGGAAAAATTCCATATGGCAAGTGAAGTAAAAGATCCGGAATATATGATCTGAAACGAAAAAAATCAAACAAAGGAGAAATCAAAATGAAAAGAATTCAGGGAGTTTTAGGAGTTGTTTTAGGAATCGTGATCGCAGTCGGTCCGCAGACGTTTCTGCATGTATGCGGTGGCGGTAAAATGGCTGAAAGTATGGGCGATGCAGCACCGATGGCAATGAGCATGCCGTGTCAAAACGTTCCGGCTGCTGCTTTGATCACAGGATTTTTAGTTGTGATTACAGGTATTGTATTGTTGATCGTAACTCTGAAAAAAGCAGAAGGAAAAGCAATCACACTCGTATTGGATCTGGCATTTGCAATATCCGGGATCGTTACGATCGGTATCCCGACCTTTATTGTCGGGGTATGTCAGGCGCCGCATATGCATTGCCACGCAGTCACCCGGCCGGCACTGATCGTACTGGGGGCGTTTGTTGTTGTTCTTGCGATTGCAGGCCTGCTGCGTGATCTTAGGAAAAAATGAAGACGGCAGCTTTTTTAAAACTGACAAAAAAACAGCTGAGCGGAAAACCGGTGCGGTCCGTTGGATTGATCACACTGGTCGGAATAATGAGTACGGTTTTTTTCATCGGCATCTTTATCATTATCAGTTTAAGCAACGGCCTGCGTTGTCTTAAGGAGCGTATGGGTGCGGATCTGATGCTGGTGCCTCTCGGGGAAGAAGTTAATACCGAAGGGATTCTTTTGAAAGGAGAGCCGGGATTTTTTTATCTCGATCCTAAGCTTACCGACCGTTTCTACAACTGTCCGGTGGAAGGGATCGAAAAAACGGAGAACCAGTTTTTCTTGGCATCCGCAAGTCAGGGCTGCTGTGATATGGCAGTGCAGTTTATCGGTATAGATGAAGCGACGGATTTTACGGTCACGCCATGGATCCGGGAGAGTATGTCGGAAGAGGGAGATTATTTATCGGATCTGGGGATCGTGGTCGGCAGTGCAATTGATGTCCCGCAGGATCATATTCTGAAATTTTACGGAAGACATTACCGCGTGACCGGACAATTGGAGGAGACCGGCACCGGAATGGATCAGACCGTATTTGCCGATATGGATACGATCAAAGATCTGAAGGCGGGAGCGGAAGAACAGGGCTTTCGGTTTTTAAATGGGATCGATCCGGAAACAGCGGTATCCGCAATACTGATCAAAGTAAAAGACGGGTATACGCCGGAGCAGGTAAAACGGAATATCCGCACGGCAATGGACGGCTTTCAGATCATCGAAGCAAAAAAACTGACCGGAAGTGTGGAAGATAATCTTCGTGGGTTTGTAGTTATGCTCTATCTTCTTCTCGCTGCGATCTTTGTATTGTCGTATGTCATACTCGCGATCACTTTTAAACTTTCCGTATACGAAAGAGCATCGCAGTACGCGTTGCTGCGGGGGATAGGAGCAACCGGATCGCAGATCGTGTTTCTGATCCTGCAAAAGGCTGCGGTGGTAAGCGGGGTCGGAACATGCGTAGGACTTGCTTTTGCAGCGGTTTTAGTATTTCCGTTTCGGACCGCGATCAGCAGTGCGGTTTCCATACCGTTTTTGTTTCCGGATGCGTTGCAGACCGCGGGGATCTTTGGGATTGCGGCGATTCCGGGGATACTGTCCGGACCTTTGAGCGCGGTCTTATCTGCGATCCGGATCTCGAAAGCGCCGATCTATCAGAGTCAAAGGAGTTTGTAGCGATGGCAGAGATCGTCTTAAAGATCAAGGAGATATCCAAGAGTTACCGGAGCCGGTCCAGAACGGTAGAAGTTTTGGATCGTATCAGTTTTTGCGCAGAGGAGGGAAGATCCTATGCGATTGTCGGAGAATCGGGATCTGGCAAGTCGACTCTTTTGAGTATCCTTGCAGGGCTGCAGAAACCGGATGGCGGATCGGTCCTGTACAAAGAAAAAGATATCCATAGCCTGAAGGATGCGGAACTGGCCGTTTTGCGAAGGCACGATATCGTTTACGTTTCGCAGTTTCAGGATGTGATCCCGGAACTGAATCTGGCAGAAAACGTTCGTATCGCGGACTGCTTTGACGATCGGGTTGCGGAAGATGCGCAGGAGAGGACGGAGCGGATCCTGGCACGACTGGGACTGTCCGATCTGAAAGAGGAGCTGCCGGAAAATCTGTCCGGCGGAGAGATCCGCCGTCTGACCATTGCCCGCGCGCTCTATGCTTCTCCGAAAATACTGCTTCTGGATGAACCGACCAATGACCTGGATCGCGCAAACCGCAGGATCGTGACGGATACGTTACGGGAACTTTCCGGACAGGGGATCACGGTTCTTGCAGCGACACACGATGCGGATCTCGCATCTGCCGCAGACGAGATCGTGTATATGGACCGCAGCTTTACCGAAAGTCGATCACTTAAATAAACCGCCGGCTTCTGTTATACTCAAAGCGGAAATGCTGAAAGAGGTGATCCGAAGGCATCTTCCGGAAGGAAAGATTCTATAAAAAAATTTGTAACAGAAACGCCATCCGATATCAGCGGATGGCGTTTCTGATAGTGCAAAAGATACTACATTTTGAAGAAGGTCAGATCTTCGGAAAGCGTTTCGGATACCGATTTCAGATTGTCAGCGCCCTGCGCGAGTGTTGTTACCATCGAGGACAATTCGTGCATGGAGGTATCGGTCTGTTCGCTGCCGGCGGCATTTTCTTCTGATATGGCGGACAAGGACATCATAGTATCCACGACGAAATTTTTTGTAGTGACACAATCCTGCGCCGTATCTGCGATTTCTTTTACGCTTTGTGCAGTGCTCTCGATATCGCGGATCATTGTGTTAACGCTGTCTGCGGTATGGACGATCACGGCTTGCTGCTCCTGATTGGTCCGTTGTACATCTTCGGCCATACGTACGGCTTCCTGCGATTCGTTCAGCAGTTCATCCATTTCCGTACGGATCTTGTTTGCAGAATTGCTTGAGTCGGTGGCCAGTTTTCCGATCTCCATTGCGACAACGGCGAAGCCTTTACCGGATTCTCCGGCTCTGGCAGCTTCGATGGAAGCGTTGAGTGCCAGCAGATTGGTCTGGGTGGCAATTCTGGTTATGGTTTCGACCATTTCGTTGATACGGCCTACGGCATTGCTGGTGGTACTGATCTTTTTGGAAATACTGTTAATGACATTGTTCATAGCATTGGAACTCTGCTGTAGCTGTATCAGACTGTCTGCGGATTCGTTCGAGGCGATCTGCATACGTTCCACAATACCTTCCAGTTCCCGGGTGGATCTTGTCACGCTTCCGACGGCAGTTTCGATCCGCTCCATATTTTCAGTCGCTGTCTGGATCTCATCGGCCTGCTGGGTAGCGCCGGAAGCGATCTCCTGTACGGCAGTGGAGACATTCTCGGCATTTAGTGCGATGTGTACGGACATATCTGCCAGTTCATCTGCAGAGGAATTGACGGAGCCAGCTGCCTTTGCAATATCACATACAATAGATTCCAGCTTTTCGATCACAGTATTGTTATTCTGCACGATCTCACCCAACTCATCATTTCTGCCGTTATAGCCGTGGATCGTTTGGAAACAGCCGTTTGCCAGTGCTCCGAGAGAGACATTGACATTTTTAAGGACTATAGTAAGGCCGTTCGAGAAATGTACTGCTGCAAAGATGCTGATGATCATGAATAATATGCCGAGTGCTGCCTGGGTAAGTACTGTCTTGTAGGCGGTGGCCAGGGCAATCTGTTGTACACGGCAGGATGCTACGATCCATTCACTGTCTTCGATCTTTTCCCAGGAGATGAGCCAGTCATCACTCTGAAAAGGAGCGGTGTAGTGACCTTCGGTTGCCCCTTCACGGGAATCGGTGTAGAAACGGTTTTGATCCTGCTTTTCCGGATCTTCCGTATTCACATCTCTCGCTGAGTGCGCTACCACCGTACCGGTTCGATCAACGATAACGATCTCCTGACGTTTCTGGGTGACCTCCGCAGCGAGCAGTTCGCGCAGTGCCGTTGCATCATAGTCACGCTGGATGAGACCGAGTAACTGCGTATGGTCGGTATCATATACGGGAACGGCAAGGGTGATAACAGGACGACCGCTGGATGCCGATACTGCCAGATCGGAAATATAGTAGGAAGCACCTGCCATGATTGCTGTGTAAAAATCGCGGTCAGCAATACTGACCGGCTCTCCTGCGGTACAGATCAGCTGCATGCCGTCAGGACCGGAAATGGAAGTACAGTTGCCGTCTGCCAGATGGTTATCGATTTTGGTCATTTGCTGAAACAGATTGGCTTCTGCGGTCTCTCCTGTGTTTTTGCCTTCAAGATACTTGATGGTCAGGGGAGTTGCTGCAAAATTGTTCATTTCCTCAATATTGTCGGCATAGATGGAGCGAATATTCTGTGTCACGATGGAAGCCTGGGCAGCATTGATCTCGTTTGCAGCCTCCCGGCCCTGCTTTACGGTATTGATCATACTGATCGCAGTGAGAACGATCACCGGTATTGCGACAATACAAGCCATGACAAGGATCAATTGATTTCGGATGCTGGATTTCTTTTTTTTCACGTTCATTAGACAGACCTCCATAGATTAAAAAGTCAGAAAAGATCTAATTTTCGAATGTGGTATTATCTACCAATCAATTATAATAGTACATCTTTTTTCTGTGCAAAAAATACATAAGAATTATAAAAGGTCGAAATGTATAAGAATTCGAGAGAAAATGATAATAATTCATCTGTAAGCAGTGATAATATTAAAATAAAGTAAATGTAAGTAAAATGTAAGTAAACAGTGAAGCAGAGTAGTGACTGTTATACCACGTAAGAGAAAAGGAGGAAGAACGGTATGAAAGTATGGAAAAAACCATGGAAAAAAACTGTATTCGCCATGTTGTTATTCATTGTAATGACCACGGTCTGGCTATGGGAGCCGATGGGGATACACCGGGTATCTGCGGGAGATGAGGAGACCTATTATTTTACCGGAATTCAAAGAGCAGCAGTATTGCGAGGGAAAATTGCGGGAGAAACCATATATTACGATGGCTATTACTTTTGCGCCAATCTGGATAAGAAGGGACCGTCAGAATCAAATACCGGTACTTATACGAAAACCAGATTATCCGCGCTATCCTTTCTGACAGCGGAACAAAAATCAAAAATAGTAGCGATCCAGGAGAATACTGACTGGATCCAGAATAAAGTTTCAGATCTGAAGACGGAATCAGAACTGGTAGAAAAATTTGATGAGGTATACGGATTTAAAGGTAGTGAATACCGATATGCGCAGTTATTGATCTGGTATGTGCTGAACAGAGAAGTGTTCTTTGGCAATGTAGGAAGTAGCTGTTACAGCAGGCTGCAGGATCTGGCCGGAGATACTACAGGTGATGATCCGGATGATCCGAACTCACTTTGGAGTGTGTTGTTTGCACCTCTTATGGAATATGTCGATTCGGTTGCCGGTAACTATACGGTAGGAACCGGTGAAGACGATTATGATGCACTTTATTTTATCAGTGCGGATGATGAACTGCAGGATGCTCTCGGAGTGGCAGGACGCAACGGAGCAAAGGAAGAGGCATCTCTTACCCTGAAAAAGGTCTTACGGATCGAGACAGATCTGGTAAAGCCGGAAGATCTGATGGGAACAAAGTTTTTTGTTTACAGTGAGGATTGTGAATATAGAGAAGAATTTGCACTTACAGATTTTATGGCTGATCCGGAAGCGGAAACTACGGAAAATGATCATGGCTTTTCGCTGGAGATCACGGGATTGAAAAATCAGACCTATTATGTTATGGAGCTCCCGGCATATGATTCCGACTGTGATCTGAGTATTGTAGGGTATGCCGGAACGTTCGCAGAGGGAAGCACTCATAAAACTTCGGTGCATTTGCAGGCAGGCAGTAATGAGTATAATATAATAAATCGATATGTTGCAAAGGACAGGAGACTTCGTCTTGTAAAAATACTGTCCTATGATAGTGAAGATCCGTATAACGAAGTATATCACAACATCCTGATCAGTCTGTATGTAGACAAAGGAGACGGAATAGAACTGTACGATTCCTATCATCTGGGAGATGATGAGCTGACGGAGGATGATTCCTGGGATGGCTATTATTCATATACCGGTCAGGCAATCGATCTGCCGGATGACCCGAGTTACAGGTATTACCTTGCTGAAACGGGGGCGGAAGCAGATGGATATCAGTTGAGTGTCAACGTGAAAGACAGTCAACCGGTATGGAATGAGGAATTCGGCTGCAATCTGTATTACATCGGTAAAGGAGGGGAATATACGGTCAGATCCGTACAAAGAATCGAGAACTATTATAAGGAGAAGGATACGCCGACACCAACGCCGACGCCGGAAGCAACGGCTAAGACAACACCGACAACAACACCGACGCCGGAAGCGACGGCCACGACAACGCCGACACCGGAAGCAACGGCTACGACAACACCGACAACAACACCGACGCCGGAAGCGACGGCCACGACAACGCCGACACCGGAAGCAACGGCCACAACAGCAGCGTCGACAACACCGACACCGGAAGCAACGGCTACGACAACGCCGACAACAACGCCGACAACAACACCGACACCGGAAGCAACGGTTACGACAACGCCGACACCGGAAGCAACGGCTACGACAACACC
>JAGBMJ010000103.1 GCA_017634975.1 Lachnospiraceae bacterium | reverse complement strand
TATGAAAATATATATTTTAAGGATTCTTGGAGCAATCAATGTTACCGTTTATGTTCCTGGGGATTGGTGAAAACAGAAGATGTTGCAGGATTTGAAGATCATCGTGATCTTGATACTTCATCTTTTGAATATCAGCTATTAATAGAGAAGGTTGGTGCTGAATGGATTGAACAAATTGTTCCTTCTCCAAATGGAAAATACATTTTGTATGTTGAAAGAATATATCGTGGCACAGGAACAACAGATGATGAGGATGTGTATTATAAAGTGTATTCTATAGAGGATGATAAAATTATAACTATTTATTACGGTTACAGGCAATTCCTGCTGGTTGATTGGAAATAACTGTTAGATGTCGGTAAAATCCTGAATAAAATGAACTATGAAATATGTGAACCCGATGGTAGTTTATATTGGAATATATTTAACAGGAGAATTGTTTAAATGAGGAATATTGAATTTAAGGGGACATTGAAAGGGGATATTGAGCAAATATCTTCCGGGAAGCAGCTTCCGGAAGGAAGCGTGATGTTTAAGGAACCGGAAACATCTGACAAAGCATTTCTGCAGGGCGCAGTTTTTGCAGGGCCGCTTATGCTGGTGATGATGTGTATGGGAATTGTTAGGATCCTTTTAGTATTTGGCAGACCACATGGTCTGAAATTCGGCAGTTTTGTGATAGCTTTCCTTGTTTCACTGTTTTGCATCTATATTTCTCAGTATGTTCATGAATATATACATGCATTAACGATGCCTAAAGAGATAAAAAAACAGATATATGTAATGCCGCAAAATCAGATGCTGTTTGTATATGTTGAAGAACCGGTATCAAAAAAAGCTTTTATGATCAGTGTTTTAAGCCCTGCATTTATATTGGGAATAATACCTTTTGTAATATGGATGTTTGTGGCTCCCATGATACCGATACCTGTAAGTCTTGGTGTTGTTATGTATTGCATATTTATGAGCGGATGTGCCCTTGGAGATTATCTGAATGCATTTAATTGTGCAAGACAGGTTCCCAAAGGGGGTAAAGTCTTTAACAGAGGGTGGCATTCCTATTGGATACTCTGAGCGGATGGCATTAAACGGAGATAGAATACTTAATGAGCTGAGGTGTGATAGTGAGAGACCGGATAGAATCTTTATTTGCACTTATTGGTACTATAGACAAACAGGATTACACATCCTTGCTTTTCAATATTTATGAGGATGAGGATTATTATACGATTGAAGCAAGTTTTGATGATGATGCTTTTGTCATAGGTCGTGAGGATCCGTTTATTGTATGTGAAAAATCTACGCCGTGGGAAAAGGTTGAGACTGACATTGGTCATGCGTTAAAGTCAGAGATAAAAGAGAAAGAAGAGGTATATAAACAGTTTGAATCCATATCGTATGGATTTGTTGATGGGGATCTGCATTATATCAGAAAGCCGAGAAAAAAGAAAAAGGAAATAGTGCATTTTACGGCAGATGATTTTAAGGATTATCCGTCACACAAACTAACGGCGTGGTTATCAGTGTACCTGAAGGAAGAAGCTAAAGAGAAATATAAAATGAATATGATGGAATTAATGTTTAAAGAACTGTCCGAGGAGCAGCATAAGTTTTGGCGTGAAATTCTGGCAGAAAATTTTGATTATAGAAAATATAATACCTGATAGTGAGTTATTCCGAAATACAATGTAGACCGACAAATCAGTGTTTGTAGTTAAAATTGAGGGAAAATAATATGGAACCCACGATGGAGGAGAAGCTTAAAGCGGTTATTGAATTATGCGAGGCGGGAGATCCGGAAATGTGTGCTTTTCTGGGAAAAGAATTCTATTACGGCATGAATGTCCCGCAGGATCTTGAACGCGCCCTGCGTTATCTGACGGTTGCCTCTGAGAATGGTGATGCTATTTCGCAGTTTACTTTAGGCTTTATGTACATGATCGGCAGAGGAACTGAGCGGGATCAGGAAAAAGCTCTTAAATGGTTTCTTCTTGCAGCGGAGCAGGGCGTTCCGGAGGCAATGTATAACGTAGCAAACCTCCTTCTTTCTCAAGATAAAGAAAAGAACAAAGATGAGGCTATATCATGGTTAAGGCGTTCTGCAAATGCTGGGTATGATGCTGCTTATGATATGCTGCCTGACCTGGAAGATGAATGAAAAAGGGATATAATAGGATGAACTAAACGGCGCATTAGAAATCTTTATGCTTATGTTGCTGATATTGCCGTTCGTAGCACTTCCGCTTTCGATTACGGGAATGGTTATCGCAAAAAAGAAGAACAGAAAAGGCTTAGTACCCGGTACTATCGGAGTAGTTCTTTCTGTTATTGAGATCATATTTGTTGTTATCACTTTTTTGGGATATTTACGCTATGAAAAAGCTCCGGGGCACTCACTCGATTTCTGAAGAGGACTGCGCTGAATTAGAACAGTGTAAAAAGGTTTACCCGGAGAATTGAATTGGTACATATGGGGGAAGCGTTTCTGAATGACTAAGATAAGTATCTCATTTAGTCGTAATAATACGATGTTTAGGGAGCGGTTGATAGGGGTGTGAAAAATTTTCTCCCTTTTTACATTTGTGTTGCTCATGATAGAATAATTCAAATCGAAGTTTGTTGGGGATGCAAAAATGAAGAAATATGCTATGCCGATCATTATGCTGGTTGTATTCGAAACGGTCGCAATTACCTTATGGCTGACAAAGAACAATCTGTTCTATCTGTTCAATTTCAGCTACATTGGTCTGTCCATTTCACTTGGTGTTTTTTTGCATATTAAAAAATATAAGTATGCCAGGCGCATTGTTCAACTTCTTGTCGGTCTGTACATGCTTGTCTATCTTGGGTTGATATGTAACGAAAATATGCAGATCGAGGGATTCTGGTATTATCTGTTCACAGGCGTGTTTGAGGCTGCAACAATACATTATGCCGTAGCCAAAATATTCGGACCGCTGATATTTGGACGCGGATGGTGCGGATATGCCTGCTGGACAGCTATGGTGCTGGATTTTCTGCCCTACAAAGTGCCAAAGGAGCCGCGAAGTAAAATAGGATGGATCAGGTATATCACCTTTGCGGCTTCGCTGATCTTTGTTGCAGCATTGTTCCTTGCTCATGTGGGGAGCCTTGAGAGAATCATGTTCTGGGCATTTATCATTGGTAACATTCTCTATTATACGACAGGAATTATCCTTGCATTTACCTTCAAGGATAACCGGGCATTCTGCAAGTACATCTGTCCGATTACTGTTTTTCTGAAGCCGATGAGTTATTTTTCTCTGATTCGTCTGAAATGCGATAAGGAGAAGTGTATCTCCTGTGGAAAATGCAAACATGTTTGCCCGATGAATGTCGATGTGACAGATAATTCAAGGAAACGTAAAAACGGAACAGAATGCATCCTATGCATGGAGTGCGTAAAGAACTGTCCCAAAGACGCATTATGACAACTTCAAGTTTGTACAGGTGTGAAGGAAGCGGGCATGCTGGATTTTACTTTGTTCAAAAATTATGAATAGTTCTATGCCACCTATAAGCTGATGGAGGAAACAGACTACTATCCCTATACTGATAAACTTCAGATCGGTGTGGTGGATCTGACAAGAATAGACCTTGCCACACCGGAGGATCAGGAATATAATATAGACAAATGGGCAAAGCTGTTCAAGGCAAAAACATGGGATATCAAGATGGTAGCTGCCAAAAATCGTATGATCGATGCTGCTGCAACAACGATATACCAGCTGACCGAGGATGAACGTATTCGTCAGCAATGTGAAGCCAGAGAGGACTATCTGCGCCGCCAGAGGGGGATACAGAAGATGCTGGAAGAGCAGAGAAAGCAGCTGACAGAAAAGGACAAGCAGTTGACGGAAAAAGACCAACAGATAGCGAAAGATGCCAAACAGTTAGCGGAAAATGCCAAACAGTTTGTGGAGATGCAAAAGATCATTGAGGAGCTTCGGCAAGAAACCAAAATGTTGCGGGCTGATGCAGAATAGAAATTGAGATGTATACAGTATTCGGAAAAAATCTTACATACGGACTTGATCATGCGCTGCTCGGTAACGGACAGTGCTTCATTAATGTTTGCTATGAACAGGATAACGGAAAACGGATGGCTGTGAGATAATACATTGCAGAATAAAGACAGAGGAATGCAACCGATTATCCTGGAAATGTCAGGGTAATCGGTTTTTTATTACCGCTGGAGAAAAGGGGGAGAACAAGAATGGGAAAAGAACAGAAAAAGATGTTCGTCATGATGGGAATCCAGGGGAGCGGGAAGTCGACCTTTTGCGCAAGGTTCCTGACGGATGCGGTGCGGGTCAATTTGGATACCCTGCATACGCGGAATAAAGAAGCGCTGCTGATCGCTGAATGTCTGGAGAAGGGCTGCGACTTTGTTGTGGATAATACCAATCCGACCCGGGAAGACAGGGCGAGGTATATCCCGAAAGCAAAAGAGGCCGGATACCATGTAACCGGATACTTTATGCAGTCATGCATTCAGGACTGTATTCAGAGAAATGCGCAGCGGGAAGGAAAAGCGCGGGTTCCGAACGGCGCGATCGCGATGACATCCAATAAACTGGAAATGCCGTCTTATGAGGAAGGTTTTGATGAACTGTATTTTGTGAAAAATGAAAACGACAATATGGAAATATGTGAATGGAGGAATGAAGATGAACTTTGATGAATTGGACAAAAAGATGCGGGTCTATGAGGAGTCGCTGGATCAGGTGCTGTTACCGGAACTGTATATGGTAGCGCGTCTGGATGGAAACAGGTTTACCAGACTGACGAAAGAAGTCTGTAAGTTTGAAGCGCCGTTTGATATCCGTTTTCGGGATATGATGGTCGAAACGGTTAAGGCGCTTATGAATTACGGGTTCCGTGTGATCTACGGATTTACCGAGAGTGACGAGATCTCCCTGCTGTTTCATCCGGAAGAGGATACTTTCGGCCGCAAGGTAAGAAAGTATAATTCGCTTCTGGCGGGGGTGGCGAGCGCCACTTTTTCCGGACTGTCAGGACAGCCGGGGATCTTTGACTGCCGCATGGTACCGCTGCCTACGATAGAGAGAGTACAGGATTATTTCCAGTGGCGGCAGGAAGATGCACACAGAAATTCTCTGAACTCGCACTGCTACTGGATGCTCCGCAAGCAGGGGAAGAGTGTCGGAGAAGCGACCAAAATGCTGGAAGGCCAATCGGTAGCCTTTAAGAATGAACTGCTTTTTCAAAACGGCATCAATTATGATAAACTCCCGAGCTGGCAGAAGCGGGGGATGGGCGTCTACTGGGCGACATATGAGAAGCAGGGCTTCAATCCGGTGACCGGTAAGGCAGAAATCGCAGAACGCAGAGCATTAAAGGTGGACGAAGAAATACCGGTCGGTGAGGCGTATTCGGAATTTATCGCAAATCTGCTGAGGGTGTAATATAGCAAGTTGCGGGGATTCCCTTTATGCGATACAATAGTGCAAAAGTAAAAAATGCTAAGGCATAAATCAGAAATCCGGGAGGACAAGTAAATGTTTGATGAGACATTTGGCGAAGTTGAGTATGAAGAAGACTATGGATATATTGCACATAAGGATTTAGTTTTCGGCGGAAGAAAACAATCTGTGGAAATAATGATCATGTGTGATGATGACGAGGATGAGATTACACAGTTTCATCGTGATGCATTTGAAGCATTAATGCTGGGATGGGACGAGATGCAACATAAGATATCCGAGGCAATACTTGACTATTACAATAATGGTGAAAAGGGTTCATATGGCCCGGATGATGAGGAAGAATTCAAATCGTGGTGGCCGGACATTGACAGCGAGGAGGAATTAGTTAAAAAAATTCATTTGGACTCTATTGTTATCGAGTCGGAATATGTTATGGAATCTATGGGAGAGAATCCGTTGTATATCTTGTTTAACCGTGACTGGGGCAGTGAGGATACAGAAGATAATGGCGTAGCTGTATTGATTGAAGACGGAGAGGTAACCGAGGTCGGTTATAAGGATATGGCTTATTAGGATTTAGTTAAACGCGCTACTGTTCTTATACTAAGCGGGGGATCCCTGTGTGCATCGAGAGCCAGGAAAATGATTATGGATATCAAAAGAAGTATAAATGATACTCGAAAAGGTTTTGAAGAAAGCTTTGCGGCAGGGGAATTCTATAACAGGCAGAATCAGGACTCGGACCATTATGGCGATGGCATGAATAAAAAAAGTAATGACAAGTGTAAAAAAATGTGATATGTTACGACAGGGATTGTTTATGAGGGACACCCCGGAAAGGAAAAAAGTTGTTTAAAGCAGCATTCGGAAATGATCTGAATAAGGTAAATACCGGTGCACTGCTCGAAATAGAGCAGAGCTTGTTTTGCTTGTGCCCAGATCAAGATAAGGTTAGCCGGATGACTGCGTGATAGTATAAATCACTGAACCGAGATCAAAAGACTTGATACCGCTTATCTTGTGAAGGGCAGGATAAGCGGTATTTTTATGTGCGGAACATTTGTTTGGTCATCTTTTTATGGCTGTACTTCTTTATTTCCTCATCACTTGGGATTTTTTTCTTCATTTTACCTTATCTACATCTTTTCTTTATCCTTCTGACGATCGTGTAACGATACCGGATACCTGTGCTTTTTTACTGTTTTGGATCATACTTAATAGCATAACCATCCGTCGTACATAAAAAGCGATCTCCCACATTTACTTTTTCCTTTTTCGAAACGATAAAAAACATCTTTCTGTCCGTGTCTTTCAACACATAATTTTCTACGCCGTTTTCTACTTTGATCTCTTCTATCTCATCATACCAGCATCTATACTGTCTTTTGAAAATATCTATAGATCCGCCAATAAAGAGCACAAGCAGAAATAGGTCGATAATGATCCCGAAAGATATCAGTTTTGCCAAAAACTTTATATGCAAAACCATTCCGGCAACCGGTATGAAAAGAGCGATCAACATAAGGGTATAGATCCACAGATTACTTTCCAGTAAAACTTTTTTCTTTACCAGTTTATGGATATTATCGTCCGGCGCAAATTTTACATCGACTTCCTTCTCTTCATCATACTCACGCAATGATGTTATAAAAGTCTCAAAGTCCGCAGCCAGTTCCAATGGTTTGGGATTCGGACCATCAAAATTATCTCTGCCGATCGCGATCACTCTTGGTTCGCCATCCGCGCCACACTTGTTATAATCCAGATAAACCTTGTCATCTCCTGACATTGCGTAACAAATTGCGATCAAGTTTTCTTCATAATAAGATTTATCTTTATTTACCTCATATATGGAACATTGTTTGGTTCTTCCAAGTCCAAAGATGCCTTCAATGTCATAATATCTTTTTTTCCTGTTTATCTGCGCGCAGGTTTTCTTTAGAATGCCTCCATTATGCTGCTTCATCAAAAAGATATAGGATTTGGGCAATTTAAAACCCAGATCATTTTCTATGCTTTCGACCAGTTCATCCGACACCTCATTATCGCATTCATATTCTTCTTTATCATAATAAAGATATTTTTCTTCAGAATCCCCCCCTTCATACCATAAACTGTCTAAATCTACATTTTCAAACATTTTCATATCTCCCTGTATATTAACTGTTATATTTTGTGACAATGGCTTTTTTCCCGATCTTAACAGCGATCACTTTGTCTCCGATACTGATCTTTTCATTACGGCTTTTTATAATATTCCCTCTGAGATAGCCATCTACCCCTTTGTTACCAGGTTTTGTCACTACACATTCAACGTATAATAGTTTGCTTGAAATAATATTGTCATAAATTTCTCTGACTTCATATTCCTCTACGGTATACCCGGGATGAAATATTTTATAAACTACAATCAGGATTTCTGCAATAATGATCGGAAGCACGATCACGGGCCACACAAATACAAAAATCAATTCAAAGAATAAGAAGAATCCCAGTACATAGAATATGCTGAACATATCTTCCGATTTCAGATGCATTTTCAGTATATGCTTCTGCAACTCTTTATCCTTTTTCACAAATTGAATAACATTCTCATCCATACCAGATCCGTATTCTCCTAATCCCCAAAATAGCGATCTGCATGCAGAACGCTCGCGCTGAACGCAGTTGCGTCAGCAACACGTTCCGATTATACCATGCAACCGGAATGCGGTCTACCCTGCAATCCGGCCGGACGCACTTGTAGATAATGCAGGCGTCTTTCTATGTTTCAAACTGCCTAATTGTGATATAATATTCCATATTATTTTATCACTATTCAAGAAACTAGCCGGGATAGCGAGTGAATATGAAGCATGCAAACTGAATCGGCAGGTGGAGGTGCAGGGGTATGATCTGGTTCATAAGCGATACACATTTTAATCATGACAAAAAGTTTATATACGGTCCGCGGGGCTTTCATTCTGTGCAGGAGGCTGACAGCGCGATCATAAAGAACTGGAATGAGTCGATTGGCAAGGATGATGAAGTATATATGCTGGGGGATTTCTTCCTTGGGACGGATTATGACTTTATTACCAATACGATCAATTCCCTGAATGGAAGGATACATCTTGTGATCGGAAATCACGATACTCCGGCCAAGATAGAGTTTTACAAGAAGTTTGATAATATCGTTGAGATCTCCTGGGCAACGCAGATCGAATACAACAAGAGGCAGTTTTATCTGAGCCATTATCCGACGCAGACTGCGGATCTGAACAGTGATCCGAAGACCTGTGTATTCAACATTTACGGACATGTGCACAGCAAGGAGAAGTTCTACGAAGACCGGCCGTATATGTATTGTGTAGCACTGGATGCCCAGGATAATAAGCCGGTATCGATAGAGCAGGTCTATAAAGAAATCCAGGACGAGATTAAGGATTGTATACGGTTTTTGGTGTAATATGAAAGATTAAATGAGTGGGGGGATAGTAATGAACGAGCAGGATTGCAGAGCAGTCAGAGGCATAACGAACAGCATGAGTGAGGCATTGAAATAAACGAATTGAAGGAAACTCCCGAGCTGGCAGAAGCGGGGGGGATGCGCACTCGCGCGTGTGGACGATATGTAATCTCATTGCATTTGTCGAGAATTATGTTACAATGTTTTAGAATATGGAAAAGGGGAATTTGGGCCGCGATATGGGCACTAAGAAAAAGGTTTTCGTAATACTGTTTCCGATAGCTTTGATTATTTTTGCGATATGCAATGGATTTTTCCTTGATGCTTTGCTGGAAGCGTTCATTGAAAAAACAGTATCATATGAACCGTATATATCCGGATTATTTACTATAGTTTCCGGATCTGTTTATTTTATATTGATGCATGGTTTATTGGAATACTACGACGGGATTGATGAGAAAAAGAAAACTTTGAAATGGCGAGTGGATAAGTATCTGATTCCTATGTATGTGGTCGGATTCATCAGTGCATTGGTATTGATCACAACACGATTTGAGGATCCGGAGAAGATCTATCTTATTGTTGGATTTGCGATATTTCCACTGATGGGAATCATTGCTACTCCGAATATAGTTCGAAATGAAATAAAGGATATGATGGGATGGAAAAAGAACTTTTACGAAAGCGATAATCTTCACAAAACGGAGGATTCTGAGGATTTTTACAAAGTAAAACAACCGTTGTCATTTGAAAGAATAATAAACATTAAAGTATTGAAGAATCGTTTGCTGAATATAGCGACAGTGTTAGGGGTTATGAGCCTTATGGTTTTATATTTAATGCATACTATTAAGGGGGTGAATCCTAAGGATATATTAAACTCAGGTTATAGCAGGCAAATAGAGGCGACGAAGCTTGGGTTTTTATTGCTGGTATTCTTATTCACCGTTGCCATTCCGATCATTGCATATTGTATAACCGACATGGCGTATAAATTGATAATGATACGTGGTCATGAATATATTGCATATCATGCAGTTGTACAGAAGGCTGACGGCTCTACTATAACGATAGAAAAGGATGGCAAACGGTTTCATTATGAGAATTGTTTGTATGTCGATATAGCTTCTAAGACAATTAACAATACAAAGGGGACACTGGTGTTTGTTCCGGATGATGTAGTGTTTATACCGGATAAGAGTGCATTAAATTGGAATTTTTTGAAGGAAGAATAGAAATACAATGAAAGAAAAATACAGTTGTGAATCAGTCAAAGACGATATTTCCGGACGCGCTTGCAGATAATGCAGGCGTCTTTCTATGTTTGAAACTGCCTAATTGTGATATAATATTCCATGTTATTTTATTGGAAGATGAGCTGAAAGGATGGGCGGAAGCGTTTCTGAATGACTAAGATACGCTGTGTAGTGGAAAGGATCACATACCAGAACCCAGAGAACGGGTACTCTGTCCTAAAATGCCGGGTGAAGGATTACAGCGATCTGGTACCGGTAGTAGGGAATCTATTGGATGCGAATGTCGGATCCGTTCTTTTGGTGGAAGGAAACTGGAAGGTTGATGCGAAATACGGCAGGCAGTTCGTGGCGGAAAATTGGGAGGAAACACTGCCGGCGACCGTATATGGTATGGAGAAGTATCTGGGATCCGGACTGATCAAGGGCGTAGGACCGAAGTTTGCAAAGAAGATCGTACAGCGTTTCGGCGTGGACACCTTTACCGTGATCGAGGATAATGTGGAACTGCTGATCGAGATCGAAGGTATCGGAAATAAGCGGATACAGATGATCGCCGAGTCGTGGCTTAAGCAGAAGGAAGTGAAGAATATCATGCTTTTCCTGCAGGAACACCAGGTATCCACCTCCTTTGCGGCGAAGATCTACAAGCAGTATGGCAATGACAGTATCCCCGTGATGAAGGAGAATCCGTATCGTCTGGCAGATGACATCTGGGGGATCGGCTTCAAGACGGCAGACCAGATCGCAGAGAAGCTGGGCTTTGGGAAAGAATCCTATGTGCGCCTGCGCAGCGGTCTGATGTATACCCTATCGGAGCTGTCAAATGACGGGCATGTCTATGCAGAGAAGCGGCAGCTGATCGATGCGGCGGTGAAACTTCTGGAAGCCAGTGAAGGTACTGTGGCGGCGACCATGGACGATATGCTGAAGAAGAATGAGCTGATCCCGGAGCGTGATCTGGTGAAAAGGAATGAGGACGGTGAGCAGGTGGATCCGGTCTACCTGCCGCCGTTTTATTATGCAGAGATTGGCGTGGCTGCAAAGCTTAAGAAGCTGGCAGCATCTCCCGCCGGCGACAAGCTCTATACCAAACTGGCGCAGGCCAGACAGGAGAGCGGAGATACCAAACTGTCCGTGGATATCGCTGCGGTGGAGAAAAAGACCGGCATGGAATATGACGAGATCCAGGCGGATGCTATCAAGCGTTCGGCAATGGCGAAGGTGATGGTGCTGACCGGCGGTCCCGGTACCGGCAAGACGACGACCACGCACGGGATCATATCGGTATATAAAGCATTCGGGTTGAAGATCCTTTGCGCAGCGCCTACCGGACGTGCGGCCAAGCGTATGACGGAGGCTACCGGGCTGGAGGCGAAGACCATCCATCGTCTGTTGGAGTGCAAGCCCCCGGAAGGTTATCAGAAGAATGAGGACAATCCGCTGGAAGGAGATGTGCTGATCGTGGATGAGTGCTCCATGATCGACATCATCCTGATGAATTCGCTCTTAAAAGCGATACCGCCGTCAATGCGCCTGGTATTGGTTGGGGATATCGACCAGCTGCCGTCGGTTGGTGCCGGAAATGTGCTTCGTGATGTAATCGATTCCGGAGTGTTCCCTGTGGTGCGGCTGACGAAGATCTTCCGCCAGGCACAGACCAGCCGGATCATTATGAATGCCCACCGCATCAATGAAGGCAGGATGCCGGAGATCAATAACGGAAAAGAATCCGACTTTTTCTTTATGGAAAATGAAGATACTGAAGCGGTGGTACCGCAGATCGTGAAGCTGGTGAAGGAGAACCTGCCGGGATATTATGGCGTGGCATCCAATCAGATTCAGGTGCTTACACCGATGCAGCGCGGCGTGGTGGGCGCCACCAATCTGAATCTGGCTCTACAGGAAGCCTTAAACCCGGCGGAGAAAGAAGTCTTTCTGCGTGGTCGCGGTAAAGTGATGATGCCTAAGGAATGCCTGCGAAGAAGCGGCTTTGCCTACCGTGAGGGCGATAAGGTGATGCAGATCAAGAACAACTACGACAAGGAAGTGTTCAACGGGGATATCGGCATCATTGAATCTGTAACGGAAACAGACAGATCGCTTAGTGTGAATTTTGACGGCCGGAGCATAGAGTACGATGTGACGGAACTGGATGAGCTGGTGCATGCCTACGCCACCACGATCCATAAGGCGCAGGGATCCGAGTATCCCATCGTGGTCATGCCGGTGCTGATGAACCATTACATCATGCTGCAGCGCAACCTGATCTATACCGGCATCACCCGAGCGAAGAAGGTACTGGTGATGATCGGTACAAAGAAGGCTCTGTCCTATGCCGTAAAGAATGTGACCGTGACGAAACGGAATACGATGCTCAGGGAGCGGTTGATAGGGGTGTAAAAACTCTTTGAGGAAATTCAGAAAGTATACGAATCCATTATGGAAAGAATATAAATGTATCAGAAATATATTAAAGAATCAGAACAAAGTAGATTAAGTATGATGATCAAAAAATACGTATTCGGAAATCCATATGAAACCGGAGCAACCGTGCTTCCGGTCGAGCCGGCCGGCGGCATTCCTGAGCGATTCCGTTTTGCGGCGGAAACGGGCACTTTTTCCTATACCCTGAAGGAAAAGGATCTGGTCTTTGGGCTGGGGGAAACGGTGCGCGGCATCAATAAACGTGGCTGGATCTATGTGAGTAACAATGCCGACGATCCGGAGCATAATGAAAACAGGATCTCTTTGTACGCGTCACAGAATTTTCTCCTGGTAGATGACGGTACGGAGTGTTTTGGCGTTTTTGTGGATAATCCGGGGAGTGTTACCTTTGATATCGGCTATACGGATCCGGATGTGTTAAGCATTCATCCCGAGTATAATGACACGTCATTCTATGTGATCGAGGGAGAGACGCCCGCCGGGATCGTGGGGACTTTCCGGGAACTCATCGGGAAGAGTTATGTGCCGCCTGTGTGGGCCTTTGGCTATGGCCAGAGCAGATGGGGGTACAAAACGGCAGAGGATATCCGGGAAGTCGCTGCCGGATATAAAGCGCTGGGCATCCCGCTGGATATGATCTATATGGATATCGATTATATGCAGGACTTTAAGGACTTTACCGTGAACCCGGAGCGCTTCCCGGAGTTTGCAGATTTTGTCCGGGAGATGAAAGCGGAAGGCATCCGCCTGATCCCCATCATCGATGCCGGCGTCAAGATGGAAACGGGCTACGACGTATATGAAGAAGGAAAGGCAAAGGGGTATTTCTGCAAAAAGGAGAACGGGGAAGATCTGGTGGCTGCGGTCTGGCCGGGAAAGGTGCATTTCCCGGACTTTCTGAACCGGGAGGCAAGTGACTGGTTCGGGGATCAGTATCAGGTCCTTACAGATGCGGGGATCGAAGGCTTTTGGAATGATATGAATGAGCCGGCGATCTTTTATACCGAAGACCATCTGAAAGAAGTATTTGCGCAGATCAAAGAGTTTGAACAGAAGGAACTCGATATCTGGGGCTTTTTCGAATTCAAAGATGTGGTAGGTTCCATCGCAAACCATCCGGAGGATTACCGCAGATTTTATCACAAGTTTCACGGACAGAAGGTACGGCATGACAAAGTGCACAACCTGTATGGGTTCTATATGACGAAGTCTGCCGCTGAGAGCTTTGCAAGAAACTGTCCGGAGAAGAAGATCCTGCTGTTTTCCAGAGCCTCCTATACAGGGATGCACCGCTACGGCGGCGTCTGGACGGGAGATAACTGCTCCAGATGGAGCCATCTGCTCATGAACATTCAGATGATGCCCGGACTGAATATGAACGGCTTTTTGTATTCCGGTGCAGACATCGGAGGTTTTGGCGGAAATACGACCGAAGATCTGATGCTGCGATGGGTGGCCTTTGGGATCTTTACGCCGCTGTTTCGAAATCACTCTGCATTGGGAACAAGGGAGCAGGAACTGTACCGCTTTGAACGCAAAGAGGACTTTAAACATCTGATCGAACTGCGATACGCGCTGATCCCTTATATCTACCGGGAGTTTCTGAAGGCAGCGGAAACCAACGGCATGTATATGATGCCGCTCTGGTTTGCGTATCGGGAGGATGAACGATGCCGCGAGGTCGAAGACCAGCTGCTGGTGGGAGACGCCCTGATGATCGCGCCTGTCTATGAACAGAACAAAACCGGAAGATATGTATATCTACCCGAGAGCATGCGGATGCTGCGCTTCCGTGCCTATAACGACTACGATTCGGAAGTGCTGCCTGCGGGAGACCACTATGTCAAAGCGGCGCTGAACGAAGTGCTTGTCTTCCTCCGGCCGGGGTGCGAGCTGCCGCTGGCCACACCGGCAAGGCACGTGGAGCAGATCGATGAGAAGCAGCTTACGCGGATCATTTTCGCGAAACCGTAAAGGTGGGGCTACTTAATATTTTGAGTATACAAAGCATCAAAAACCGAGGAAACCTTGGGATTTGATGCTTTTTGCGATGGCCCAAGAAGAAAAAAGCATCAAAAATCGCGGAAACCTTGAAATATGATGCTTTTCACGACGGCCTAAGAAGAAAAAAGCATCAAAAACCGCGGAATTCTCGGAAATTGATGCTTTTCACGATGGCCCAAGAAGAAAAAAGCATCAAAAATCGCGGAAACCTTGAAATATGATGCTTTTCGCGACGGCCAGAGAAGAGAAAAGCATCAAAAACCACGGCGTTCACGGATTTTGATGCTTTGATCCATTCGCACGATAAAATAACCTCTTCACACTATTATTATCCCCTTCGATCAAAATATCGAGTAAGATGACATCAAGTAAGCGATATGTAACAGATCCGGAGCGATACTGGAATGATATACGGAGGGGCGGGCATATGGATTTTAAATTCGACAAAACACAGCAGAAGGTTTTATGTATTGTTTCTGCGGTATTTACTCTATTGCCGGTACTTGCAATCCTGCTTGCAGACTACCTTGTTAACAGGATGCCGATGGTTGTTATTATAACAATTATGACACTGCCGCCGATAGCGATTGGTACCTGGATCAAGTACGCGGAAAGCCTTCTGTATTTTAAGGAACTGAGACGGCACGGAATCGAACCGCCGATCCATAAGAATGATGCGGCCGAGGTTGCAATGATCCTGCAAAATGCAGAGAAACTGCAGCCGATGGAAGATGCAGAAGCGCAGGAGGCGACTGACAAAAAGAGTTTTGTTTTCAGTATTGTTTCGTTTGGATGCAGTATTATGTTTGCCTGCTGGATGCTGTGGAAGCGTTCGTACTTCTTAAGTATGGGTATGAGCGACTGGCTGCCTTTTTTCTACGGGGCAGGAGCAATTGCAGTGGGCGGATGGATCGTATCGGGAATGCAATATCACAAACAGAGAGACAATGCGCTGTACAAAAATGAAGGTGATCCGGATCCGCGAAAAAAGAGCCGCCCCGGTCTGATCCACAGTGTTGTAATGATCCTCTTTTTGATGTTTGTGAGTTTTATTTTCGGGTATTTTCTGGATCAGGCAGGCAAATTTGTATATTACAACAAGCTGCAGAAATTGTATGGAGAATATTACGGAGAGCATAAAGGAGAAAGGGTAGATATCACCAAAAATCAAGCGATGAGAAGCGATTGGGAAAAATACATTGGCGTATATCCGGCATATGATCAGGGCGGAACAGTCTATGAATATAAAAGAGAGGGAGATGGTCAGTATCCGTTTTTGCATTTTTGTTCGGTTTATGATGTGGACTGGGAAGGAACCAGGGCAATGACCGGATATTGCGAAACCTTGCAGCGGGCCGGCTGGGAAGAGAGCTCAAAGCTGTTATATACCCATACGATAGGGAATATGACCTATGTAATCGATCTGCGGGAATGGGATCAAAACGGAAAAAATCAGGTGGTTATAGACTGCTACAGCTATGATGATGAGGGACATGGCATATTGCCGTGAAAATTTGAGCGTGTGAAAAGCATATATGATAATATCTGCATCGAAGCGTAACGCGGTTACGAAAAGGGCAAAGAGGGCAGAACGGATAGATAGAGAGGTGTACAGAGGATGAAGACGATTTTGATTATCGTTGCTGTGTACTTATTGATCGGGCTGCTGTTCGGAATATTTGCAACCGACAGGAAACTGTCCCACGTGCTGCAGACAGTGCCGCTCTGGCCGCTGATGATTATTGTTCCTATTGTAATCATTGTTTTTGTAATCAGATGGCGTAAGGAACTGGATAAGCAAGGGGTGAACCCTTGAAAGCGGTGTGAGCGGTTATTCTGGCCTGCAAAATTGCACAGCCGTACGATAATAACGATCGGTTCTGGCGTTTTAGGAATAGCTCTACTGACACTAATCATTTTGGCGAAGAAAGGTCAGCCCCTTCTTTTGGAGCATCTCAATCTGACCGTCCTTATCATCCGGATCTATATTGAAAAACTCAATAAGTTCATCTTTAGTAAAGTGTGTTCCTGTATAAGTTTCTTTACATGCGCCCAAAGGTTTGAAATCCGGTTGCTCAACCTCACTTTCCATATAGAGGTTTCCGAACTGATCTATATAAACATAGTCTCCGCCAAATACCGAGCCATAAACGCCGCTCCATTTTACATTTATATAAGCATTTGCGGATGAATTATCTGCAGAGGTATCATCAGCATCTGCAGTATCGGCGTTCAACTCCGATACGTCTGCCGAAGATTCCGTTTTATCCGGCTCATCCTCAGACGGATAAATTTGAATAACTGCAGCATCTGATTCCTTAGGTGTCTGATCCTGGCTTTTCCCGCATGCAGACAGCAATAATATGCCGCTTAACAGAACTACGACTGCTTTTTTCATATAGCTGGTCTCCTTCATAGATTTTTATACATGACACGATCATTTCGGGCTCTCTATATCGCCGTTGACCAAGATACGGAAGGGGGAGAGGATTTTTGTGGAGAAAAACAGAAAGAATTGCTTTTTCTTCTGCAAATGCTATATAATGTGCAGTATCAAGATTATATGGTGAGGATGTAGAGATCATGTTCAGAAAAATGAGACGTTTTAAGCAACAGATTCCAAACGAGGAATGCATAGAAATACTGAAGAGCGAGCCAAGAGGCGTGTTATCCGTTCTTGGAGATGAGGGATACCCATATGGTATTCCGCTGGATCACTGGTATTCGGAGAGTGACAGAAAGCTTTACTTTCATGGCGCAAAAGAAGGGCATAAGCTTGATGCCATTTCAAAGTGCGATAAGGCAAGCTACTGCGTGATGGATAAGGGCTATCGAAAAGAAGGTGAGTGGGCGCTCAATATCCGTAGCGTGATCGTGTTTGGACGGATCCGCGAAGTCACAGACATAGAAAAGAAAAAAGAGATCTGCACCTGTCTCTGCCGGAAATTTACGGATGATGAAGCATATCTTGAAAAGGAAATGAAAAATGCCTTCCCCCGGGTATGCTGCCTGGAACTGGACATAGAGCATATGACAGGGAAGCTTGTAAACGAAGCGTAGTTCATGCAATAGAGTCCGGAAGCCACACGTTGTGGTACGAGAAGACATTTACGAATACATTGTAGGAATATAAGGAAATTATGAAAAAGATGGACATTTATACGGTTGAACAGATCACAGAGGCAGATTTCGGATGTGAAGAAACGGAACGAAAAGAGCCCATGGCATTGCTGAAACTCAAATCGGGTGCAGAGGAAAAATATATCGAACTGTCCGAGAGTGAATTGGAGAAAAAGGGGATCAGCGAAGGCAAGAAAGTGATCTTTACGGCAAGCGGAGAGATACTGAAATATATCCGCGTGGTGGCGGCAGTGATACAGAGGGAGTCAGATGGCGTACAACAGATCTTTTCCACTGCCAGAGGATATGGTGAGTACAAAGGCTGGTGGGAATTCCCGGGAGGCAAGATCGAAAAGGGCGAGATGCCGCAGCAAGCGCTTGTTCGTGAGATACGGGAAGAATTAACCGCAGAGATCGAAGTGGGAGATCTGATCCGGACCATCGAATATGATTATCCGGGCTTTCATCTATCCATGGATTGCTTCTGGGCTACCGTGAAAAGCGGACATCTGGAACTGAAAGAAGCGGAAGCTGCTAAGTGGCTCACCAAGGATGACCTGAAAGACGTGAAATGGCTTCCGGCTGATCTGGAACTGATCGAGGATGTTGAGAAGGCATTCGTATAAGTATAGTAAACGATAAAAGTCTTCCCTGAATAATCCTTAACTATATGAACCGAAAAAACTCCGTTTGCGTTACTATTCACAGATGTTTTTGATGAGGAGGTCTGAATGATCAGACTTCCTTTTATGTTGCAGTAAGAATATAATAAAAAGATAGTCACATTATAACAAAAACGAGAAAGGCTTTTATATGATAGAGGACGCTAGAATCATTCCAATAAAAAATATCAGTATATTGGAAGTAAAACCTGAATCAGAATTACCTAAAGACGTAAGAGCAGGTGTAGCTGCTTACTGGAATGAACAGATAAGTCATAATCCCAAGATGTTTAATGGACCTGTTTTCTCAGTGTGCGATATGGCAGTCAAGGAAGGGGTGGTTTCTTTGAGATGCTACATTTCTGATTATGCTCATTATAAGTATAGTGAAACAAAAGAATTGGGCCAATTTGCGTGTAGAAATTTATATGCAGGATGCTTGATAAAATCTGTTGATGACAGGTACTTTGTGTCACTAAACGGTAGGGGATCAGAGTTTAACGGAAAAATACAGTTTATAGGTGGAGCAATTGATCCTAATGACAGAAATGCTGAGAGTGGTAATTTGGATCCGATTGTGGCCGCGTTGAGAGAACTCGAAGAGGAGGCAGGTTCCGAAATTAGAAACAGCATCTATGATGTTAGTGATTCTTTTCTTATTACAAACGGAAAGAAGTATGGAATACAAACAGTTTTTGAATCAAATATGGATTCGGAGGCGATAATTGTATCTTTCAGAAAATATAAAGCTGAATCTGGGAATGATGAAATAGATAAAATGATTTCGTTTGAAAAGAAGAATATCGAAGACCTCAGCAAATATAATGAACAACAAGATTTGGGTGTAGTTGACCTTCTAATGATTGTCATAAATGATGGAGCACACTAACCAGGCGGAGTTATGCTGCGCCTAATAGTTCCGCTACAGTATATGGTTCACCGGAAGTCAGTCTCAAAAGTGCAGTGAATTCATTAACACCATTTCTGGCGCAGGTCTCAAGATAAGTTCTGATGTCCGTGAAATATGATGCGTATTCAATGCTCTGGAGCTTTCCGGAGACTTAATCTTTAGTTTTTACGAATCTGAGTGATCCCTCGCTTAGATTGTTTGTTGTTGGAATGGAGAAATCCTTAACCCAGTCAAAGTAGTTACTTTTATATTCTCTGATTCTGTTGAGAAGAGCATTCTCATCACTTTCATAATAATGTCCCAGATTAGCAATGTACTCTTTATATTCACTATCCAAAAGAGAATCCACTTTCATGAGAAGAATGAGAAGGGACGATCCTGGTTCGAGTCGCTTTTATAGGACAGTATTTTTGCTACCATGGACTCATTGAAGAATACAGAGATCGCTGAAAAAGCGAATAGCGCATTAAAAAGGAGCGTGGGATTATGGTGAAACTGATGATAAAGCTTGTTCTCTTGCCGATTTGGCTGCCGTTCAAAATTCTGGGAGCCATCATACAGATCGCATTCGGGTTTGCCTTTGTAGATTCCGTCGATGACGTACTCTTCGGGAGGAACGACTGATGCAGAAACTGATCTATCTTGAAGGAGCCGGAGGTGATGAAACAGTTGATGCCAAGTTTGATGTAAGGATTATAAACGAAAGGATAAGCTGGTCCAGGCAAAATTACGAGCTGTATTTGAAAAAAGTACTGAAATAGTACGAAAATAGTACCAAAATAGTACCGTCTGAGTATTTTTTTCAAGTATAGACCGTGCTATAGTTATAATGAACCGTAAGCGACCGCGAATGACCGAAAGTTCACCGCATATGACCATAGATGCACCTTTATCTGCGACTTATAATGTGCTATTGTTATCATAAGCAATCGAGATACTAATCCCGGTTGCTTTATATTTTTATGTGACAGTAGGTATAGCTAAAGTACTTGTCGCAAAAAAAACTTGCAGAACAAATGTTCATGTGATAATATGGTCTATGAAAAGTTGCGAATAAGAAAAAGGAGATAGACCAATGGGGAATTTGGACGAATTATTAACTGTTTCAGCGGTAGCAAAAACGCTTAAAGTGACTCAGCAATATGTCCGTAAACTTATTAGCGAAGAGAAATTAAAGGCAACAAGAGTAGGATCTCAATGGGTAGTTGAACCAAAGGCCTTGGATGATTTCATCAGAGAGTGTGATGTTATGATTGAGCCGGATGATCATGAAAGAACATCTGATGACCTTCCCGACATAGTGACGCTAAGTTTTTTTTCCGGCGCTATGGGACTTGATATCGGAATGAAAAACGGAGGAATACATGCGCTATTGGCCTGTGAATTTAATAAGTATTGTCGTATGACAATACAGAAAAATGAGCCGGATATGGCGCTTATTGGCGATATAAATAAATACGAGGCTGAGGATATTTTGAGATATGCCAAAATTCCGGAGGGGAGACAAGTTGATGTTATTTTCGGGGGACCGCCTTGCCAGGCATTTAGCACAGCAGGAGCAAGACGTGCGTTGGACGATGAACGTGGGAATGTCTTTTTAAGATATATAGAAGTGGTTGAGAAAATAAGACCAAGATATGTAGTTATAGAGAATGTTAGAGGGTTGCTTTCAGCGCCGTATCCATACAAAAACATAGAAAAGCCTATTAAGGGTGGAGCATTATGTATCATTATGGATCGATTGAAAGAGGCGGGGTATACAATTTCATTTGAGTTATATAATGCTGCTAATTTTGGAGCTCCCCAGATTCGAGAAAGAGTGGTGATGATAGGTAAGCTGGGAGCTGTCGAGAAGATGCCATATTTATCTCCTACACATTCGGAAAACGGTGAATATGGATTACCTAAGTGGCGAACATTGGGAGAAGTAGCGAAGGGGAAGAAGATAAGGAAACATCATTACATTGAATTCCCAGAGAAACGACTAAAATATTACAGAATGCTGAAACAAGGCCAGTATTGGAAAGATTTGCCTAAAGATATTCAGAAAGAGGCAATGGGATCCAAACTTCAGCTTGGAGGAGGAAAAACTGGGTTTTACAGAAGGCTGAACTTTGACCGCCCTTCTCCGACTCTTGTTACTAATCCTACTATGCCAGCAACAGATTTGTGCCATCCCACGGAAGATAGGCCATTAAGTGTAGAAGAGTATAGCAGGATTCAAGAGTTTCCCGAAGATTGGGTAATATGTGGGCCGATTCTTGAACAGTATAAGCAAATTGGCAATGCGGTTCCTATTAAATTGGGAGAAGCAATAGCTAGGACGATTATCGCTGATATGAAGGGCGAGAAACTTCCCCAGTATGATGGTTTTCCCTATTCAAGATATAAGAATACAAGCGATATAACCTGGCGTGAAGCGATGGATAAAGCGTTGAAAAAAGCGGAAGAAGATACTGGCGAAGACGAATAGGCTGAATATGAATAGGCTGAATATGAATAAAGGGAGATCCTCAGATCTCCCTAATCATCAATAGACTTTTTCGAATATGTCTTCATCTTGTAGATTGAAAACATAGCTGTCTTTTGCATTATGGTCATCATCAACCCGATGCATGTATGGATGCAAAGGTGCCTGACCGCTTTCAATACATAAGGCCATTTTTGAAAAGTCACCGCGCCATACTCCGTATATTTCCGGAACAGTATAGTTGCGATATTGGGTCTGGGTCCAATGAACCCAAAAGTAGATATCACAATTTGGGTAGTTGGATTTGTAATTGATATAATCCTTTCGATTAAATGTTACGGAGTAGGTTGGATTACAAGTCACTCCCTTGTATTTATATTTCGCTACAGTAAAAAAGGGGGTGTTTTGTGTTTTTAAATCGGCTGGACGATTGCGCGTATAATCGATTAAATCGATGGCCCAGCTACACGTTCTTTTCGCGGGGTTGATTTGGATATCCAAGTTGAGGTGCGGAACTATGTAGGAGATAAAATCATTTTCTTCATTTTCGCCCCAGTTATACCATTGAGAACGATCCTCGGTATTGAATATGGCAGTATTACGTTCTACAGCAGCTATGTATTTTGCATAAATGTTTCCAGCGGCACTTCTTTTGATATCAAAGCTGACGGTGGAATTTAACGCAAGGTTCTCTTTGATCTTGCTGTAATACATACGCAGCCTGCCATACTGATCGTTCCTGGTATCGACAATATCGTATGTTTCGTTAGGGCAGATTTCAACAAGAAGTCCTTCCATCAGTTATTGCCTCCTTCGGGAATAGTATAATTCCATAGCCCTAACTTTCCGGTGGCAACGATGGGATCGATTAATTCGATGTCTGTTAGGATCCAAGCATAGCGTCCGGGAGTGTAATCGCCGCAATCGTAACACATATAATCCGATTTCTTTACGGATTCGGCATATGATTCATCAATCAAGATACAATCAGAAAGGTTACATTTGGCGAATATAGTTCCATAGTGAAAAGGGCCCTGGAGCTCTTTTGCAAGGCGATTCATTCGTGCATCTTTCGATGGGATTTTGGACAATCCGGCATGAATATACATCTCACCTCGGTAATTAGTGAACCAACTGCGGGTTTCGATTTTCTTGATCTGCTCTCCGATAAGACTTGCCCAGGGTTCTCTAAGAGTAATGACTTTCATGTTAATCTCCTGAAAGAAGATGAGGATTTCGCCTGACAGCATCAGAAAGGAAATTACGGTAGTCATCTTCGGACATATTACAAGGTGGCAAATCAAATCCTTCAGTTTTGTATTTGTTAATCAATTCATTGAGTTCAGACCATTTAAAATTGGGAACCTTTTGATGATTAACCGTTCTGACTCCAAGACGATACCATTTTTCGATAGTAGTACCTTCACGGATATCGCTGCCAGAACTGTTCTCAGTATTATATTTATTTTTTATCTGTAACAAAAGAGAACCGTCAGTAGTTATAAAGTCTATGGCTTTTAGAACATTTCCATTGGCCCATACGAATCCATATGGACGAATACGATTCGCTATATATTCTTCGAGAAGATTACCTTGGAGGTTTTCAGCCGCCATAAATAGATCATGATTGCTTTCTCCAATGGAGACTTGTTCTTCGGTTAGGCCCTGGGTGGTCTGCACTAAAACTCTTAATGCTGGATCAGAGCAAGATCCTTTGGGTTTAGCTTCTCTTTGGCTGGGAAGCGTGTTTTCTGCATCACAATAGCTTTTAACCCATCTCTCTACATAGATTTCTTCAGAGATGGTGCCCTTGTAATCTATAGCAGGGAAAAGTGAACGGTGATTTGCAGCAATATCAAAAATATAATCAAGTTCAGTGTAGGGTTTATTAAGTTGATTTCTCTGCTTGGCCTGAGCATAGAGCCGGTATAATTCCTCAGGCGAAATAGAAGAAGCGGAAATGGAGTATTTGTTTTTTGACATAACATGCCCTCCTTTGGTATAGTTTAAAATTATTATACCATATTGGGCATACAAGTGAAAAGGAGAAAATCATGAGATGGATTAGTTTTCCTAAGAATATTCCCCCGTCGGAGAATTTTCGGAGTATTGTAAAAGCCTTTGAAGATGTAGAAAACGAAATTGCGTCCTCTCCAAGAAAAAAGATGGAGAGCAATAAGGTCCTGGAGGCAGTAAGACCGGGGCTTGAATCATTAGGATATATAGTTGAAAAAAGTAAAAGAGCGGATGACAAGATCCATGTTCCGGTATTATTCGGAGAGAACGGTGTAGAGGAAAAGTATTTTGAGGCTGATGCGTTTCATGCGGATAAGAGAACTGTGATAGAAGTTGAGGCTGGTAGAGCAGTAACAAATTTTCAGTTCCTTAAAGATTTCTTTGAAGCATGTATGATGCAGGATGTTGATTATCTATGCATAGCAGTTAGAAATGAATATATGAATGGAGCTACATTGAGTAAGGATTTTGAAAAAGTAGTGACATATTTTGAAACATTATATTTGAGTGATAGAATTAAAATTGCATTGAAAGGTATTTTGGTTATTGGATATTAACCGATGAAAGATAATGGTTATTTGAGAAGTCTATAGATATTTGGCATATTTAAATTGTTGAGCTCTCAGCCGGGGAGGAGATTGAATCTTTGGTTATTCGTGATGTTTCATCAGAGGGGGCGGCAACACAAGATGGGTAACTATCTAAGCGGTTTCAGTTAACTATTGACAATTATGCTGGTAATGTACATAAGTTTTTTGGTTATCAATTGATATTAGCTTCGAAGGAGGCGGCAGTATATGTCTACAAAAGAGCAAAGAATAGAAGTGTTTCAGGATACGCAGAGCTGGATCAAATCAGATCCGGATCTCTCTGCTTCGATACCTGTCGCAAAGAAGAAAACGACCGTTTTCTATGAGGATGATTATCCGGTTTTTGATGCGACTAAGACAAGGGAAATGCATATAACGGTATCAGGAGACCGGAGCTACCAGGCGGCGATGAGGCTTCATAAGGAGAATCAGAGGGCGAAGATCGCTGTAATGAACTTTGCAAATGCGTTTTATGCCGGCGGTGGAGTGGTAAACGGGGCGGGAGCGCAGGAAGAGTGCTTATGCCGTACATCTACGCTGTATCCGCTGATATATCGTCGGGCATTAAGGGATACTTTCTATAAGCATCATCATGACCTGAATACCCCAAAAGCAACGGATTCGCTGGTGTATACGGAGGGCGTGATCATTTGTAAGACGGATACAGACCTGCCGGAGCGTATGCCGAAAGAGGACTGGGTGACGGTGGACGTAATCACTATCGCAGCGCCGGATCTCAGGAAGAGGTCAAATATTCACTTTGATCTGGTAAATGGCGGGACGATAATGAATAACGCTGAGTTATTCGGATATCATGTGAAGCGCGCCATTCATATGCTGACCTGTGCGGCGGCCAAAGGAGCAGATACTCTTGTTCTTGGAGCATTTGGATGTGGCGCATTTCAGAATGATCCGGAGGTGGTGGCCAGAGCATACAAGACGGCAATTCAGGAGTTCCCAAAGGTGTTTGATAAGATAGAATTTGCCGTATACTGCCCACCCGGCAGTAGCAGGAATTACGAAGTATTTAAGAAGACATTTTGGCAGGACGGGAACTGAGAAGGGAAAAGGATCGGGTGTGATGCCCACACACCTAAGATCGTTTGCCAGCCTGAGAAGATCGAAGGACTGGTAGATTTTCTGACCGGAAACGGAATAGAGTACGGAGACAATATAGTAAATATAGTCAAAGTCTGACCGGAGTCACATCTCGATCGCACAGATATCCTTGATCGGAACCAGACTGCCATCGTCCATGACCACATAAGCAAAGACGGCATCGATATTCTTGATGGTGCAAGAGATGGTTTCGTAGGAGCCGCCGTCCTTGCGGGGATCCTTGACAAAGTAAGTGATGGTGACATGCGGGGGCGAGGACCTGGTCAGATAGAGATACTGGAGCTTGTCGTTCAGCTCGGCGATCACGGCTTCGTCCGGTTCGATGCGCCGGTCGGTCAGGCGTTCCGTCTCGCGGACCGACTCCTCATAGCCGGAGAGTGCTGCAAAGGGGGCAAACTGGGCGGCGCGGTTCAGCATCGTCGTTACCGGATTTTTCATCACATAAGGAAAAGGGTTTCCCCGGGAACTAAGCGATGAAGAGGATAAAGTGAGCAGATGATCGGGAAATTGTATGAATAACAGGAGAAAGAGAGGAAAAATTATGTTTGAGAAGTTTTATAAGTTTGCAGGTATTGAGGGGAAAGATGCTGTTGAAGATCCGGAAGCTTTTTTGCAGTCTTTTTCAGGAGAAACCTTTAAGAAGGGACTATACAGAATTCATAATATCAACGACATCGAAAAGTGGACGCAGATCGTAGAGGAGGCATTTCCGAAGTATAAAGGAACGATCATTGTATTTGGATATGACTGGCTTGGAAGGCAATTTGCCGAGAATATTCATACGGGAAAAACACTGCTGTTTGAGCCGGGAACAGGTGAAGTATTAAATATTCCGGCTGATTTTATTATGTTTCATGATGAGGAGATCGCAGATTACAGCGCGGATTCGCTTGCATCTGATTTTTTTGAGGAATGGTATGGATCCGATGCCGGATGCGATATTCCTCACGAAAAATGCGTAGGATATAAGGTTCCGTTGTTTCTGAATGGAGAAGATAATATCTCAAATCTTGAATTGTCGGATATGGAAGTATATTGGGGGATGATGGGGAATCTGATCCCTAAGGATCTGTAAATCAGTAAGGGGAAACGTCTTTCCGGAGGATAAGTATAATGGAAGACTATCTCGTGATAAGATGGAGTGACGACAATGATATCTGCAGAAGAAGCAATAGAACGACTAAAAAAGGGAAATGAACAGTATGTTGCGATCGGGCCGGCATCACGATGAAGTTGTTTATAAATCAAATATAATCACAGGAGAGTGGAAAAGCATGCATAAGGTATATTCGGGATTAGAGAACCTTCCGGAAGGAAGGGCGTCTGATCATATTACGGAGGGGTGTCTGGTACTGGAAGGTGGAGCATTTCGCGGGCTCTATACACAAGGATTTCTGGATGCGATGATGGAGAATGATATCAATATGGCCTGTGTGATCGGTGTATCGGCCGGAGCACTGTCCGGAATGAATTATATATCAGGACAGATCGGCAGATCGGGACGCATCAATCTGGGGTTTCGGCATGACAGCCGCTATGTTGGTGCCAGAGCGGTGCTCCACAGCCATAGTCTGCTGGATATCGGATTTTTGACCGAGGATAGAGGAATTCTGGAACCGTTTGATCATGAGCGTTTTGAAAACAGCAAGCAACGCTTTATTGCGGTGGCAACGAATTGCGATAACGGAAAGGCAGTATGTTTTGAAAAGGGACGGAGCCGGGACATTTTTGCCGGCGTAAGGGCCTCGGCGACCATGCCGTATATTTCCCCGATGGTCTGGATCGACGGTGTGCCGTATCTGGATGGTGGATGCACCTGTAAGATCCCATATCATTGGGCGCTGCAAAACGGATTTCAAAAGATCATCGTGCTTCGCACCAGGGAAACCACCTATCGCAAACCGGACAAGATTTCCAAAACAGCGCTGCGTTTCTACCGGTCACGGGAGGCTTTTGCAAAGAAACTGGCGATCAGCAATAAATCCTACAATCGTCAGTGTGACGAGATCGAACAGCTGCATATGGAAGGCAGACTGCTTCGGATCGAACCGTCAGAGACGGTAACGGTAGCCCGCGTGGAAGGGAATATGGAAAAATTGGGAAATCTGTACTGGCTGGGATACCGGGATGGAGTGGAGAATGATGCTTTGATCCGAAACTATCTGGGGATTTAGAATATAGGGGGTCAGAACCCAATGATACATTGTTACGTATAGAATAGTTCCTAAGGTTGAGGGGGCTGGGCATATGGAAAGGAATAAGGAAAAGAATAAGGAAAAGAAAAAAAGAAATCCTGTGAAAGTGCTTGTCACGATTGTATTGGTGCTTGTCGGAATTTTTGCGGGATTGTTTGTTTTTCACCGGGTGAAACACAGCCTGGATATGAAATTTTTGGCAAAAAAAGGCTATTATAATCCGGTTTCCATCGGAGACTATTCGCTGAACGTTGTAAAGTTCGGATATGAAGAAGGAAGAGGAAAAATCGTCGTTCTGAGTGGTATGGGGGCCGGAATGGCTGTCGATCTGCGGACAATGGCGAGAAATATGGAGGACGATTATCAGTTTATCTACATCGGAAGAACCGGATGGGACGGAAGCGATGATGTGCATGATGACAGAAACGTTGATGTGATCGTGGAAGAGTATCGTAAGGCATTGAAGGCATCGGGAGTGGAAACGCCGGTTATTCTGATGGCACATTCGATGGGGGGAACGTATGCAAGCTATTGGGCAAACAAGTACCCGGAGGAAGTGGAGGCATTCGTCAACATAGACGGAACCTATGTGGAACCGATGACGGAAGAAGAAATGGTGGAAAGTCCTCCGGACAATACGCTGTATAAACTGGCGATAGAGTTTGGGATCTTTGACATTATGGTTCCGCTGTTTTATGAGAATGAATTGAACCTTCCGAAAGACGAATGGCGTGCTTACTGTATCCTGCAGTTATTGTCCATATCTTCCGATGCGGTCGCGGCGGAAAGTGCGGCAATCAATAGAAACCGGAATGCGACGTGGGAGTCTCTTCAGGAGTCAAATGTTCCGAAACTATATATTTCTGCAAGAGATGCGGATTTGCAGGACCCGGAAAGCAGATATGCAAACGAACATGAATTGATCCCCTATCTTGAAAAAATGGGGGGAGATTATACGATCGACTACTGCCCGGGAAGTCATTTTATCTACCGCACGAATCCGGGAAGATGCGAAGCCAGCATAAGATGTTTCCTGGAGTTATACGAAAAAAAGGCAATGTACGAATAGTCTCTACCTGTTTTTCTTAACGTTGTTTGCTCTTTTCTTAGGAAGCGGCTTTGCCTTTGCGGGAGCCGCTTCACGTACTTCGGGATCCTGCGCTTTCGGAGCTGCCAGTTCCGCTTTCTGCACTTCGGGTTTCTGAGATGCGGATTCTTTGGCATCTTTCTCCGCTTTTTGGCTGACGTAGCGGTCCAACTGTACTTTCAGGAATGCGGCTACGGGAACGGCGATGATCATACCAAGCAGTCCGCCCAGCGCACCGCCACCGATCAGGGCAGCGACCACCAGCAGGGGATGTACCTCTACATTGTCGCTCAGAAGACGCGGGTTGATGATATTGGCATCGATAAACATGATAACGGCTACGCAGATAAAACCGATGATCATTTCCGTAAAGGCGTGTCCGGGAATGCAGACGATCGCCAGGACCACATAGCCTACGATCGGACCGACATAGGGGATCAGGTTTCCGAGACCGATGAGAACGCCGACCAGGATGGAATTGGGAACACCGATCAGGGTGAGCAGGATGCAGGAGATCACCAGTACGATACTGGCATCGAGCATCTGCCCGCGGAGATAGCCGGAGAAGACACGGTTGAAATCATCCAGGGCGAGCTGCAGCGTGTCACCAGCGGCATTGCCGAAAACTGTGCGGAATACATTTTCCCAGTATTTACTGATATTGGAACCGTCCAGCATAAAGTAAACAGAAAAAATGATGCCGAAAAACATACCGGTGAAGAAACGCTCCAGGCCAGTGAACACGGCATTGACGGCTTCGGTAGCCATACTGCCGACACCGCCGAAGGAAATGCCGGCAAGATCCAGGATCTCCTGCACTTTTGCGGGCAGATCGTTAAAGTTTAGCTGCAAGGATGTGATCGCATTTGTAACTCCTTTGATAAGACTGTCGTAATTGATCGTGGCAATGTTCTTGTAGGCGGTGACCAGGATCAGAGCGGCCAGGGCAGCGATGACCGCTATAACCAGCAGGTAACTGAGCAGAATGGCCTGAATCCTGCTGCCTTTATTCTTTTTCTTCTTGACAATGGCGTTTTCAAGAAAAGACACCAAAGGGGAGAGCAGATAACAGAGGATCAGTCCGATCAGCAGAGGACGGAGGATCGCGGTAAAAAGCGCCCAGATCTTTGCCCAGAATCCACCGGTAAGGTATACCAGATAGATGGCGATCAGAGTCAATACGACAGTTACAGAAGCATAAATGCAGATTTTCACATATTTTTTGTTAAAAAATCCATTCGGATCATTGTCCATTTTTTTATCCTTCTTCTGTGATTTCAGTATTTTCGTTAAACAAGTATAAAAGTAATATCAATCCGTAGTTTTGTCAATATCCGCAGGGATCCGCATGACTGCTATCAGCGTGAAACAGGGCTTTGCAGAGAAGACTATGCGGTAAGGTCATTGATCACTTCGCCGGCGATGATAAGGCCGACGACCGAAGGAACGAAGGCAGTCGAACCGGGGATGTCTCTGCGCTGTGTACACTTTCGCTCAGTCCCCGGCGGGCAGATGCAATGCTGGCGGCAGCTGATAGACATATCTTCCAGAGGCCGCTTCGGCTCTTCTTTCGAATATACCACCTTGAGTTTTTCGATGCCGCGTTTCCGGCATTCCCGGCGCATTACTTTTGCCAGCGGACAGACCGAGGTCTCATAGATGTCCGCTACTTCAAAGAGGGTTGCATTTGTTTTATTACCGGCACCCATAGAGGAAATGACCGGCACACCGGCTTCCCTGGCTTGCTCGATGATCCCGAGCTTTCCGGTGACGGTATCGATCGCATCCACAACATAATCGTATTCCCGGAAATCAAACTGATCTGCCGTCTCCGGCAGATAAAAGGTCTGATATTTGCGAACAACACAGTCAGGATTGATATCATGTACCCGTTCCTCCGCCACATCCACTTTATATTTTCCTACCGTTTTTCTGGTGGCGATGATCTGGCGGTTGAGATTGGTCAGACACACTTTGTCATCATCGATCAGATCCAGTGCTCCTACGCCGCTTCGTACCAAAGCTTCTACAACATATCCGCCCACACCGCCGATTCCAAAGACCGCCACGCGGGAAGCGGCCAGTTTTTCCATGGCCTCCGGTCCGTAGATTAATTGTGTTCTTGAAAACTGATTTAACATTACTGTATTCACCGATCCTTTTGATTTCCTACTTGTTTCATAGGCAATTTATCCTACCATGTTTTATCGGGGATTACAAGCATAACCCGGGTGCGGGGAGCCTGAGGCTGTTGTCGGCTGCCGCGAGATTATCAGTAACATGCAAACGTGCGTTTTTGAACGGCGTGGAACAGCAGCTTTTTGGATACCGGTTATTGCCTGCAGAGACAAAACAGGGGTATAATACTGCAGGTAGGGTATTTATGTATGGCAATATGGAGGCAAAGTAAGATCAAAGATGGAAAAGATACTGCGTATGTCGAATCGTGAAGGGGAGTGCTTTTTCTTATTGCTGGCAAAAGCGGCGGAAGCGGTTGAAATGACGGAATCCCAATTGACGATTATTGAATATCTGGAAGATATCGGGCATCATATTCTGTGCGGTGCGGAAACCTATACCTTTGATATCCGGGATATACCCTGGGATAAGAACTGCGTATCGGAGGATATTGCTTTTTTGCAGAAGATGATCGGATCGGCCCGGCAACCGGAGACGATGGAAAAGCTTTATTTCTATATGTGGCAGCCGGCGGAGATCATCTGTCCGCTTTTGGAACAGTTCTCCGAACTGCTGGAAGGCATGTCTTATGATGCGGCTGAGGACGGCACGGAGAAAACAAAAGTATTCTTTAAAAAAGGATCCGGCTGGAAAGTATGCCGGGATGAGAACAGAAAAATCTATACGGCGGAATACGGTGCACGTGGTTATTATAAGCTGTATGAGATTGCCCGGGAGGCGTATGATAAGCTGGTGAGGGAGATTGTGGACGAAGAGACGGCCGTTGACCTGATCCGGGAAGGGCGTATTCTTTTTGAAACGGATGAGGACGCGAACGGGCGGGGATATTGTATCGTTCATGATGAAAAATATCAGGAACTGGCGCCGTGGTCATCGGCGAAAAGAAAATATGAGTGTATTTATGGGAGATATGACGCTGTTGAACGAAGGGTTCCGCCTGTTCCGCCTGTTTCGGATATTCCGAACCTTCCGCGTGTTTAAGGCGTTTCGGTATTCCAAGAGTATCGTCATTATCGTACGCGTGATCCGCAATTCCAGGGAGGCTCTGATGGCGGTATGTACTCTGGCACTTGGATATATCATCGTTTCCGCCCTGATCGTATTTAATGTGGAAGGTGATTCCTTTGAGACCTTCTTTGATGCAATCTACTGGGCAACGGTATCGCTCACGACAGTAGGATACGGCGATATCTATCCGGTGACGACCGCCGGGCGGATCATCACGATGATCTCATCCATATTTGGCATAGCGATCGTTGCGCTCCCGGCCGGTATCATCACGGCGGGATATATGGAAGCTCTGCAGGACGATCGGGAATAAGAAAATACGAAAAAACGGTTATGAAATCTCACGCATAACCGTTTTTTTGCTTTTTCGGTCATAAGGTGGTATTATGGAGCAGGTAAGACGATCAACAGCGGCAAACGACAATCTGTATGGTACCGATCGTATTCTGGAAGCGCTGAATCTGTATCCGAATGCTACGCCGGCCGAACTGGTAAAGAATGTAAAACTGGATGTGGATCTGTTCGTCGGAGACGCGGAACAGTTTGATGATCTGACGATCCTTTGTATCCGCTACCGGAGAAGCGCTTTGCGTGAAAAATGAGAACGGAGCCGAAGCGAAAGAATTATGGCAGTATACACAGTATCCGATTTACATGGGCATTATGATTTATTCCGAAAAGGACTGGAGACGATCGGCTTTTCCGACGCGGATGAGCTGTACGTCCTCGGGGATGTGATCGACCGGGGAGCCGAGGGGATCAAGCTTCTCCGGTATATCCGGGATCACAAAAACATGGATCTGCTTCTGGGCAATCATGAACACATGATGTTGCATTCTGTGGATCGTAGCGGAAGAGCATTGTGCAGCGGGATCGATTCCGTGATCTGGCTGGATTACAACGGCGGAGAGGTTACTTTTGCGCATTATGCCGCGTTGACGGAAGGCGCACGAAAACGGCTCCTGGGATGGCTGAGAAACCGTTATGTCGTGAAGACGCTGGAAGTAAACGGAAGGAATTTCTGCCTGTCACACTCTTTTTTTGATGAAGAACTTATCAACCTGCGGTATCGTTATGCCGAAGACCACGCGGTTTATAACGTTGTCTGGCGTTCGATCTACCGCGAGGAACCGGGAACGAACGCTGTGGATCTGTATGATCAGTATGACTACACCTTTATCAGCGGACATGTGCCGGTGCAGTACGTAAAATGCTATTATGGAGGCGGGCAGGTTCCGCCGGGGCTGACGGCGCTGTGGCACGGTAATATGGTGGATATCGACGGCGGATGCAGCTATGGGGAGCATTTTGACGATGGTACGCCGGAGCACGAAAACGGGATGCTTTTTTTGCGGCTGGATGATCTCAAAGAGTTTCCGGTGCGGTTCCGGCAGGCACCAAAACATATGGAGGAACAGAGATGAAGCAGTTTCGACTGGATCTGTGGAAGGACGCGGAATACACCTATGCGGCGGCATATGGCTTTCAGCCCAATGTGCGCGCCTTTTTGCATGAAGAGGATGATGCTATCCGCAGATGTATGGTGATGGTACCCGGCGGAGGATATTGTATGCTGGCACCTCACGAAGGGGAACTCCCGGCGATGGAGTATTACCGGATGGGGATGAACGTATTTGTTCTCACTTATACAAATGACATCACGATGTCGGTACCGCTGAAACGCCAGCCGATGGAGGATCTCTCCAGAGCGGTACGCCTGATCCGAAGGAATGCGGAGGAATATCATATCGCAGCAGATAAGCTGCTGGTCTGCGGTTTTTCGGCCGGTGGGCATGTATGCGCCAGCCTTTGCACACATTTTGATGATATCATGGATCCGGATCCGGAGCTGAATACGGTATCCAACCGGCCGGATGGTGCGATCCTATGCTATCCGGTCATCACCTCGGGAAAATATACCCATATTTATTCGATGCAGGCATTGCTCGGAACGGATCCGGATCCGGAAGAACTGGAATATTTCTCATTGGAGAAACAGGTCAGAGAGAATACGCCGCCCTGTTTTCTGTGGCAGACTCTGGAAGATGATCTGGTACCCGTGGAAAACAGCTATCTGTTCGCAAAAGCGTTAAAAGAAAAAGGGGTTCCCTATGCACAGTATGTATTCCCGAAGGGAGGACATGGCCTTTCCGTAGCCAGTCTAGAACAGTTCTCGGGCTGGCACGGCGGCGAATATGTCTGTGAACAGCTCGGGCTTGCTCTGGAACATGTAAAAGCGGATACCGCGGTGAATCTGACGCCGAAACGCCGGGAAGAACTGATGCAGCAGTTCTTTGCCGCTAAGGAGAACGACTCTGTGCAGGAGGATGCGGAAAACAGGAGCTCATCCCCGCAGGAGCTGGCGGATTTGTTTGCGGATGTGCATATGTGGCCGGAACTGTCGCGGATCTGGTTTGAAAGATTTCTATAGAGAGGACCGGGGTATCGCAATACCATTCGAAGGTTCAATATCGTTTTAGGGGGATAAACGACATGGAAGATGTACTGAGTATGGAACAACAGAAAAAGCTCGCGCAGCTGAAAGAATATATCCGGGGGCTGGGGTCTCTTGCCGTTGGCTTTTCGGCCGGCGTCGACTCCACCTTTCTGCTGGCCGTGGCACATGAGGTGCTGGGCGAGAGGGTGATCGCCGTTACCGGAACGGATGCATCCGTGCCGGAGCGCGAGATCAAAGAGGCAAAGGCCTTTTGCGAAGAGCGCGGGATCCGCCACATCATCTATACGATGGATCCGATGAAGGAGGAAGGGTACCGCAAAAACGGGCCGGACCGCTGTTATTTCTGCAAACGCGGGATCTATACAGAGATCCGTAGGATCGCAGAAGAAAACGGGATCGAATATATGGCGGAAGGTTCGAATATGGATGACCTCGGAGATTATCGCCCGGGGCTTCGTGCCGTGGAGGAGCTCTCTGTAAAGAGTCCTTTAAGAGAGGCGAAGATGACCAAAGCGGATATCCGCATGCTCTCAAAAGCGATGGGGCTGCCGACCTGGAGTAAACCGGCGTATGCCTGCCTGGCCTCACGTTTTGTCTATGGAGAAGAGATAACGGAGGAGAAGCTCAAGATGATCGATCAGGCGGAGCAGTTTCTGATCGAACATGGCTTTCTGGAAGAGCGGGTACGTATGCATGGAAAGATCGCCAGGATCGAGGTACCGGCGAAAGATATCCCGCGACTGGCAGAGGACGGGGTCCGAGAGAAGGTATATGAGTTCTTCAAACGGATCGGTTTTCAATTTGTTACCCTGGACCTGCGCGGCTACCAAATGGGCAGTATGAACAAAACAATAAACAACGATGGACAACTGAGTCGGTAACTTATTGTTTTGTGTTTCGATTTGTGATAAAATTATAACAGTTTTTATAGCTGAAAAATCTGCTGTCTGTGGATGATTTTCATTCCAAAGGGATCCGTGTTGTAGCAGAAGGGGTAGAAGAAAAGGAAGAGTTTGATTGTCTTGTTGGATTGGGCGTAGATCTTTTCCAGGGGTATTATCTGGCACGGCCGAAGTGAGGAGATGGACATGGAGAAGAAGCAGTATAAAATATTTGGTATCAAACAGATCACAGCGATGTACTCAGTCATCGCGATCATGATCCTGACTTGTGTGCTTGTATTGATCGGCTATCATCTGTTTAACCAGAATGTAGAACGAAACTATAAAAAGTATGCAACAACGGTACTGGAGTATGCATACACGGTTGCCACGGAGTATTCCTTCGGGGACATGATCGTTGCGCGTGAGATGCCGGAGCGTTACGAGGAGATGCGTGAGCACTTAAACAAGATCAAAGAGAGTTCTGATATCGGCTATCTGTATGCCGTCTATTTTGAGGATATCAATAACATTCACAGTATAACCTATGCGATCAATACCAAAACCGCCGAAGAACTGGCCAAGGGAGGCGAGTATACCTATATGGGTAAGCCTTGTGAAGCGGGCAGCTTTGAGGATGAGACGCTGCGTATCCTGCAGGGGGCGGTCAAGATCGGGCAAAGGGAATGCGGGACGCTGGATGGCTATTCTTCGGAATATGGGCATATGCTGAACGGATATAAGGTGATCTTTGACAGTAACGATCAGGCGGCAGGGCTTTTGTGCGTTGAGATCGATGTCAATGATATCAGTAAGGAACTCAACCGTTACGTCCGGATGATCGCGCTGTTTGCGGCAGCATTTACCCTGATCGTTACGCTTTCGTATATTTCAGCGATCGAGCATTCCCTGATCAATCCCATTACAAGCATTACGCGCTCGGCAAAGGATTTTATCAAGAATATCGGGAACCAGAGAGCGATGGATGAAAGCGCTCAGAAGCTCGCACAGCTGGATATCCACGCCAAAAATGAGGTCGGGGATCTTTACCGTACCATCAGTAAGATGGAGACCGATATGGCAAAGCAATTGAGAGATCTCCGCCTGTATAGCGAAAAAAACGAGAAGATGCAAAACGGCCTGATGGTGCTGATGGCGGATATGGTAGAAACACGTGATTCGGACACCGGGAACCATATCCAAAAAACAGCAGCTTATGTAAAAATCATTCTGGAGGGGCTTAAGAAAAAGGGCTATTACAAAGAACTGCTGACCCCCGAGTATATACAGGATGTCATTAAATCGGCCCCTCTTCACGATGTGGGGAAAATCAATATTTCGGATACGATCCTGAACAAGCCGGGGAAACTGACGCCGGAAGAATTTGAGATCATGAAAACCCATGCTACATGTGGAAAGAAGATCCTGGACAAGGCGATCCGTTCCGTAGGCGGAGAAAACTTCCTGCGCGAGGCACGGAATATGGCGGCTTACCATCATGAGCGATGGGATGGGAAAGGTTATCCGGAAGGACTCAAAGGGGAAGAGATTCCGCTGTCGGCACGTATTATGGCGGTGGCGGATGTTTTTGATGCATTGACTTCAGCGCGTGTCTACAAGCCGGCGTTTCCTCTGGAGGAAGCGATACGATTGATCGAGGAAGAAAACGGTACGAAATTTGACTCGAAGTGTGTGGAAGTGTTCTTCGAGGCTATTGAGGAAGTGAAGGCAGTGATCGAAGAACATGGAGATGAAGCGGTTTAAAAGAGAAGGGAATATCCTTGTATGAAGGAAAAAGGAATCATCGATAAAATAATGCATTTTCTGGTCCATAACAGTAATTTTGTTGCGGTTGTGGTCTTGTGCGGAGTGCATATCGTGCTGCTGGCAACGTTTGCGATCGCGGGCGTGACGCGGCTGGTTGAGTTTAATATATTCAGTGTCATTGTTTATTTTCTCTGTATATTTTTGTGTAAGGCCGGTTATATCCTGCCGGTATACATAAGCACGGTCCTGGAGGTAACGGTTTATGTATGCGTATCGACTTATTATATCGGATTGCGCTGCGGTACCTACTGCTTCCTATTTGCAATCGTCCCGGTCATCATTTATTTCGGGTGTTTTCTCTTTAAAGGAGCAAAGCGCTGGATCATAGCGATGCTTCTGGTATTGAATTTTGCGACGTTTGCAATTTTGTACACAGTGTTTAACGCTATACCTCCGGTTTATGATGTGACTCCGGGGATGCGTTTGTTCCTGACTCTCTTTTCCTCTTTCGTGATGGTATTCTCGACGATCTTTTATAATATCATGTACATTTATTCCAGTGAGGTGGAGGTAGTCAGTCTTGAACAGAAGAACCAGAAACTGTCAACAGATGCACACGAGGATGTGCTGACCGGACTTTTAAACCGGCGCGGATTCCTGCCGGTGATCGAACAGCTTATGGCAGACCGTTCTTCCCATTTCTGCATATCTTTTTGCGATATTGATAATTTTAAACGGATCAATGATTCCCACGGACACGATGCAGGGGATGAAGTGCTGCGCCATATCTCGACGATGATTCGCAAAGAAATGCAGGGGTGTGAGATCTGCCGGTGGGGCGGCGAGGAGATCCTTATTTTGATGCGGGATTATGATATGAATGTCGCAAAGGAAAAGATGGAATATCTCAGAAAAAGCATAGAGAATTCGCCGACGATCTTTTATAACAAAAGAATCTCGGCAACGATCACGATCGGGCTGGAGGAAAAACGCGAAGAACATCAGGAGCCGGACGATATCATCAAGGTGGCTGACGAGAGGATGTATTACGGAAAGCAGAACGGAAAGAATATCGTCATATTTGAGGATGCCCCGAAGTAACTCTAAAGCTCTTCGGAAAACTGAAGGAACTGGCAGACTGATACCGGGCAATACGATAGGGCGGTTGCGGAAGAATATCCGGGACTGTGCCGGGCGTGAGGGTTCCGCGAGCGGAACCCTTTCTTTCGGTAATAGAAGAAAAAAACGGATCAGGATAATGGAGGATTCTATGAAGATCTATGTGGATTTTGACGATTGCCTGTGCGAGACAGCGCGCAGTTTTTCGGACATTGCGGACAGAATGTTCGGGATACGGGTGCCCTATGAAAAGATGCATTTCTTTAATCTGCAGAAATCCTTTGAACTTACGGATGAGCAGTTTGAGAAGCTGATGCTCGAAGGACATCGTCCGGAGGTGCTGCTGTCTTATCAGGAAACACCGGGGGCGGCGACGGTGGTCAATCGCTGGGTGGACCGGGGATATGAGGTATCGATCATTACCGGACGACCGTTCAGTGCGTATGAACCGTCACGGATCTGGCTTGACCGACATGGTATGAAACGGGTGAAGCTGTTTTGCCTGGATAAGTACGGACGGGAGAATTTTATGAAGGGCAGTGATTTCAGTCTGAAACTGGAAGATTACTATAAGATGCAGTTTGATTATGCCGTTGAAGATTCTCCGCTGGCGTTTCGATTCTTTGATCATCTGCCGGAACTGAAGGTGCTGGTCTACGACCGTCCATGGAATCGGGAGAACGAATTGCCGGGAGTAAATTACCAAAGATGCACGAATTGGGAAGAAATCGAAAAAAGTGTATTATAAACGATTTCGGATGGACGGAGACCGTTGACAAAATTATGTAAACATGTGATATAATATAACATGTTTTATATATCGCGTATGTCCGCATAGGATGACTGGGGAACAGGCTTTTGTAAGAGAATGGTGAGATCGATGGGATGGCTGAAGAAAATCGACCATGAGATCAATGATAATAAAACATTAGAGGACAGGTTCTTTTCCGTGGTGGTGATCGTCGGACTGGCGATCGTTGCCGTATCGGAGATCGTAACTATGATCGAAAACATAGGACTCATAGCAAATCTCGGTACGGCGATGGGGGGCATTCTCCTGTTGATCGTTGTTTACGAAGCATATGTACGCAAGCGGCCGGACAGAGCAAGGATCCTGATCTGTTATGCCTTTAACTGCATTGTGATCCCGATTGCTTTCTTTTCCTGCGGCGGATTTGATTCCGGTATGCCGTTGTATATGCTGGCCGGAATCTTTACGATCATACCGGTATTGAAAGAGATGCATCGCTTTATCTGTCTGCTGGTCTCGTTTACGGTAGATATCATCTGCATTTCGATCGCCTATTTTCTCAGACAGAACCCTTACGGGTTTATTGCCGGAAAACTCGGGCTGATGCCGGAATTAAACCTGAAGGACCGTTATATTGATATTGTCAGCTCTTTACTCATCATCAGTGTCTATATCATCGTTACTACGGCACTGATCATGGATGCTTATCAGAAAGAGCGTACCAAGAGAGAAGAACTGCTGGAAAAACTCGATGATCTTTCCAAACGGGATGAACTTACGGGCTTGTATAACCGGCGTGAGCTGTTTCACTTTCTGGAGGAAACACCGCTTACGGACGGCTGTCATTATCTGTGCATGATCGATATTGATCATTTCAAAAATGTGAATGATACTTACGGACATGTCTTCGGAGATCTGGTATTGCGTACCCTGGGGCGCATCTGTAATGAGAAAATCCGTGTGGGAGAGAGTGAACTTGCGGCACGCTATGGCGGGGAGGAATTTCTGATCGTCGTGAAAGCCGAACAAAAGGAGCAGGCGATCGAGAGGATCAATCGTGTACGTGAGGAATTTGAAAAGAATGTCTGGGAATCACAACCGGAACTGGTCATTACCTTCAGTGCCGGTATGGTGGATTGTGCAGCTTTTCAAACCTACACGGAAGCGATCAGCCAGGCAGATAAGCTTTTGTACAAGGCGAAAGAGAACGGCAGAAACTGTTTGGAAGTATGACGGAAAAAGCGTCTGTATTATGAAAAACGCGGTGGCAAGGGAAGGAGATAAGAACGGAGACGCAGGATCTTGATTTTTCAAAGGAATTCGCGTTTTCCTATTGCTGAAATGCTTATTTTATGGTATATTTCACTTGTTCAACCAAATAAAACCAAATATGGAGGGGTTAAAAATGAACAGAGCAGAATTGATCGATGCAATGGCAAAAGAAGCCGGCCTGAGCAAGGCTGACGCTGAGAAGGCTCTTAAGGCTTTCACAAACACCGTTTCCAAGGAACTGAAGAAGAAAGGTAAAGTGCAGCTGGTAGGTTTCGGTACTTTCGAAACTTCCAAGAGAGCAGCCCGCAAGGGTAAGAATCCGGCAACCGGCGAAGCTATCAAGATCCCGGCAGCTACCGTTCCTAAATTCAAGGCTGGTAAAGCTCTGAAGGATCTGGTAAACGGAACCAAGAAGAAATAAAAAATCAGAATTGCGAACAAAGTGCGGAACGGGAAAGACTGTTCCGCACTTTTGCATTATAGCAGACGGGATATTAAGGTTTTCCCGGAGAAAGATGTCGGATAGTATGGGCGTAGCCAAGAAACAGTAGTGTGGTCATGATGCACCAGCTGACAGGCTCGGCGACGATGACGCCCCAGTAATCGAAGCGGGGGACCAGGAAAACGACGGCGCAGATCTTGATGCAGAGTTCCAGTACGGACGCAGTGAGCGGGATAAAGCGGTGTCCCAGTCCCTGCAGGGAACAGCGGAAGATAAACAGCGGACCGAGAGCATAAAAGAACAGTACGTTGAATCGGCAGTAGTTTACAGACATCTGTACGATGGATGGATCTTCGGTACTTGCGATCCATTGAACGACAGGGCGTGCTGCGAGATAACATACACCGATGAGCAGTGTGGAGATCGTGGTAACGATAAGGACACTGGTACGCACACCGTCGCGGATGCGTTTGTATTCACCGGCGCCGAGATTCTGGCTGGAATATGTTGTCATCGTAAAGCCATAGGTATAGATCAGGATCATCAGCATATCGATAAAGCGGCGTGCTGCAGAGTGTGCGGTGATGGTAGGGGTTCCCAGATCGTTGATGCCGCTTTGCAGGATGATCGTTCCGATATTGACGATACAGCCCATCAGCCCCATGGACAGACCGCTGGTAAGGAGTCTGGAACCGGTACGGCGATCGGTTTTCCACTCATCTTTATGTGGGATGAGTTCTTTGTAGCGCAGCAGGATGTAGATCAGGCAGGCTGCCGCACACAGAAACTGGGATAAGATGGTAGCACCGGCAGCACCCTGTATCCCGAGTTGAAGGACTTTGACGAACAACAGATCGAAACCGGTATTCAGGATGACCGAGAGCAGAAGAAAGTAAAGCGGCGTCCGGCTGTCACCCACGGCACGGAGTATATTGGCAAACTCGTTATACAGTGAGATAAATGGAATGCCCAAAAGAATGATCCGCACGTAGGAAAGCGCATCGGAAAAGATGTTATCCGGTGTGTTGATCAGATGCAGGACCGGTTCGATGAACAAAAGCCCCAGGCTCAAAAGAAGGGCGATATCGAGCAGTACGAGTTTTAAGGAGCCGGCGATGTTTCGGCGCATCTCAGCCGGAGACTGTGCACCGAAATAAAGTGCTACGGGGATCGCAAACCCCTGTGTACAGCCGTTAATGAAACCGATGAGCATATTGCTGACTACGGCGGTCAGAGTCACGGCAGCAAAGGCATCGCTGCCGACGTATTTCGATACGATCTTGCTGTCCACGATATTGTATAGCTGCTGGAGCAGGTTCCCGAAGATCAGGGGAATGGTAAAACTGATGATGATCCGCAGAGGACTGCCCTTTGTCATTTCTTTCATTTTCTGTTTGAAACCTCTTGTATTTTGTGTGAAAGCCTATCATACTCTATTTTGTCTGCATTTTCAAGATTTCAGATCCTATAGAGAAAAATAGATATGTAAGGCGGAGAATTTTTATGCTATAATAGCGGGATAAGGATTATATTATGGGGTAAATGTCGCCTGAAACTGGTGATTAATACGACGGGATATTGTGCATTGATATGTATCATCAACATAAAATAGAAGAAATACGCAGAGAAATTCATACGGAACGGATCTGTCAGAACGGTTCGGTTCTGCCACCGGTGATCGCGGTCAGATTTGAGGATTATCTGATCAATGACAATACGCTGGAGGTATCGTACGCGGAAGAAGCGGAGAGCATTGATAATCTGGCGACGGACCGGAATGTATCGGAGAACCGGATCATAGAATGCTCGATCTTGTCCGAAAAAATCGTTTCGTATGATAAAGAGACCATTCTATCGGAAGGGTTTGATCTGATGCAGGAAGAGAATGCTGCATACAGACCTTTTTATGCGTCCTTTATGATCCGGGCAGATCGGGAGGTGCAGGCACGGATCTCCAAACTGGAGTATGCCTGGTACGGAGCGTATTTTTATCCGATCGAAAAGGATGAGGAGTATAAGGAACTATTTTCTTCGGAACAATATATTACAGCAGATGCGGTATTTCAGTTTTCGGCAAGTCCGGGGTTTTGCCTGGAGGGAAAACTGATTATCGTACCGGAAGCAAACGATATCGTCTATTGCGGCGAACATATCAACCGCATGTATCCTTCGCTGTATGATCCCGAACACTTCGCGGCGGCGACGGATGAAGAGGTGCGTGATGCGCTGCAGGGAATATGGAAAAAAGATGCGCTGCGAACCATCGAGATCTACAATGTGGGTCAGGGAAATGCCAACTATCTGCGCTGCGGGAAGAACCGGGTTTTGTTTGATCTGGGGTATCCGCAAAAAAGCGTTCCTGCAAAAAATCCTATGTATTACCGGAGGGCACTGCTGGCGATCCGGCAAGCCAAGCCTTCCGTAGTCGTACTGTCCAACTGGGATTCGGATCATTATACCGGATGGGTATATGCAAACGCCGATATCTTTAATGTGCCCTGGATCGCACCGACGCTTTGTCGGAAGGGATATCAGAAACGGAACCGGACGGCCACTTCGATCGGGACGAATGCATATCGGTTTGCGGCTTTTTTGAAGAAAAAAGGTGTACTCATACTGGTGGACTGGAAGGATATGCCCAGAACCATTGCGAGTCTGGGTGGTCAGGGAAAACAGGTGATCCGTCTGGAAATGGGAGGCGCGGGAAGCGGCGACTGGGATATCGCTCTGCGCAACCGGCACGGGCTGTATTTTGCAGTCGCAGATGAGTCGGGGAATGCAAATACCGTACTCGCTTCGGACGTGCCGTATTCGTCCATGCGGGAAGGGACGATCGGTGAAGCGCTGCAGATCCTGCATGTGCCGCATCACTGCTCCAAGATGAAGCTGGATGCGATCGAAAAGCCCGGGTTATCGGCACTCAAAAAGGCCGTCCTGTCGGCGGAACGCGGCATGGAATATGATCTGCACCGCATAAGGCTGGAAAAATGTTTTGGCAGTTCCAATATGATCTTTACAACCGACCGGCATAAGGAGAATGATACGTTGGCAGTGGAAATTCAGTATAATGCAATGGGACCGGTAAAGACCGGATCAAGATAAGGAATGTGATCTTTTTTCGGCAGCAACAGAATATGCAAAGTAATAAGGAGGGTTACACGATGGATTTGAAAACAGCATTTCAGGATCTTTTTAAGATCGGTGTGGCATTGTCCAGACGCAATCTGGAAACCGAGGCAAACCGGAAGCTGGTCTGCTCGCAGTTCAGCAGTTTTACGGCAGAGAATGATATGAAGCCGATGTTTTTTCTGGATCCGGACAGCCGGCTGGAACCGGAAAAATACGATACGGCACCGAAACTGGATTTTCAATTTGCGATTCCGTTTCTGGAGTTTGCCAAAAAAAGCGGGATACCGATGCGCGGACATACCCTGGTATGGCATAATCAGACACCGGAATGGTTTTTCCGCGAGAATTATGATGAATTTGCTCCGCTGGTAAGCCGGGAGAAGATGCTTTCCAGAATGGAAAACTATATCAAAGGCGTACTTACTTTTGTACAGGAAAACTATCCGGGCGTGATCTATTGCTGGGACGTGGTAAACGAGGCCATTGATGAGGGGGATTTCCGTAAATCACGCTGGACGGAAACGGTCGGTACGGATTTTGTGGAGAAGGCATTCACCTTTGCCCGCAAATACGCGGCAGAGGAGGTGAAACTCTTCTATAATGATTACAACTGCTACGAAGAATGGAAACGGGATCTGATCATCGAAAAGATCCTAAAACCGCTGAAGGAAAAGGGAATTGTCGACGGTTTCGGTATGCAGTCCCACTTCGTGATGGACTTTCCGGGGATGGACCTCTTCAAAGAGGCTCTTTACCGCTATGGAGCTCTGGGGATCGAAGTACAGCTGACCGAGCTGGATATCCATAATGCAGATCCTTCGGAGGAGTCAATGCAGGCGCTGGCAGACCGTTATGCGGATCTGTTCCGCTTGCTGGTAGAGACGAAGAAAAACGGAAAAGCGAATATTACGGCGGTTACGTTGTGGAATCTGCGGGACAGCGACAGCTGGCTGACCGGATTCCGCAAAGAGACCAGTTATCCGCTCCTTTTTGACGGAGATTCCCGGCCGAAGAAGTCGTATTACAGTGTGCTGAAAACCGTAGTGGATGAAGCACAGATCGATGAACTGCATAACGAATACACCGAAGAAGAATTGCAGGCAAATGTGCCTCATTCCTACCGGCGGGCCTATGCAAAACTGAATACCCATTTTGTTGAAGTGGAACCGGGAGTGAAACTGGCCTATGAGGAATACGGCTGGGGGGATAATTACATTTTTTCGGCACAGATGGGATTTTATCCTCTCGGGATGCAGTGGCCGGTAGCGTCCAAAGGTTATCATCTGATCTGTATCACTTTGCGCGGATTTGCACCGTCGTCGTATGTCACGGAAGATTACGGAGATCAGTGGTATGATGTGTTTGCAAAAGATGTGATCCGCGTGGCGGATAAGATGAAGGTCGATAAGTTTTTCTATATGGGAGCTTCCCATGGAGCCGGCGTGGGCTGGCATCTGTGCCTGAACCATCCGGAACGTGTAAAAGGATTGGTTGCTATGGTACCGGGGCCGCACAGCCTGGAAGAAGGGACCATGAGCCTGCGACAGATGGCCTTGTCCGGTGCGCTCAAAGAGATACCGCCGATGGACCCGCCGATCGATAACGATCCGGCACGCGTAAGACGCCGGGAATTCCGTGAAAACCACATCGCGCAGAATCCGGAGCCGGATCCCCGGGAGAAGGCAATCGATTACGGCAGACCGCTGTTGAAATACAAGACCGAGGAAAAGCTCAGAGAAGCACTGCATACGATACAGACCCCGACCCTGATCCTTGGTGCGGTCGATGATCCGATCAGTACACCGGAACTGATGCTGCGTACGGCAAAGGAACTGCCGCATTGCAAGCTGGTGATGTACTCCAATACCGGCCACAATATCGATACGGATCTGGTGGAAGAGCTGACGTTTGAAACGGATCACTTCTTGAAACAGGTGGATAAGGACGGACGGGTTTATGAGACCGTCAAATGATCACATAAGAACAGGGCTGCGGCGGTATTCGGAAACGATGCCGCCGTTTTTGGAGGCACATTTGGCATAAAGCGTGGAGGCAAAGATATCCTGTTCCAAAAGAGCGAGGGCATCCGGAGCAAGGATTTTGCGTGCATCGGCCAGTTTGGTGAGGATCGGCCGGTCGGCGTTTTGTTTGATGGTATGCAAAAGTGAGGTTTCTTTGCGAAGACCCAAGATGCGCAGGTACGGACAATAGTCGTAACGGTCGGTTAAGACAGAGACCTGTTCATTGGTGATCCCCAACAGAATGTGTAAGAGTGCACGACTTAAGTGGCTATAGGTGATATCCTTGCTCTTCAGCAATGCGATAAAGGAGGAAGCATCCACAAAATCATTGAGCCTGGCACGTATCTTTTGCGAAAGGTCTTCAAACAGATCAAAATAGGCGGCATATCCGTTCAGTTGTTCACGGAGCAGGGCATAGAAGATCAGATCGGAATAATCCGACAATGAAAGAAGACGATGTTCTTCGGCATAGGACTGTAAAAGATCGAACGCATAGGGCGGCATATGGGAAGCGACTTCGTCAAAGGATTTTTCACTATTGTTGAGAGATCGGCGGAGACCGGAAGCACTGGAAAATTTTTGCGACAGATCGGGTTCATTATAGGCAGCGCCAATCCGCGGAAGCGTATGAGCGGATATTCCGGAGCGGAAATAGTCCAATGCTTTCATGTATTCGACGGCCAGCAAGTCGTTGGGAGACAGGCGGTCCTCCATAGAAGTGTGCCGTCCTCTGTGATCGCCCGGATCGGAAGTTTCCGCGGGAGCTGCAGTATGCTTCCGCAAAGCACGGATGTCACCGCATTCACTGCCGAACAGCAAGGCATCAACGGAGCCTGTATGTAACAGTGTTGAAATAGCCCCGCGGGCGAAATACTGCGCACTGCCGGTGGCAAAGGGAACCGGGAGCTCCAGTACCAGATCGGCACCGGCGCGTAATACGCAGGCAGTACGGGCGTATTTATCCATGATCGCAGGCTCGCCGCGCTGCACGTGATCGCCGCTCAGCACCACAATAATATGATCTGCACCGAACGGTTCCTTCGCCGCATTCAGAATATATTCATGACCTTTGTGGAACGGATTGCATTCCATAATGATGCCGATGGTTTTCATAAGGACTATTCTAGCAAATTGTCATATAAACGCAATAAATAATTGCGGATTTGTAAAGGATTAATGCTGGTCATTTATTCGATAATTTGTTAACATAAACTGGAGATTGTTAAAATGGCAGATGCGGATGACAATTTCGCTGAAAATAAGAGAACGGGGATTGATTTAAGATGTCTTTAGGAAACGTGATTGTATATATGCTGGTCATTTTTCTGATCGGCGTGATCGCAGCCGGACTGCTGTTACGCAAGGTGGAAAAAAGAAAGTATGCCTTTGAAAAGGTTTTGATATATATTTATACATCGCTGACATTATGGTCGGTGTTTTATTATTTCTGGTGTCTGCATGGGACGGGGCTGTCGATGATCTGGCTGTGGCCGGCAATCGCAGTGTTTGGTGCGGCACGGATCGTAATGCTGACAACCGAGATCTATGGTAAACCGTTGATACGGATCCCGAAATGGATCCGATGTATCTGGCGTGGGTGTTTTGCAGCAGGGCTTTTGCTGTTTGTTATTGTGGAAGGACTCGTACTTGGAGCAATGACCGGAGAGCCGAAGGGAGAATTGGATTATGTGATCGTGCTGGGAGCCCAGGTGAAAGGTGAAGAACCTTCGCCGACACTGGAGCAGCGGATCAGCCGGGCAGCGGAATACATGAAAGAAAACCCGGATACTTTGTTGATCGCGTCGGGCGGCCAGGGAAGTGATGAGGAGATTAGCGAAGCAGAGTGTATTCGACGGACACTGATGGAAAAGCATGGTATTGCCGGGGATCGTATCCTGATGGAAGACCAGTCAACGTCTACTGCAGAGAATCTGAGATACAGTATGGAAATCATAGGAAATGTGGATGCAAGTGTGGGCGTTATAACGAACGGCTTTCACGAATACCGAGCTATGATGTTTGCAAGGAAAGCCGGTTTTCGTGAACTGAGCAGCGTGCCGGCAAAGACATTGTTGCCAATCGGGATCCATTATACAGTAAGGGAGTTTTTCGGAGTGGTCTCGTTTGTTGTGCGCGGACGATGAGATGATGAGACTGGGGGGATACAGATATGATAAAAGTACGTATTATCGTTTTTTCACTGATCATATTTGTGGTTGGATTGATCGTGGCGGCTATTTTTTTGCGGAAGGCGAAGAAGGGATCGAAGCATTGGTTCAGTATCCTGCTGGTGTATCTGTATGCGCCGATGAGCCTGTGGTCTGCAATTTACTTTCTGGTGTGTCTGCGCTATGCGGGGATTCACCTGTCCCTGGTGTGGCTGTGGCCGGTTCTGGCACTGTTTGGTGTGATGCGGATGATCATGCTTCGCGCGGAGATCAGGGACCAGCCGATCATCAGAATCCCGAAGGTGATCCGTTATATCTACCGTACATGTTTTACAGCGGGACTGTTGTTGTTTCTGATCGTGGAAGGACTGATCGTGGATGCCATGACCGGCGTGCCGGAAAAGGATCTGGATTATGTGATCGTGCTCGGAGCTGGATTGGTGGGGGATCAGCCGACCAATCCGCTGCGGGTGCGGATCGATAAAGCGGCGGAATATATGAAAGAGAATCCGGATACGATCGTGATCGCCTCCGGCGGACAGGGGCCGGACGAACGGATCAGCGAGGCGGAATGTATCAAACGATCCCTTGTGGAAAAAGGTATTGCGGAGGGGCGTATCCTGCTGGAAGACCGGTCAACATCGACGGAAGAGAACCTGCGATACAGCTTAAAGATCATCGGGGACGCAGATGCGGCTGTCGGTATCATCACAAACGGCTTTCACGAATACCGCGCCGGGATGATCGCAGAAAACGAGGGCTTTAAAAATGCATACAGCGTACCGGCAACCACACTGCTGCCTGTAGGGATCCATTATACGATCCGTGAGTTTTTCGGAGTAGTGCATTTTATGATCAAGTACGGCTGAGTCCCGGGAGGCTTGGTTGTCAAGAGTGCAATAATGCATTATAATATGAACTGTTGTTATGAGGGAAGGGCGCAAAACAGCCTGCGAATGGAGGGAAGATGAGAAAAAGAGATTTATGGAAACGAGTGGTCGTAACGGGTGCAACGGCAGTAACGTTGTTATCCAATATGACGGTATATGCGGCGGGAGAGCATGACGGCCGTCTGACGGATCGTACGGATCATACCGATAAGGATTTTGAGGATTATGAATACGAACGGATGGATGAGGCGGATTTTGACGTGATCATCGACGGGCTGGAAGACCTGGTGCAGGATACCGCCAATGCCGATCAGGTGCTGGATGTGATCGTCGGCATGGAGGATTACTATTGCGAGGCTGCCCGCAATTATTCGATCGCACATATCAAGTCCGATCTGGTAGCGGATGATGAGTACTGGGATGATGAGGTGATGTTCTGGGATGAGCTGACAACGAATATCGGCGATAAGATCATGACCAGCTACAATGTGATCGCCACTTCGCCCAATTCGGATGTGCTTCACGAACGGGTTGATGATGAGGATGAATGGCAGGACATTTTGGACTATACCGTGATGACACAGGAACAGAAGGATCTGTCTGCGAAGGAAACGGAACTGTCCTTAAAGTATGATGTCCTGTACAATAAAGAATATACGACCAAGGTCAACGGAAAAGATTATACGGAAGATGAACTCGCCGGATTGCTTGGGGACGGCACATTGGATCATGACGGCTATAATGCAGCGCTGGTAGATCTGCTTCAGCAGAAGAATCAGGAGCGCGCAGAGCTATATCTGGAACTGGTCGATGTACGTACCAAGATCGCACGCAGCTACGGTTATAATGATTTTGCGGAATATGCTTATGATAAACGTTATGGGCGTGATTATACCACAGCGGAACTGGATGAATACCGTGAGCAGGTAAAGAATGAGATCGTTCCGCTGCAGGATTCCCTGATGATGGAGCTTTATGGAACATATTATAACGAGCTGATGGATATGTTTAATCAGGAGATGACGGAACAGGACTGCCTGGATACACTTCGGAAATATCTGCCGGAGATCTCCTCGGATCTTCTGGTGTCCTTGGATTATATGGAAGATCATCATCTCTATGATCTTTCCATCAGTGATGTAAAAGCGCCGGGCGGTTATACGATCTCCATTGGCGGCTACAATGCTCCGTTTATCTATAATTGTGCGGACGGTTCGATCCAGGATATGGAGACACTGATCCACGAGTTTGGACATTACAACGAAATGTATTATATGACGGAAGACAGCTGGTACTACGATAAGGGAAATCTGGACCTGGCGGAGATCCATTCCCAGGGATTGGAGCTGCTCTTTATGGAGTATGCGGAAGATATCTACGGCGATTATGCGGATGTTATGAAGCTGTACACACTGTTCAATCTGGCTTATGCGACCGTAGAAGGCTGCAAGGAAGATGCGTTCCAGTATGAGGTGTATAAAAATGCCGATAACCTGACGGTGGAGAAACTGAACCAGATCTACTACGATTGCTGTACCGAATATTCCGGGCGTTTTGGATCGATGATGTATGATTCCATTTCCTGGGGGCAGAGTGGTTTGCTTCCGACAAACGAATGCTACGAGTGGATCGATATCCCGCATACCTTCCAGTCGCCGATGTATTACATCAGCTATTCGGTATCTGCAGCGGCGGTGTTTGAACTGCTTGATGTGATCCTGGACGATCGCGATGAAGGTATTGATTGCTATCTGGCGCTGGTGGATTCCGAATACCAGCAGGATTTCCAGGAAACCCTGGAGAATGTGGGGCTGAATAATCCGATCCAGAACCCACGCTTTGATCTGTATGCAGATGATATCAAGTATACAGTAGGATTGGTGGATGAACGTACGGTAGTGAATGAGTATGATCCGCACATTGCCACAACATATTGGGGCGGAGGCGGTGAAGCCATTGTCCCTGCGCAGACCGGAGATCCGGAGCCGACGGGTGATGCGGAACCTACGATAGCAGAAAAACCGGAGGATACGACGGATCAGGATGGAGATGATGTCGATGATCCTGCAGAAAAAGATCGTGAAGAAGGGGATTCCAGAAAGACAGTCGCAATGGTAGTTGCACTCGGAATGATCGGAGTCGCGCTCGTCATCCTTATCGTGGTGATCCTGAAGGTAACGAAAGGGAAAAAGGCTGCACAGCAGAATGCAGTGCAGAACCGGGCAGTGAATGCACCGAACCCGTATCGGAATAATCAGCCTGCGGCGAATATGCCGAATGTGCCGGCCGGCGTGGTGAATCCGTATGCAGCAAACGGCGGGAACAATATGCCGCCGCAGCAGCCGATCAACCCGTATCTGCAGCAGAATCAGGGAATGGCAACGGGACAGAATATACAGCCGGGCGGCGGCATTCTGTCCGGCAATAGTACGGAGATTTCCACGGCCAATATACTGCAGGGGGGTGCGATCAATCCTGCACCGCAACAGTCGCAGATCAATCCCTACGCAGGACAGAATCTGCAGATCAATCCGTATGCACAGCAACAGCCGGTGAATCCGTATCTGCAGAATCTGCAGACCATGCAGGCACAGTCACAGCAGGAGCAGACTGCGCAGGCAGCGGCAACGCAGGTACAGGCAGTGCAGTCGTTTGGGACAGCAGAACCGACCAATCCGGAAGATATGGATCGGGAGGACGATAATCCCGTGATCCCGGAAGAAGCGCTCCGGGAACTGGCGGGAAGACTCACGCCGGAACAAAAAGAAGTGATGCTTACGATGATCCGCAGCGGGCAGAAACTCGACGCGATCAAAGTCTGCAGAGAACAGACCGGCACAGGTCTGGCGTACGCAAAAGCTTTGATCGATGAATATGAAAAGTTTCTTCAATAATACGCAATAAAGTGGTTGACAAAACTGCTGCGTTGTGATTATAATAGCAAAGTGCGATTTAAGAGAAGAGTAAATTTTGATCAGATTTTTTGTAAGAATGATCAAAATCTTTAATCTGAGAAAAAGGGAGGTGCTAAAAGATGTCCATTTGTCCTAAGAACAAATCTTCCAAAGGAAGAAGAGATAAAAGACGCGCGAATTGGAAAATGACTGCTCCGACACTGGTAAAGTGCAGCAAGTGTGGTGCGTTGATGGTTCCGCACAGAGTATGCAAGGCATGCGGCGCGTATAATAAGAAGGAGATCCTTGAAGTTGGTTAAGGATCTGTATTGAATCAGATACGTTAAGTAAAAGAAGAAAGATCGTTTTCGTGCAGAAAACGGTCTTTTTGTTTTATCTAAGATACAGATATGGCGGAAGTACACTTTTTCTTGCTTTTTGGGCTGATTTTTAGTATTATATAGATTGTATTTTTATGAGTAGGAGGAGTCTGCATGAGCGAAATGGTCCGGGTGGCAGTGGATGCCATGGGTGGTGACAACGCACCGGGTGAGATCGTAAAAGGCGTATGCGATGCCCTGCAAGATGCCGAAGATGTGATCGTGCATCTGGTAGGACGTGAAGACGATATCCGGGGTGAGCTGGAAAAATACAGTTATGATGAAAGCCGGTTGAAGATCGTGCATGCTTCCGAGGTGATCGAGACGGCGGAACCGCCGGTTATGGCAGTACGCCGCAAGAAGGATTCCTCTATCGTAAAGGCATTGTATCTGGTGAAAGACGGTACCTGCGATGCTTTTGTCTCGGCAGGATCCAGCGGGGCGATCCTGGTGGGCGGTCAGCTGATCGTAGGGCGGATCAAGGGTGTGGAGCGCGCGCCGCTTGCGCCGATCATTCCGACGGAAAAAGGCGCAGCACTTCTGATCGACTGCGGCGCCAACGTGGATGCAAAAGCAGAGCAGCTGGTACAGTTTGCAAGAATGGGCAGCATCTACTGTGAGCACGCTCTGAAGGTAAGCAAGCCTCGTGTGGCGATCGTAAATATCGGAGCGGAGGAAGAAAAAGGCAATGCGCTGGTAAAACAGACGATGCCGCTTTTAAAAGAGTGTGAAGATATCAATTTTATCGGGAGTATCGAATCGAGAGATATTCCTTTCGGCGCAGCGGATGTCATTGTGACGGAAGCGTTTGTCGGCAATGTGATCCTGAAGCTGTACGAAGGGGAAGCGACCTTTATATTAAAGACGATCAAAAAAGGCCTGATGAGTTCCCTGCGCAGCAAACTGGGGGCGCTGATGGTGAAGCCGGCACTTAAGGAAACCCTGCGTGATTTTGATGTGAAGAAATACGGCGGAGCCCCGCTGCTCGGATTAAACGGGCTGGTGGTAAAAACACACGGATCTGCCGAAGCGGTGGAAGTGCGTAATTCGATCCTGCAGTGCAGGACCTTTAAAGAACAGAGGATCAATGACAGGATCCGGGAACGGCTGATGACAGGCGATGACAATGGAGTATGAAGTATTAAAAAAAGCCATAAAAACGGCGTTACAGGTATATGATGCAGAGATCCTGCCGGATTCGGTCTTTGCGACCGAACTGGGTGCGGATTCGATCGATATGGCACAGATCTACCGGCTGGTGGAACAGGAACTGAAGATCCGGATCCCGGAAGAGGCGATCGCGGAGACGAAAACAGTGCGCGATGCGCATGAGTTTATCTGCAAGGCGGTAGCGAAAAATGAATGAACAGGAACGCTTTGCGATACTGGAAGAGCGGATCGGGTATACCTTTACCGATAAGACGCTTTTGCGCACGGCATTGACGCATTCCTCTTATGCGCATGAGCGCAAGATCAATAAAGTGGAATGTAACGAACGACTGGAGTTTCTGGGAGATGCCGTTCTGGAGCAGATTTCGAGTGTGCATATTTTTCGGAATCATCCTAAGATGCCGGAAGGCCAGATGTCCAAGCTGCGAGCTGCTATGGTGTGCGAAACAGCGCTGGCCAAATGTGCAAAAAAGATCGGCTTAGGGGATCTGATCTTTTTGGGAAAGGGTGAGGAAGGCAGCGGAGGACGCACCAAACCTTCGGTTACCTCGGATGCTTATGAAGCTTTGATCGGTGCCCTGTTTCTGGACGGCGGTCCGGATGTGGCCAGAAAATTTGTCGAACGGGAAGTGCTGCAGGAGGAACCTACCGTACAGGTGGTCGATGCCAAGACACAGCTGCAGGAACTGGCACAGGCCAAAGGGCTTGGGAGTGTCAGTTATGAACTGGTCGAAGAAAGCGGACCGGAGCATGACAAGATCTTCGTGGTTCGTGTTCATGTGGGCGAGAACATTGAAGGGAACGGCTCCGGACACAATAAGAAGAGCGCGGAAAAAGCAGCTGCCGCGGAAGCACTTGAAAATATCAAAAGGAATAACAGGTAATTATGTATTTAAAGTCCATTGAAGTACAGGGTTTTAAATCCTTTGCGAATAAAATACGCTTTGAGTTTCACAACGGTATCACCGGTATTGTAGGACCGAACGGAAGCGGAAAATCCAATGTGGCCGATGCAGTACGATGGGTACTGGGAGAACAGAGAGTAAAGCAGTTACGTGGGGCATCCATGCAGGATGTCATTTTTTCGGGTACGGAACTGCGCAAACCGCAGGGCTTTGCTTACGTGGCGATCACGCTGGATAACGCAGACCGTTCCCTTCAGATCGATTGTGATGAGGTGACGGTAGCCAGAAAGATCTATCGTTCCGGTGAGAGCGAATACCTGATGAATGGCAGTGTATGCCGACTGAAAGATGTCAATGAACTGTTTTACGATACCGGTATCGGTAAGGAAGGATATTCCATTATCGGACAGGGACAGATCGACAAGATCCTTTCGGGCAAACCGGAAGAGCGCCGTGAACTGTTTGATGAAGCGGCAGGTATCGTAAAATTTAAAAAGCGTAAGGATGCCGCAGCGAAAAAGCTGGAAAGCGAGCAGGCAAACCTGGTACGTGTCAATGATATTTTGTCCGAGCTGGAGCGTCAGGTGGGACCTTTGGAGAAACAGTCCGAAAAGGCGCATGAATATCTGAAGAAAAAAGAAGAACTGAAACGTCTGGATGTCAATTATTTCCTGCAGGAAAACGGACGCAAGGCAGGCGTACTGACCGAGACGGAAGAAAAGCTGAAGATCGCCTCGGACGATCTGGCAAAGCAGCAGGCGGAACTGGAAGGAAGCCGTGCCGAGTACGAGCAGATGGAAGGCACGCTGGCAGAGCTCGAAGAAAAGATTGAAGAAGCCAGAAATGCGGTAAGCAGTACCGGGACGATCCGTACACGACTGGAAGGCCAGATCAACGTTATGAACGAGCAGATCCGGTCGGCGAAGAGTAATATTGAACATTTTGAGCAGCGTGTGAACAGTCTGACCGCGAATATTACCGAAAAAGAAAAGGAAAAAGAAGGACTTTCCGAGCAAAAATCCGGTGCGGATGATGTGGTGGCTGAGTACCAGGCGAAACGGGACGGCGAGAGAGAAAAGCTGAATGCGATCCAGGCAAAGATCGATGCGCTTTCCGGGGCTGTGGAGGCTGACAAGAACGAAGTGATCAACCTGATCAATGACCGTGCGAACATCAAGGCATCCAAAGAACGTTACGATACGATGCTGGAACAGACGCACGTGCGTAAGGCAGAGCTGAATTCACGCTTTTTGCAGGCCAAGACCAATGAGGAAGAACAGCAGACGATCATTGCCGGACTGCAGAAGGATTTTGAAGATGTCAACAAACGGCTGGAAGAGCTGAATTTTGAACAGAAGAAGAAGGAAGAACGCACCGGGCAGATCCACGATGAACTGGGAGAACTGGACCGGAAACTGCAGGAAAAGCAGGTCGCATACCATCAGGACAAGACCAAGCTGGAATCGATCTCGAACCTGACCGAGCGTTACGAAGGATACGGAAACTCCGTGCGCCGCGTCATGGAGCGGAAGAGCGATGTGAAGGGTGTGATCGGTGTCGTTGCGGATATCATCAAAGCGGAGAAACGTTTTGAGACCGCGATCGAGACGGCGCTTGGCGGTAATATCCAGAACATCGTTACGGAAGACGAAGAAACGGCAAAGAAGATGATCGAATATCTGAAGCAGAACCGCTTCGGACGTGCGACCTTCCTGCCTTTGAATGCGATCCGGGATCCCCAGGAGTTTAAGACGCCCGAAGTGCTCAATGAGCGCGGTGCTCTGGGCATGGCAGATGAGATCGCAGAGACGGAAGAAAAATACCGGGATGTGGCGAAGACGCTGCTTGGTCGTATCGTGGTGATCGATACAATGGATCACGCACTGCAGATCGCGAAGAAATATCATTACGGTATCCGTATGGTCACACTGGAAGGAGAACTCCTGGTTCCCGGCGGCGCGATCAGCGGTGGTGCGTTTAAGAACAATTCCAATCTGCTGGGCCGCCGACGTGAGATGGATGAGCTCGAGGCGCGCGTAAAGGATGCACTGGCCAAGATCGACCAGTATCTGAACGAGATCGAAAAGGTCAAGGCAGAACGAAACAAACTGCGTGTAGAGATCGAAGATGTCAAGTATGAGATCCAGCAGCAGTTCATCAAATTGAATACGGCAAACCTGAATCTGCAGAAGGCGCAGGAAAAGATCGATGAGACCACCAGAGGTGTGGACGATCTGAATGCGGAACAGGGGCAGATCGAGCAGCAGGTCGTGGATATCAAGGAGAATCAGGAACGCTTAAAGGCCGAACTGAAGGCGTCTGCAGAAAAGGAAGCAGAGCTGGAGAAGCGGATCACAGCAGGTTCGGAAACTCTGGACGAATATCGCAACGAGGAAGCAGAGCAGGCCGGCAAAGTGACGGAATGCGAAGTGGAGCTGGAAAAAGTCCTGCAGAAAGCGGAGTTTGAAAAGCAGAACGTGGAGCGTATCGACAGCGATATCGCCAGACTGTCGCAGGAACTGAAAGAAGCGCAGGATGCGGTCGCGCAGAATACGAGTTCGATCGAGGAACGCGAACACGATATCGAAGAGATTAAAAAGACCATTGAAGCATCCTTTGCTTCCGAAGAGGAATCACAGAAGAATCTGGCAGATCTGCAGCAGCAGAAAGAAGAGATGGCCGAAAAGCAGAAAACTTCTTTGAAGCTGCGGGATGAACTGGCAGAAAAGATCTCCGGACTGGATAAGGAAACCTTCCGCCTGAATGCGCAGATGGAGAAGCTGCGTGAGGAAATGGAAGGCCTCAACAATTATATGTGGACTGAGTATGAGATCACGCTGCGGGATGCGGAAGAGCTGAAGGATGAGACACTTACGGATGTAACGTTCTTAAAACGCAGTATTGCCGAAGTGAAGGATGGCATCAAACGTCTGGGTCCGGTCAATGTCAACGCGATCGAAGAGTTTAAAGAAGTGATGGAACGGTATACGTTCCTGAAGGGGCAGCATGATGATCTGATTGAAGCCGAGAAGGAACTGCAGGGCATCATTACCGAGTTGGATGAGGCGATGCGCAAGCAGTTCGCAGAAAAGTTTGAAGAGATCGGAAAAGAGTTTGATAAGGTATTTAAGGAACTGTTTGGCGGCGGAAGCGGTACTCTGAAGCTGATGGAAGGGGAAGATATCCTGGAAGCCGGAATCCAGATCAATGCACAGCCGCCCGGAAAGAAAGTACAGAATATGATGCAGCTTTCCGGTGGAGAAAAGGCGCTGGCAGCGATCGCACTGATGTTTGCGATCCAGAACCTAAAACCGTCACCGTTCTGTCTGCTGGACGAGATCGAGGCGGCTCTGGACGAGAGCAACGTAGACCGTTATGCGGGATACCTGCACAAGCTGACCAAACACACGCAGTTTATCGTTATCACGCACCGCCGCGGTACGATGGAAAAAGCAGACCGTCTGTACGGTATCACGATGCAGGAGAAGGGGGTGTCAACGCTGGTGTCTGTCAATCTGATCGACGAACAGCTGGATGACTGATGCAGGGAGGAAAACATTGGAATCTGGTTTTGAGAAAGTCGAAGGGAGCAGATGGTTTCGGACTGTACTGATCGCGCTGGATGTGATCGCACTGATCTTTGTCGGTTATGGAAAGAGCTATTCCGGTCATACGAACGGTACGGTGATCGATCAGGCATTTCTGGAAACTGTAAGGCAGATCGTGGTACGTGAACGTTTCGCGATTTTTGGTACGATTGCTGCCATATGTTTTCTGATGACGACGCTGGCGGTATTTCTTCGGGAATTTACCGAGTTAAATGCAATTCAGTTGAAATGGTTGGGAATTGTCACGTTGATCTTCGGATTGTGCATCTTCACGTACCTGTTAAGTGATGTGGTGCCGATCATGAGCAAACCAATCACGGTGGTATACGATATTGAAGAATCCGACGTGACGCGTTCGACATCGAACGATAAAACACCACTGGTAAACAGCAGCGATAAGCTGGTTCGTGAGGTTGACCGGGAGACAACGAAAACAGCAGAATATTATAAAGTATATTGCAACGGAAAAATACTGCGTATGTATCATGTGGGGAAGTATACTTTAAGTGAAGATCTGAAGTAACATTGAAGATGGAAAGGAAAACGATATGGCCTGGTGGAACTGGGGGAAAAAGAAAGAAAAAACCGAAGAAGTAACGGAAGCGGCGGAAGAAGCAGCCGGGAGCACGCAAAACGCTGGGGCAGAAGAAGGACCTGCGGTAAATGATACGGCGTCTGCGGAAGTGTCTGCAGAGAAGGAAGAGCCGGTGACTCCAGCGGTATCTTATGTGCCGGCAGAGGAGTCGGTCCAAACCGGGGAACCGGAGAAGGAAGCTGAAGAGGAAGAAGAGTTAAAGCCGAAGAAAAAGCCGTTCTCATGGTTCGGAAAGAAGAAAGAAACCACGGACGAAACCGAAGAAGATGAGGAAGAAGAGGAAGACGATGACGATGACGAGGATGAGGACGATATTCCTCCGGTCAAAAAGAAAAAAGGCTTCTTTGCACGTCTGAAGGAAGGACTTGCCAAGACCAGAGACAGCTTCGTCTACAACCTGGATGTTGTTTTTGACGGCGCTGAGATGATCGATGATGATTTCTTTGATGATCTGGAAGAGATTCTGATCATGGGGGATATCGGTGTGGGACCGACGGAAGCGATCCTGGATCGTCTGCGGGAACAGATCGAGGAAGAGGATATCGTAAGACCTTCGGAATGCAAACGGCTGCTGATCCAGAACATCCGTGAGCAGATGGCGGTCGGCAAGACGGCTTATCGTTTTGAAAAAGAAACTTCCATCGTATTTGTGATCGGTGTGAACGGCGTGGGTAAGACGACGTCCATCGGAAAGATCGCATCGATGCTGAAGAAAAAGCATAAAAAAGTCATGATGGCAGCGGCGGATACCTTCCGTGCAGCCGCCGGAGACCAGCTGAAGGTGTGGGCGGAACGTGCCGGCGTGGAGCTGATCGGCGGAAAGGAAGGGCAGGATCCGTCCAGCGTGCTCTTTGATGCCGTAAATGCTGCGAAAGCAAGACATGTGGATGTACTGCTGGTAGATACTGCAGGACGTCTGAATAATAAGAAGAACCTGATGGAAGAGCTGAAGAAGATGAACCGCGTGATCGACCGCGAGTTTCCGGAAGCGCATCGTGAAAACCTGATCGTTCTGGATGCGACGACCGGACAGAATGCGCTGCAGCAGGCAAGAGATTTTAACGACGTAGCGGATCTGACCGGTATCATCCTGACCAAGATGGACGGTACGGCAAAGGGCGGTATCGCGATCGCCATCCAGTCAGAACTCAAAGTACCGGTGAAGTATATCGGTGTCGGTGAGAAGATCGAGGATCTGCAGAAATTTGATGCGGATGCATTCGTAGAGGCGCTCTTTGATGTGGAGCTGGAAAAGGATGAAGAAGAGGATGAGGAAGACGGTGAAGAGTAAGCCGGATGGGACCGAATCCATGAAGGAGGATAACATGGCAAAAGAGATGCTGACGCTGGAGGCTTTTGAAGAAGCTTCCGAGATCGTCAAAGAAGTGACACTGGAGACCAAGCTGGTATACAGCGATTACCTGAGCACACTGACCGGCAATAAGGTATATCTGAAGCCGGAGAATATGCAGTTTACCGGCGCGTACAAGGTACGAGGCGCATATTACAAAGCAAGCACCTTAAGTGAGGAAGAACGGGCTAAGGGCGTGATCACGGCTTCGGCAGGAAACCATGCGCAGGGCGTTGCTTATGCAGCGAAAAAGAAAGGGATGAAGGCAACGATCGTAATGCCGACGACGACACCGCTCATCAAGGTAAACCGCACCAAGAATTTCGGTGCAGATGTGGTACTTTACGGCGATGTGTATGACGAAGCCTGCGAGAAGGCTTATCAGCTGGCAGAAGAACATGGATATACCTTTATCCATCCGTTTGATGATCCGGCGGTAGCTACCGGTCAGGGAACCATCGCGATGGAGATCATCAAGGAACTGCCTCTGGTCGATGTGATCCTGGTGCCGATCGGCGGCGGCGGACTGGCTACCGGTGTATCGACGCTGGCGAAACTGTTAAATCCAAAGATCAAGGTGGTCGGTGTGGAAACGGCCGGTGCGGCATGTATGAAGAAGTCTCTGCAGGAAGGCAAAGTGGTGACCCTTCCGGGAGTGGATACCATTGCCGACGGTACCGCAGTTAAGACCCCGGGTTCCGTGATCTTCCCGTATATCCAGCAGAATATCGATGAGATCATCACCGTAGAGGATGAAGATCTGATCGTGTCATTCCTCGATATGGTGGAAAATCATAAGATGGTCGTCGAGAATTCCGGGCTTTTGACGGTAGCGGCACTCAAACAGCTGGATGTGAAGGGAAAGAAGATTGTAGCGATACTCTCCGGCGGAAATATGGATGTGATCACGATGGCATCCGTGGTACAGCAGGGCCTGATTTTCCGCAACCGTATCTTTACCGTATCTGTACTGCTTCCGGACAAGCCGGGACAGCTGCAGGGTGTATCCGGTGTGATCGCCGAGCAGAACGGTAACGTGATCAAGCTGGAGCACAACCAGTTTGTTACCACCAATCGTAAGAGCGCCGTGGAACTGCGTATTACGATCGAGGCCTTCGGCACCGAGCACAAAGAGAAGATCATGGAAGCACTGGAGCAGGGCGGATATAAGCCAAAGGTGGTAAGGACGCTGATCTAAATATACAGGGACACCTTATACGGCGCTTCGCGCCACCAGCTACTGCATACAGTCCTGCTAAACTCGCAAGCTCGTTAAGCAGGAACTGGTATTCTCCTCAAGGAGAAGGCGAGAAAAAAAGAAAATGGAGGATTAAAAACATGGCAGATATCAGACCGTTTAAAGCAGTAAGACCCGCAAAGGGAATGGAGGCAAAGATCGCAGCGCTCCCGTACGATGTGTACAGCCGCGCGGAGGCAAAGGTGGTCGTAGCGGCCAATCCGGATTCGTTTCTGGCAATCGACCGTGCCGAGACACAGTTTGACGACAGTGTAGATACCTATGCGGACTGCGTGTACGCAAAAGCGGCAGAGATGCTTCAGGACAAGATCGCTAAAGGCGATTTCATACGTGAAAACCAGGACTGCTATTATCTGTATGAGCTGACCATGGATGGGCGTGTCCAGACCGGTATCGTCGGCTGTGCTTCCATCGAGGATTACGAGAATCAGGTGATCAAAAAGCATGAGAATACCCGCGCGGACAAAGAGGCAGACCGTATCCGTCACGTAGATACCTGCAGTGCACAGACCGGTCCGATCTTTCTGGCGTATCGGCAGGTACCGGCACTGCGTGATGTGATGACACACACCAAAGAGGGCGAAGCACTGTATGATTTTACCTCGGAGGACGGTATCCGTCACCGTGTGTTTGTGATCGATGCAGCAGCGGATATTGCGATCATCCAACAGGCATTCCGCGAGATGAATGCATTATATATCGCGGACGGTCATCACCGCTGTGCCTCCGCCGTACGTGTGGGACAGAAGAGACGTGCTGCCAATGCGGCACATACCGGAAATGAAGAGTATAACTATTTCCTGTCGGTTATATTCCCGGATGAGGAACTGATGATCATGGACTATAACCGTGTGGTACATGACCTGAACGGAAATACGGCAGAGCAGTTCCTGCAGAAACTTGCCGATGTATTTACGATCGGCGAGCCGGTTGCGGAAGAAGTAAAACCGCAGGAAAAGGGACAGGTCGGCATGTACTTAAACGGCAGCTGGAGACTGCTGACAATGAAGGATTCCGTAAAGAGCACAGATCCCGTAGACGGTCTGGATGTAGCGATCCTGCAGAACCATGTGCTGGATAAGATCCTCGGTATCGCGGATCCCAAGACGGATAACCGGATCGAATTTGTCGGCGGTATCCGCGGACTCGGTGAACTGAAAAAACGTGTGGATGCACTTTCGGAGGAGGGTGTGGCATTTGCCATGTATCCGACGCAGATCTCCGAACTCTTTGCGGTTGCGGATGCGGGACGGCTGATGCCGCCGAAGTCCACATGGTTTGAGCCGAAACTGCGCAGTGGTATCTTTATTCACGAAATCTGAAATTTGTGATAGAATATTTGTCATTGAAGATGCCGGAGACGAAATAAAATAATTCTGAAAACGGGGGTTTTCGAATGAATAAGAAACTGTATGCATTGATGGATTGGGCAAAGATCGAGGAAGTGGTTTACGGTGAATGTGACCGGCCGGCCGACTTTCTGGGAGCTCATACGGCAGGACGTCAGACACTGGTGCAGGTATACCTGCCCGGAGCGGAAAGCGTGGATCTGTATCTGGAAGGTACAGAAGGTGCTAAAGGGAAAATCGTAAAAGAAGAGATCCCGATGGAACGGGCGGACGAAGCGGGATTCTTTGTCTGTGTGGTGCCGCGTGCAGATCTTAAAGGTTACCGTTACCATGCGGAATACCTTGTCGAGGACGTGCGTGATCTGCCCACGGAAAAAAAGAAAAAAAGCGGAAAGCAGCTGGATCGTATCGTCCGTGAGTTCCGTGATCCCTATGTATACGGAAAAATATTGACGGAAGAAGAGGAACAGCGCTTTTTGTCCGGCGGGGATACCCATATGGACGATTATATGGGAGCGCATAAAAAGACTGTGGGTGGTGTACGCGGTGTCGTATTCCGTGTGTGGGCACCAAATGCGGTACGTGTCAGTATAGTCGGTGGATTTAATCACTGGAACGGGCTGGAAAATCCGATGAACCGGCTGGAGGATTCCGGGATCTTTGAACTGTTTGTTCCGGGACTGGAAGACGGGGCGAGCTATGCCTATGAGGTGCTGATCCATGGCGGTTCGACGATGCTCAAAGCCGATCCCTTTGCAAAAGAGCTTGTACAGGAAGATGGCCGGATCGTATCGATCGTACCCAATGGGACGTCCCATAATCGGAAAGACGAAAAGGCAGCGGAAAAGAAAAAGGATCTTTATAACGGTCCGGTGAATATTTATGAGATGTCCATGGAAAAAATGCCGGAAGGATTTCTGAAGGATCCTAAGGCGGTGGATGGCTTTGGAAACTATCTGAAGGGAATGGGCTACACGCATGTGCAGCTGATGCCGTTGATGGAATATCCGAATGCTTCGGATGCGGGCTATCATGCATCCCATTTCTTTGCACCGGCATCCCGTTTTGGTTCCGGAGAAGATTATAAGCGTTTTGTGGAGACCATGCACAAGGCAGGGATCGGTGTGATCCTGGCATGGGCACCCGGTGATTTTTCAAATGTGGAATACGGTCTTGGGTATTTTGACGGCACGGCGCTTTTTGAATATGCAGATCCCCGACGCGGGATCGATCCGCGTACCGGTATGCTGCAGTTTAATCTGGGTTCCGCAATGGTAAGATCGTATCTGTTGTCCGCGCTGAATCATTGGACCGAGGAATACAAACTCGATGGTATCGCGACTCTGGATACGGCTTCGATGCTCTATCTGGATTATTACCGTAAACCCGGGGAATGGGTGCCGAATATGTACGGCGGTGTGGAGAATCTGGAAAGCATCGCATTTTTCCGTGAGATGAATGCCATGCTGCATAAGAATTATCCGGGAATGATCACGATCGCGGCGGAAACCAGCAATTTTGCGCATGTGACCGGAACGGAGGAGGAAGGCCTCGGTTTTGACTTTACAACGGATGTGGATTTTGTCAGAGAGATGCTGGATTACCTGTCCAGAGATCCGATCTCAAGGCATGCGTATCATTATGAACTGACACAGAGCAGTATATATCAATACTGCGAGCGGTATATCCTGCCGGTAGATGCCAGGCGGATCAATTTCCGTCAGGGCGGCCTGATCTGCCGTATGAACGGTGATGAAGAGATGAAGTGGAAGAACCTGATGCTCTTCTATGGGTATCTTATGACGCACGTGGGCCGCAAATCCATCTTTCTGGGACAGGAATACGGAAGTGATGCATCGTTTGAAGATATGGAACATACTCTTCCGCAGGAAGAGAAGGGGGAAGTACAGGAAGGCTTCCGCCGGTTTATACGGGCATTGAATAACTTCTATGCAAAAACACCGGCATTTTATGCGGCAGACGATCAGGAGGAGGGCTTCACCTGGATCAACGATCATGCGATGCAGGAAAACATACTTTCCTTTGTCCGCAGTGACGGGAAGAAAAAGTCCTATATCTGCGTCTTTAATTTTGCGAATGCTGCCTATGAGAAGTTCCATGTCGGCGCAGCCAAAGAGGGAAAATATCATGAAGTGTTCTCTTCAATGGCGGGTGATATCGACGGGCCTACCATAGCCGCTCATGAAGGAAAAACAGACGGACACCCCTGGCATATCCGTGTGGATCTGGCACCGTTATCGTTTAGGATCTTTGAGTATATTCCGTATAGTGCAGAAGAGACGGCGGAGATCCATCGCCGGATCGAGGAGCGAAAGGCACGGAAGAAGGCGGAAGAGGAACAGCGGAAACAGTTGATCGAACAGCGTGCAAAGATCCGTCAGTCTCTGAAGGAAGAACTGAGCGAGAAGATCGCGGCAGCGGAAGCAGCGATCGCAGGCGGCTCGGAACTTAAGAAAAAGAAAACAACGAAGAAGTAAGTACAGATTATGATATTGGACAAAATAGGCGGAGGGCGGCTGATCGCCTTTGTATCGGAAAACGGAACAGATGGGGAAAGCGTTTCTTCGAACATGTTAAGCGCTGTTTCGGAGAATCTGGCAGCACCGGCAGAAACCATACTGGAAGCTGCCGGAACCAGTGTGGAAGAAGTGACGGAAAATCTGAATGCGTTTCAGCAGTTTATGAAGGATCTGCCGCCCAAGCTGTTGCAGTTCGGGATAAAGGCAGTATGTGCGCTGCTGCTGTTCTGGCTCGGAAGCAAGCTGATCAACCTGCTGCGTAAAGTGGTCAAAAAGTCGATGGACCGTGCCAACGCGGATCTGGGTTTAAAGCAGTTTACGGATTCGCTGCTGAAGGTGGCGCTGTACGGACTGCTGATCATCTGGATTGCCGGTGCATTCGGAGTGGAGACGACCTCACTGATCGCTGTACTGGGGTCTGCGGGTGTAGCGGTAGCGCTGGCTTTGCAGGGGAGCCTTTCCAACATTACCGGCGGCGTGCTGCTGCTTTTGCTCAAGCCGTTTAAGGTAGGGGATTATATCAAGGAAGACAGCAAGAACAACGAAGGCTTTGTGACCGAGATCGGACTTTTTTATACCAAGCTGCATACGCTGGATGAAAAGGTTGTGATCCTGCCAAACGGTACCCTGGCCAATACATCACTCACGAATGTAAATAAATCGCCCAACCGGAGACTGATCCTCACGTTTGGGATCGCCTATGATGCTGATGTGGCGAAGGCCAAGAAGCTGGCAAAAGAGCTGATGGAGAAGGAAGACAAAATCCTCAAGGATAAGGGCGTTACCGTATATGTAGATTCGCTGGATGCATCGCAGGTGACGATCGGTGTTCGCGGATATGTAAAGAACGAGGATTATTTCGAAGTGAAATGGCGTTACACGGAAGACTTAAAACGTGTATTTGACGAGAACGGAATCGAGATCCCTTATCAGAAGCTGGATGTGATGGTAAAGGAAATGCCGTAAAAGGCAGGATATGGAGGTGCAATGACGAAACAATATAAGATTACGATCATTGCAACCATTGTTGTATTTCTGCTGGGGCTGCTGACGGTGTATTTTGCATTCATCAATGATGAAACCTATGTATCGCTGCGGATGTGGCTGGCAGAAAAGCAGATGGAAAAAGAAGATTACGAGAAAGCGGAAGCGCTGTATCGTAAAGTGATTGACCGGGATTACCGGCAGCTGGATGCGTATCTGGCGATCGCCGGGATCTATAATAAGGACGAACGCTATGCCAATACCATCGTTCTTTTGAAAAAAGCGTATGATACGAACGGAGAAACGGAGCTTGTGGTGCCGGAACTGACGGCGGCCTTTAACAAGCGCGCAGAGCAGCTGATCGCACAATCCGATCCGAAACAGGCAATTGATCTTCTGGAAAATGCGCAGGAACGCTATGTGACGGCAGAAGGCGTCAGGGATATGCTTTCGCAGGCCTATCTGGGACGGGCGCAGCAGATCAAAGAGGCCGGGGAATTGAAGAATGCTTTATCGTTTCTTACAAAGCCGGATCCGGAAAAGGTAGATTATGAGGTGTTCCGGCAATTTCGGATCGACGGATTTACGGAACTTGGCGGACAGGCATTGATAGAGGATGACAAAACAACGGCAAAGCAGTATTATAGTATGGTGCTTCTGCTGGATCCGGACAATGCCGAAGTAAAAGCGATCATGGATCGCTTAAGCGAGGACGGTAAAGAGGAGATCACGTCGTTTTCTGTAAACGGATATGGTGAGGGAACCATTACTGCGGTAGTATTCGGCGGATTCCGAGTGGATGTACCGATCGATATGGAGTATTACATACATTATGACGGTAACGATCCGGAGAAAGCGCAGCTGCATTATCTGGTACACGCAAAGACCGAGCTGATGGGGCAGACCGAAGAGATCTACCGGGAAGGCTGTTATATACAGGAAGAGGATATCCTGCAGAGTTACCAGAGAAGTTCGGGGAATGCTGCGTTTTCGTACAGTGAGCGCAGCGGAGATCTTTCGGCTGCGGCAGAGGGAGCATTTACCAGGTACGAACAGCTGGCACACGAAGGCAGTACCGATGAAAATTCCGTGAATTACAATTTCGGTCTCTGTATGATCAAGCGGGATCATAAGAGCGGTAAGGATTATCTGCCTTTGTTTGACGGAGCGGATCTCGGAGAATATGAAAGTATGCTCAAGGCTTTGGATGTGGCCAGTGTAAGGTATATACTGTTGGATGGGGATCATGTCACACATGTCGAGGCGGATCTGTCGGGGTCGGATGCAACGCAGATTCTGGCAATGGCGAAAGAGGAGCTGAGCGGGATCGATGCGGAAATGTCCCTGTCTTCCTTAAAGATACATTTTGATATATCGGGATGGAATGCGGTCCGGCTGAACCTGATGCAGGATGTGATCGGGGACAAGGTGATTTACTGATGGATCAAGATATCAATAAAGTTTTTTCAGAAAGGACAGAAAGACTATGAAAGAAAAATTGGAACAGATCAGACAGGAGGCGTTGAAGCGTATTCAGGAAAGTACGGATCCGGAACGCTTAAACGAGATCAAGGTAGCGTATCTCGGGAAGAAGGGCGAACTGACGGCTCTTTTGAAATCCATGAAGGATCTCGCGGCGGAAGAAAAGCCGAAGTTTGGCCAGATGGTGAACGATACCCGTACCGCCATTGAGGAAGTGCTGGATGAAACCAAAAAGAAGCTGGATAATGCAGCATTGAACGAAAAACTGAAGAAAGAAGTGATCGATGTGACTCTGCCGGCGCAGAAGCCGCGTATGGGACACCGTCATCCGAATACCATCGCGCTCGAAGAGGTAGAGCGTATTTTTGTAGGACTCGGTTATGAAGTGGTAAGCGGGCCCGAAGTAGAGAAAGATTATTACAACTTTGAAGCGCTCAATATCCCGGCTGACCATCCGGCAAAGGATGAGCAGGATACGTTTTATATCAGCGGCGATTTCCTGCTGCGTACGCAGACTTCTTCCGTACAGATCCATGAGATGGAAAAAGGACGCCTGCCGATCCGTATGATCGCTCCGGGAAGAGTATTTCGTTCCGATGAAGTCGATGCTACCCATTCCCCTTGTTTCCATCAGATCGAAGGTCTGGTCATCGACAAGCACGTGACCTTCTCGGATCTGAAGGGGACTCTGGATCGCTTTGCAAAAGAGCTGTTCGGGGAGGAGACCAAAACGAAGTTCCGTCCGCATCACTTCCCGTTTACCGAGCCGTCTGCGGAGATGGATGTGAGCTGCTTCAAGTGCGGCGGTAAGGGATGCCGTTTCTGCAAGGGTTCCGGCTGGATCGAGATCTTAGGCTGTGGTATGGTGCATCCGCACGTTTTGGAGATGCGCGGTATTGATCCGGAGGAGTATGTTGGTTTTGCATTTGGCGTAGGTCTGGAGCGTATCGCGCTGCTCAAGTATGAGATCGATGATATGCGGCTGTTGTATGAGAACGATGACCGTTTCTTAAGCCAGTTTTAATAGTTGAGGGAAACAATAATTTCGAGAACACCTCATCTGCCCTTCGGGCACCTTTCTCTCAAGGGAAAGGCAAGAATAGTTAGTAGGAGGAAATATAGAAAATGAATTCAGCATTATCTTGGATCAAAGCATATGTACCGGAATTGGAGTGCACCGATCAGGAATATTTTGACCGTATGACTCTTTCCGGGACCAAAGTAGAAGGTTTCACACGACTGGATAAGAATCTGGAAAAGATTGTAGTCGGCAGGGTAGAGTCGATCGAAAAGCATCCGGATGCGGATAAACTGATCATTTGCCAGGTAAATGTAGGAAGCGAGACGATCCAGATCGTAACCGGTGCTCCGAACGTGGTGGTCGGCGCATTGGTGCCGGTAGTACTGGACGGCGGTAAGGTGGCCGGCGGACATGACGGCGGGCCGTTACCGGAGGAGGGGATCGCGATCAAAGCCGGCAAGCTGCGCGGTGTGGATTCTTTCGGTATGATGTGCTCCATAGAGGAACTGGGAAGTGATCGTAACTTTTATCCGGAAGCACCGGAAGGCGGTATCTATATCTTTAAGGAAGGCAGCGTAAAGCCGGGAGATGATGCTGTGGCGGCGCTGGGACTGCGTGATACCGTATTTGAGTATGAGATCACATCCAACCGTGTAGACTGCTACTCGATCCTGGGAATTGCCAGAGAAGCGGCAGCTACCTTCCGCAAGCCGTTTGTACCTCCGGTGGTAGAAGTAAAGGATAACGGTGAGAAAGCATCCGATTACATTTCCGTAGAAGTAAAGGATACGGATCTGTGCACACGTTACTGTGCAAGAGTCTGCAAGAATATCAAGATCGGACCGTCTCCGGAATGGATGCAGAGACGTCTTGCGGCAAGCGGGATTCGTCCGATCAACAATCTGGTGGATATCACCAATTATGTCATGGAAGAATACGGCCAGCCGATGCATGCGTTTGATCTGGATACCATTGCCGGCAAAAAGATCATCGTTCGCCGTGCGCAGGATGGCGATAAATTCGTGACACTGGATGGTGTGGAACGTACCCTGGACAGCGAAGTGCTGATGATCTGTGATGCGGAAAAAGAGATCGGTATCGCCGGGATCATGGGCGGTGAGAACTCCAAGATCACCGATGGGGTGAAAACGGTACTGTTTGAGGCAGCAACTTTCAACGGATCGAATATCCGTAAGAGTGCAAAGCGTATCGGTCTGCGTACCGATGCATCCGGTAAGTTTGAAAAGGGGCTGGATCCGAAGAATGCCCTGGCGGCGATCAACCGTGCCTGCCAGCTGATCGAAGAGCTGGGCTGCGGAGAAGCAGTCGGCGGTGTGGTAGATGTATGTGAGCCGATAAAGGACGAAGTGGAACTGCCGTTTAAGCCGGAGAAATACAATGATCTGTTAGGTACCGATATCAGCGCCGAGGAGATGCTCGGGTACTTCAAACCGCTGGAGATCACCTACAATAAAGAGAACAATATGCTGCATATTCCGTCTTTCCGTCAGGATCTGCTCGGACAGGCGGATATCGCCGAAGAAGTGGCACGTTTCTACGGCTATGACAGGATCCCGGTAACCCTGCCGGGCGGCGAGAGCATGCAGGGCGGTCTTGCTTATCAGATGCGTATTGAGAAGAAAGCACAGGATATCGCAGAATACTGCGGTTTCTCCCAGGGAATGACCTATTCCTTCGAAAGTCCGAAGGTATTTGATAAACTGATGCTGTCCAAAGACGATCCGGCAAGAAATGCGATCACGATCTCCAATCCGCTTGGGGAGGATTTCTCTGTGATGCGTACGCTGCCGCTGAACGGTATGCTGACGAGCCTCGCAACCAACTACAACCGCCGGAACAAGGACGTACGACTTTATGAGCTGGCAAATGTATATCTGCCCAAGAGCCTGCCGCTTACCGAACTGCCGGATGAGCGCAAGATGCTGACCCTCGGTTTCTACGGCGAAGGCGATTTCTATACCCTGAAAGGTGTTGTAGAAGCTTTTCTGGAGAGTGTCGGAATGAAGGCTCTGCCGGAATACGATCCGAAGGCAGCTAAGAATTTCCTGCATCCGGGACGTCAGGCAGCCATCTCCTACGAAGGTTCCGCAATCGGATATCTTGGCGAGGTCCATCCGGCCGTATGTGCGAACTATGATATGAAGACCCGCGCGTATGTGGCAGTACTGGATATCCCGGCGATCGTGCCGTTTACGACATTTGACCGTAAGTACAGCGGCATTGCGAAGTTCCCGGCAGTGACCCGTGACATTTCCATGGTAGTACCGAAGACAGTTCTGGCCGGTGATATTGAAAAGATGATCCGTCAGCGCGGCGGCAAGAAGCTGGAAAGCCTGAAGCTGTTTGATATCTATGAAGGCGGTCAGATCAAAGCCGGCTATAAGTCTCTGGCTTACGCACTGGTATTCCGTGATATGGAAAAAACCCTTGCGGATGATGAAGTGAACGGAGCAATGAAGAAGATCCTGAACGGTCTTGAAAGTATGGGAATTGAATTAAGATCATGATGACGAAATCGGATTATTACTATGATCTGCCGCAGGAACTGATCGCGCAGGATCCTTTGGAGGATCGCAGTGCGTCACGTCTGATGGTTCTGGATCGTCAGAACGGCAGTGTCACACATAAGCATTTTTATGAGCTGGGCAGTTACCTGAATGCAGGCGACTGCCTGGTCTTTAATGATACCCGTGTGATCCCGGCAAGACTGCTGGGGCTGAAAAAGGATACAGGTGCGGCGGTCGAGATCCTGCTGCTGAAACGCAATGCGGATGATGTATGGGAGAGCCTGGTAAAACCGGGCAAAAAGCTGCGCACCGGTGCAGAGGTGGTTTTTGGCGTCAGTGCGGATGAGGCAGATCAGGCACCTCTGCGTGCGGTGATCAAAGAGGTACTGCCGGACGGAAACCGTCTGGTGCAGTTCCATTATCAGGGCATCTGGGAAGAAGTGCTGGATGCACTCGGTGAGATGCCGCTGCCGCCGTACATCACGCATAAACTGCCCAGAGAAAACCGCGAACGATATCAGACCGTGTATGCAAAGCATGAAGGATCTGCAGCGGCACCTACGGCAGGGCTTCATTTTACAAAGGAACTGATGGCTTCCCTGAAGGAACAGGGTGTACGGAGTGCGTTTGTGACACTGCACGTAGGACTGGGAACGTTTCGTCCGGTCAAAGAAGAAAATATATTGGATCACCATATGCATACGGAAAGCTGCCGGATCGATGAGGAGACAGCGCGTACGATCAATGAGACCAGAGCGCAGGGCGGACGGATCATATGCGTAGGAACCACTTCCGTACGTACATTGGAAAGCTTTGCGGATGCGAAGGGGATCGTGCATACCGGAGAAAAAGAAACGGATATCTTTATCTATCCGGGATATGAGTTTAAAGCAGTGGACGGTCTGGTGACGAACTTCCATCTGCCGGAATCAACGCTGCTGATGCTGGTATCGGCGTTTGCGGGGCGTGAACAGGTGCTGGCAGCGTATGCGGAAGCAGTAAAGGAGCGGTATCGTTTCTTCAGTTTCGGGGATGCAATGCTGCTGATCTGATATACTTGCGGGAGTTATGTAAATATGATATAGTAAACGCAATTAAAAATTGCGTTTACTATGCCTCCGGCGGATGCGCACGACCGCATATGGTATTTGGCCGCAAGCGGCCTGCGGTCGGCGCGGAGCAAGCGACAAAACGAAATGAGTTTTGTCGCTTGCTATACTATAAATACTATCATTTCCCGTGATGAAAGGAAAACAGATTTTCTATGAAAACAGCTGTAGTTACGGATTCCAACAGTGGTATTTTCGGCGATGAGGCCAGAAAAATGGGCATCCATGTGATCCCGATGCCGGTCATCATTGACGATCATACCTACTTTGAAAATGAGGATATCACGCAAAAAGAGTTTTTTGAAGCATTGATGGGAAATCGGAATGTGACTTCTTCACAGCCTTCTCCGGCATCGATCATGGATGTATGGGAGCTGGTTTTGGATACAGCAGATCAGCTGATCTATATCCCTATGTCCAGCGGATTGTCCGGATCTTACCAGACCGCGGCAATGCTTGCGGAAGAGTATGAAGGCAGGGTTTTTGTTGCGGATAATCACCGGATCTCCGTTACTATGCGCCAGTCGGTCGTGCAGGCCTGCAGACTGGCCGGGGAAGGGAAAAGCGCCGATGAGATCAAGAAGAAACTCGAAGAGGATGCCTATAAATCCTGTGTCTTTCTGACGGTTGAGACGCTGGAGTATTTTAAACGTACCGGACGTGTCACTCCTGCAGCTGCAGCTCTCGGTAACCTGCTCGGGATCAAACCGGTTTTGGTAACACGCGGCGAAAAGTTTGATACCTATCAAAAAGTACGGGGAATTGAAAAATCGCGACAGGGTGTGATCGATGCTCTGAAAAAAGAGATCGCTACGTCCTATTCGGAGTATAAGCCGGAAGATCTGCGCATTTACTGTGCCGGTTCCTTTTTGGAGGCTGCAGATGCCAATGCGTGGCAGCAATGGGTCTCCCGTGAATTTCCCGGATATGACATACATTATGATCCGCTGTCGTTAAGTATTTCGTGTCATACGGGACCGAATGCGGCGGGAGCGGCGGTGACGCTGTCACCGGAAATCGGATAAGACAATAAAAAAACAGGGTGTGCCCTGTTTTTTTGTTGCCGTATCTGTGACTTTTGTCTATGACTGCAGTCGGGGAAATTTACAGGATCACCCGGTAGTCGTGTTTTTTCAGTACGGGGATCGCAGCTTTCATATCTTCTTCCGTATCGAAGAGAATGCAAAGGGCACCTTCAGCCTGTTCCCGGTTATGAACGATGCCGATGTTTTTGATGTTGATGGCTTTGGTTGCAAGTAAGGTGGCGACCATTGCGATCTCGCCGGCTTCATCAGGAATATCGACGAAGAGGCGGTATTCTTTTTCGATTGCTCCGGTACGGCGGTCACTCATTGAATTGCGATACGCGCCGGAGTCTTTGAAAAGTTCATTGATATCGGAAAAAGCGCTGTTCTTCAACGTCCTCTGGATGTCGGTCAGTTTATCAATATAACGCTGGAGCAATAGGCTGATATTATCGGTATTGCTGCGGCAGATGTTTTCCCACATAGAAGGATCGGACGATGCAATACGGGTGATGTCTTTAAAACCGCCGGCGGCAATGGTCTTCATAAACTGGGCGTCGTTATCCTCCGTTTTGACCAGATCGACCAGAGCTGCTGCGATCAGGTGCGGAACATGGCTGATGGCCGCAGTCGCATAATCATGATAGACCGGATCAGAAACCAGAGGAAGGGCGTGAAGCTCATGCACCAGAGAGGTAAACTGTTCGGTAAACTCCGGCCGGGTTTCTTTGGACGGCGTTAAGATATAATAGGCATTTTCCAGGATCATGGCATCGGCGCTTTCGTAGCCGGTGGTTTCACGACCGGTCATAGGATGGCCCCCGAGAAACTGCGCGGATAAACCAAGAGCTTCAGCACATTCCTGAATATCATGTTTTACAGAGCCGACATCGGTGATCAGGGTATCCTTCCCGACCAAAGGAGCGATGGTACGCAGGTTTTCCAGATTGGTACCGGTAGGCGCGCAAAGAAGGATCACGTCTGCGCTTGACAGTTCCGAGGTGAGCGTATCCGCAATCGTATTCAGAGTACCGTCCGCAACCGCCGGCTGCAGTTTTTCTTTATGTCTCGTATAAGCGATGATGCGGGCATCCGGCTGTGTTGCACGGATCCCCTTGGCGATCGAACCGCCGATCAGGCCGAAGCCCAAGAATAAGTATGTTTTAAAGTCATATGTTTTCATAAGTGCAATCTTATCATGGCGGTATTCTTTTCGCAAGGCGTAATCTGTAAATTCACGTTTATCGGTGAGCCATGGGGACGGTTCTTGTGGCAACAAGATCGAAGATCTTTAGCCACAAGAACCGTCCCCGTGGCTCGCCGGCTCGACAAACCGGAATTTGGCAGTGTAGCGGAAATGGGCCAGAGAACCGTCCCCTGTGGCCGAAAATGGGCCGGAGAACCGTCCCTGTGGTTGAAATAATGCTTGTCATGAAGAAAGTTTTTTGTTAAAATACAGATAAATGTGGTTCTTTCATTATGATGATTTGTGAAAAATGCACAATGTCATCCTTGGAAGAATATACATAATATAAAAAATCGGAGGTTACAGTATGAACGTCTACACAACAGACAAGATCAGAAATGTGGTACTCTTGGGGCACAGTGGTGCGGGAAAGACGGCACTGGCAGAATCGATGGCATATCTGGCCGGTATTACTTCCCGTATGGGCAAAGCAGAAGATAAGAATACGATTTCCGATTACGGAAAAGAAGAGCAGAAGCGTCTGATCTCCATTTCGACATCCGTGATCCCGATGGAGTGGGAAGGTGCAAAGATCAATATTCTGGATACTCCGGGTATGTTTGATTTTGTGGGGGAAGCGGAAGAAGCGGCGTCTGCTGCCGATGCGGCGATCATCGTGGTTTCCGGTAAGGCCGGCGTGGAAGTCGGAACCGAGCGCGCATGGGATCTGTGCGAAAAATATAAACTGCCGAGAATGTTTTATGTAACGGATATGGATGTGGATAATGCATCTTTTAAAAATGTCGTGGATTCCCTGACTGAGAAATACGGCAAGAAGATCGCACCGCTGCATTTCCCGATCCGTGAGAATGAAAAGTTTGTCGGATATATCAATATCATCAGCCAGAAGGCACAGAAGTGGCAGGGCAAGGAAGTCGTGGACATGGAAATGCCGGATTACAGTAAAGAGTATCTGGATATGTATAAGGATTCCCTGATGGAAGCTGTTGCGGAGACCAGCGAAGATATGATGGACCGCTATTTCTCCGGTGAGACTTTTTCTGAAGACGAGATCCGTGCAGCACTGCGTATCAGCGTGAATACCTGTGATATCTTCCCGATCTCGATGGGGTCCAATATTCTCTGCCAGGGTACGTATGCATTGATGGATGATATCGTGAAGCTGATGCCGTCTCCGCTGAATAAGAAAGTGGCCGGTATTTCGCTGAAGAATAACGAGATCTTCCAGGCGGATTACGACTTCTCCAAAGCGAAGAGTGCGTATATCTGGAAGACTATCGTGGATCCGTTCATCGGCAAATATTCGCTGATCAAAGTGATGAGCGGTGTGCTGAAAGCGGATGATATGATCTATAACAAAGATAAAGATATTGAAGAAAAGGTCAGCAAGTTGTATATTATGACAGGTGGCAAGGCGAGCGAGATCAAGGAACTGCATGCCGGGGACATCGGCGCGATCGCAAAACTGACCGCAGCCCGTACCGGAAATACCCTGTCTACCAAGGCCAACATCATTGAATACGGTAAGACGGAACTGCCGGTACCGTATACCTATATGCGTTATAAGCCGAAGAACAAAGCGGACATTGACAAACTGGCACAGTCTTTGCAGAAGATGTCTCACGAAGACCTGACCCTGAAGGTAGTCAACGATGGTGAGAACCGTCAGACACTGCTTTATGGCATGGGCGAGCAGCATCTGGATGTTATTGCATCCCGTCTGAAAGACGAATACAAGGTAGAGATCGAACTGGTGAAGCCGAAGATCGCTTACAAGGAGACCATCCGTAAGAAATCGGATGTGGAATACAAGTATAAGAAACAGTCCGGCGGTCACGGACAGTACGGACACGTCAAGATGCGTTTCGAGCCGAGCGGTGATCTGGAGAAGGCATACGAATTTGAGCAGGAAGTGGTCGGCGGTGCCGTACCGAAGAACTACTTCCCGGCAGTGGAAAAGGGTATGCAGGAATCCGTATTGCGCGGACCTCTGGCAGCATATCCGGTTGTCGGTGTCAAGGGTATCCTTTACGATGGTTCCTATCATCCGGTAGACTCTTCGGAAATGGCATTTAAGATGGCAACGATCCAGGCGTTTAAGAAGGGCTTTATGGAAGCCGGACCGGTATTGTTAGAGCCGATCGCATCCTTGAAGGTGACCGTGCCGGATAAGTATACCGGTGACGTTATGGGCGATCTGAACAAGCGCCGCGGGCGTGTGCTGGGTATGAATCCGGTAGGCGGCGGAAAGCAGACGGTAGAAGCTGAGATCCCGATGTCTTCTCTGTACGGATATTGTACGGATCTGCGTTCTATGACCGGTGGCCGCGGGGATTACTCCTATGAATTTGTACGCTATGAGCAGACACCTTCCGATGTGCAGGAAAAGGAAGTGGCGGCCAGAGCGGAGGCGGTTGCTGAGAACAATAAGGAAGAATGAAGCAAAAGTTAAGCAAAAACCAATACATTACTATGACAGGTGCAGCCTTTGGCTGCATCCTGTTTTTGTTATCCTTTCTGATCATTAATTTCCGTCTTTTTCCGGAGTTTTGCGATTCGGATATGTTTGTAGACCTTTATCCGGCAAGACTTATGTGGGAGCAGAAAAAACTCTTCCCCGAAGGCTGGGTATTCGGAAACCAGTATTTTGTGATCGCATCTCCAGTATGGACGGCATTTTTTTATGGGCTGACCGGTAAACTGTGTTTCTCCATGGCATTGGCGGTTACCCTGTTGACCTTTCTGATCGGAGCGGCATGGTTGTGGATGCTGCAGTCCATGCGCAGGGATAGGAGCGTCGGCGCTATGCTGTTGTCGCTTCTTTTGCTGCTTGGCGGAATGATCGGTTACGATATCGTACATACCCAGCAGGGGCAGCTCTTCTTTTTGTGTACCGCTTATTATGCGAGCTATCTGCTGACGCTGTTTCTGGTATACGGCTGCTATGTGAGAGATAACCGGGAGCAGACGTATTCTCCGGTGCTGTATGTGCTGGCGCTGGCGCTCTGTTTTGCGACCGGCATGCAGAGCCTGCGGCAGACGGCAGTGATGATCATGCCGCTAGGCTGTGTAGAAGCCCTGCGGCAGCTGATCGTTTTTAGGGAGAATAAGAAACTTGTCAGAAAGGAGATCATGCGGGGCTGCAAATGTTTGGGATATGCGATCTCCAACGCAGCGGGATTTCTCTTTATCAAACTGATCCTGAAGCCGGCGCACCATAATGTATACGGAAACACGTCTTCCAGAGATGCCAAAGATACGGTAGAAGGGATCAGAACTTCTTTTGTATCGCTTTTTGGGACGATGGGGCTGTATCCTGCGGCCGTAACAAAGCAGGGAGCGGTCCGGATCATGCTCGGCTTGCTGGCGGTCCTTCTTGCGGCTGCAGTGCTCTATACCACGATCCGACTGATCCGGACAAAGGAAAAGGATGGCTATCTTTACGTGGTGGTACTGTTCTGGATCGGAGTGCTTGGCGTACTGCTTCCCGGATGTTTTCTGAATATCGTGGTGCGACCGATCTATTATTTTACCTGGTATCCGCTGGGGGCTGTATCCCTGTATTATGTATGGGAAAAGGCTGAAAAAAGAACACTGACAGGAGCTGCTATGGCGCTGTTCCTGACCGGAAATTATCTGGGCTCGTATTTTCCGAGTGTGCGGGAAGCAATGCATCCGAAACAGACGGAAGAAAAAGAGATTGCCGCATATGTAACGGAGAACGGGTATTCCTATCTGTACGGCGACTGGTCCTATGTGCTGGCGGTGGCGATGACGGCGGACGGAGGATTTATCCCCGGAGGCTGGTATTTTGAACCCTATGAAGTATTGGGATATGTCAATCCTCTCGGGATCTACCGTGAAGAGGATAACGAAAAAGCGCTGTTTCTTCTGAAAAAAGAGGATACAGAAGCGCTTAAGATTGCCCGGGAGCGCGGAGCACAGATGGAGCCGGTCTATGAGACGCAGAGCTATGTGCTGTACCGGTCCGATAAGCAGCTGATGCACGAATAAACGAAACAAGTTGTTATTTTACCGCAGATTTGATAGAATGCATTTTATGAGCGTAAAAGAAAAACCGATATTGGGGATCGTGGTTCCCTGTTATAACGAAGAAGAGGCACTTCCGGATTCTGCGGAAGCGCTGGAACATAAATTAAGCAGTCTGATCGAAAAAGGGAGTGTTTCAGAAAAAAGTTTTGTGCTGTTTTCGAACGACGGCTCCAAAGACGGTACTGCTGCTTATCTACATGAGATCTGTCATAAGAATCCGCATTTTTATATGGTCGATCTGCTGAAGAATGTCGGGCATCAGTATGCTCTGCTGGCCGGAATGCAGACGGCCGCGGAATTTTGTGATGCGGTCATTACGATTGATGCCGATCTGCAGCAGGATGTCGAAGCGATGGATGCTTTTTTGGAATCCTACCAAAAAGGGTATGAAGTGGTGTATGGCGTGCGTAATGACCGGAGCGCAGACGGCTTTTTCAAAAAGATGACGGCAGGCGGGTTTTATGGCCTGATGCATCTGCTTGGGGCGGATATCAAATCCAATTCCGCCGATTACCGGCTGATGTCGGCTGATGCCGTACGATCGTTATCGGAATACGGGGAATCCAATCTGTTTTTGCGCGGGCTGATCCCATATATGGGATATCCGTCGGATACCGTCTATTTTGATGTGAAAGAGCGGCAGAAAGGGCAGTCGAAGTATACGTTTTCCAAGATGCTGACCCTGGCACTGGATGGCATTACTTCCTTCAGCGACCGGCCGCTGAAGCTGATAGGAACCGTCGGCGTTTTGATGTTTCTATTTTCTCTCGGGATGATCCTGCACAGCGTGATCACCTATTTCCTCGGCGCCAATCAGCCGGGCTATACGACGACAGTGATCTCCATCTGGATGGTCGGCGGACTTCTGATGATCTCTATGGGGGTACTCGGTGCCTATATCGGCAAGATCTACACGGAGACCAAGCGCCGGCCGAGATACCTGATCAAAGGTTCGATCCTGCCGGGAAAGGAAGACTGAGCGGGGCCCTATGAAAGAGAAGCTGATACGATTTTTGACCAGGTACGGATACATCGTATATGCAGTGGTTTTTGTGATCCTGTATGCCGCAATCCTTATGCATGAGGCGTATTTTCAGGATTTCTATATTTCCCATGATTCGGCAAACTATCTGCGGGAAGCTTCGGCGCTGCGTTCCGGTTACGGATTTAATGTAGACGGAGCGGCGGGAAGTATGAAGCATTTTGCGGCATGGCCGGTAGGGTATCCCGCACTGATCGCACTGGTCTCGGTCGTTTTTCAGATCGGGGATCTGTATCTGGCGTCCAAAGTATTGAGCATCCTCGCCGTTGCTCTGGTGATCGCGATCGCGGCAATCCGCTGGAAGGAACGTGTGGCGCTCTGCTCGCTGTTCTTTTTTAATCCCGGTGTTTTTCAGCTCTTTTTGTATACATGGAGCGAATCGGTTTTTTCTGTACTGCTCTTTTGCTTCTGCGTCTGTGCCTGTGACAGTATCCGCAAGCCGGACCGGCCGGTTCCGTATGTGTTTATGTTTGTGACTTCGTTTATGGCGTTTACGGTACGTTATTTCGGCGCGGTCTGTGTGGTGTTTGCCGGACTGATCTTTGCGCTGCGCGTCTGCCGGCTCGTATTTCGCAAAGAAAAAGAAGCCAAAAAGAGTGCCATGTTCTCCTTTGCAACTTGTATGATCTCCGGTATCAGTATATTGCTGTATCTGGAGTACAATAGGAAAATGTGCGGTTACGGGACCGGCATCGCCAGAGAAGAGTTTAACGAAAGTTATGCCGTACTGTTCAAACAGCTGGTACGGGCACTCGGCACCGAGTTTAAGAATCTGTTCTTCCTCTCCGATACCATACCGTTTCAGTACCTGGGCGGTGCGGTCGGGACGGTATGTCTGCTCGTGATCACGGTGGCGGCGGTCATTGCCGCAGTCCGAAAGAAACGTATCGAAGCACTTGTATTTCTATCTTTTGCTGTACTGTATGATGCAATGTTTATCGTGATCCGTTTCTTTTCGACCATGGACATTTTTTATTACCGGTTCTTTGCACCGGTTGCGGGATGCTTTTTTACGGGACTGATCCTGCTGATCGGAGATGACACATGGAAAAAAATCTCCGGGGCGGATGTCCTTAGGTATATTCCGTCCATAGCAGCGGTATTTATGCTCTTTTCGACCGGAAATCTCGCTGTGCAGCACCTGAGCGTATACCGGACGAGCAAATATGAGGAAGAAAAAGCAGAGTGGCTGAAGAAGTTTGAACATGTTCCGGCAAATGCGCTGTATCTGTATGCGCAGGAGGATCCGGAGTATCTGATGCTGTATTTCCGCCCGGATGTGGTATTCTTTCCGAAGACCGATTCCTGCTACGACAGCTATGAGACGGAAGCAGGCTGGTCGATGACGGATCTGCATAAGGCATATCCGGAATACGCGTATTTCTGCATCGCCAGGGACCGGTTAGAGGAGGTCGCTTCGGAAGAGATCGCAGATGTTTTCCGCAGCATTCCGCAAGAGAATGAGATCCTGTGTATACCTGCGGGCTATGCTGATTAGGGTTGACAATGAACGGACAGCATCTGTATAATAGAATGGTTTACAATAATAATATTTCTTATTTAAGGAGGAATATAGAATCATGGTCAAAAAAGGCTTGAGAAACGGGATCGGAAGGGTGCTGGCGACGGCTGTGCTGACAGGTGCGATCTTTACGAATCTGCAGCCGCTTTGCGTATCGGCTGAAGTGCCGGCAGAGTATGCAGTGATCTTTGATGCGGCATATTATGCGACCAGGTATCCGGATGTTGCGGCAGCGTGTGGCAACGATGAAGATGCTTTGTTTGCACATTTTCTAAACTGCGGTATGGCGGAAGGACGCCAGGGAAATGCCGAGTTTGATGTACAGGCATACAAGGCAAACTATGCGGATCTGCAGGCAGCCTTTGGAGATGATCTGAAACAGTACTATATGCACTATATGAACGGCGGCAAGGCGGAAGGGCGCAGTGCTGTGGCACAGGCTCCGAAGCCGCAGACAAGCGCACCGGCTTCGAACAGCAATACACCGGCAGGCAAGAATATGGATGACCAGCTGCGCTGGGATCTGCATGCGGCAATCAACAAGTATCGTCTGGCGAACGGCAAAAAGGCGCTGGAGAATACTATGCCGATCCTCGAAGCATCTCAGGTAAGAGCGGATGAGATGCTGCGGAGATATAACCGTATCCGCCCGGACGGACGTAACGGCGACAGTGTTCTGGAGGATTATAATGTACCCCGGCATTATTTCCGCGAGCTGCGTTACAAGAGCTATACCGGCTCGGTGGCAGAAGTTATTGAAGAGTGGAGCAAGCCGGGACAGGATCTGTGCAATGTCGTACTGTATTCCGACTGGACTCTGATGGGTGTCGGACATTCCGAGAGAAACGGTGTGCATTACTGGGTTGTGGAATTCTGTGACGGAACCAATGTATGCAAGGAAGGCACCACTTCCGAAGATGCCAATTATCTGCGTGAGCGCTATCAGACCCCGGAAGAAAAACGGATCGAAGAAGAGAAGAGAGCGCGCCAGCAGCGTCTGAACCAGAATAAATGATGTAATGTAAAATAATATACAAGCGAGGTAAAAGAGAAACAAAATGGCAGTACCGTATAATCATCGTGAGATCGAAGAAAAGTGGACAAAATACTGGAATGAGCATCCGGTGAACGTGGATGACGGTAAGAAACCGAAGTATTACTGTCTGGATATGTTCCCGTATCCGTCCGGATCCGGCCTGCACGTCGGACACTGGAGAGGCTACGTGATTTCGGATGTATGGAGCCGCTATAAAATGCTGAACGGCTATTATCTGATCCATCCCATGGGCTGGGATGCATTCGGCCTGCCGGCAGAAAACTATGCGATCAAGAACGGTGTGCACCCGTCGGTATCCACGGCACAGAACGTAGCAAATATCAAGCGCCAGCTGGGGCAGATCGCCGCGGTCTATGACTGGGATCGCGAGGTAAATACCACGGATCCGAAGTTTTATAAGTGGACGCAGTGGATCTTTGTCCAGATGTTCAAGAAAGGTCTGGCATATGAGAAGGAGATGCCGATCAACTGGTGCCCTTCCTGCAAGACCGGTCTGGCAAATGAGGAAGTGGTAGACGGCAAGTGCGAGCGCTGCCATACCGAAGTGACCAAGAAAAACTTAAAGCAGTGGATGCTAAAGATCACGGCTTATGCGGATCGTCTGCTGGACGATCTGGACAAGCTGGAATGGCCGGAAAAAGTAAAGAAGATGCAGACTGAGTGGATCGGCCGTTCCTATGGTGCGGAAGTAAACTTCAAGATCGACGGCAGAGACGATACGATCACCGTTTACACCACACGCCCGGATACCCTGTATGGTGCGACCTTTATGGTACTGGCTCCGGAGCACAAGCTGGCAGCCGGTCTGGCTACGGCAGAGAACAAAGCGGCGGTAGACGATTATATCTATAAGGCATCGACGAGATCCAATGTAGATCGTATGCAGGACAAGGAAAAGACCGGCGTATTTACCGGATCCTATGCGATCAATCCGCTGAACGGGGCAAAGGTACCCATCTGGCTGTCGGACTATGTACTGGCGGATTACGGTACCGGCGCGATCATGTGTGTTCCCGCGCACGATGACCGTGACTTCGCTTTTGCGAAGAAGTTTGATCTGCCGATCCTCCAGGTCATCGCAAAAGACGGCAAAGAGATCGAGAATATGGAGGAAGCTTATACCGAGGCCAGCGGCACCATGATCAATTCCGGTGACTGGAACGGTATGGAATCGGCGGTGCTTAAGAAGGAAGCGCCGATGATGATCGAGAAGATGGGCTTCGGTAAGAAGACCACGAACTATAAGCTGCGTGACTGGGTATTCTCCCGTCAGCGTTACTGGGGCGAGCCGATCCCTATCGTGCACTGCCCGGACTGCGGCTGCGTGCCGGTTCCGGAAGAGGAGCTGCCGCTGCTTTTGCCGGATGTTGAGAAGTACGAACCGACTGGCACCGGTGAATCTCCGCTGGCGGCCATCGACAGCTGGGTAAATACGACTTGTCCGAAGTGCGGCAAGCCGGCCAAGAGAGAGACCAATACCATGCCGCAGTGGGCAGGTTCTTCCTGGTACTTCCTGCGTTATGTGGATAATCATAATGATAACGAACTGGTCAGCCGGGAAAAAGCAGATAAGTATCTGCCGGTCGATATGTATGTCGGCGGTGTGGAGCATGCCGTACTGCATCTGCTGTATTCCCGTTTCTACACCAAGTTCCTGAAGGATATCGGTGTGGTAGACTTTGATGAGCCGTTCACCCGCCTGTTTAATCAGGGTATGATCCTGAAGAAGGCGGCGGATACCGAGAAGTGGGGCGATAAGCCGGTTAAGATGAGCAAGTCTCAGGGCAATGTGGTTTCTCCGGATGAACTGGTGATGGATTACGGCTGCGATTCCCTGCGTATGTACGAGCTCTTTGTAGGTCCGCCTGAACTGGACAGCGAGTGGGATCCGAGAGGTATCGACGGCGTATACCGTTTCCTGGCACGTTTCTGGACCATGGTACAGGAGAATAAGGATAAGAATGTAGCGGTGACACCGGAACTGGAGCGTATCCGCAACAAGATGATCTATGATATCGATCACCGCCTGAATGCATTCAGCTTAAATACCGTGATCTCCGGCTTTATGGAGTATAACAACAAACTGGTGGATCTGACTAAGAACGGTGGCGTGGATAAGCAGACACTGGAAGATGCCGTGATCCTGCTGGCTCCGTTTGCACCGCACATTGCGGAAGAACTTTGGCAGGAGCTGGGCCACACTGACAGCGTATTCAATGCGAAGTGGCCGGTAGCGGATGCTTCCAAGATGCACGAGTCTGAAGTGGAGATCGCCGTACAGATCAACGGCAAGGTTAAGGCCACGATCACGATCGATAAGAATGCAGACAAGGACAGCGCGATCGCTGCCGGTAAGGAAGCATTGGGAGATAAGCTCTCCGGCACGATCGTAAAAGAGATCTATGTACCGGGCAAGATCGTAAATATTGTTGTGAAGGGCTAAGATATGGGCAGCTCTGAGGGATCGAAAGATCGCAGACGAAGCGAAGTTTCAAAGCAGAAGGCTCCGGAGGAAACACCGAAGGAGCCCAAGCGTCTGGAAGATTATGATCCGGAGATGCGCAAACTGATCCTGCATGAGATGAAAAAAGCGGAGAAACGGCGCAAACTGGTTATCTTCGCTTTTGTTCTTTTGGCGGTGGGAGGGTTTGGCTATTATGCACTCTATTATCTGACGGCCGGACGCGGGGATGCTCGCGGACAGGATCTGTCCCATCTGGTCGGCTCGGATAAGCTGGTGGGGATGCATGAGGAGGATGCCTATGTTGCCACATTGACCGACAGCAACGGCAATGAAGTGACGTATGAGATACTGGATAAGTATAAAACTCTCTATAATTTGAACAAAGACCTAATCGGATGGGTAAAAATTGACGATACAATAATTGATTATCCGGTCATGCAGGCAGAAGATAACAGCTATTACCTTACACACAACTTTGACCGGAAGGAAGAAAAAGCGGGAGCATTGTTTTTGGATTGCAACTGCGACATTGTCCGTGGCAATGATAATTACATCATTTACGGGCATCACCTGACCAGCGGCAGGATGTTTTCGAAGCTGGGCGAGTATGAGTCGGAGCGCTATTATGAGAAACACCCGTATATCCAGTTTGATACGATCTATGAGGAAGGCACATACCAGGTGATGTATGCCTTCCGTTCGCGTGTTTACGACGCGGATGAAGTGCGCTTTAAGTATTACCAGTTCATCGACGCGCAATCCGAGGAAGAGTTTAATTCCTATATGCGTGAGATGGCAAGGGAATCGTTTTATGATACCGGAGTAACGGCAGTATACGGTGATAAGCTGCTGACTTTATCGACCTGTGATTATCAGGAGCAGAACGGGCGGTTTGTAGTCGTAGCGAAAAAGATCAGGTAAAAAGCATCCCAGTTTCGTGCGGGATGAGGGAGGAAGAATCCTATGGCAGATAACAGAAGACTGACCGAAGAGCAGAAAAGAAGGATCGCGGAGGCACATAAAAGGGCAGCGGCTTCGAGAAGCACCGGTGCTTCCGGAAAAACTGCGTCAGCATCGGTGGCAAGTGCCACGGCTGGCGGTAAAACTGCGTCTTCTAAAAGCACGGCATCTGCGTCAACCTCCTCAAAAGCTGCAAAAACTGTGACCGGTTCCGAAAAGAAGAAAATGACCTCCAAAATGAAACAGACCGTTCGCAAAAGCATAGCGGGGGTCTGCCTGGTAAGCTCGCTGATCATCGCAGCTATTCCGGGGGACAAATCCGGCGTGGCTAAGGCATTGGATCCGAGCTGGGCACCGTCCAATTCCATGGATTACAGCGGAGCTTCTGCGGATTCGCGGAATGATGATGTGGAGCTGTCCGGAAAGGATTTCCTGACCTATGATGCTTCTGTACATTCCGGGAAAGAATGGTCTTTTTGCATTTATGAAAGCGGCGCAGGATATATGCTGGATTCCCAGTTTGAAAGTTATGATGCCGGTGCACACAGTGTCATCAGTTCTTACAATCAGGGAGCTGTAAATTCGCCTTTAAAAGTCACGCAGGTGATAGCTCAGAAATATGACGGGCCGGATGTTACCGATTATGAGGATTTTGTTGAAAATATGAAAAACCGTTATTTTGAGCTCCCGGCAAAAGATGACGGATATGTGGATTCCTATAGACTGGATGCTTCCGGTGCGGAGATCGATCATAAGGACTATAAATTTACACTGCTGCAAAATTATCTTAAATCTACAGAAGATGGTACTACTCAGATAAAGGATGATGAGAGTATTTCGCGTTTTTTCAGTGATATCAACAATCACAGCGGCTGTGCGGTACGTAAAGTACTAAACGGCACTACGAACAAAAGCGGTTCCGAGCAGTATCCGGATACGGATCGGGAGCTTTATATTTATCAGCATGTGGAAGGAAACTGGAGTGATCCGGTAGATGCGAATGATTTTTGTATTGCTTCAAATTCCTGGAAAAAGATCGATGCGATCGCGGATGATGCATTCAAGGGATTGTCGTGTCCGGAGGTGATCATTGACGATAGGATCATCTATCTCGGGAATCAGGGGTTCCAGAACAGTGATATCGAGATCATCGATCTGAGTGGTATCAAAGAGATCGGCAATCGTGTTTTTCAGGGGTGTGATGATCTGGAAACCGTATATCTTTCGAAGAATGTTTCCGGTGTCGGTAAGGAAGCATTTCAGGGCTGTTCTGCGTTACGCGCGATCGGAGAAAAGTCTGAGATCAGCGGCGGGGGCGATGTGGGAGCAAAATTCCCTGCATCCCTGACACAGCTTGCTTTTGGTTCTTTTGCAGATTGTACGAGTCTGTCGACAGTTGATTTTTCCAAGAACGATGGTCTTAATGTTACGATCGGCGAATACGCCTTTTATGATACATTGAAGCTTTCCGGAGTGAACTTTCCCTCAGATGCTTCCGTAGCTATGGGGACAGCAGCTTTTGCTCTGCCTTCCGGCAATCAGACACTGGAAGAGTTTACCTTCCCGATCATGACAATGGAATATGTCAGTCCTTCCGATGCGTCAAAGGCATCGAATTATTCCTTTGAATACCGTTTGGATGATGAGTACGGAAACTATGAATCCATTATGGGGGATTATGTTCTTGCAAATCGTACCGGATTGAAAAATGTTACCTTTAAAGATTTTGGAACCGGTTATACACCGGCCGATGACAAGAGCAAATGGCAGTGGCTGCCGTACAATACTTTTATGGGCTGCTCCGGAATGGAAAAAGTTGATTTCGGACCGAATAAATTTGTTGCTTATGATTATAAAGCTTTCCGAGATGTAGCCAATACGGATTTTTGCGTATGGGGACCGATGGACGCAAATGAAGTGACGATTGAACCCGGAGCACATTACGCGCGACCGCGCTATTGCACATGGACAGCGGTTCCGAATGATACTAGCGCATATATCCCGTATTGCTATGAAGTCAAAGACAGCAGCGGTAACGTGACCAGACATTATGAGGTAGGGCAGGAAACCGGTGATGTGAATGCAGGAACCGATTGCAGATATATCTGTGACATCATCGCAGACCGTCCGGCGGGCGGACAGGCGACACTGTATAACTGTATCTATTTCCCGGGAGATGAGAACAAGGAACTGGGACGCAGCCTGGACGATCCTTTTATGCTGCCGGATCAGATCGGTACGTATAAGCTTACCAATCTCGGGGCAAACTGTTTTGAAAATAACTTATTGAATCATATTAAAAATTTCAAGGTTAACGATTCCCTGCTGGAGATCGGTGATGCTGCCTTCACGAACGCTGCGGCACTGGAAACCGTAACCATGGGAAAAGGCATTCAGAGCATCGGGGAAGGCGCATTTCGCAATAGCGACAATCTCGAGCATGTCTATTGGGGAATGGAATCCGCAATCAATAATATCAAATCGGATGCGTTCATGACCGGAGGACAGAAACTCTATTTCCATGGCAATGTATCGGATGGCTTTTATCCTTATGCCTACGCAATGGATACAAATTATATTAATAATAATAATACACGGATCTGCTATGTTTCGGATTTTGAAAATTCGTCCGGCGATTTTTCGGGCGGTCTGTGTATGCTGTATGATAACGGCAGCAAAGCGGTGACCCTGATCGATTATCCGCATATCAATGATTCTTATGACAATGAACTGGCACAGATCAATCAAAAACTCAGAGACGGAAGCAGTCTGACTGATAAAGAGCAGAAGATCCGTGACGCTTCCATATATCTTGTATTACCAAGCCAGATCACTTCCATTGATACCAAAGCTTTTATCAATGACCGGAATAATGAGATGAATCTGGTATATTTTGCGGATGCTCTGAACACGGGAGGAACCACAAGAGAAAAAATATACAGCGTGGACAATGTTTCTTATCCAAGCGGACAGGAGCATCATATCGGCGGATATCATGCCGGTATCTTTTCCGGTGAAATGGAAGAAAATAAGGACAACTTTATGCCTTCCGTTTCCGGGCGTGTGAATGGATTGAAAGTAACGAACCCTGATAACGTCAAGGGAAACGACTGGATCCAGTCCATCCGGATGCCCGGCGTGACCAAACTGCCGGATTATGCATTTGACAGCTGCGAAAACCTGCAGAGCGTGATCTTGAACGGCAACTGCCAGAACATCGGTAAGAATGTATTCCAGGGGTGTTCGTCCCTGCAGCCCGGAGGCGTTACCATTGAGGATCCGAATTCAAAGTATACCTATGATAATTCGACGGGAATCCTGTATCAGAACCTGGATAACGGTAGCAGGAAGGTTCTGAGCTGTCTGCCGACGGTAAAGAACCCGATCGAACTGGGAGAAGATGTCAGTGAACTGAACGAGGAAGCATTCTGCGGATGTGAATACGTTCCGAGCTTTGATATGAACAAAACAACGATCCGGACGATCCCGGAAAGGGCATTTGATCACTGTCGTCTGGCAAGTACCATAAAGCTTCCGGAAACTGTGGATTCCATCGAAAATGAAGCTTTTGATAACAGTGCATCGAATGTGACCATCCAGATCCCGAATACCGGAAGTATGGATATTTCCGATAAAGCATTTGATCCGGATGCAGCACGCGTGACGCTGCGTGGCTATCGAAATTCCACACCGGAGAAGAAGGCGAATCGTTCTACGACCGATAATCTGTATTTTGAAGAGATCGGTACCGTTTATACTATGGTCTTCCGCAACGATGATAATTCTGTTGTATACGAATACAAGATCTATCTGAATGAAAATGAGACCAGCGGACGCGGTGAGTTTCCGCCGGAAAATCCTACACCGAAGCTTTATCCGGAGCATGATGGATATTCTTTCAGTCGCTGGGTGTGGATCGGCCATGAAGATGTAGAAGGAAACGATCTGATCACAAACGTCACGGAAGACCGTGAGTTTACCGCTTTTTATGTGAAGGCTGATACACCATCGTATACGGTAACGTTCAAGAATGATGATGGCAGTATCATACGCGAGGATACCGTATACGAAGGATCGTATATACAGCCGCCGACCGGGGTCACTTCCAAGAACAATCCGGGGTATGCTTTTGTCGGATGGACCTTCCAGCCGGAATCCTTTGATGAATCTATGGCGGTAAAGCAGGATATTGTTGCGACAGCCAAGTATTCCGTAGATGTTTATACAGTGAAGTTTTACTATGATGATATGACGCTGTATAAGGAAATTTCGGTAGAAAAGAACGGATATCTTCCTGCACTGGAAATTCCGGAATCGAAACTGAATCCCGGAAATCAGTACCTGGGCTGGAAATTCAGCCCGTCCTCGTTTAAGATCACAGATCGTGTGACACAGGATGGTATCATTGGTGTGGCTGCATATTCTTCCTCTAAGATACCGGACGGATTCCATTCCGTGACGTTCTATAACGATGATGATACGATCTTTATGGAATATACGGTTCCGGATGGCGGTCCGATCTATGATCCCGGCCAACCGAAGGATTCCGGAAGACATCCGAATTCGGGTTACAGTTTTGATAAATGGTCTTTCCATCCGACGAGTTATAATGTCGGTTCTGCTGTATCCGAAAACGTGATTGCTGTGGCGGTCTGGGAGTATTTGGAATATAAGCACCAATCGTCTGCAACCGGGACACCGACATCCACACCGACACCGACGGTATCAAGAAATTCCGCTTCGTCTAATGAAGCAGGGTATCTCGTGACGGTAGAGAATGGCGCCGGAACCGGAAGACATAAACCCGGTGAAGTGGTGACGATCACAGCTTATGCAGCTACGGAAGGTAAAGTGTTTGACCGCTGGACGACTTCTAATGCGGATATCGGTTTCAGCAATGCATATGCGGTTGCAACGACCTTTATTATGCCGACGCATGACGTAAAGGTAACAGCAACCTACAAGAGTGCAAATGCCACACCTACAGCATCGGCAAATGCTGCAAATGCTACAGCAACACCGACGCCGAACGGAAACGGTAACAACAATAATAATAACAATAACAGTAATAACAGTAACAATAACAACAGTGCATCCGGAAATAATGCAAATAAGACGCAGCCGGCCGCAGACAACAGCGGAACGGAAGTACGCATTACCTCCGAAACCATTGATAACAACAAAAAGAATCTCGGTACCGCATCCGTTGCCGGTTCTACCGATAATTTTGTAGTCAAGGTAACGGATTCTGCTGCAGCAACAGCCGCGGTGGAACAGGCGCTGCGTAATGCTTACGGTGACCGTTTCTCCGACCTGAAGTATGTTGCGTTTGATATCTCGTTGTATGATTCGACCGGTACGAGACTGGTAACGAATGCCAACAATCTGGCGGTGACCATAACCCTGCCGATCCCGGATCAGCTGGTTCCGTATGCCGGAAATAATAAAGCAGCGGCTATCGCAGGCGGCTCCGTGGAACCGCTGGGAGTACAATATACCACGATCGACGGGGTGCCTTGTATGCGTTTTACCGCGACCCATTTCTCGCCGTATACCATTTATGTGGATACGCAGAATATGGTGCGGGGTGTATCGGATATCACACCAAAGACCGGTGACGGTATTGCGCCGAAGTGGTTTTTATCTGCCGGAATGCTGTCGCTGTCATGCGTTCTGTTCCTTTGGAAGGATAAGAAGAAGGTTGTGAAGTAGTAGTAAAACTGTTGACATAAGATTTTTATGCAAACGAAAGGAGGTGCTGCGTAATGAAAAAAGTAAAACTTTTACTGCTGCCTGCCGCTGCGGCAGGGTTGACACTTGCGATCGGCGGGATCTATCTTGCGCAGGCATCTTCCGCAGCGGATTTTAATACGGTGAACGGGATCCTGTATACTTATAACGGGACCGATACTTCCGTTGTCATTCCTAACGGGGTGAAGGAAATCCATGATGACGCGTTTCGTGAGAATCCGTTTTTGGAGCAGGTGGCAATTCCCTCTACCGTGGAGAACATCGGTACCGGGGCTTTTGAAGGATGTACTAAGCTATCTTCCGTTACGATCCCGGATTCGGTAGAAGTATTGGAAGATGCTGCCTTTATGGGCTGTTCTTCGCTGCGCAGCGTAAGCATAGGATCCGGTGTCCGCGAGATGGGAAACGGTGTATTCGGGGACTGTGATTCACTGTCTGCTGTCTATGTGAGCAGTACCAATCAGAATCTGATTGCAAACGGACATGCCCTGTATAATGCCGGTATGACCAAACTGTATCAATATTGTGCGGGAAGTCCGTCCGGAGCTTATACGGTACCCGGAACCGTAACGGAAATCTGTCCGAATGCCTTTTGGGGGTGTGATGGTCTGCAGGTGGTCACCATTCCCGGCATCCCGGAGATTACGGAATATGCGTTTGCCAACTGTAAAGGACTGATGAGTGTGACGATGCAGATCCCGACGAACCGAATCGGTTTGAAGGCTTTTTCCGGCTGCGGCAATCTGGTGCAGGCAATCGTACCGGAAAGTGTACGGGAGATCCATGAATCTGCGTTTGACGGATGCCCGGCAGATCTGCATTTGGTATGCAGCACGACGGGCAAAGCGGCGGAATTTGCGGAAGAACATGAGTATCTGACCAGTGAGACTCCGGTTTATACCATACGGATCGAAGAAGATCTTGAAGATGTACGGCGTGCTGCATATGAGGCGGCGCAGGACGGTGGTGAAGCAGCTGCTTATACGGACGAAAGTATTTATGGCATCGATACGGGAGCGAATACTGCAATCGTATCGGAAGCAAACGGAGAGCAGCATGACGGCCTTCGTGTGACTTATGACGGTGTGGTTCTCGGTAATGCACCGGTGGTATCGGATCGTGCCTATATCATGGTGGATAACTTCAACGTGGTTGATGCTTCACAGTCATCGCCAACGGTTTCCGCATCACCTTCTGCCGAAACGCAGCCGAATACGGATGAAGGAAAACTGATCTCTGATCATGCCCATTATCTGGATCTGACCCTGACGCAGTATACGTTCCCGGATACGCTAAAGATGATCGGGGATTTTGCTTTTGCAAGAAGCGGCATAACCAGAGCGGATCTGCCGGGGGGACTGACCTATATCGGGGAAGGCGCTTTTTACCATTGCGACAGTCTGAGTGAAGTGAGTATCCCGTCTACGGTGACTGCGATCGGAAAGAATGCCTTCAACTATACGCCGTGGTATCAGGCCTGGGAAAACAATGCCGATGCATCGGATTTCCTGATCGTCGGGGACGGAGTATTGATCGGATATAAAGGAGACGAGGATCAACCGGCTCTGCCGGCCGGTGTAAAACATGTGGCGGACGGCGTATTTGAGTGATAAAATGTATAAAAAATGATAAAGGAGAATAAAGTTGTGGCTGAGAAGATTGTAATGAAAACACCGTTGGTAGAGATGGATGGAGATGAAATGACGCGTATCCTCTGGGCGATGATCAAGGAGGAACTGCTTCTTCCGTTCATCGATCTGAAGACCGAATACTATGATCTGGGCTTAAAGCACAGAAACGAGACGGATGATCAGGTAACCATCGATTCCGCAGAGGCTACCAAAAAATACGGAGTTGCCGTTAAATGTGCAACGATCACTCCGAATGCTGCACGTGTAAAAGAATATGATCTGAAAGAAATGTGGAAGAGTCCGAACGGCACGATCCGTTCGCTTCTGGATGGTACCGTGTTTCGTGCTCCGATCATGGTAAAAGGGATTGAACCCTGTGTGCGGAATTGGGAAAAGCCCATTACTCTGGCAAGACACGCTTACGGTGATGTATACAAAAATGTAGAGATCAAGGTACCGGGAGCCGGCAAAGGATATCTGGTATTTGAAGGGGAAGATGGCAGCGTTCAGAAAGAACTGATCCAGGATTTCAAGGGCTCCGGTATTCTGCAGGGCATCCATAATACGGATAAGTCCATTCAGAGCTTTGCACGTTCATGTTTTAATTATGCGCTGGATGTTAAGCAGGATCTGTGGTTTGCCACTAAGGATACGATCTCCAAAAAGTATGACCATAACTTCAAAGATATTTTCCAGGAGATCTTTGATAACGAATATAAGGCAAAATTTGAAGAAGCCGGGATCACTTATTTCTATACGCTGATCGATGATGCTGTAGCACGTGTGATGAAGGCAAAGGGCGGATTCATCTGGGCATGCAAGAACTATGACGGTGATGTGATGAGCGATATGGTCAGCTCGGCATTCGGTTCTCTGGCAATGATGACTTCGGTTTTGGTGTCACCTTCCGGCGTGTACGAATACGAAGCAGCACATGGAACGGTACAGCGTCATTATTACAAGCATCTGGCCGGAGAAGAAACATCAACCAATTCCGTAGCTACGATCTTTGCTTGGAGCGGGGCGTTAAGAAAGCGCGGCGAACTGGATGGTACACCGGAACTGTGTAACTTTGCGGACCGCCTTGAAAAAGCAACTCTGGACACCATAGAGTCCGGTCGGATGACCAAGGACCTGGCACTGATCACCTCCCTGAAGGATGTAAAAGTGCTCAACAGTCAGGAATTCATCAAAGAGATCCGTAAGACTTTAGAGGCATAAACAGCAGGATATACAGACGGAGAAAAGTATGGCAAGATCGGACGAAGTGTTCCGGCCGGCTCTGAAGGGAAAAAAGATACCGATCATCTCGCTGGACAATAAATGGTACAAGCTGATGGCCGGTATCGATCATACCCCGCATATGCAGGAACTGGAAGAACAGCTGAAAAATCTGTTGAAACGTCAGGGCAAGATCAATACCGATCTGAAGGCAATCAATAAAGAGAAGGCCAAACTGCGGGATGAGATCGTAAATGCCATGGACGAGGAAGGCGGAAAGCAGAAACAGGAAGAGTATTCTGCGCAGATCAATGCACTGAATACGCAGATGGAAGCCTATCAGGACGAGCTTTTGGAGCTACCGAGACAGATCGATCAGGTCAATGTTGAACTGATGCTGGAAACGATGGAGATCTGCTATGAAGTGATCGCAGAGAATACCGGAAAGATCAATGAGATCTCCGCCTGGATTGCCGATATGCGTATCGAACTGAAAAAGAATGTGGTGCGCAAGCAGGAATGTGAGCTTAAGAACCAGCAGATGTATGCCTATATGCATGATATCTTCGGACCGGATGTGATCGATATTTTTGATATGAAGTATAATCCGGAGGTGGAACATGTTGTAAAACCGGCTTCAAATGCAGGGTCGGCAAAAACGGAAACACCTGCAAAAGCTGAGAAAACAGGCTCGCCGGCGGAAACGGAAAACGGCAAAACTCCGGAATCGACGAATGGTCAGTAAAAGATCTCTGAGAATTAGGGCAGAGAAGGAAGGATAATGAAACAGTTAGTTACAGCCGAACAAATGCGTTTATATGAGGGGTACCTGATGGAAACATTGGGTATCCCGTCTTTGCTGTTAATGGAACGTGCAGCAGGATATATCAAAGAGACAGCGGCGGAGATCCTGAAAACAGAAAAAGCTGCCTGTGTTCTGGTCGTAAGCGGCTGCGGTAATAACGGAGCAGACGGGCTTGCAGCAGCACGTATGCTGACTGAGGAAGGAAGACGGGTATTGGTCGTACGGCTCGGAGATCCGGAGCATGCCAGTGAAAATAACAGGATCCATACCGGTATTCTCGAGCGCATGGGGATACCGCTTATGTCAGATCTGCAAACGGCTCTGGAGCAACGGCCGGATCTGATCATTGATGCGCTTTTCGGCATCGGACTCAACCGGGAATTGAAAGAAAGCTATCGGGATGCGGTGAAACAGATCAATCAATACCGAAGCTGCAATGAAATGTGCAGAGTGCTTTCCGTAGATCTGCCAAGCGGTCTTCATACGGATCGTGGAAAGGCGTTGCCGGAAGCAGTGCGTGCGGATGTGACAGTTACGTTTGGATTTCTGAAACGCGGAATGTATCTGAACGAAGGCAGAAGATATTGCGGGCGGGTGATCTGTTGTCCGATCGGACCTGAGCGCCGGATGGCCGACGACTATCGCATGGAATGGGCAGAGATTGCGGATCTGAAACCAAAGCGCGATCCTCTGGGGCATAAGGGAACCTTCGGAAAGGTACTTTGTATTGCAGGATGTGCGGATATGGCGGGAGCATCTATCTTAAACGCAGGCGCTGCATTACGCTCCGGGTGTGGAATGGTCAAAGTGATCGGTGTATCGCAAAACCGGGATCTGCTGCTGCATACCGTGCCGGAAGCGATGTTTGCGGCAGTTGATTCAGAGGAAGGCATCGGTACAACAGAGTCGGCGAAACTTCACGAAGCACTTGCCTGGGCTGATACGATACTGATCGGCAGCGGACTGGGAAAAGAAAGAGCGTTACGGTTTTTGAAATGCGATGCGATCCGCAACTGCGAGAAGCCGATGGTGATCGATGCGGACGGACTGAATGCACTGACGGAACTGCCGGATTTTCTGAAACACCGGAAGGAACAGGGAGCGGTAACGTTTCTTACTCCGCATCCGGGAGAGTTTGCCAGACTCTTTTCGGAAACGGAGAAGAACGGATGCCAGGAGCCGGAAACCGTACGAGCCCTGGCCAAAGAATACGGCGTTATACTGATCGCAAAATCTGCGACAACGCTGGTGACAGACGGTATAAAGGTGTATTATAATGATCTGGGATCCGATGCACTGGCGACGGCCGGAAGCGGTGATGTGCTGGCAGGCGTACTGGCAGCGGTAAGTTGTGTGATCAAAGAGCCGCTGCAGGCTGCGGTATATGCAGATGCGCTGCATGCCATGGCGGGTGAGATGGCTGCTGCACAGATCGGGACAGCCGCTGTGACGGCATCGGAGATCTTAAAAATGCTTCCGGAGGCGATGAACTTAAGGAAAGCAGAAAAAAGAGGATAAGGAAATGTTACATCAGGAACGTGTATACGCAAGTGTAAATCTGGATAATATCCGGTACAATATAAGACAGATCCGGGAATATATCCCGAAGAAGACCAAGATCATGGCAGTGATCAAGGCAGATGGTTACGGGCACGGAGCCGTGCGTATCGCTCAGGAACTGGCGAACGTGGACAGCGTGTGGGGCTATGCGGTGGCTACGATCGATGAGGCACTGGAGATCATCGAACAGGGTATCGGCAAACCTGTACTGATCCTGGGTTACAGTTTTCCGATCACCCTGCCGCTTGCGGTGGAACATGGGATACGGATCACATTATTTGACATGGACAGCGCAAAATACCTGTCCGAGATCGCACAGCGTTTTCATAAGACGGCGTATGTGCACATAAAACTGGATACCGGAATGGGACGGATCGGCATACGTCCGGATGAAGAGGGTTCACGTTTCGTAAAGGAAGTTGCTGCTTTGGATGGCATAAAGATCGAAGGCCTGTTTACTCACTTTGCCAGAGCCGATGAGGCGGATAAGACCAGTGCAGAAGAGCAGTTTACGCGTTTTGACCGTTTTTCACAGTTGCTGGAATTTGAAGGGATACATATCCCGCTGAAGCATTGTGCCAACAGCGCCGGCATTATGGAAATGCGTAAAACACATCTGGATCTGGTACGTTCCGGGATCATCACCTACGGATTGCTGCCTTCGGATGAGGTGGATGCGCATCGGATCCATCTGCGGCCGGCAATGGAGATCAAGAGCAGTGTGATCTTTGTCAAAGATGTGGAAGCAGGTACTCCGATCAGCTATGGCGGAACCTTTACGGCACAAAGAAAGAGCCGGATCGCTACGGTCTCGATCGGTTATGCGGACGGCTATCCGAGGTGCTTATCCGGAAAAGGTGAAGTACTGATCCGCGGACAGCGCTTCCCGGTCGTCGGACGCGTATGTATGGATCAGATGATGATCGATGTGACGGATGCCAAAAAAGAATTCGGCGAGATCGTGGTGGGAGATACCGTGACCCTGGTCGGACGGGATGGGACGGAATGTATTACGATGGACGATTTTGCGGCGTCTTCCGGGCGGATCAATTACGAAGCGGTCTGCGATATCGGAAAACGTGTACCGCGTATCTATATCAGAAACGATGAAAATGCGGAATAAGGAGTCGGATACTGTTCGAGACTGCGGAGCAGGCGGCGGACGGGATCGGCATCCGATCGGATTTTGGCAGATATAAACGGATGGTTTACAGAGGAGTGCAGAAAGGAAACTTATGGAAGAGGACAGCAGTAACAGGACCGGTATACTGAACCGCATATTTAAAAAACGAAAACAAAGCGAAGATGCTGCCGAACAGGAAATCATAGCCATTGTAAATGAAGGACAGGAAAAAGGTACGATCGAGCCGGAAGAGGCAGAGATGATCACAAATATCTTTGAGCTTTCCGATAAAGAGGCCGTGGATATTATGACCAACCGCGGACACATCGAGGCGTTTGATGATGAGACCAAGCTGAAAGATGCGGTCAAGGAAATCCTGAACAACAATTATTCCAGATATCCGGTTTATCATGAAGATCTGGATCATATCATCGGGATCCTGCACCTGAAGGATGCGGTGCGGATCCGGGATGAGTCGCCGAAACTGAATCCGACTCTGGCAGAGATACGCTCCTCTCTGCGGGAGGCGGTTTTTGTGCCGGAGACCAAAACGGTGAATGCACTGTTTAAGCAGATGCAGTCCACCAATACACAGGTTGTGATCGTTGTGGACGAATACGGGCAAACCTCCGGCCTGATCGCCATGGAAGATATCCTGGAGGAGATCGTCGGAAATATCCGGGATGAATATGATGACGAGAATGACCGTATCGTGGAGAGCGACGGCGGGGAAACATGGCTGATCGAGGGGCTGACAAAGCTGGAAGATCTGAGTGAACGGCTGCATATCGACTTCGGTGATACGGAGTTTGAGACCATTAACGGGTATCTGATCTCAAGAATGGAGCATATTCCGGAGAAGGGGGATCAGTTTGAGACCGATATCGGCGGATACCATTTTAAGGTGGAAGATGTGGAGGATAAAATGATCCGTTCCATCTCGGTTAGTAAACATAACTTGAATTAAAACACAAGATATGGTATAATTTCACGTGCTATGTCAAGGAAACAATAACAGTAAGGAGAAAAAGTATGTCCGGACATTCAAAATTTGCTAACATCAAGCATAAGAAAGAGAAAAATGATGCTGCGAAGGGAAAGGTATTTACCATCCTCGGGCGTGAGATCGCGGTAGCCGTTAAGGAAGGCGGGCCGGATCCGGCGAATAACTATCGCCTGGCTACGGTTATTGCGAAAGCCAAAGCAGCCAATATGCCTAATGATACGATCGATCGTGGTATCAAGAAAGCTTCCGGCGATCTGGGCAGCGTAAACTATGAACATGTAACGTACGAAGGCTATGGCCCGGGAGGAACCGCGATCATCGTGGAAGCACTTACGGATAATAAGAATCGTACCGCGGCAAATGTCCGCAGTGCATTTACCAAGGGAAACGGCAGCATCGGTACCCAGGGATGCGTATCTTTTATGTTCGATACGAAGGGGCAGATCATTATTGATCGTGAAGAGTGCGAACTGGACGGCGATACGATGATGGAAAAGGCACTGGATGCCGGTGCAGAAGATTTTTCCGAGGAAGAGGATTCCTTTGAGATCCTGACGGCCCCGGATGATCTGGAGACGGTACAGAAAGCTCTGGAAGCGGAAGGGATCAAGTTTGTCAGTGCCGAAGTGACGCGTCTTCCGCAGAATTATGTAGAATTGAAGGATGAGGATGCCATCAAGTGTCTTACCAGGATCCTGGATCTGCTGGATGAAGACGATGATGTGCAGAATGTATATACCAATTGGGATGAATGATGCATGAGTGACAGACTTGCGATCGTTGTACCTTGTTACAATGAGGAAGAAGTGCTGCCGATCAGTATTCCGGAGCTTCTCAAAGTTCTGGATGAACTGACCGGTCAAAAAAAGATCAGTACAGACAGTTATCTGCTCTTTGTCAATGACGGCAGCCGTGACCGGACCTGGGAACTGCTGGAAGAAGCGCATCAAAAGGATTCCCGTGTGCGGGCCGTAAAACTGGCAAAGAACTGCGGACACCAGTCTGCCCTGATCGCCGGCCTTATGACAGCAAAAGAAGATGCAGATATGACTGTGTCTATTGATGCGGATCTGCAGGATGATACTTCCGTGATCCGTGAGATGGTAGAGGAATATCATAACGGCTGTGAGATCGTATATGGGGTACGCGGCAGCCGAAGGTCAGATTCTTTTTTCAAGCGCACTACGGCAGAAGGTTTCTATAAATTACTGGCTGCTCTCGGAGTCAAAACCGTTTTTAATCATGCGGATTTTCGGCTGATGTCGGCAAAAGCGCTGAATGAACTGGCAGAGTATAAAGAAACCAATCTGTATCTGCGGGGGCTTATCCCTTTATTAGGGCTAAAAACCGGAAAAGTCGTCTATGAACGAAAAGAACGGCTTGCCGGGGAGTCAAAATATCCTCTGAAAAAGATGCTCGCACTGGCATTAAACGGGATTACTTCTTTTTCGGTACAGCCGATCCGTCTGGTATTCCATATCGGTCTGTTTGTATTGCTGATCTGTCTGGGGGCGGCTGTCTATGCATTTGTATCATATCTTACGGGAGATGTGGAACGTGGCTGGACATCGCTGATCCTTTCCGTCTGGTTTTTGGGAGGAATACAGCTGCTGGCGATCGGTGTGATCGGGGAATATATCGGAAAAATTTATAACGAGGTGAAACACCGGCCGCTGTATCATATCGAAACAATCCTGAAAGAAGACGAAAAATAAAATGATCGGGAAGCAACTATAAGGAGTTGGGGGATGGGTTTATTTAAGAAAAAAGAAGAAAAGAAGGTTTATCTGCCGACTGCGGAAAACAGAGATTCGGAAAGCGAAGCGGCAAAATTAAAAGCTCTGGAAGCGTCCCTGGAGTTTCTCAACAATCCGAAGGTGAAAGAAGAAAACAACCAGAAGAAGGCGGATGAGGAAAAAACCGCGGAGGTTTCGGAAGAAAAGAGAGAGGAAACACCGGACGATATCCAAACAGAGCAGGAAGCAGATACAAAAGCAGAGGAAGTGCAGAATACAGCATTGACTTCCACAGTCAAAGCAAATCCGGTAGCGCCTGCCGTGCAGCCGCCTAGCGGGAAGACACTGAATCCGAATGCGGCAAACCAGAATACCGAGGAAAAAAAGCCGGATACAGCACCGGTTCCGAAACAGACCGAACCGGCAGAGGATAAACCGGCGACTTCGATGGCTTCCAAACAATGGGGACGCCGTATGGACTATAAAACAGCGGTCGTTAAACCGCAGAGTCCCGCGCAGGAAGAACAGCCACCGGTAAAACCGCTTGCACCGACAAGTGTGAGTAATGTACCGCCGGCACCGCGCATGCCTTCGAACTCACTGCATACGCTGAATTCGCAGAATTCCCAGAACCGACTGGCGCAGCAGCAGACAGCACAGCAGCCACAGGCACCTGTCAAAACCATCGTGCCGACTGTCCCGGAAGTGCCCGGGAAAAATATAAAGAATGAAAAACCCACCATAGCGACGATGAATGTTCCGGTACCGGCACAGATCGATCCGGCACCTACGATCGTTGCGGCAAATTCGGATATGAGTAATTTGCCGCAGGCGGAGAAAACGCTTCCAAAAGAAGAGACGATGCGATCTCTGAAACCCGCGGCAGAGCTGTCTGCAGAAACTCCTGCGGAAACGGAAAAGAAACCGAATACCGAAGAAAGTAAGCTGAAACCGGCTTTGCATGCGGACGATACGACTGTATCGTCTGTCAATGGGATGCAAAAAGCAATCCCGGCTGCACCGGTACAGAAAAAAAAGATCGCAGAAGAAAAAGGACTGAAAGCCGGCGATACCGGTATGATCCCGAATCCGCTGCCTACGCCGAAAAAACATATACCGAAAGAGATGGATTTCGATATCCAGCCGCCGGCTTCGCAGATGCATTTTGACATCGTAGATATGACCGGTATGGATTTCTTTGATATAAACTGATCTGCTTATATGCTGTTGCGGATCAGCATTTACGCTTGTTACTGAAGGAGGAAGTTGGTTTTGGCATCAGCCGGTACCGGACGAAAACGCAGCAGTTCCGCGTCCTCGTCCACCAGAAAAAGTACATCTTCCCGCGCTGCCGGTGCGGCTCGAAAGAAAACTACCACAACAACGAAAAGAAAAGCTGCAAAACAGCCGGAAGCCAATTTTCTTCCGGAGCTGTTTTTATTTGTGTTATTCTGTATTCTGCTCGTAGTTTTTCTTTGCATGATCAATGTGATCAAAGGAGTCTTTGGCCCTGCGATCAAAGGGGTTATGCTGGGCGTTTTCGGGTTGCTCGGTTACGGACTTCCTTTGATCATGATGCTTTTGATCTTTTATCTTGTTTTCTTAAAAACGGGACCTTTGCCAAAAAGACAGACAGCTGCCATATGTTGCATCGTACTTTTTTTGGGAATGCTGTTATCGTTTCTTTCCGGAACGGCATTTGATCTGATCCAGAGTGAAAAGTTGAAAACCCTTTATGATATTCAGGGCGGCGGCGGTATACTGTTTGGCCTGCCGGCGTTACTGTTTTTCGGGATCTTCGGAAAAGGCGGTTCCATCTTTGTGCTGATCCTGCTTACGATCGTATCCATAATCGTATTGGCCGGAAAAGGTTTTCTCGGAAACCTTGCGGATCTGATCCGTGAGATCTCCGAAAATGCGCAGGAGATGCGCTATCAGCGCGAATATGCGGAGGATGAAGAAGAGTATTACGATGACGAAGAAGATGAGGATGTGTCAGATCTGGCTGCCAGAAAAGAGGCGGAGCGGGAACGACGCCGGGAAGAGCACCGAAGACAGATCATGAAAGAACGCCGTGCGCAGGCGAAGAAAAAGGAACGCCGGGCTCGCGAACTCGAAGCCCAGCAGGAAGAAAAACAGCGGCGCAAAGAGGAAGAAAAGAGAAGACGACGTGAAGCGGAGGATCGAGCGGAGGATGAGCGGATCCTGCGCAGTTCTGCCAATTCCAAACGGAAAAAACTCAATCCGGTTGCTTTGGAACCGGGGGTACCGATGCATCACAAACTGGATGATATGCATGAGATCACACTCCTTCCGGAAGGAAATGTCGTACGGATGGATGCGGCTGCCATGATCCCCGAAGTGGATTATGAAGAGAATCCGCAACCGGCGGAGGAGTATCAGGAAATTCAGGAGATCCGTATCCGCAGGGATGAAGAGTATGCGGAACCGGAATATGACGAGGAGTCGGATTATACAGAGCCTTATGATGATCCGATCCCGGAAGAACCGACAGCGTATGCTCCGGCGGAGGAGATTGCGGAAGATGCGGATGAGGTAGCGGTTGTCACGATACGACGGGAACCGGGAAACAGTGCATCCGTAAGGGAAGAAGTACAACCCATACGTGTATTGCAGGATGAACTGCCGATAGAAAAGGAAGAAGTAAAGATTACGGAAGAAATGCCGGCAACACCGCAGATCGATATCACCGGTATGCCCGACCCTGTGACGGAGCGTACACTGAATAAGGGACCTGCGGAAGAGCCGACGACGGAACTGAAGGTTGAAGAACCGGAAAAGACGACACCTGCTCCGCAACCGCCGGTACGTAAAAAAGCAAAATATGAAAAACCGCCTATCGATCTGCTTCTGGAAAACAAGAAGAAGGGTGGCGGTGACAGCGACCAGTATCTGAAAGAAACCGCGCTGTTATTGCAGCAGACGCTCAAGACCTTCGGAGTATCCGCAACGGTTACGGATATCAGTCAGGGACCTTCGGTAACACGTTTTGAACTGCAGCTCGGGGAAGGCATCAAGGTCAATAAGATCGTGAATCTGGCCGATGACCTGAAACTGAATCTGGCAGCACAGGATATCCGTATCGAAGCACCGATCCCGGGCAAAGCGGCGGTCGGTATCGAGATCCCGAATAAGGAACGGCTGCCCGTGAGCATACGGGAATTGATCGAATCCCAGGAGTTTAAGAAGGCGGAATCCAAACTGTCCTATGTGGTCGGAAAAGATATCAGCGGACATACGATCGTCTCGGATATTGCAAAGATGCCGCACCTGCTGGTAGCAGGATCCACCGGTTCCGGAAAATCGGTATTTACCAACTCGATTATCCTAAGCATTTTGTATGAGGCCAATCCGGATGAAGTCAAACTGATCCTTGTGGATCCGAAGGTGGTGGAATTCTCGGTTTATAACGGGATCCCGCATCTGCTGCTTCCGGTCGTGACCGATCCGAGAAAGGCCAATGCTGCACTGGCATGGGCCGTTGCAGAAATGGAACGGCGTTACAAAGTATTTGCAGAGCATAACGTACGTGCGATCAAAGCCTATAATGATCTGGTAGCGCAGGGCAAAGTGCCTGCGGTAGACGGACCGCCCGAAAAGATGCCGCAGATCGTGATCGTGGTAGACGAGCTGGCCGACCTGATGATGGTGGCTTCCAAGGATGTGGAGGCATCGATCTGCCGTATCGCACAGCTGGCACGTGCTGCCGGTATCCATCTGATCATCGCGACACAGAGACCGAGCGTGGATGTCATCACCGGTCTGATCAAGGCAAATATGCCCAGCCGTGTGGCACTTAAGGTGTCGAGCGGTGTGGATTCCAGAACGATACTTGATTCGGTCGGCGCAGAACGATTGCTGGGTTATGGTGATATGCTGTTTTATCCGCAGGGCTATTCCAAACCGCTTCGTGTACAGGGAGCGTTTGTATCGGATGAAGAAGTGCAGAGGGTAACCGAATTCCTGAAGAACAATGCTTCGGGCGGCGACATCTACGATGAAGAGATCCTCAACAAGATCTCAAATCTATCCGGGGAGGGGCAGACGCAGGATGCTGCAGGTGATGCCTCGGAAGGGTCGGGAGATGATCTGGATTCCTATTTTGATGATGCCTGCCGTTTTGTAGTGGAAAAGGAAAAAGCATCCAGCGGAATGTTGCAGAGAGTATTCAAAGTAGGGTATAATCGAGCTGCGCGCATCGTCGACCAGATGGAAGCCAACGGCGTGGTGGGACCGGAAGAAGGTACCAAACCCAGAAAAGTACTGATGGATGCAAATCAGCTGGAGCTGTTTTTGCGGGAACGCCATAAAAAATGAGTTCGTACGCACCGGAGAACGATACCGGAACGGAAAGGAGCAGGATTATGAAAAGTGATATAGAGATCGCACAGGAAGCGGAATTGTATCCGATCACAAAGATCGCAGAAGGGATCGGACTGTCCGAAGAGGATCTGGAATGTTACGGGAAATATAAAGCCAAGATCTCGAATGAATGTCTGCGCCGGCTGAAAAAGGAAAAAGACGGTAAGCTGATCCTGGTCACCGCGATCAATCCGACACCGGCCGGGGAAGGTAAGACGACGATCAGTGTGGGATTGTCTCAGGCAATGGCGAAGATCGGTAAAAAAGCGGTGCTTGCTCTGCGGGAGCCGTCTCTCGGGCCCTGCTTCGGAGTAAAAGGAGGTGCTGCCGGCGGCGGATATGCCCAGGTTGTACCGATGGAAGACATCAATCTGCATTTTACCGGTGATTTTCACGCGATCACATCGGCAAACAATCTTTTGGCGGCATTGCTGGACAATCATATCCAGCAGGGAAATGTACTGCGTATCGATACCAGACAGATTGTCTGGAAACGCTGTCTGGATATGAACGACCGTGCGCTGCGAAATATCGTGATAGGTCTCGGCTCCAAGAGTGACGGCTTTGTCCGGGAGGATCATTTTGTGATCACGGTAGCCAGTGAGATCATGGCGATCCTTTGCCTGGCTGAGGATATGGCGGACCTGAAGGCCAGACTCGCAAGGATCATCGTGGCCTATGATCTGGACGGAAAACCGGTAACGGCAGGTGATCTGCAGGCCGTGGGACCGATGGCAGCCCTCTTAAAAGATGCGCTGAAGCCCAATCTGGTACAGACGCTGGAACATACGCCGGTACTCATTCATGGCGGCCCGTTTGCCAATATCGCTCATGGCTGCAATTCCGTCATGGCGACACGTACCGCAATGAAACTCGGAGATTATGTGATCACCGAGGCAGGTTTCGGCGCCGATCTGGGAGCGGAAAAGTTTCTGGATATCAAATGCCGTATGGCAGGCATCGCTCCGGATGCGGTGGTGCTGGTTGCAACCATACGAGCATTAAAGTATAATGCTGGTGTGGCGGTTGCGGATCTGAAGCAGGAAAATGTGGAAGCACTCAAAAAAGGCAGTGTGAACCTGAAAAAGCATATCGCGAACTTAAAGAAATATGGTCTGCCGGTCGCAGTGACGATCAATCGTTTTGCGGAAGATACGGAAGCGGAGATCCATGCGCTGGAAGAGATCTGTGCGGCAGAGGGCGTGGCATTTGCCGTTTCGGAAGTGTTTGCCAAGGGTGGAGAAGGCGCAACGAAGCTGGCCGAACTGGTAGTATCCCTGACGGAACAGGAGAAGCATTTTGCTCCGATCTATGAAAATGAGCTTTCGTTGGAAGTAAAGATCGAAAAGATCGCTTCGGAGATCTACGGAGCAAAGGATGTAGAGTTTTCTTCGGCAGCCGCCAAAGAGCTGAAGCGTCTGAGTACGCTTGGTTTTGATCATGTACCGGTCTGCATTGCTAAGACACAGTATTCGCTTTCGGATGATCCCAAAGCACTTGGAGCCCCGAAGGATTTTACGTTCCATATCCGTGAAGTATATGTATCTGCCGGGGCAGGATTTGTAGTAGCGCTGGCCGGCAGTATCCTGTCAATGCCGGGGCTGCCCGCTTCACCGGCAGCATATCGCATTGATGTAGATGATGACGGCCGTATCACCGGTCTGTCCTAAGTTTTTGGAGGCTATATGATCTGTCCGAATTGCGGGGAAGAGATCGCTGATGATCTGCTGTATTGCAGTAAATGCGGCGAAGAAGTAAAACTGATCCCTGAATATGAGCCGGAAATCGAAAATGAGATCAACGGGACACTGCAGGATCTGGAGCTGATATCGCTTTCAGATGATGAGGAGGATGTTACCGGACAAGAGTCAAAAGCGGAGAACGCAGCATCGGCGACCAACGAGCTGCCTTCTTTGGAGACGCTCCGGGAGGCAATGCATACGGAAGAAGATCTTGATGAAGGTTTTCTGGACGAGGAAAACGCCGATGATCCTTATTACGATGATACCGATGATTTTGACGAAGAATACGACGGTGATTTCCTCGATGAACTGGAAGATTTTGAAGACGATGAAGATGTGGTACGTCAGATCGCACTTGCGATCCGTGAAAGTCGTTTTCGCTGGTTATATATTATATTGGGACTGATCGTCATCGGTGGGATCGGTCTGGTGATCTTTTATCTCAGCCAGCATGTTTATGAGGACAATTCCAGTGTTTATCAGGCATCTCTTGCCAGAGAAGCAGCAGCGCAGGGTAACTTTGTGGAAGCCATCGACCATATGGAGAAGGCGCTGCTCCTCGATGATTCGGACAGTTCCCTGAAATTTACCCTGGCAGATTACTATTTTGAGATCGATGAAGAAGAAAAAGCGCTTCTGATGCTTTGGGAGATCATCTATGATAAGGATATCAATTCGGTCCAGGCTTATCGTCAGCTGATCGAATATTATGCAAACAATAAGGAATACGGAAAGATCGAAAATATCCTGTCCAATTGCGAAGATCAGACGGTTCTTGCGCAGTTTTCAGATTATCTGGCCGAAGCTCCGGAGTTTTCCGAGGAACCGGGAACCTATGACCGCGTATTATGGGTGAAGCTGTCTTCCGTTTCCAACGGAACGATCTATTATACCCTTGATGGCTCCGATCCGACGACGGAAAGCGAGGTTTATACTTCGCCGATCCATATGGAGCTGGGAATCTATGAAGTAAATGCGATGTTTGTAAATAACTATGGAATCCAGTCGGAGATCAGCAGCGGGGTATTTACCGTAGATGTTCGGAAACCGGATCCGCCTCTGGTAACACCCGAGAGCGGGGAATACAATGAACCGGAGATGATCGAAGCGGAAGGGATCAAGTACGGTGTCGTATACTATACAACCGACGGAACAATACCGACAGACGAAAGCACAGAATATGTCGGCCCGATCCCTATGCCGATCGGACACAGTCATTTTATCTTCCTGTCCTACAGTCAGGAAGGCGTAGCCGGTGAAATCGCGGATATTGAGTATGATCTGAATATTGAAAGCGAACTGGATCTGCAGGAAGTGATCAATCACCTGAAGCAGTATAATGTCAATAACGGAAAGACCATCGATCTGGCAGGACATCTGCCGGGCAATACGTCGAGATACAGCTATACGATCGGAGCGGCGCTCAAGCTGGATGATGTGGTATATTATCTGATCACGGAAAATGTGATCGATTCGGCAGAATCTTCCATAAAGACCGGAGCCTTCTATCTGGCAGATGTGAAGACAGGGGATCTGTTCAAAGCTGTAAGGGATGATGAAGAAATGACCTTTACCAAGGGGGCTGCGATCAAGCCGGAAGATTATGCGGTTCCGGAACCGGTCGCAGAAATGGATGTACCTCCTGCACCGCCGATGCAGCCGCCGGTGCAACAGTAAAACGAAAGTGTTGGGGAAACAAACGTACAGGCAAATCGCGTATCTGTTCGGAAACGCAAAGCGGTTCTTAATAGATGCCATGAGGAAAGGAGGCTATCATGGCCTGGTGTCCTGAATGTCGATACGAGTTTGTAGATGGGGTAAAAGAGTGTCCGAAGTGTCATGTGGCTTTGGTAGAAAATCTGGCAGCGGATTCCGAAAAAGAGGACGATGTTTTTTCCGAACAGTCTGATTTTGAAGAGCTGCTTGAAGATAGCGATCGCAGGGAGATGGAATACAGCGCCGAGATCGATCCGGCACGGGAGGATGCGATCGGATTGACCGATCAGGAAAAAGCGCGTGCTTATTATGGAAGAACGGGTGCCGTTTATATCAAACCTTACCAGAGCAAGGCACAGAAAGCGGAAGATGCCAAAAGCTCCGGTATTGCCATGGTGCTTGTCGGTGCCTGCATTCTTCTTTTTTCGGTTCTCTGGGCATTTGATCTGCTGCCGATCCGGATGAAGATCGAAAGACGCTTTATATCCTGCGGTATTCTTGGCGCATTTTCTTTATTTATACTGATCATGGGCGTATTTTCCCTTCGTTCCTTTAAGAAACTCCGGGTCTTTGCGCAGGAGGAAGACCGCAGGACCGAGGAGATCCTCAAATGGGGAAAGAGCCTCGAAATAAATGCAATCGATGAACCGATGGAAGGACTCGGACTGGCGGAAGAAGAAAAATACTTCGGACGCATGGAGATCATCCGCCAGCTGATGAAAGACCGTTTTGTAAATCTGGATCCGGATTATGCAGATGATGTCTGTGAAAAAATCTATCAGGAACTGTATGATGATGCAGAGAAGGGAAAGTAAATGCTCCGGACGGATATCCTGTGTGTAGGAAAGATCAAGGAAGAGAGTGTACGCGCGATGATCGCGGAATATGCGAAGCGGCTGGGTGCATATACAACGCTTCGGATCATCGAAGTCAAAGATGAAAAAACGCCGGATAACTGTTCCGATGTGGAGAAGGAAAAAATATTAAAGACCGAAGGTGACCGCCTGGCTGAGTATCTCGAAGAACGTTCCTGCAAGATCGTGCTGGCAGTGGAGGGCAAACAGTTATCATCGGAAGCATTTGCCGGGTATATACTTGAGCAGCAGAATCTGTCAGTGAGTCATATCCAGTTTCTGATCGGTGGATCCCTGGGGCTGGATGAACGTCTGAAATCGCAGGCAGATCTGAAGCTGTCTTTTTCCAAAATGACCTTTCCGCACCAGCTGATGCGTGTGATCCTTTTGGAACAGATCTACCGTGCACATAAGATATTACGCAGGGAACCGTACCACAAATAACGATCAGTTATGTTCCCGCAGACCTTTGGGATAGAGATTTTTCATGCGGCCGCCGGCAATACGTACGCCGCCTGCGGCAGCTCCCATACAACAGACTGCGGCATGCCCTTTGGTGAAATGACCGGGAGCCGGGAGCTCCGCACCACCTAAATATTGCAACAGCTCCGGATCTTCCGGATCGTAATCGATCTTTTGCGGAAGAAGCGGCCCGTAAGCACTGAAAAACTGATGATGCGGTACATAGCGCCTGCGTTTTTCATCCCATTCCATGACCGTGACACCCAGACAGCTGATATTACGCACAGGGATGCGGGGCAGGGTAAAGGGAACGGCAATGATGCGGCCGCTTCGGGAATACAGAGGGATTTTCTTTGCCGGTATGCCGAAGAGTTCTTCAAAAGCAGCCAGTTCTTTGGCAGAACATGGCGTCAGACTGTTTTTTTCGGAACGATGGAGGCTTTCCGAAACACCCGGTTTTTGCAGATACGCCATGAACTGCCCTTCTCCCGGATAGAGATGGGGATAACAGCGATAACAGCCCGGATCACTCTCAAAAGCATAGTTCTGCACGGATGCGGGAGCCGGGAGGATGGTAAAATCAAATTGTTCCTGCAGGAAATGTACCTGATCTTCATTTTCTTCCGGGGCATAGGTGCAGGTAGAGTAGATCAGACGTCCGCCGGGACGCAGACAAGCGACTGCAGAACTTAAGATATCACGGCCTCGTTCCCGGCAGTGTGCTACATTTTCGGGACTCCATTCGGAGATGCTTTCCGGATATTTCCGAAACATTCCTTCTCCGGAACATGGAGCATCCACAAGGATAAGATCAAAGAATTCCGGATAGAGAAGAGAGATCTCGGACGGATCCATAGAGATCACACATACATTACGATATCCCATACGCTCCATATTGCCAAGCAATATCCGGGAACGTGCCGGATGCGGTTCGTTGGCTACGACCACTCCCGTACCCCCGTCGATCGCTCGGGCCAGCTGGGAAGTTTTACCACCGGGCGCGGCACAGAGATCCAGGATCCGCAGATCCTTCGTAAGCTCGACTCCATCCAATACCAGCTGCGCGGAAGGATCCTGGGAATAGACCACCCCGGCATGGTGAAGGGGATGGTGACCGATCCCCTCGGTTTCCGAAAGATAAATACCGGTACCTTCCAGGGGATGCGCTGCAAACGATGTGCTGTGAGCATTCTGCCAGGCCAGAAAATCACCGGGCTCGGTACGGGAGGTGTTTAAGTGAAATGCCTTTACGGCAGGCGCTTCAAAAGATGCAAGAAACTCCGGATAAGAATCTTTCAGAAGAGACTGCATCCGGTCTGCAAATTGGGTAGGTAAACTGACAGAATTCATAGTATGTAATATATCCGATCCGTAAACTAAGTGATACAAAACTGCGTTCACGAGTATAGCACAGAAAAGGAGGGAATGACAAGATGCGCATGTATGATCTGCTGGAAAAAAAGAAGAACGGCGGTATCCTGACGAAGGAAGAGATCGATTTCATGATACAGGGATATACGCATGGAGATATTCCCGATTATCAGATGTCTGCGATGACAATGGCAATCTGCTTTCAGGGGATGAATCCGCAGGAGACAGGAGACCTGACGCTTGCGATGCGTGACAGCGGCGATACCCTGGACCTGTCCGGTATCCGCGGGATCAAGGTGGATAAACATTCCACCGGTGGTGTCGGAGACAAGACCAGCCTGACTCTTGCACCTTTGGTATCTTCGGTTGGCGTGAAAGTGGCTAAGATGAGCGGACGCGGACTCGGGCATACCGGAGGAACGATCGACAAACTGGAGAGCATTCCCGGGTTTTCTACGGAACTGACGATGGATGGCTTCATCCGACAGGTGGATACCATCGGTATGGCGATCATGGGGCAGACCGCAGATCTGGCGCCGGCCGACAAGAAGCTCTATGCTTTGCGGGATGTGACGGCTACCGTGGATCAGATGGCGCTGATCGCCAGCTCCATCATGAGTAAGAAACTGGCTGCCGGTGCAGATGCGATCGTACTGGATGTGAAGTGCGGCAGCGGTGCTTTTATGAAGGACCGTAAGGGAGCAGATGCTCTGGCGGAGGCGATGGTATCGATCGGCCGTCATGCCGGCAAACAGGTGTGGGCCTATATCACGGATATGGACCAGCCGCTCGGCAATGCCGTGGGAAATGCCATAGAAGTGCGTGAAGCGATTGAAACCTTAAAAGGACAGGGACCGGAAGATTTCCGAAAACTGGTATTGACGCTGGGATCCAGAATGTGCATTTTTGCCGGTGTGGCAAAGGATTTTGACAGTGCCTATGCACTTTTGTCAGAGCAGCTGCATTCGGGAAAAGCACTGGAGCAGATGGCACGTTTTGTAGAAGCGCAGGGCGGCGATCCGTCTTATGTGCTGGACGAGAAGAAACTGAAGATCGCAGCAAACGTGATGCCGCTTACGGCCAAAAAAGACGGAGTCGTAAGTGCGATCGCCTGCGCGGAAGTAGGCATGGCTTCGCTTGCACTTGGCGGCGGACGCGAGACCAAGGCGGATACGATCGATCCGGAGGTGGGCATCTTATTACACAAAAAAGTGGGCGATGCTGTTCGTAAGGGGGATGTACTCGCAGAAATTTATTACAATGATGATCGTAAAGGTGAGGAAGGGTTAAAGCGTCTGGAGGCAGCTTACCGGATCGGAGAAGCGGCGCCGGAGAAACGACCGATCATATTGGGAGAGGTAAAAGGATAAATGGCAGAAGAAAGTGTCCGTAAGAGTATTGAACTGAACGCAGAGGGAATGCGGCTTCTGTTCGGAGCAGGAGACCGGTATCTGCGAAAGCTCGAGGATGAACTGCTGGTGGATATCACCGACCGTGACGGAGCGGTGCATATACAGGGCAATGAGAAAAATGTAGACCGGGCGATAAGGCTGATCCGTGACCTCACCGAGATCGCGAAAAATGAAAAAAGTCTGGAAGCCCATAAGGTGGAATATGGTCTGGAACTTGCCAAAGAGGACCAGTCCGATATGCTTCTGGAGCTGGATCATGATACGATCTGCCGCACGATCATGGGCAAACCGATCAAGCCAAAGACGGCAGGGCAGAAGACCTATGTGGATGCGATCCGCAGGGACATGGTGGTATTCGGCACCGGCCCGGCCGGAACCGGTAAGACGTATCTGGCCATGGCAATGGCGATCACTGCCTTTAAACAGGAAGAAGTGGGGCGGATCATTCTGACCAGACCTGCGATCGAAGCCGGAGAAAAGCTGGGCTTTCTGCCCGGGGATCTGCAGAGCAAGGTGGATCCGTATCTGCGTCCGCTCTATGATGCTCTGTATCAGATCATGGGCGGAGAAGCGTTTCAGAAGAACATGGAAAAAGGTCTGATCGAGGTGGCACCGTTGGCCTATATGCGCGGACGTACACTGGACAATTCCTTCATCATTCTCGACGAGGCACAGAATACCACGCCGGCACAGATGAAGATGTTTCTGACCCGTATCGGTTTTGGTTCGAAAGTCGTGATTACCGGTGACCTGACACAGAAGGATCTGTCTGCCGGAACCAGATCCGGGCTGGAGGAGGCCGTTCGTGTGCTCAAAAAAGTGGAAGGCATCTCATTCTGCACGCTTACCAGTAAAGATGTGGTGCGTCATCCTCTGGTCATGCGGATCGTGCAGGCCTACGACAACTATGAGAATGCAAACAGAAAGAAGGAAAGGCAGAATCACGTATGAAACTGAATCTGTATACCGAATGTGATATTGAGTTTCTGGAGGATTATCCGAAGATCGCTACGGAAGTATTAACGCATGTATTGCAGCGTTATACATGTCCTTTTGACGTGCAGGTGGCGTTGTATATTGTGACGCCGGAAGAAATCCGAGAAGTAAATGCACAGACGCGGCAGATCGATAAGGTCACCGATGTCCTGTCCTTTCCGAATCTGAATTATGAACCCGGCAGGGAAGGGGATTTCTCCGAAGTGACGGAAGAGGATGCCGATCTTTTTGACCCCGATACGGGAGAGCTTTTGCTTGGGGAGATCATGATCTGTGCGGAAAGAGTATATGCACAGGCAGAAGAATACGGACATGGCAGGATTCGGGAATTCGCTTTTCTGGTGGCACATTCCGCACTGCATCTGCTGGGATACGATCATATGGAAGAGGATGAAAGGGTACGAATGGAAGCATTACAGGAAGAGATCCTGAAGGAGGCAGGCTATGAGCGATAGTAAGAGCGGAAAACGTAAGCGCAAGCTTGGTCTGCCGCATTTTGACAACGAAAATGTATCCCAGATCTGTGTGCTGCTTGGGGTGTGCTTTACGTTCCTGACACGTTGTGTAGTCGTGAAGCGTACGGGGATCCAGGGCAGTGGGTATTTTTTTGCAGCCTATGAGTTTTTGGTATTTCTGCTGCTTTTTTTTCCGGGAGGGATCTCCGCTGCCGTACGGGAACAGTTCGGAAAACGCTTTGAAAGCGGTTTTTATCGCAATGCAAAGAGGATCTTTAATGCAGCTGTTATCGCGGTGTTTTTTTATGTTCTGGTGATCGCACTGCTTTGGTGGCAGCTTTCCGAAGTGACATCGGAATACCTTTTGCTCGGCAAAACCAATACACTGCCGTTTATGTGGCTGCTGCCGGTATTTATCGTAGATGCTCTGACCCTGCTCCTGCGAGGTTTTTTGGACGGGGAAACAGAGGCATCCGGGGATACGGTGATCCTGAATGCTTTTTTTCCGACAAGCCTGGTATTTATGATCCGGCAGGCATCTACGTTTGTGTTTGTCCTGATCTTTGCCGGGGTATTTCAGGGGGACGGAATCAACGCATCAAGGCTGTTTCGGAATGAAGAAGTCAAATACGTCTATGGTGCCGCCGGTGTGGCAATCGGATTTCTGATCGGTGCAGTGATCGGGCTTGTGGCAATGGCGGCCATCTATTGCAAACATCTGAACTTTTTGCAACGGCAGGTGGATCGCGACCAGAACCGCCGGCGTGAAAACAGTAATGGGATTCTTTTTTCGCAGGCTGCAACGGCAGCGCTGGCCTGCACTGGATTGTTCAGCATGTTTTTTGTGGCTCAGATCTTTGCCATGTATCATTTCCGTACCGAGGCAGAACTGGTCCGGTCCTATCAATGGGGGATTCTGCAGGGAATCTGCCGGACGATGTCGATATTGCCGCTGTTATCCGTATTTTTGATGTATCTAGGAGATGCCAGACAGATCACCCTTTCCATGCTCCGCGGAGATGCCCATGAGGTGCGGATCAAATGCCAGAGCCTGACCGAGTTTTCCATGCTGATCACCTTCTTTTTTTCCAGCTTTACGTTTGCTGCGGCAAAAGTGATCTGCAAGGGGTGTTTCGGCATCGATTCCGTACTGGCGGTACGCATGCTGCGGTGTGAAAGTGTAACCGTTCTGTTCCTGGTATATGCACTGGCTACATCCCTGCAGCTTCTGTTCATGCAAAAGAAAAACAAGGTTGTAACCCATTCACTGGGAGCGATGCTGATCGGAGCGGTACTTCTGTGGTTTCTGGTTCCTTCCGAACGCCTTGGGATCTATGCGGTATTTGTTGCGACCATCGTGTGTGCCACGGTTCTGAGCTTTTTGAATCTGCTGGTGCTGAACCGAAAGATCCGCTTCCGACTGGATCCGAAAAGTCAGTTTGTGTGGCCGCTTTTGTCCGGTGCTGTTTCCGGGGCGACGGCTTTGCTGCTCAGCATTTTGTTCGGTTACTTTATGCCTGCTTTTTTGTCGGTTGTGATCATCTTTTTCTTAAGCCTTCTGATCTTCTTTATCGTCGGCTGTAAGACCGGTGCGATCACCGAATATACCTTTTACGGCATACCTCTGGGGCAGTATATGGAGCGCTTCGGTCGGATGCTGCGGTTATTGTGATGCGTGGCGGAAGGATCGCCGTGATCGGCGGCGGGATGTCAGGGATGGCGGCCGCGATCCTGCTTGCCAAAAGCGGGAAACAGGTCGTCTTACTGGAGCGTCAGGAAAGGATCGGGAAAAAGCTTTTGCTGACCGGAAACGGAAGGTGCAATATCTCAAATACCGATATGGGAACCGCACATTACCGTACCGATTCTGCGGATAAGCTGGCTCAGATATTGTCCTATTGCGATGCAGACACGGAACGGGCTTTCTGGGACGATCTCGGTATGGAGATACGGGAAGTCAAAGGCGGTCTGTATCCCATGACAAATCAGGCCGCGACCGTGCTGGACTGTCTGCGTTTCCGGATCGAGGAACTGGGCGTGCACGTACATACGGAAGTACTGGCGGAGCAGATCCGCGGGAGCAAGGGAAATTTCCGCATCCTATACAGGCAGACAGATGGCTCACGTATGACCGAAGACGGGTTCGAATCGGTGCTCCTTGGCTGCGGCGGACTGGCCGGGGTATATAAAGAGCGGGAACAAAACGGATATCTACTGACCAAACAGCTGGATCATACGATCCGAAAAGGGCATCCCGCGCTGGTTCCCGTAGTCTGTGCGGAGGATATGAAAGCGGTCGCAGGCGTACGCGTACAGGCAAAAGTATCGCTTCTGCATCAGGAGCAGTATATTGCCGCGGATGAGGGAGAACTGCAGCTGACCAAAGACGGGGTCTCCGGTATCCCTGTTTTTCAGCTGACGCGTTATCTGGATGATCTGAAGGATTCGGTCTTTGAGATCGATTTTTTACCATATCTGGAAGAAAAAGATTTAGCGGAGAAGATCCGCAATCGTTACGAAGCTATGCGGGAACGCACGCTGGAGCAGTTTTTTGCCGGATGGCTGCAGAAGAAACTGACCCTGTATCTGCTGAAACGATCCGGCATCAAAGCAGACAAATGTGTGGAGGCGGTATCTCTGAAGCAGCTTAACCGGCTGGTTTCGGAAATGAAACACTGCCGCTTTGTCCCGACTGCGCTCGGGGATTACCGGCAGGCGCAGGTATCGACGGGAGGCATACCGCTTTCGGAAGTGGATGATACCCTGGAATCTGCAAAAGCTCCCGGCGTATATATTCTGGGGGAAATGCTTAATGTCACCGGAGCCTGCGGCGGTTATAACCTGCATTTTGCGCTGGCAACGGCTCATGCTGCAGTCTGCGGCCTATTGCGATAGAATTTGAAGCAAATCATAAGAGGATAAGAAATGTATCAGATAGACAGGATCCGTTTGATCCCGCCGATTGCGAATGAAACGGAGCAGATCCGTAAAGCCGTGGCAAAGCGGATCCGTGTGGATGCCAAAATACTGACGGATGTGACGATCGTAAAACGATCGCTGGATGCGAGAAAGAAACCGGAGCTGAAGTATTCGTATACGGTGGCATTTGATCTGCCGGATAAAAAGACGGCACAGAAGCTGCTGAAGAAAGATGCGAAGGGACAGTCGGAAATACGGCTGTATGAACCGAAAGACTATCCGCTGCCGGAGGCGGGGATATGCTTAAACAGTGAAAGTGAGCGACCGATCGTGGTGGGCAGCGGACCGGCAGGGCTGTTCTGCGCCTATGTGCTGGCAAAAGCAGGAATGCGTCCGAAGATACTGGAGCGAGGAAAAAGCGTAGAGGAGCGAACGAAAACGGTTGAAGCCTTCTGGCAGGGTGGTGTGCTGGATCCCGATACAAACGTGCAGTTCGGAGAAGGCGGTGCCGGGACGTTTTCGGATGGGAAGCTGAATACACAGGTGTCTGATAAAACCGGGCTGCATACGCTGGTGCTGCGTCTGTTTGTTGAATACGGTGCGCCGGAGGATATCCTGTATGTGAACAAACCGCATATCGGGACCAACGTGCTCAAGGAAGTGGTAAAAAATCTGCGGACAGCAATGGAGCAGATGGGGGCGGAGTATTTCTTTGAGACGACGTTTGTGCGGCCGTTAAGCCGGGATAACCGGATCAGCGGTGCCGAGATCCGGACCAAAGACGGACGTACGGAGATGTGGGAAACGAAGCAGCTGATCCTCTGCACCGGGCACAGTGCCAGGGACACTTTCCGTAATCTGTATGAAGCAGGGATCGCAATGGAGTCCAAAGCGTTTGCCGTGGGTTATCGTGTACAGCATCTGCAGAGCCGCATCGATCTTTCCCAGTATGGGGAAGGTTTTGAAAAAAAGAAACTGCCGGCTGCAGATTATAAGTTGACGACCCGTGTTTCCTCCGGACGTGGTGTTTACTCGTTCTGTATGTGCCCGGGCGGGTATGTGGTAAATGCTTCGAGCGAGGAAGGACGACTGGCAGTAAACGGAATGAGTTACCGGGACCGCGGCTCAAAGAATGCCAATTCCGCGATCGTGGTTACTGTGGATCAGGGGATCTTCGGAAACGGACTGTTTGATGGTATGCATTTTCAGGAACGGATGGAGGCACAGGCGTATCTGGCGGGACAGGGGTGTATTCCCATCGAGTGTCTGGCGGATTTTCGGGAGAGGCGAAATGACGTATCCCCAAACGGGATCGAACCGCAGATCCGCGGGATTTGGAAGTATGCATCGCTTGGGGGGATCCTGCCGAAGGCGCTGGAAGAGGATGTGATCGAAGCGTTTCCGGCATTCGGGCGGATGATCGAGGGCTTTGATGACGGGGATGCCCTGCTGGCCGGTGTGGAGAGCCGGACTTCGTCTCCGATCCGCATCATGCGTGATGCCAACGGACACAGCAGTCTGCTTGGACTGTATCCCTGCGGGGAAGGAGCCGGATATGCCGGTGGTATCACCTCGGCTGCCATGGATGGGATCCGGACGGCGGAAAAAGTCCTGCAGGGGTGTTAAGACGTTTTATAACAGATTTTATGCAGAATTCTATGCAAATTGCTCAAGATATGCTATAATACATAGTTGATTTTTTATAAAATCTATTTTGACTATTTTGAATGGTAATAAGGAGTAACTTCGATGGAAAAGTGTATGCAGCTGATCCGGGAACTGCCCACGCCGCAGGCGTTGAAACAGCAGTTTCCGCTGGATCCTTCCGTAGCACCGATCAAGGAAAAAAGGGATGCGGAGATCGCAGATATCTTCAGCGGAAAGAGCAATAAATTTTTGCTTATCATAGGCCCGTGTTCGGCAGACAATGAGGATGCGGTACTGGATTATATGAACCGGCTTGCCAGGGTTTATCAGAAGATCAAGGATAAGATCTTCATCATCCCCAGAGTCTATACCAACAAGCCGCGTACGACAGGCCTTGGCTATAAAGGGATGCTCCATCAACCGGATCCGGAAGGCAAGGAAGATATGCTTGCCGGGATCATCGCGATCCGTGAGATGCATGCACGTGTGGTCCGTGAGACAGGATTTACCTGCGCGGAAGAGATGCTTTATCCGGAGAATCACAGTTATCTGTCGGATCTGCTGTCCTATGTGGCGGTAGGCGCACGTTCCGTAGAGGACCAGCAGCATCGCATCGTTGCCAGCGGTATCGGTATCCCGGCCGGAATGAAAAATCCGACCAGCGGAGATATCTCGGTTATGATGAATTCGATCATTGCAGCACAGAATCCGCAGAAGTTTGTATACCGCGGCTGGGAAGTCAAGACGACCGGGAATCCGTATGCACACGCGATCCTGCGCGGCTATGTGAATCAGTTCGGACAGAGCATTGCCAACTATCACTACGAAGACTTAAGGCGCCTTCTGGATGCTTATGAGCAGCATCCGGATCTGGTGAATCCGGCAGCGATCATTGACTGTAACCATTCCAATTCCGGCAAGAAGTATATGGAGCAGATCCGGATCAGCCGGGATGTGATGCACAGCCGCCGTGTAAATCCGGAGATCCACAGTCTGGTAAAGGGACTGATGATCGAAAGTTATATTGAAGACGGCGCACAGAAGATCGGGGAAGGCGTGTACGGCAAGTCCATTACCGATCCGTGCCTGGGCTGGGCAAAGACGGAGCAGCTTCTGTATGAGCTTGCGGATTTGGCTTAATAATCGGAAATGAGTGTAAGAAAATGGATCAGTTTAGAGAACTTTTGAAAAATAAAAAACGTATCGTGGTGAAGATCGGATCGTCTTCGCTGCGGCACAAAGAGACCGGCGATTTTGACTTCGTGAAGATCGATACCCTGGTACGGGAGCTCTGCGATATACGCAATCAGGATAAGGACGTGATCCTGGTATCTTCCGGGGCGATCGCTGCCGGACGGAAGGTCGTCCATATCGAAGCAGAAGAACGGGATAAGGTATCCGTAAAACAGGCATGTGCAGCGATCGGACAGGCCAGACTGATGATGACCTATGAAAAGATCTTTTCCGAGTATGGACAGGTGGCAGCACAGATCCTGATGACCAAGGATACGATCGCTGCGGATCTGAACCGCTTCAATGCGCATAATACCTTTATGGAACTGCTGAAGCTTGGGGTGATCCCGGTCGTCAATGAAAATGACACGATCTCTACCTACGAGATCGAGTTCGGAGATAATGATACGCTTTCGGCGATCGTCGCTGCTCTGGTCGGCGCGGATCTGCTGATCCTGCTCTCCGACATTGACGGACTGTATACGGATGATCCCAGGAAAAATCCGGATGCAAAATTCCTTCCGATCGTATCGGAACTGACCCCGGAGATCCTGGCCATGGGGAAAGGCAGCACCGGATCCGATGTGGGTACCGGCGGGATGGATACCAAGCTTCGTGCGGCAGAGATCGCAACCAGATCCGGAGCGGATATGATCATAGCGAACGCAAAGGATGTACGTATCATCCACCGGATCATGGACGGCAGAGATGTCGGAACGCTGTTTTTGGCGCATCAGGATGAAAATTTTTATCTCAAGGATTATGTAGAGGGGTAAGAACCGATGACGATGGACGAGCGCATCGCGCGTATCAATGAATTGTATCATTTGTCACAGGCCAGGGAACTGACACCTGTCGAGAAAATGGAACAGAAAGTGCTTCGTAAAGAATATGTGGATGCCATCCGCGGCAATCTGAAAGCACAGCTGGATAATATCGATATCGTAGAAAAAGACGGAACGATCACAAATCTGGGGGAAAAACACAATGCTCGTACATGACAAAGCGTATATTCGCAAGGAAACGATCAAATTACGCGATCATCAGTCGCAGATGGAACGCAGGGAACGCTCACAGCTCCTGACGCAGCGGCTTTTCGGGATCGAATGCGTCCGCAGGGCGACGGAGATCCTTCTGTATGCGGACTTTGGCTCTGAGGTAATGACCGGACAGATGTTCCGCAATGCGATCGATCTGGGCAAAAAAGTCTATTATCCCAAAGTGGAAGGCGAAGCGATCGCGTATTATCGCGTGGAAAATCTGGAAGAACTTAATGTCGGATACCGCGGAATCCAGGAGCCGTTTATGCCAAAAGCCGCAGCCAAAGGCAATTTCTTAAGCGACAGCGTCATCATCGTCCCCGGCAGCGCCTTTTCCCGGGAAGGCTATCGTGTCGGCTACGGAAAGGGCTTTTATGACCGTTATCTGGCAAGCCATCCGGAGCTCAACCGCATCGGTGTGTGCTATGATGTGCAGCTTCTGTGGCAATGTCCGCATGACGAATATGACGTAAAAATGGATCGTATCGTAACGGAGTTTGAAGAACTCTATTTCGAGAGAGAATAATAGGATACCTCATCCGCCCTTCGGACACCTTCCCTTCAAAGGGAAGGCAGGGGGATAGTTGATATTTAGAAAGGGACGATAACATGGAATTAGAATTTTTATGCCGTAATGCGAAAGCGGCGAAATATGAGATGCAGCGATATACCACAGAGCAGAAGAACCATGCACTGCTAAAGATCGCGGAGCTGCTGATCGCAAACAGCGAGACCATCATTGCGGCGAATGCCAAAGATCTGGAAAATGCACAGGCAAAGGGCATGAGCACAGCTTTGCAGGACCGTTTGCGTCTGACTGCGGCGCGCATCGAAGGAATGAGCGAAGGCTTAAGGCAGGTAGCGGCTCTGCCGGATCCGATCGGCGAAGTGCTGGAAACCTTTGACCGTCCGAATGGTCTGAAGCTTGCTAAGGTACGTGTACCTTTGGGCGTGATCGGGATCATTTACGAATCCCGTCCGAATGTAACGGCAGATGCCTTTGCGCTGACTTTTAAATCCGGGAATGTTGTGATCTTAAAGGGCGGCAGTGATGCCATCCATTCCAATATGGCGATCACGAAAGTGATCCGTGACGGATTAAAAGAATGCGGGATCACGGAGGATGCGATCTCCCTGATCGAATCGACGGACCGCGAAACGACCAAGGCGTTTATGCAGATGCGAGATTATGTGGATGTGCTGATCCCGAGAGGATCCGCAGGTCTGATCCGCAGCGTGGTGGAAAACAGCAAGATTCCCGTGATCGAGACCGGGGCCGGCAACTGCCATATCTATATCGATGAGACTGCCGATGCCGAGATGGCAAAGAATATCATCGTGAATGCCAAGACGCAGAGACTCGGGGTATGTAATGCCTGTGAATCCCTTGTGATCCATGAAAAGGCCGTGGATACCGTATTCCCGGTGGTTGCCAAAGCACTGAAAGAAAAGGAAGTCGAGCTGCGTGCCGATGATGCTGCTCTGGCAGCATGTGATCTGTGCGTGCCGGCATCGGAGGAAGATTTTGCAAAGGAATATCTGGATCTGCTGATCTCGGTAAAGACGGTAAAGAGCGTAGAAGAAGCGATCGCGCATATCAATCAATATTCGACGCATCATTCCGAAGCGATCATCACACAGGATGAGGCAAATGCTGAGAAGTTCTTAAATGAAGTGGATTCGGCCTGCGTCTATGTAAATGCATCGACTCGTTTTACGGACGGTTTTGAATTCGGATTCGGAGCAGAGATCGGTATCAGCACACAGATGCTGCATGCCAGAGGGCCGATGGGACTGAAGGAACTGACCACCTACAAGTATCAGATCCGTGGGAACGGCCAGGTAAGAGGTTGAGTATGTTAAACTGGAGAGAAGCAGATTTTACTTCCTATACTTCGACGGTAGCATTATCCGCAGAGGAGGAAGAACAGCGTCAGAAAGAAGCGATGCAGACAGCAAGAAAGCTGGTGGCGGAACTCGGCGGGCAGCTGGGGCATACACCAACCTGCTGCGTCGTAACGTTCGGATGTCAGATGAATGCCCGGGATTCCGAAAAGATCCTGGGTATCTTAATGGATGCCGGGTATCAGGAAAGTGATTCCGAAGAAGCGGATTTTGTCATCTACAATACCTGTACGGTGCGTGACAATGCAAATCAGAGGGTATACGGGAGGCTTGGCCATCTGAATTCCATGAAGAAAAAGAATCCGCAGAAGCGTATTGCTCTGTGCGGCTGTATGATCCAGGAACCGGATGTGATCGAGAAGATCCGGACGTCCTATCGCTTTGTGGATCTTTTGTTCGGCACACATAATCTGTATAAATTTCCGGAGCTTTTGTGTACCATGCTGCAGAATGACCGTATGGTGATCGATGTGTGGAAAGCGACCGATGCCATCGTGGAAGACTTGCCTGTGGTACGGAAATATCCGTTCAAATCCGGCGTGAACATTATGTTCGGCTGTGATAATTACTGCACCTATTGCATCGTGCCGTATGTACGCGGACGGGAACGCAGCCGTTCCAGCAAGGAGATCCTGCAGGAAGTGGAACGCCTGGCAAAGGACGGCGTAGTGGAAGTGATGCTGCTCGGTCAGAATGTCAATTCCTACGGAAACGGGATCGAGGGAGAAATCTCCTTCCCGGAATTGTTAAAAGAAGTAGAACAGGTGGAAGGCATTCGAAGGATCCGTTTTATGACTTCACATCCGAAGGATCTGTCGGATGAACTGATCGCCGTGATGCGGGATTCCGAAAAGATCTGTCGTCATCTGCATCTGCCGGTACAGTCCGGCAGTAGTGAAGTACTGCGAAAGATGAACCGCCGCTACACCAGGGAACAGTATCTGGAACTGGTGGCAAAACTGCGCCGGGAGATCCCGGATCTTTCGATCACAACGGATATCATTGTCGGTTTTCCCGGAGAAACGAAAGAAGATCTGGAGCAGACCATCACTCTTGTAAAAGAGGTCGGGTATGACAATGCCTTTACATTTATTTATTCGCCACGTACCGGGACGCCGGCGGCTTCTTACGAAAAGACCATGAGCGATGATGAGATCTCGCAGGGCTTTGAGCGGCTGCTCACGGTCGTGCAGGACAAAGCCAGAGAGAGTGTATCGCGGTTGTATGGCCGTGTGGAAGAGGCACTGGTGGAAGAAGTCAACAGCCATGATGCCGCACTGGTGACCGGGCGTCTCAGTAATAATGTACTGGTGCATTTTCCGGGAGATGCATCGATGATCGGTAAATTCTATCCGGTGAAACTCACTGAAAACCGCGGATTTTATTATATCGGAGAAATGGTATGACGCAGATCGACGTGGAAAAATTATCGCCGATGATGGCAAAGTACCTGGAGACAAAAGAGGAATACAAAGACTGTATCCTCTTTTATCGTCTGGGAGACTTTTATGAGATGTTCTTTGATGATGCCGAGCTGGTATCCAAAGAACTGGAGCTTACACTGACCGGAAAGAGCTGTGGTCTGGAGGAACGTGCCCCTATGTGCGGTGTGCCCTACCATGCCGTGGATACCTATCTGAACCAGCTGGTGGAAAAAGGCTATAAAGTGGCCATCTGTGAACAGGTGGAGGATCCGAAGCTGGCGAAGGGACTGGTCAAACGTGAGGTGACCCGTATCGTTACCCCGGGCACCAATCTGGCGGCGCAGGCTCTGGAAGAGAGTAAAAACCGCTTCCTGATGTGTATTTTTGCTCTGCAGAACGGGATCGGCGTAGCGTTTGCCGATATCTCCACCGGGGAATTCTATCTGACGGAACCGGACAACGAAAGCAAACTCTGCGATGAGATCCAAAAACTGTCACCTGCCGAGATCATCTGCAATGATGTGCTGGGCATCAGTTATCCGAAAGTAAAAGAACTGCAGGAGCGCCTGTCCATTCCGGTCTATGAACTGGGCAGCTGGTATTTTGAACGGACGGACTGTGAGAATCTTTTGCAGAAACATTTTAAAGTTTCTTCCATGATCGCGCTGGGATTATCCGATTATACCTCCGGTGTGATTGCAGCCGGAGCTCTTCTGCAGTATCTGTACGAGACACAGAAGATCCCGCTGACCCATATCACGCAGCTGATCCCCTATACCGGTGCACGTTATATGCTGCTGGACGGGGCGACCAGACGTAATCTCGAACTGACCGAGACTTTACGGGAAAAACAGAAACGCGGCACGCTGTTCTGGGTACTGGATAAGACCAAAACCGCCATGGGGGCACGTATGCTGCGCAATGATATCGAGCAGCCGCTGGTGGATGAGGATGAGATCCTGCGCCGACAGGATGCGATCGAAGAGCTGTGCCGAAACAGCGTGGACCGGGATGAGATCCGTGAATACTTAAATGCGGTATACGATCTGGAGCGTCTGCTTTCGCGTGTGAGTTATCATTCGATCAATCCCAGGGATATGATCGCCCTGCGCAATTCCCTGCAGATGCTGCCGGCGATCCGGCAGATCCTTTCCGGGATGGAATCGGAGCCGTTGAAAGAATTGTATGAAAAGATCGATGATCTGAGCGATATCACCGGAAAGATCGCCGATGCCTTTATCGAGGAGCCGCCACTGACGATCCGGGAAGGCGGCATGATCCGTGACGGCTATGATGCGGATATCGATCAGCTGCGTCGTGCCAAAACCGAAGGAAAGACCTGGCTTGCAGAACTGGTACAGCAGGAAAGGGAACGTACCGGGATCAAAAACTTAAAGATCAGTTATAATAAGGTATTCGGGTATTATCTGGAAGTGACCAATTCTTACAAAGATATGGTACCAGAAGATTATATGCGCAAGCAGACACTTGCAAATGCGGAGCGCTTCATCACACCTCGTCTGAAAGAACTGGAGGATATGATCCTTAATGCAGAGGACAAGCTGTCTACGCTGGAGTATGATGCTTTCTGCAAGATCCGTGACTATATCGAAGAGCATCTGAGCCGCGTGCAGGCAACGGCACACTGTATCGCCCGACTGGATGTATATGCATCCTTATCGCTGGTCGCGGAGCAGAATCATTATGTACGTCCGAAGCTGAATAAACGTGGAGTCATCGATATCAAAGGGGGCCGGCATCCGGTGGTAGAAAAGATGATCCCCAATGATATGTTTATTGATAACGATACCTTTCTGGATAACAAAAAGAACTGTATCAGTGTGATCACCGGGCCGAATATGGCCGGGAAATCCACCTATATGCGACAGGTGGCGTTGATCTCACTGATGTTTCAGATGGGCAGTTTTGTTCCGGCAAAAGAGGCCAGTCTCTGTGTGGTGGACCGTATCTTTACCCGTGTGGGAGCATCCGATGATCTTGCCAGCGGGCAGTCTACCTTTATGATCGAGATGAATGAGGTGGCCAATATCCTTAAGAATGCCACGGCAAGATCGTTACTGATCCTTGACGAGATCGGACGCGGAACTTCTACTTTTGACGGACTATCCATTGCCTGGGCTGTGATCGAGCACATCAGCAACAAGAAGATCCTTGGTGCCAAGACGCTGTTTGCGACGCATTACCACGAACTGACCGAACTGGAAGGCAAGATGGACAATGTGAACAACTATTGCATTGCCGTGAAAGAAAAAGGTGATGATATTGTCTTCCTCCGTAAGATCATTAAAGGCGGTGCGGATAAGAGTTATGGTATACAGGTGGCCAAACTGGCCGGTGTACCTGCCGAAGTGACGGACCGTGCGGCACAGATCGTGATGCAGCTTCTGGATAATGATATCACGGAAAAGATCCAGCAGATCGCCGTGGGAACCGATGCCAAAAAGCATGAACCCGTGTCCTACGATGAAGCGGATCTTGGACAGATGTCCTTCTTTGATACCACATCCGACGAAGATATCCTGAAAGAGATCTCGGAACTCGAGATCACAACGCTGACTCCGCTGGATGCACTCAATACGCTTTATCATCTGCAGAGCAAGCTGAAAAACAGATACAAGGGTTAAGGGGAGAATTCATAAATGTCAGTGATCAAAGTACTGGACAATCAAACGATCGATCAGATTGCGGCCGAGGAAGTGGTAGAACGCCCGGCCAGCATTGTTAAGGAACTGGTGGAAAACGCCATGGATTCCGGTGCGGATGCGATCACTGTAGAGATCAAAGGCGGCGGGATTGACTTTATCCGTGTGACCGATAACGGAAGCGGTATCGCGGCTGAGGATATTCCGACTGCCTTTTTGAGGCATGCAACATCTAAGATACGCTCGATCACGGATCTGGAGAGTCTGCATTCCATGGGGTTCCGCGGAGAGGCGCTGGCTAGTATCGCATCTGTCAGCAAAGTAACAATGATCACGAAGTGCCCCGACGAACTAATGGGGCACAAATACTGCATTAACGGCGGAGTGCCGGAAGAACTGGAGGAGATCGGTGCGCCGAATGGAACCACACTGATCTCGGCACATCTGTTTTATAATACACCGGTACGGCGGAAATTCCTGAAATCGGCGACCGGAGAAGCAAATGTCATCAGTGAACTGATGGAGCATCTGGCACTCTCGCGGCCGGATATCTCCTACAAATATATTGTGAATGGTACCACACGTTTTATGACAACGGGAAGCGGGGATCTGAAAGAGGTGATCTATCGCATTTTCGGGAAGGACACGGCCAAGGAAATGGTACCGGTCTCCTATGATGTGGAGGGGATCCGGATCGACGGGTATCTGGGAAGTCCGGTTTTGAACCGGCCGAACCGCAATTTTGAAAACTATTTTCTGAATCAGCGTTATATCCGCAGTGATGTGGTGGCGCGCGGGATCGAGGAAGGATACAGCGGATATACGATGCAGCACAAGTTTCCTTTCTGTGTACTGAATATCTCTATGGACAGTTCGGAGGTAGATGTCAATGTACATCCGTCCAAGATGGATGTGCGCTTTCATGATCGGCAGGGGTGCTTTGACCATATCAGCCGCGCGGTATCGGATACTCTTCATAACAGGGAGATGATCCCGGAAACGGTGCTGGAAAAACAGGCCGAGAAAAAAGAGAAGGTGGTCGCACCGGAACCGTTTGAGGATAAGAGACGGACAGAAATCGTGCAGGAAACTTCTGAAATTTCTCAATTAGGCAAAGAGGAAAAGGACGAAGAAACTCAAAACGATACGCAGGATATTGTTATAAAGTCAGAGCCGGAAGAAACGCCTGTTACGAAGGATAACAGGGATATCTTTGACATTTCTTTTGATGATGATAGTGATGATGCGAAAGTGGTTGATTTCCGTGCGAATACTACCGTTTCCATCACGAAAGAAGCAGAAACGCCTGCTCCCGAAAAGAAGATGCAGTATATCCCGAAACAGCAGGTGTTGCCGAATTTGATCCCGGAGGATCCTTACAAGAACGCACAGCAGATGGAACTGCTGCCAAAAGAGCGTGTGATCTCGGAAAAAGCGAGAAAGCAATATCGGCTGATCGGATCCATTTTCAATACCTATTGGATGTTTTCCTATCAGGAGAAACTGTATTTTGTCGATCAGCATGCGGCACACGAAAAAGTGAATTACGAAAAGCTGGTACGTCAGTATAAGGCGCATCAGGTCTATACGCAACAGTTGAATCCGCCGATCATCGTGAGCCTTTCGCCCTCGGAAACTGAGACCCTGGAAGCCTATCTGGAGCACTTTTCCGAACTTGGTTTTACGATCGAATCCTTCGGCGGTACGGAGTATGCAATCTCTACAATACCTTTGGATCTGTACCGAAAAGAACCGAAAACGCTCTTTATGGAAATTTTGAATGAATTGTCGCTGAAAGGTGTTCGTTCTACACCAAACATTATCGACCGCGTGCTGGCAACCATGGCCTGTAAGGCATCTGTTAAGGGCGGCGATGTGATCAGTATGCAGGAGATGGATGCCGTACTGGATGAGCTGCTTTCGTTGGAAAATCCATACCACTGCCCGCACGGACGTCCGACGATCTTTTCCATGAGCCGCACCGAACTGGAACGAAAGTTCAAGAGGATCGTAAACTGAGAGACAAACCGGAGTTTGAAGCGATCAAATGAGGCGGACAATATGAAAGAAAATGAAAAGAAACAACCTCTCATCATCATAGCGGGACCGACAGCTACCGGCAAATCGGCGGCAGCCGTAAAAGTTGCTCAAGAGATCGGCGGGGAAGTGATCTCGGCGGATTCTATGCAAGTATACCGTGGGATGGATATCGGCTCGGCAAAGATCACGGCAGAAGAAACCGAAGGCGTGCCGCATCACCTGATCGATGTGCTGGAGCCGACGGAAGATTTCAATGTGAGTATTTTTCAGAAGATGGCAAAAGAAGCGATGGCTGGTATTTATGAGCGCGGGCATATTCCCATAATCTGCGGCGGGACCGGATTTTATATACAGTCGGTCCTGTATGATATTGATTTTACCAAAGAGGATACGGATTACAGTTACCGGCATTCTCTGGAACAGCTTGCGGCGGAAAAAGGAACGGCGGCTCTCTATGAAATGCTGAAAGCGGTGGATCCTGTGTCCTGCGAGAGTATCCATGAGAATAACGTAAAGCGTGTGATCCGGGCGCTGGAATACTATCATGAAACCGGTCAGCCAATCTCCGCGCATAATGCGGAGCAGCGGGAAAAAGAAGAGGCATATGATGCTCTGTTTTTTGTGATCACCGATGAACGGCTGGCAATGTATGAGCGTATTGACCGCCGCGTGGATCAGATGGTGAATGCCGGCCTCGTAGAGGAAGTACAGAAACTTAAGGATATGGGGATACCCAGGACTGCGGTATCCATGCAGGGCCTGGGATATAAGGAGATCTTCGATCATCTGAACGGGGACTGTACGTTAGAGGAAGCGGTATATACGATCAAGCGGGATACAAGGCATTTTGCCAAACGGCAATTGACATGGTTTAAGAGAGAGCCGTCAGTGATCTGGATCGACCGGTCTGTGTATACGGATCCGGCAGAGCGGATGATGGAGATTATGAAAGAAAAAGTTTTTGCGGTTAATTTTTGCATAGTCAAGGGGAAGGTAAGAAAATAGAGGATCGTCCCTGCGGCTCAAAATGAGCCGGAGAACCGTCCCCATGGTCGGTTGGAGATTGGAACTATACAATTTCGGCATTTTGTGGTAAAATACTTGATACTTTAGTGGAAAATGACAAAAAAGATTCGTTAAACGGAACGGGTTTTAGATATAGAAAGGAAACTGGCAAGTGGGCATAAATGCATTCGGGATCGATCTCGGATCCGGGAATATAAAGATTTACAATGGTATGAACAATACCTATTTTATGGAAAAAAATATGATCGCCATTCAGGGGCGGGATACTCTGTTTGCGTATGGCGATTCGGCTTTTGATATGTATGAAAAAGCACCGGAAAATATTCAGGTGTCGTTTCCGGTCGTTAATGGTGTGATCGCGGATATCCGTAATATGAATACCCTGATCCATTATTTTATCAGTGACCAGTGTAAGGGGAATATCCGCCCGGCGGATTATTACATCGCCGTACCGACGGATGTGACGGAAGTGGAACGCCGTGCGTTCAAGGATCTGATCAAAGAGAGCAATGTCAAGGCGCGTCGGGTATATATCGTCGAAAAAGCCGTAGCAGACGGGCTGGGAATGGATATCGATGTGAAGACATCCCAGGGGCTGATGGTTGTGGATGTCGGTTTCGATACGACGGAGATCTCGCTGATCTCCCTGGGAGGGATCGTGATGTCACAGCTCATCAAAACGGGCGGTCAAAAACTCGACGAAGCGATCAAGGCGGCGGTACGACAGGAGTATAATCTGTTCATCGGTTCAAAGACATCCGAAAAGCTAAAGATCGCCATGCGCGATGTGGAAAGCAGAAATAAGAACGCTGTTGTATACGGCAGAGATATTGTATCCGGCCTCCCGGTAGAAAAAGAAATATCGACCGAATTGGTCAATGAAAGCCTGAACGCTACTTTTGACGGGATCGTTGAGAATGTTCATCAGGTTTTGGAGCATACGCCGCCCGAACTCGGAGCAGATGTATATCGAAATGGTATTTTTTTGACCGGCGGTGCCTGCGTGGCAGGACATCTTGCACAGAAGATCAGTGACAGCACAGGACTGAAAGTCAATATCGGTGAAGAGCCGATCGCATGTGTGGTAAAAGGGCTTTCTACGATCATTCGGGATGATCGCTATGCCTCCCTGGCGTACAGCCTGGAAAATGATAAATAACGTATTATGTGTCCGGTAGTAAAAAGAAAAGAAGAAAAGAAAAAGATCCCCGGTAAGTATGTATTGCTGATTTTAACGATACTGTGTATCGCGCTCATGTTTTTTACTTTCACAAATGATACACAGGGCGGTTTTTTGCATGATACTGCCGGTTTTGTTTTTGTTCCGTTTCAGAAGGGGATCGCCAATGTCAGCAAAGAACTGATCCGTTTTGTGGGGGAAAAGCATACCATCGCAGAACTGAATGCCGAGAACGAAGAACTGAGAAAACAGATCGACGAACTTACATGGGAAAATGCACAGCTGATGCAGGATCACTATGAACTGACCGGGCTGCGTGAACTGTATGAGCTGGATACGACCTATGCAGAGTATCAGAAGGTTGGAGCCAGGATCATAGCCGCCGGTAACGATAACCGATTCAATACCTTTCTGATCGATAAGGGGAGTGAAGACGGGATCACCGTGAATATGAACGTGTTGGCCGGCTCCGGACTGGTAGGGATCGTCAGCGAGACGGGTAAGAACTGGGCCCGGGTAACGACGATCATATCGGATGATTCCAATGTAAGTGCCACGGTATTGCATACGCAGGATAATATGATCGTGAGTGGCAGCATGGAACTGATCAGTCAGGGAGTGATCTCTTTTTCCCAGCTGGCCGACAGGGATCATATGGTGGCAGCCGGAGACAAGGTGGTCACTTCTAACATCAGTGACCGTTACCTGCCGGGGATCCTGATCGGCTATATCGCTACGGTGGAGGAAGATTCCAATCATCTGACTGTATCCGGAAAACTGACTCCGGTTGTTGATTTTGAGCATCTCTCGGATGTTCTGGTGATCACAGAGACCAAGAAGCTGATGGAGGATTAGCCATGCGGATCAACATCAGGGAGAAGTTTACTGCTGCCGTATTTGTATTCCTGTGTTTTCTGCTGCAGAGCAGTGTGTTTCCGCTGTTCTCATTGCAGCGGGCCGTACCGGATATGATCCTTTTGTGCGTATGCATCTACGGATGGCTGCGCGGAGAACATTCGGCTATGTTTTGCGGTTTCTTCGGCGGATTGTTTATTGACATCTTCTTTATGGATGTTCTGGGCGTTTATGCTCTGATCTATGTTTTTGCAGGATTCCTTTGCGGGCAGCTTCATCGCTTTTTTGATGAACACGAGCACAGGATACCGCTTTTTCTGATCGCAATCGCAGATCTCGGCGTCTTGCTGCTCCGGTTCCTTTTGTTTGATGTATTGTATGGCAATTTTCATTTCGGACAGTATTTTGTTTCCAGATGTCTGCCCGAGATCGTGATGACTTTTCTGGCCGGGATCGTATTGTATCCGGTCATGCTGTGGGTAGAGATGCATTTTGTGCATTACGAGCGGAAGAAAAAGGACATGAATGACCGGGATCATGGGAATCTGTCTGAAAATTCCGGATCGGAAGGTATCGTCTGATGTTGATGTTTCTTCGGGAAAAACTGCTGCGTTTTTATACTTCCAGATACCTGGTACCGTATCTGCTTTTGATCATCGTTTTCTGCGTGCTGCTGGGACGTGTTTTTTCTCTGCAGATCGTGCAGGGGGATGATTACATGGATAATTTCACTTTGAGCATCGAAAAAGAGATCAGTCTGCCCGGAACCCGCGGAAATATCTACGACCGCAACGGAGTGCTTTTGGCCTATAATGAACTGGCTTATTCCGTAACTATCACTGATACGATCGAATCCGGCTCCGGAAAGAATGAAAAACTCAATGGTATCATTCTGGAAATGGTACGTATGATCGAAGCAAACGGGGATCATGTGCTAAATGACTTCGGGATCTATCTGGACGAAGACGGAAACTTTGCATTTGCTTATGAAGGAACGCAGCGTCTGCGTTTTCTTGCCGATATCTACGGAAGGGCGATGATCGGAGATCTGATGTATGCAGAACGTACTTCCACACCGGAGGATGTGATGAATTATCTGGCCGGGAGTAAGAAGTTCGGTATCGGCAGTTACGCGCATGGCGGCAGCAAAGCTGGATTTTTCCCAATGATGGGATACACGAAAGAGGAGATCCTGCAGATCGCGATCATTCGCTATCATCTGAGCTTGAATTCATTCCAGAAATATATTGCCACTACCGTCGCAACGGATGTGTCGGAACGGACGGTTGCCGTGATCATGGAAAACAGTGATACCCTGCAGGGGGTATCTGTGGTGCAGGACACCATGCGCCGTTATAATCATGCGGTATATTTTTCTCCGATCATCGGCTATACCGGCCGTATCTCCCAGGAAGAATATGAGAGTTATTCTGCGGAAAATCCTGATTACGCAAATACCGATTTTGTTGGGAAGACCGGGATCGAATATTCCATGGAGGCTGACCTGCGCGGTCAAAAAGGCTCGGAGACCGTATATGTAGATAACATGGGCAAGATCATTGAGCAACAGAATATCGTGCTGCCGGTTGCCGGCAATGATGTGTATCTGACCATCGATAGCGAATTGCAGATGGCTGCCTATCATCTGCTCGAACAGAAGATCGCCGGAATCCTGGTCAGCAAACTGCGGGATGAAAAGACGATCACCCAGAGCGGACGTAACCGGCTGATCCCGGTATATGATGTATATGCTGCGCTTTACGGTAATAATGTCATCAATCTGGATCATTTATCCAAATCCTATGCCGGTGAAAACGAAAAAGCCGTGTATAATGCGTTTCTGCAGAAGCAGCAGGAGGTATCGGAGAAGCTGCGGGATGAAATGCTATACGGTAATATCCCGTATAAGGATCTTTCACCGGAACTGATGGAATATGAGAGTTATATCATAACGCTCCTCGGATCGGATAATGTCGGTATCTTACATACCTCGGATATCGATACTACCGATGAAATGTATCTGAACTGGAGAGTGAACGAAACGATCAGCATCCGTGACTTTTTGCTGTATTGTATTTCACAGCAGTGGATCGATATCGGAAAACTGTCGATCAGCAGCCAGTACGCCGATTCGGACGAGATCTACCGTGCGCTGGTAGCGGATATCATCGTACGTCTGGAAAACAGTAAGGAATTTTCCAAGAAATTATACAAATATATGCTTCTTGACGATAAGATCAGCGGAAAGCAGACCTGTCTCATCCTGTGGGAACAGGATATCATTCAGACGGATACTTCCCGTGTAGAAGCATTAAAGAGCGGAAAGATCACATCCTACAGTTTTATCAGTTATATGCTGTCGCATCTGGCGCTGACGCCGGCCCAGCTCGGATTGGAACCATGCTCCGGTTCGGTCGTGATCACTAATCCTGACAGCGGGGAAGTGCTGGCGCTGGTCTCTTATCCGGGATATGACAATAACCGTCTGGCCAATACAGCAGATTCGGCTTATCTGGCAAAACTGACCAATGACCGGTCCAAGCCTCTGTGGAACTATGCGACACAGCAGAGAACGGCACCCGGTTCCACATTTAAAATGGTATCCAGTATTGCGGGCGTGGAAGAAGGCGTGATCAACTTAAACTCTGTGATCGAGTGTACCGGATCTTTTACCAAGCTGAACGGTACGGTGCACACATGCTGGATCAGTCCCGGAAGCCATGGCAATCTGAACCTGACCGGCGCGATCGAGAATTCCTGCAACTGCTTTTTCTATGAAGTCGGATATCGCCTTGCCAATGACGGCGCCGGTTATAATGATCATGTCGGTATCGAACGTCTGACGACCTATGCAGACCGGTTTGCTCTGAACGAGAAATCCGGCGTGGAGATCACGGAAGCGGAGCCGCAGGTTTCGGATCAGTATCCGGTTGCTTCGGCCATCGGACAGGGTACTCATAACTATACGACGGTAGGGCTTGCCCGTTATGTTTCCGCCGTAGCCAACAGCGGAACCGTCTATGATCTGACACTGATCCGCGAGATCCGGGATCCTTCCGGCAATCCGGCTTACTATTTTATACCGCATATCCACAATGAGATCGTGCTGGATCCCAGCCTTTGGAATGCCGTGCACCTGGGGATGCGCCGTGTGATCGAATCCAAAAGCTATTTTGAAGATCTGGCGATCCAGACGGCCGGAAAAACCGGTACCGCACAGGAGGCGACGAACAAGCCCAACCACGCATTGTTTGTAGGCTATGCTCCTTATGAGCATCCGCAGATCGCCATCGCAGTACGTATCGCAAACGGTTATTCCTCTGACTTTGCCGCGCAGGTAGCGCATGACTGCTTCCAGTACTATTTCGGTCTGGAAGACGAGGAAAGTCTGATCACGGGTAACGCGTCGGAGGCAACGGCGGAGTCCGCAGGTGACTGATCTATGAAACAGAATTTGTCCGTAAAATATTATAATTTCCGCCTGGTCGTATATCTGCTGGCCATCTCAACGATCGGCATTCTGGCGATCGGAAGCGCCAAGGAGAGTGTGCAGTCCCGTCAGATCATGGGACTTGCACTCGGTATTTTTCTGATGGTCGTGATCAGCCTGTTTGATTATGGTGTGATACTGAAACTGTACTGGCTGATCTATCTGGGAAATCTCGGGCTTTTGCTTCTGGTAAAGTTTTTCGGCGATTCCTCCAATAATGCACAGCGGTGGATCGAGCTCGCGGGGATCCGTTTTCAGCCGTCCGAGTCGGCAAAAATATTCTTGATACTTTTTTTTGCACAGTTTATAATGAAACGAAAGGAAAACCTCAATACATTTAAGACCATTATCGAAATGGTGCTATTGTTTTTTCCGGTATTTTTGCTGATCTATAAGCAGCCGGATCTGTCGACAAGTATCATGGTGATCCTGATCTTCTGTATGGTGCTCTATGTCGGCGGACTGAGTCATAAGGTGATCTTCGGAACGCTGGCAGCTGTTATCCCTGTTGCAGTGATCGTTTTTTTCCTGATCCTTCAGCCGGATCAGCAGCTGATCAACGAATACCAGCAGAAACGAATCCTGGCGTGGCTGCAGCCGGACAAATATTCACTGACGACGGCCTATCAGCAGCAGAATTCCATCACGGCGATCGGATCCGGAAAACTGTGGGGAAAAGGATTAAACAATAACGAGGTAGGTTCCGTAAAGAACGGAAATTACATTTCGGAACCACAGACAGACTTTATCTTTGCCATTATCGGAGAGGAGATGGGGTTTGCCGGTACGGCGACAACGATCGTTCTTTTGATGATGATCGCCGGAGAATGTTATCTGGTGGGAATGAGAGCCAGGGATATAGCGGGAAAGATCATTTGCTTCGGTATGGGCTCGATCATCTGTTTTCAGAGCTTTATCAATATTGGTGTTACGACCGGTCTGTTGCCGAATACCGGTTTGCCGCTGCCGTTTGTCAGCTATGGTCTGACTTCGCTGGTGAGTCTGTACATTGGTATGGGATTTGTTCTGAGCGTCGGGTTGCGCCGGCCGCAGCCACGGCCAAGCGGGACCATATCCTTTACGGAACTGATCCAGGAAGACATGCATGTGGATATTTAAGAATCATACAAACACTATTCGCGGGGGTGAATCTTTATGAATATTGCTTTGATCGCACATGATGCAAAGAAAAAACTGATGCAGAATTTCTGTATTGCTTATCGCGGGATCCTGAGCAAGCATGAGGTGTATGCAACCGGCACGACCGGTCGTCTGATCGAAGAAGTGACCAATCTGACGGTGCATAAGTTTCTGGCCGGAAACCTGGGCGGCGAAAAACAGATTGCGATCCAGATCGAGCATAACCAGATCGACCTGGTCATCTTTTTGCGGGATCCTTTGAATCCGATGTCTCATGAGGTAGATGCGAACAATCTGATGCGGCTTTGTGATATGCATAATATTCCGCTGGCGACCAATCTGGCCAGTGCGGAACTGTTGATTAATTCTTTGGAACGTGGAGAACTTGAGTGGCGTGAAATGTATAAGTAGGAGAATGATTCTGAGAACCGGATCACTGCTGCTGGCCGGTATGCTGGCCGGATGCGGTACGGTAGAAGTTCCGATACCCTACGGAACTCTTGACGGAAGCACGGACTATGCGCTGACCTCCACAGTGGAACAGGCACAGGTACCTCTGTTTGCCGAAAAACTGTGTGCAGCTGTGGCAGATGTTACCGAAAACAGTACTATTGATACCGAAACGCTCAAGGCTGCCTGTGTATACGATATCGATGGCTGTGAAGTAGTGTATTCGTACCAGGCCAATGAACGTTTGAACCCCGCATCATTGACCAAGGTTCTTACAGCGCTTCTGGTTCTGGAAAACTGTCAGAATCTGGATGAGATCATTACGATCGGTGATGTGACGATCCGGGAGGACGGTGCGCAGAATTTCGGTTTTAAGGAAGGTGACCGGATCACGATCCGCGATCTTTTATATGTGACACTTGTTTATTCGGCAAATGACGGAGCATTGGCTCTGGCCCAGCATGTGGCCGGCACACAGGAAGATTTTGCCGAGATGATGAATGCTCGTGCGGCGGATCTCGGCGCTACGCACAGCCATTTCGTAAATCCGCATGGCCTGACGAATGAAGAACATTATACCTGTGCTTATGATCTGTATCTGATTTTTAACCAGGCGATGCAGTATCCGGAATTTCAGAAGATCGTTAACACGGATAAGTATTCCTTCAGTTATATTTCTGCGGCAAACGGGGAGGTGACGAAGGAAATCTCAACAACGAACCAGTATTTCCTGAAAGGCTATGATTCTCCGGAGAACATCACTGTGGTGGGAGGAAAGACCGGAAGTACGGCAGCGGCCGGTAAATGCATCATTCTCTATCTGCGGTCCATGGCCGGACACCCTTATATTGCGGTCGTGATGGGGGCAGACAGTTATGATACCCTGTATCACAGTATGACGCAGCTGTGCAATGAGACTATGGACTAGTACATCGAACAATTAATAACTGGCCAAATCCGCCGTGCGATAGTCTGTAGGCAATGAAGAGGAAGGAGTCGTAGCGGGCTACGGCGACTGACGATGAAGCAGCATACGGGCTATCGAACAAGGATATGGCTAGTTA
>JAGBMJ010000021.1 GCA_017634975.1 Lachnospiraceae bacterium | reverse complement strand
TGTCGGAGAAAAGAAAGAAACGGAAGACGGGGCAACACAGGAGATCAAGATCTACTACAAGTTTATAGGCAATATCTCATAAAGAGAAGGATTTACAGATATAATGAAAAGATGCGCAAAATCCATCCTTCAGAACAAGGATCACTGGAATACCATAATCCTGGATGGAAGTGTTCCGGATGAGGATGTAAAGCGGATGATCGCGGAGAGCTATGATCTGGTGACGGATACGCCGACGAAGCGGATCTATGAAGCAGTAAAAAAGATACCACGCGGTAAGGTTGCCACTTATGCGCAGATCGCGGAGATGGCCGGCAATCCAAAGATGTGCCGTGCTGTCGGCAATGCGCTGCATCGGAATCCCGATCCCGATAATATACCCTGTTATCGTGTTGTGAACTCAAAAGGGGCGCTGGCAGATGAGTTTGTTTTCGGCGGTGCCGGCGTGCAAAAACGCCTTCTGGAAGAGGACGGGATCGAAGTAACGGAAGATCGTGTGGATCTAAAAAAATTTGGTTTGTGAATCAGGGAAAACCACGGGGACGGACCTTATGGTTTTCCGTCGATGTGATGATCTATTCTGATAGCAGGTGAATGGTATGGGAAAGAACAGATTTGTGACGTATACGGAAGATGACAGGGCTATCGTAAGGCAGGGGATCGAAGCGATCAAAAAGGTGCTGCAGGGCAATGATGCTGATCGTAAGAGAAGTATGTTATTCTGCCTTGATTGGTTTATGGATCTGTATTACGGTCAGGATATTTCAGATATCAAAGAAAAACTGATCGAACTTTTACAGCAGATGATCATTTCACATGATAATGAAATTGACATAAAGGAAGATGCGCTTGGACTGCTCATGGATTATGAGTGGGGACCTTTCCCTATCCTGGAAGAACATATTGACGAGCTGGAAGAAGAACTGAAGCCGGATGCCGGATATGTATGTAACATGCACAGGGAAAACAAAGATAAATGAGGTGCTTAGATGATAACAGAATTATTAGATAAGATCGACAGCATAATGTATTATCCGATATTGATCATTGTGATGTCACTGGCCGGTTTATATTTTACAGCGCTTACCGGGGGAGTACAGATCCGGCTGTTTCCTGAATCCTTAAGATTATTGAAGGAGCCGCCGGAGGATAAAAAGAATGTATCCTCACTTCAGGCTATGCTGGTCTCAACGGCATCACGTGTAGGAACAGGAAATATCATAGGCGTATCTACTGCGATATGCATGGGAGGCCCGGGCGCCTGCTTCTGGATGTGGGTGATGTGTATTATCGGAGCGTCTTCGGCATTTATCGAGAGTACTCTTGCGCAGATCTATAAAAGAAAGAATGCAGATGGTGAATGCTACGGCGGGCCGGCCTACTACATTGAAAAGGCCCTGCATGCGCCGCATCTTGCTGCAGTATTCTGTGTATTTCTGATCGCAACCTATGCAGTTGGTTTTAATCTGCTGTGCTCTTATAATCTGCAGTCAACCTTTGCGGCTTATTCTTTTTATGATGAAAAGATCACACCGCTTGTGATCGGCGGGATCCTAGCGGTGCTGACAGGGTATTGTCTTCTGGGCGGTGGAAAGAGGATCGTAAAGATCACCGGCTTGATCGTTCCGATCATGGGATTGGCATATGTAGTGATCTCATTGATCGTTATCGTATTGAATATAAAAAATATTCCGGAGATGTTTGCGATGATATTTAAGGATGCGTTTGACTTTAAGGCGATATTTTCCGGTATTGCAGGATCTTGCGTGATCTATGGTATCAAGAGAGGTTTGTATTCCAATGAGGCAGGCGTGGGTTCGGCACCGAATGCCTCTGCGTCTGCCAAGGTTTCGCATCCGGTAAAGCAGGGGCTGGTGCAGACTTTATCTGTATATATCGATACCCTGTTGCTTTGCACGGCTACGGCGCTCATGTGTCTGTCAAGCGGAGTGGAAAGAAGCGAAGCTGTTTCCGGTGCGCCTTATGTGCAGAATGCCATATCCACGGTTTTTGGGAAGATCGGGCCGACGTTTATCACGGTTGCAATGGTGCTCTTTGCATTTACAACGCTTTTGGGAAATCTTTATTATGTTGATAATGCCCTGATCTTTCTGAATAAAAAGAAACAGCCCTCAAAACTATTTATGAGATGCTTTCATATTGTCTGCGCATTGATCGTACTGCTGGGGGCACTGATACCGATGAATGCGGCTTGGGCAGCTGCAGATATTACGATGGGAGGGATGACGCTCATCAATCTTCCGATCTGTATGCTGTTGGGAAAAGTTGCGGTTGATGCCCTGAAGGATTATGAGAAACAGAAGAAGGAAGGGAAAAATCCGGTATTCAAAGCAAAAGACATCGGATTAAATTCAGAAGAACTGGATTACTGGAATTAAAAAAGTTTTTTTGTTGACAGATCAAAAAGTTTCGGATATACTCACAAATCAGAGACATGCACGAGTCTCTTTGTAACGATCAACCAAAGCACTGAAAGGAGGACAACATGCGACATCTGAATATGCAAAACAGTTTGAATATGGCAGCAGAGGCATATGTTGTCCCCGGTGTATTTTTGAGATAATTTCTATTCAGGAATTCCCCATTTAAAAAGAAATATGCAGGGATAACAGACACCTCGGCTCGTTTAGATAACGGCAAAGGTGTTTTTTTGTTGTATAAAATCCGCGGCGCGCATGTGTTGCCTTGGCAAACATACCCGGCGCAGGTGTTTATTGACGTATAAACTTTGGAGGTAAATTAGATGAAAGACCGAATAAATCCCTGCATCCACTATATATGCAAAGGGGAAGATTGCAGGAAAGGATTTGTAAAAGTAGATTTGAAGAAGTGTAAGAACTGTCCGAAATATGAGCCGAGAAGAAGCGCAAAGAAGGCGGAATCCGTAAAAGTGCGCAGGCAGAAGGACAGGGACAGACATGATAACTGGAGAGAATGAGGTGAAGATTTATGATAACGATTTACGGAAAATATACAAACGCACTGGTGTATACGGTGGAGAACGAACAGTTTGCGCTGGATGCATATGCGCGCGCGCAGATCCAGATGATCTGCAATCATCCGAGTGCAGAGGGCAGTAAGATCCGTGTGATGCCGGATGTGCATCCCGGAAAGGTCGCTACTGTCGGGCTTACGATGACCGTCGGTGACAGCATTCTGCCAAGCCTGGTTGGTGTAGATATCGGCTGTGGCATGACTTTGGCTAAAGTAAAAACGAAGGGGCTGGAGTTTCAGAAGCTGGATACCGTGATCCGGGAAGATGTTCCGGTGGGACCGAGGATCAGAGCTGCTTCGCATCGCTTTGCCGAGCGTATTGATCTATCCGAGCTGCGTTGTTATAAGCATATTAACGCAGGAAAGGCGATGCGCAGTATCGGTACGCTGGGCGGGGGCAATCATTTTATCGAGCTCGATAAGGACGAAGAAGGAAATGTTTATCTGATCGTTCATTCCGGCAGCAGGCATCTGGGGATGGAAGTTGCGGAGTATTACCTGCATGCCGGACAGAAGGAAGCGCAGATGAAAAAAGAAGGTGGCTATGCGTCTTATGAGATGACCTGCATCCGTGGAGCTTTGATGGAAGATTACCTTCACGATCTGGAAGTGATGCAGAAATTTGCAGAGCTTAACCGTGAAGCTATTTGCGATGCCATTGTGCAGGGAATGAAATGGAAGATCGAAGACAGCGTTACCTGTATTCACAACTATGTGGATTTCAGCGATGCTCATACGCCAATTCTGCGCAAGGGTTCTATCAGTGCAAAAGAGGGAGAGAAGGTGATCATCCCGATCAATATGAAGGACGGCGTGATACTGGGCGTTGGACGCGGGAATGAAGACTGGAACTGCTCTGCACCGCACGGTGCCGGCAGGATATGCAAAAGGACGGACGTGGATTCGCAGCATACGGTATCCGAGTTTAAGAAGGTGATGAGCGGGATCTACTCAAGCTGCATAAATAAAGATACACTGGATGAAGCGCCGTTTGCCTACCGCGGGATGGAAGATATTAAAAATGCCATCGGGGATACGGTGGAGATCACGAAGGTGATAAAGCCTGTTTATAACTACAAAGCAGGAGGGGAGTGAGATGAATTTAGCATTTACCGTAACACAAAAGGAATTGTTTGAGATACTTTTAAATATTGCGCCGGTAAGGCCAGTGTTCATCTGGGGAGCGCCGGGTATCGGGAAATCTGGCACCGGATGATATCGCAGGGCGTGTGGAAGTGAGAGGGCGCGGCGGTACCATACTGCAGCCGGGCGTGGATCTTTTACAGGAGGCAAAAGATTTCCTGAAGGATGCGCCAATACTTATCATCACAGATGGGATGATAGAAGATGATCTGTATGTGAAAAGAGAGCACGCTTTTCTGATACCTGTGGGCGCCAGACTGCCATTCAGGGCAAAAGGAGAGGTGTTCAGGATCAGCAAATAGGAAAACCACGAGGTCCGTCCCTGTGGTTTTCAGGCAGAATGCTTTTTTATTGACTATATGTGGTGTTGTAGTAATATATATATGTATGATCTGATTCAGATTATAAAGGCATGACAGATTCAGCTCAATGGGATGGTGGAATGAAATGAATAAAGACAGGATCACCGAACACGATACCTTTTTTAAGGATAATCGTATAAAGGTGAATGGATATTTGAACAAGGTGCTGTGGTTTTTTATTGTAACCGGTCCGGCTATCGCATTAGGTATAAAAGCACAGATATTTCATGATATAGCCTATTCCACATGCTTAAATATCTCGATTGGGATTGCCATAATGGCTATTGTTCATCTGTTTCTGTTTAAGAAATGGCCCAACAGTATGCTTACGTCTGCATTTGCACTGTCAGCGCTCAACATCCTTATAGCATATATGTCATTTTCACATGTGAGTATTTATCTTACATGGTTTTTGTGCCCAGTCTTAAGTATGCTTTTCTGTGATAAGTATCTGTATTTCTTTTCATGCATACTTAATTATATACTGATGTTCGTGACAACAGGCGCTACCGCGGTGTATGAGGCTGATATGAGTACGGAACATTTGAGTATACAGGCATATTTTACTGATACCATAGGCGGCTTTACCATTGAATATATCATCATGTTCGTATCCGGAATAATAGTTGTTACGGTTATGAGCGGATATTTTGAAAATATCTTTTCGCAGCACAAACATATCATGCAGCAGAAAGAGATGATGAATGAAAAGATGGGCATCTTAGGTTCAATGGCTGAGATCTATGATAATGTGAACCTCATTGATTTTGTACATAATACGGAAATGTCCTTAAGAGATGCGGAGCAGACCAGACACGGGATAGATTTCAATGCCCAGACACATACCATAATGAACCAGAGGATCAAGAATCAGGTGATGCCGGATCAGTTGGATGCCTTTCTGGAGTTTACTAATATCAAGACGGTAAGATCCAGGCTTTCGCATAAAAAGCTTATAAGTGCCGATTTTATAGATGTGCTGTCAGGGTGGTTCAGGGCACAGTATATAACGGTGGATTCCACCCTTGATGGTATCCCGAATGTTGTGATATATACTACCCGAAGCGTTGATGATGAGAAGAAAAGAGAAGAGAATCTTATCAGGATATCATTAACAGATGAGATGACCAGGATGTTTAACAGAAGGTGTTATGATGAAGACCTTAAGGAACTGAGAAGCGGCGCCCTTTCGGATGATTTTGTTTTATTTTCGATAGATGTAAACGGATTAAAAACCGTAAATGATACCAAAGGACATGCGGCAGGTGATGAACTGATTAAAGGGGCGGCTAACTGTCTTGCTCTTTCCGTAGGAAATAAAGGTAAAGTCTACAGAACGGGCGGTGATGAGTTTATGGTGGTAATACATACTGATAATCCCGAAAAGCTGCGAAGCGATATCAGGGAAAAAGCTAAAGAATGGCATGGTATGTATACGGACAGTATGACCATGTCTATTGGATATGCGGCATACAAGGATCATCGGGATACTAGTATTGATGAGCTGGAACACAAGGCTGATGCCGATATGTATGCTGATAAAGACAGATATTATAAAGAGAACGGGATAGAGCGGAGGCGTCGTTAATGCAAAAACCACGGGGACGGACCTCGTGGTTTTTTTGATAACAATATGAAGATACGGTCGCTTTTGATGGCAATGTATTGAAAACAGGGATGAAATATGATAATAGTAAAAAAAAAACGGTCGCTATTGTGTAACGGATCGGGAAATGGAGATGCGTATCACTGTGAAAGAGAAGAAAAATAAGTTGAAAATAAAGAGTGTGCTCATAGGCTTAATGATCCTTATTGGCTTGATGTTTATATTTATTCTGTGTTTTATTGCCTGGTATGTTCCGCATATGCATTATGATATTGAACCGCATGAATTTTATGATATTGCTTCGCTTCAGGCGCAGAATAAAAGTTACGAAGATCATTCCATAGTCTATATGACAAATGAGATCAGCCCCGAAGCTTTGATGAAGATCTATGAAACGCTGGATGTACATCCGCAGGGAAACGTGGCGATTAAGCTTTCCACCGGAGAAGCGGGTAATCCCAATTATCTGGATCCGAATCTGATCAAGGATCTGGTGCAGAGTGTGGATGGGACGATCATTGAATGCAATACAGCGTATTCGGGTTCGAAGAGAGCCGATACGGAAATGCATATGCAGGTTGCGAAGGATCACGGCTTCACGGCGATCGCAGATGTGGATATCATGGACCGCGACGGATATATGGTCATTCCGGTTGAGGGCGGCGTGAATCTTAAGGAAAACTGGGTCGGACAGAATCTGGCAAACTATGATTACGTGATCGTGCTCTCGCATTTTAAGGGACATCCGATGGGCGGATTCGGTGGGGCGCTTAAGAATATCTCTATCGGCATAGGTTCAAGAGAGGGCAAGGTACGGATCCATACGGGCGGTGTGTTTTCAAAGCCGCCGATCGATATCGGATCTTTGCTCACTAATCAGGATACCTTTACGGAATCCATGGCGGAAGCGGCAAAGTCCGTTTCGGATTATGAGGGATACGGACAGAAGATCGTATATATCAGCGTGATGAACCATATGTCGATCGACTGTGACTGTGTGTCGACGCCGACGGAAGTGGATATGCATGATATCGGGATCCTGGCATCGACGGATCCGGTTGCATTAGACCAGGCATGTGTGGATCTGGTATTTAAGGCAGCAGACGGACAGTCACTTCAGAACCGGATACTGGAAAAGAACGGTTTGCATATCCTTACCCATTGCGAAAGGATCGGATTTGGCAACAGAGCATACGAGATCGTTAATATTGACGCAGCGGAAACAGAGGAAACGGAATAAGTGTTTGGGATCATAAAAAGAGAGCTCATTTATATATGGTACTACTTTTCCGTGCAGCTGGGTCAGATTTTTTGGTACTGGGTAGCCGGCATGGTGATCGGATCGGTCATATCTGTTTTCTTTAAGGATGAGATCCATAACCGGATGCGGAATATGAAGGGCGATGGCAGCAGCTTCGTCGGGATCCTCTTTGCTTCTGTGCTGGGCGTGGCTTCTCCTTTATGCATGTACGGAACGATACCCATTGCGGCTTCTTTTTCCAAGGGCGGTATACGTGATGAATGGCTGGCTTCGTTTATGATGAGCTCGATCCTGTTGAACCCGCAGCTGATCATCTACAGCGCGGCTTTGGGGATGAAAGTTTTGATCGTCCGGATCGTGAGCTGCTTTTTGTGCGGGATCGCAGCAGGACTTCTGATAAGGATATTTTATAAAGAAAAGCAGTTCTTTCGTTTTGACGGATTTGATGAGCCGAGAAATAAGGATACCGATCCGAACCTTTTCCTCAGGCTTTTAAAGAACATTTTCCGGAATTTCAAAGCGACGGGACTCTACTTTTTTATCGGGATCCTTTTGTCTGCGGTGTTTCAGAGATACGTTCCTCAGGAAGCGGTTACTTTCATGTTCGGGGGGAACGAAGCCTGGGGCGTATTGATGGCGTCCACAGTGGGCGTGCCGCTTTATGTATGCGGTGGCGGTACGATCCCGATATTAAAGACCTGGCTGGCAAACGGAATGAGCCTGGGGAGCGCGGCAGCATTTATGATCACAGGACCGGCCACCAAGATCACAAATCTTGGAGCGCTCAAAGTGGTGCTGGGGATAAAGCATTTCCTGTTCTACTGGGGATTTATCATTCTGTTTGCGTGTGTGTCGGGAATCCTGATCAATATGATCGGATGATGAAGCGTGCAGAAGATAAGATCAATGAAGTGTCCGCTCAGGGATAAAGAGTTTAAAAAGCAGGTGGCATCGCTTATGATGACAGCCTATATTGATATTCTGTTAAACTGCAGGGATGAAGATGAGATGAGGCACAGGCTTTGGATGCTGCATTCCTATCATTATCTGGGATTGACCGGTATCAAAAGGCGCGAAATCTAAGGAGGTGTGTATGACAGAGAATATCACGGTTTTTAAGCAAAACAGCATACGGATCAAAGCGGGATGCGGAAATATCTATATCGATCCGTTTCAGCTGAAAGAGATTCCGAAAGATGCGGCGTATATATTTATAACACATGATCATTACGATCATTTTTCAACGGAGGATATTGAAAAGGCTGCCGGGGAGAATACTGTACTGGTGGTTCCCGAAAAGATGGAGAATAAAGCGAAAAAGCTTACGGGTTCGGTATCTCGTATTATCAGCGTGAAGCCAGGGGGAGTATATGAAGCAGATGCTCTGGAGTTTGAGACGGTTCCGATGTATAATATCTTAAAACCGTTTCATCCGAAGAGTGCCCTCTGGTGCGGTTATGTGCTGAAGATAGACGGGACACGTATTTATATAGCCGGGGATATCGATGCGATCAAAGAAGCAGCAGCGGTAAAATGCGATATAGCGCTGATACCTATCGGCGGCTTCTACACCATGGATGCGAAGCAGGCGGCGGAGCTGGTAAATGTGATGCAGCCGTCGGTCGCCATCCCGGTGCATTACGGAGAGCTGGTAGGCAAGCCGGAGGATGGCAGGATCTTTGCGGAACATGTGAAGGCGCCGGTCAGGGCCGAGATGAAAATTGAGTTTTGACAAACAGAACCACGAGGTCCGTCCCCATGGTTTTTCGGAAAGGAGAGAGATTTATGAACCGATTCAGATTACCGTATCATCTGGTGGTGGAAGAGGGGGTATTTACGGATATTCCCAAAGCTATGCAGGATGCGTTTCCGAAGATCAAAAATGCAAAAACAATACTGGTTACGGAAGAAAACCTGAAAGGGATCTTTCAGAGTATTCTGGATGAGATCATGCGTGATTTTCCGAAAAGCGAACTGTATCTGATCCAAAAAGCGGATTATGACAGTGCGGTGGCGCTGGCAAAGTACATCACGATGAAGGATATCACACTGGTGATCGGATTTGGCGGCGGAACGGTGCTGGATCTGGCGAAATTTGCAGCGTTTGTATCCAAGGCGCAGCTGATCTCTCTGCCAACGACGCTCTCAAACGATTCCCTGGCATCTCCGGTTGCAGTACTTGGCACCGAGGGAAAAGCCAGAAAGAGTTTTAAATGTACCATACCGGATGCCATTATCATAGATGTGAATGTGGTCAAAAGTGCGCCGGACCGGCAGCTTTTGGCCGGGATCGGCGATACCGTATCCAAGTATACGGCCTTGTATGACTGGAAACTGGCAGGGGAAAAGAACGGGGATAAAGTAGATGATTTTGCCTATATGATTTCACGGATGGCCTTTGATTCGATCCTGTATTCAGAGAACGAGGAACTGAAGAGCAAAGATTTTATCGAGCGCCTGACCCATGCTCTGGTGATGGGAGGGCTGGCTATGGAGATCGCCGGCTCGTCACGCCCCAGCAGCGGATCGGAACATCTGTTCTGTCATGCATTGGAGGAAAACTTTTCGGAGCAGGTCAATGTCCCGCACGGGATCGCTACGGCTATGGGCAGTTATCCGGCGTGTATCTTTCAGGGAAGGGATACGGCCAAGGTCGAAAAGGTCATCCGGCAGTATGGCGTCCCGGTGAAACCTTCGCTGCATAAAGTGAGTGAGGAGATCTTTGTGAAGGCTTGGCAGCAGGCGGCAGCCACCAGAGCAGACCGTTACACGATCCTGAACGAAACCGATCTTTCCGATCAGCGCCTGAAGGAGATCTATGCGCGGATGGAAGAACTGTTTTGAGAAACCACGGGGACGGACCTGATGGTTTTTCGAAAAAAAAGAAATGGATAGACAGCTGCAGAAATGGTATAATATCTGTAGCTGTTTTTTCGTATAGAGGGCGGTTTTGTCCTAAGAAGTCAGGAACAACGAACAAGGAGAGTTTCGGGATGGAAACCTGGTATTATGAAGTGGTAAGTATCGATGGAGATTATGCTAATCTGAAGCGGACGGATATCGAATCGGAGGATCTGAAACTGGTAGCACGAGCACTGCTTCCGGCAGAGATCGTAGAGGGTTCGCAGCTGAAATATGAGTTTATGCAGTATTCTTTAGTGCAATGAAAGAGATATCGAATAGAAAGTATCATAACCCTGTGCAAAGGGGATTTTTTCCGGATCCTTCGGTAGTGCGTGTCGGAGCGGATTATTATATGGTGAATTCGACGTTTCAGTATTTTCCTGCGATCGCGATCAGTCATTCAACGGATCTGGTCCATTGGGAACTGATCGGGCATGCGATCACGGATCCGGAAGAACTGGATCTGAGTGACATCCGGGATTCTCATGGCATCTGGGCACCGGATATCGCGTATGATAACGGAAGATTTATCATTATGGCGACGTTTCGCCTGAATGGAGACGGAAAAAGGGATAACAATGTGCTCCGGCGGCAGTTGATGGTGAGTTCCGACCGGCCGGAAGGTCCGTACAGCAAACCGGTATGGCTGGAAGTGGATAATATCGACCCGTCACTATTTGTGGATGACGACGGAAAGCATTATATGGTGATCAGCCCCGGGATCAATCTGGTACCGTTAAGTGATGACTGTACAAAGGTGATCGGGGAAGAGATCCGGGTGTGGCCGGGGACCGGGGAGCGGTGCCCGGAGGGACCGCACCTTCTGAAGCACGGTGAGTACTACTATGCCATCCTTGCGGAAGGCGGAACGGGCTATGGGCATGGGATCAATGTAGCGCGCTCAAAAAATCTGTTGGGACCCTATGAGCCGTCTCCTTACAATCCCGTACTCCGGCAGACGGATCCGGATGCACCGTTGCAGCGCTGTGGTCATGGAAAACTGGTGGAAGACACGAATGGAGACTGGTGGGTATTTTATCTGTGCGGACGACCAAATCAGGGAAACTATACTACCATCGGTCGTGAAACAGCAATGGATCCGGTGAGGTGGCTGGCAGACGGATGGTTTCTGATCAATGAAGGAAAGGGGCCGGGGTTATGCGGGGATGCGCCGGCGCTTGCACCTATGGAAGTCCCGGAATGGAAGCATGATGATTTTGATCGGGATACCCTGGATCTGCACTGGCAGTTTGTGAGAAGACCGGCAAGAGCCAATTATTCCCTGAGCGAAAGAAAAGGCTGGTTTCGTATCTGGACACAGGATGGGATGCTGTCGGAGATCCGGGCGAAAAATACCCTGCTCCGGAGAGAGGAAGAACTGTGTTACGATGCGGAAACAAAACTGGAGTTTTACCCGCAGAGAAACGGGGAGCAGGCCGGTCTGACCTGTTACTACAGTACGGCAACCTATGTCCGGTTTTCCTTATGCTGGGAAGAGGGCCGCAAATTGCAACTGGTGATCAACCGGAATCATGGAGAAGAACTGATCGCGTCCATAGATGCGGCTGCTGACGGACCGGTTTATCTGAAAACAGAAGTCCGGAATCTGACCAGAACCTTTTATTACAGTTATAACAATACAGAATGGATCCGGGCAGGCGTGCTGGAAGACTGTATCTATCTGTGCGATGAAGGCGTACCGGATGATCCGAAACGTCATACCGGAACGCTGGTCGGGATCTACGCAAATAACGGCGGATGCGGAAGCCGCATTCCTGCTGATTTTGATTATTTTACATTAACAAAGGGTCAATCACAAATTCTATGTGATGCCCATACCGCTGATCAGGCGGCATAGCACATTGACAGTTGCATAAAAAAGGATCTTCCTTTACGATTGAGTTGCATCTTTGGCCGGATGTACAAACCCAATCAAGAGGAGG
>JAGBMJ010000102.1 GCA_017634975.1 Lachnospiraceae bacterium | reverse complement strand
GAGCAGGAGGGAGATGCCGATCCGGCAGAACAGGTAGTCAATGCGGTGGCAGAGCTGACGGATGAGATCCTGCCGGAATTGTTACGGGAACGCGCAGGCGGCAAACTGTTTGTACCGTTGGAACCGGAAAAACTGCAGGAGTTGGGGAAAATCTATACGGAAAAAGAACAGTATCTGCAGGAATATATCCGGGAGATGTCGCAGATCATGGATGATCTGACGGAAGCAGAACTTATCTTTTTGAAAACCGTACGGAAAGCGCATTCCTGCATCTCGCGGATGGCTATGGTATATGGGCTTCTGAATGGTGACGAACAGGGGGACCGTCTGGCAGGAGATATCGATCAGTATATGGAAGATGAGGGCAGGCGGAAACGGGAAGAAGAGGAGAGCGGTACTTCCCAGCCTTCGCGTTACAGCGCTGAGGAATCCAATCTCCTGCGTTATGCTATGAATTGCAGACAGATGATGCAGCATGACTGTGTGCTGGTTTCTTTTCTTTTGGAAGATCCGCAGGAACAGCATGGTGTGGAAATGCTCTCCCGAAACTATAACACAGCGTTGTATGATGAAACGGCAGAAAACCGGCAGGATATTTCGAAGATACCCTGGACAGGGGGATGCCGTGATCTGTCGATGATCCCGGAATACCGGATGCAGCTGGATGACAGGGATTCTGTAGAACATATCATGCAGTATGCCACCAAGAATGACTGGCCGCTGTTTCTGAAGGTACTGGAAATGAGCATGAGTGATCTGCCGGTCTATATGAAAGAAACGAATATCTATGTTCGGGACGAGGACAGTGATAATCCGGTAACGGAAACAATCAATGTCTCCGAAATGATCCGCACAGAGATTGATAACTGGTGGCGCCTGGGTGGTACGGTACAAGATTACATGGAAGTCATGGGAATTGCAAATATCGTACAGAGAAAAGATGGTTTTCAGGAATTTGCGGATACCAGGGACGGCATGCGGATCGCAGGCTTTTTAAATCGTATCCAAAGAAATCTGGAAAATGCAGGTCTCGGTGTAGAGCCACAGAGAGCTTTATCGGATCCGGAGATCCCGGACGGTTATAACGAGACCAGAGCAAGGAATGCGGCGAATGAATTGTTTGGTGAACTGGACCGGACGATACGGCACGAGCGAATGCCGGAAGTGCGGATCCCGTTGGCGCAGGAATGTACGAAAGGCGAAAACTATATGGATGTGACCGTATCCAAGGTACGCGCCAACACGGATACCACTTCGCTGGAAAATGATCTGTTCTATACAACGGTTCAGGATTTCAGGGCATCCGACTTTGTAGGAAACTTTAAGAATATCGATCGGAATATGGAAAACCTGCAGTATTCCATCGAGGGCCTGAGTGAACAGGAGATCGCAGAGGTATTTTCGGAAACCAGGAAAAACCGCTTTGATGCGACAACAGAGAGACAGATCCGGGAAGCCAGAAATGTGGTGCGCAAAGTGCAGGAAGATGTACTCTACCAGTTGCAGCAGGGAAATGTACAATATGGGGAGGCTGGAGACCTGAAACAGGCAGATGCATTTGATGGTGCAAAATATCTGGCAGAAATGGCGGATCTGCAGGTCATGGATTATCTTTGTGGGATCCCCAAGCGTACACCGGAAGATCTGCGCCTGGGATTTGAAATGAGGGATGATGAGATCCGTTTTGCCGGGATCACCGGAGCAGACCGGCCGCAGAGCAGACCGTTTCTGCGAAGATCGCCGGAGGAAGAACGACGGAAGTTTGTGCAGCCGGAAGATATGCTGGTGATGACGGCAGAAATGTACGGAAAGATCAAACGCTGGGAAAGCGCGCGCATGGAAGCAGATGACAGCAGTCTCACGCGTGAAGAAAGAGACATCTTTTTGCGGATGGATGAAGAAGTGGCACACGGTTTTGACCGGAGATTGAAGCAGCTCTTAAGCGTTACGGAGGATCCGGCGGAAACCTATTATGAAGATAAACGATACCGGACTCTCGGAGAAGAGTATCCGATCGATATCAAACCCGGCAGTATACGGGTGCTTGCGCGGGAAGATTTTGCAAAACTGCATCTGACGGATCTGGTGCTGGGAAAGATCACAGCAGCAGTAAAGGATAAACGCACTGTTCCGGCACGGAATCTTTTTGATGTGATGGCGGACCTTCCGCAGAAATGTTCGGATGCGTTGGTGGACAAGGGCATTGCTTATCTGTGCAATACAGCGGATCCGAAATTCGGAAAAGGTCTGGGCACACTGGGCAATCTGATGTACCGGGAACAGAAGAAGACTTACGATCAGTTCCTGGATAATCTGATGTGCCGGGGACTCTGCAAACATTTCGAACTGTACTACGGGGATGTATCGGCCATGGCAGAGAATGCCGGTGAGAAACAGAATGTGCTGCAAAGGCTGTTTGGGGACGGAAACAGTTTTAATACCGTGGTAGAGGCAGCAGAGAATTTACGAACGGCAATCCGCGAAAATCGGAACTTGGTAGCGGATGAGATCCGGATGGCGGGGAGCGGAGAAGATTGTGTATCTGCAGAACGGGCCGGAGATATCAGTCTGTACCGGCAGGAACGACTGGAATATGCGCAGACATTGTCAGACACGCAGGGGCATCCGTATCCCGAGGAACTTCCGGTGGTGACGAGAGATCCGTATCTGTATTCCCGTTCGCTGAAGGCTATGGAAGATTTTCGCACCAAACTGCAGGAATATCTGGATAAACGAAAGAATCCGCTCAACGAACAGGGAAAGATCCGATACCGTGCGGTACTGGATCTGTACAACAGTGTCAATGAATCCATCGCTTTTTATGCGGCGCTGACCGGAGATACTTCTGTTGTACCGATGGTGGCGAACGAGCCGGAGAACGCTCCTTACAGTGTTGTTTTTGCACAGATGTATAAGAATCAGAAGGAATATGAAATGACCACGCCGTATTATTATGTTACGACGCTGAAGAAACAGGAGGAGGCATCGGAACGGAAAACGAGCACTGCGGTTTCCGGGGCAGGACAGAAGAATAATGGCGGAGCTCAGAAAACGGATGCTAAGGATACACAGGCAGCACCGAGTGTCCGTGTGCGTCCGGCAGAAGGCAGCCGCAAGATCAATCTGAATGCACTGATGAACAGTGAGAACCCCAGACGCAGAAAAAGCACGGCGGAATGAGAAATAGGGATTAGGATAAAGAATACGGAAGGAGAATGGGAATGTTACAGGTAGAGAAACAAAAGGAAGGAAAAACGCTGATCATGTCTCTGATCGGAAAGCTGGATACGGTGACGGCGCCGCAGCTCAAGGAAACGATCGATGATTCGCTTTTGGATGCAGATAAACTGATCCTGGATTTTCAGGAACTGGAGTATACTTCTTCCGCAGGGCTGCGCGTACTCCTGACCGTTTATAAGATGATGGAAGACCGGGAGGGACTAATCATCCGTAATGTGAATGATACGATCATGGAGGTATTTGCTTCTGTGGGATTTACCAGATTTATAAAGATTGAGTAAGGTTATAGCGGAAGAGATTATGAAAGAAAGAGATGTCCTTTGGGAAAATGAAGTCAATTCCAACAAGGTCATGACCAGTGTATTGTTTGCGAGTGTCGGCGCGCTGGGGGTGATCTGTATCCTGCTTGATGCGGGATTTCTGTATGTTCCAACCAATCCTCGTGTACCGCTGCTGGCCAATATGATACTTATGTCTGTGGCAGGGATCATTAGTATTCGTTATAAGCATGACAAAAGATGGCTGAAATATCTGTTGATGGGAACACTGATCGTCGCCTATTGTTATATGGATATATTGTTTACATACTATGCGGCACCGGTGATGATGATCCCTGTGGTATTGTCCAGCAAGTACTTTATCAAAAAATATACGATACGGGTTACGGTAGTAACATTCGTTCTCTTCTTTATCACAGCGATCATTGGGGCAAGAGTGGGGCTTACAGATCTGAACAGTCTGGAGTTGCCGGCCGGTACCGTGATCCAAATGGGAGAGAATACCTGGCTTAGTGATGCGATTGAAGGGTATTCATATGATAAAGATCGGATGGTTTGTAATGTGCTCATGTATAGCTATTCGATAAAATTTCTTTTAGGACTTATTGTAGCGGTTGGCTGTGTACGCGTTTCCGAACAGGGACATGATCTGGTTTTCCGGCAGCAGGAACTGACGGAGAAGACAGCCAGGACCGAGGCGGACCTTTCCGTGGCGGCCAGGATCCAGACGGATGTGTTACCGTCAAAGTTCCCGGCTTTTCCGGAACGGAAAGAATTTGATATCTATGCTTCCATGACGCCGGCAAAAGAAGTGGGCGGTGATTTTTATGATTTCTTTCTGGTGGATGAGGACCATCTCTATATGACCATCGCAGATGTGTCGGGAAAAGGGATACCTGCGGCAATGTTTATGATGGCAGCAAAGAACATCTTGGCCGAGCATGCGCGGATGGGAAAAACTCCGGCGAAGATCCTGGAGGGAGCGAACAGGACACTGTGTATCAATAATACCGAGAATATGTTTGTCACAGCCTGGGTAGGCATACTGGAGCTGTCTAACGGACGAATGGCGGCGGCCAGTGCAGGACACGAATGTCCGGCTGTCAAAACACCGGAAGGGCAGTTTAAGATATTTAAGGACGAACACGGATTTCCGCTTGGCTGGTTTGACGAGTCGGAGTATAAGGAATATGAAATGACGCTCACGCCGGGGACAGCATTTTTTTCATACACGGACGGCGTGACGGAGGCAATGGATGCAGAAGATAAGCTGTTTGGTATGGGGCGGCTTGAGGCTGCACTGAATGCGGATACGGAAACTGCACCGGAAAAGGTCCTGGAAAAGGTGCGGTGCGGCGTTGCGGATTTTGTCAAAGACGCAGAGCAGTTTGATGATCTGACCATGCTGGGGCTCCTGTATCACGGAAAATGAGCCGGAGGGACGCATCTAATGGGCGAAAACGCTTCGGAGAACTGTCTCTGTGGCCAGGGTGGGGACACAAGATATAGTGGTTGACAGAAGTAAAAAAGAAAGCGCTTACACTATTCGAAGCCGCAAAAATAAGAAAATTAACACATTTTTCACTTGAATTTTACTACTATATCGTCTAAAATGAACTTGCTGTGAAAAATCTGGTTCACACAACAACTTATTTATTATGGAGGAATAAGCAATGGCAGTAAAAGTAGCAATCAATGGTTTTGGCCGTATCGGTCGTCTTGCATTCAGACAGATGTTTGGTGCAGAAGGTTATGAAGTAGTAGCAATCAACGATCTTACTTCCCCGAAGATGCTTGCTCATCTTCTGAAGTATGATTCTTCTCAGGGTAAGTACGCTCTGGCAGATACCGTTTCTGCTGGTGAGGATTCCATCACTGTTAACGGCAAGACCCTGAAGATCTACAAAGAGCCGGATGCAAACAACTGCCCGTGGGGCGAGCTTGGCGTAGATGTAGTTCTGGAGTGCTCCGGTTTCTACACCTCCAAGGAGAAGGCTCAGGCGCACATCAATGCAGGCGCTAAGAAGGTTGTTATCTCCGCTCCGGCTGGTAACGATCTGCCGACCATCGTTTACAACGTAAACCACAAGACGCTGACCAAGGATGACAAGATCATCTCCGCAGCTTCCTGTACTACAAACTGCCTTGCTCCGATGGCAAAGGCTCTGAACGACCTGGCTGGTATCAAGTCCGGTATCATGAGCACCATCCACGCATATACCGGTGATCAGATGATCCTGGACGGCCCGCAGAGAAAGGGTGATCTGAGAAGATCCCGTGCAGGCGCTATCAACATCGTTCCGAACAGCACCGGCGCTGCAAAGGCAATCGGTCTGGTTATTCCGGAACTGAACGGCAAGCTGATCGGTTCTGCTCAGCGTGTACCGACCCCGACAGGTTCTACCACCATCCTGGTAGCTACTGTTGAGAAGAGCGTTACCAAGGAAGAGATCAACGCAGCTATGAAGGCTGCTGCTACCGAGTCTTTCGGTTACAACGAGGAAGAGATCGTTTCTTCCGATATCGTAGGCAGCACCTATGGTTCCATCTTTGATGCTACCCAGACAATGGTAGGTCAGGACAACCTGGTACAGGTAGTTTCCTGGTATGACAATGAGAACAGCTACACCTCTCAGATGGTTCGTACAATCAAGTACTTCGCTGAGCTTGGCTAATCTCTGATAGAGAGTTTATATGTGGCTCTGATCAACAGGCGCAAAGCAGGTCGGAGAAACAACAGTGTTTAAAATGCGAACCGCAGTCAGACACGTTGCAAATGTATGATGGCCACATACCGCACAGCGGGTCAGATGATGTTCGGTAATAGAGGTCCGGTCCATATGGACCGGGCCTTGTTTGTTAAGTAACCGGGCGTTCTGCTGGCAGAACGCTATTGAAAATGTAATAATAATTTAGGAGGACAATACAATGGCATTAAACAAGAAATCCGTAGATGATTTCAGCGCAAAGGGAAGACGCGTACTGGTTCGTTGTGATTTCAACGTACCGCTGAAGAATGGCGAGATCACTGATGAAACCCGTATCAACGCTGCACTTCCTACCATCAACAAACTGGTTGCAGATGGCGGCAAGGTGATCCTTTGCTCCCACCTGGGCAAGGTTAAGGAAGGCCCGAACGAGAAGGAATCTCTGGCACCGGTTGCTAAGAGACTGTCCGAGAAGCTGGGCAAGGAAGTTAAGTTCATCGCAGATTACAATGTAACCGGCGCTGATGCTACGGCTGCAGTAGCAGCTATGAACGAAGGGGATGTGATCCTGCTTCAGAATACCCGTTTCCGTGGCGAGGAAGAGACCAAGCCGCAGAAGGCCGGTGACAAGTTCGCTGCTGAGCTGGCAGAGCTGTGCGATGATTATGTATGTGATGCATTCGGTTCCGCACACCGTGCACACGCTTCCGTAGCGGTAGTAACCGAGAAGGTTCGCGCTAAGGGCGGCAACTGTGCAGTTGGCTATCTGATGAAGAAAGAAATTGATTTCCTGGGCAATGCAGTAGAGAATCCGGTTCGTCCGTTCGTTGCTATCCTGGGTGGGGCTAAGGTTGCAGATAAGCTGAACGTTATCAACAACCTGCTGGAGAAATGCGATACCCTGATCATCGGCGGTGGTATGGCATTTACCTTCTTAAAGGCTAAGGGCTATGAGATCGGTAAGTCTCTGGTTGATGATGAGAAGATTGATTACTGCAAAGAGATGATGGCTAAGGCAGAGAAGCTTGGCAAGAAACTGCTGCTTCCGGTAGATACTACCATCGCTGCAGGTTTCCCGGATCCGATCGATGCTCCAATCGAAGTATCCTTCGTAGATGCTGACAAGATCCCGGCAGATAAGGAAGGCCTGGACATCGGACCTAAGACGCAGGAACTGTTCGCAGAGGCAGTTAAGAGCGCAAAGACCGTTGTTTGGAACGGACCTATGGGTGTATTCGAGAATCCGACTCTGGCAAAGGGGACCATTGCAGTAGCAAAGGCTCTGGCAGAGACCGAGGCAACCACGATCATCGGTGGTGGCGATTCTGCAGCAGCTGTTAACCAGCTGGGCTTCGCGGACAAGATGAGCCACATCTCTACCGGTGGCGGCGCTTCTCTGGAATTCCTTGAGGGCAAAGAGCTTCCGGGTGTTGTAGCAGCTGACGATAAGTAAAGACTTAGCGAAAGCGAGTCGAAGACGAAGCTTGAGCTTAGTCTTTACTTACCTGCTGAGCTTAGTGAGCACGAGCCGAAGGCGATGGGCGAACTTAGCGACATCAGGTAGTAAATAAAAAGAAAGACTCGGAAGAACAGCGAGTCGAAGACGAAGCTTGAGCTTAGTCTTTACTTACCTGCTGAGCTTAGTGAGCACGAGCCGAAGGCGATGGGCGAACTTAGCGACATCAGGTAGTAGATAAAAAGAAAGACTCGGAAGAACAGCGAGTCGAAGACGAAGCTTGAGCTTAGTGCGAAAAAATATAAAGGAGAACAATCATGGCAAGAAGACGTATTATTGCCGGCAACTGGAAGATGAACAAGACTCCCAGCGAGGCAGTTGCACTGTGTGCAGAACTGAAGGATCTGGTAAAGAATGATGCTGTTGATGTAGTATACTGTGTTCCGGCGATCGACATCGTTCCGGTTGCAGAGGCTGTAAAGGGTACTAATGTACATGTAGGTGCTGAAAACTTCTACATTGAAGACAAGGGCGCTTTCACCGGTGAGATCTCCGCGCCGATGCTGAAGGATGCAGGTGTTGAATACATCATCATCGGTCACTCCGAGAGAAGAGATATCTTCGGTGAGAACGATATCCTGATTAATGCGAAGGTGAAAAAGGCATTTGCAGCAGGCTTAAAGCCGATCCTGTGCTGCGGGGAATCTCTGGCACTGCGTAAGGCCGGCACTTACAAAGAGTGGATCGCTCGTCAGATCAAGTGGGATCTGGATGGCGTATCTGCAGATCAGGTGAAGGAACTGGTGATCGCATACGAGCCGATCTGGGCAATCGGTACCGGTGAGACTGCTACGGCAGATCAGGCACAGGAAGTATGTGGTATGATCCGTGAGATCATCGGTCAGATGTATGATGCAGCAACTGCTGAGGCAGTACGTATCCAGTACGGTGGCTCTATGAATGCCGGCAATGCAGCAGAGCTGCTGTCCAAGCCGGACATCGATGGTGGTCTGATCGGCGGCGCAAGCTTAAAGCCGGATTTCGGACAGATCGTAAACGCATAAGCGTCAAACAGAGTATTTTGAGAAGCAGCTGTCGTGGTATCACGGCAGCTGTTTTTTGTCTTATGAAACAGCACAGCAATCCAACACGGCAACTGAGAGTAGCATTCGTGTAAAGCCCGGATGGATTGACAGAAAAGCGCAACTTATGGTAGCATTCGTTTTGTTACAAAATGAAACTATCGTTTATGATGGAGGAGAGAAGTATGAAGAACAGAACTGTATTGGCAAGACTGGCAGCACTTGGGATGAGCATTGCGCTTTGCTTTGGTGTGGTAGCCTGTGGCGAAAAGGAGGATTCTTCCGAAAGAAGCCGTACTGAGAAGGAGGCAGAGGAAGAAGACGAAAAAGAAGAAGATGTAAAGGAAGAGAACGAAAAAGACGAGGAAGACGAGAAAAAAGAGGAAACGGAAAAGAAGGAAGAGCCTTCCGGAAAAGAAGATGGCCGTGAGAGCAACAAGAAGGAAGATGCAGCGGCACAGGGCGGAAAAGAAGAAAGTACAGCTGCGACTTCGGATAGTGAAGCGGCGGGACATTATGTATCGAAAGTGGATCTGGGAGAGGATTATTTCCTGGAGCAGATGGGAACCACGGAAATGGGCGATATGGCAGATATGTTCAAGGGTGCTGATTTTTCCTTTGAAGCAACGCTGGACCTGAATAAGGATGGAACCGGCGTACTTGGGTTTGATCTGGAACGCTTCTATGGCAATATGTATGATTTTATGGATGAGCACTATATCGATATGATGAAAGCAGCTTTTGAAACGATGGGCTATAGTGATGAGGAATTGCTGGATATGCTCAAAGAAGCCGGATATAAGACCATCGACGAGGCATTGGAGGATTACAAGAAGGAAGCGATGGAAGAGTTTGACCAGCAGATGCGGGATAATTCCAGTGATGCTGCGAATTCTACCTTAGAATTGACCTGGGAAGAAGACGGTGATACCATTCAGCTGATCAATGAGGAAGGCCGTAAGCTTTCGGTTGACCGCCAAGCGGATGGCAGCCTGATCATAGAGATGCCGGCTTCCCAGAGTCCGACCGGATCCAAGATTGAGATGGTATTTGTTAAGTAATCCCTTATAGAAAAAACAATTCGAAACAGCTTCTGCGGGAAATGCGGAGGCTGTTTTTTATTTCTGTTATTGAGTAAAATAAAAAGACTTATTTACAGTTATGGGCAGGAATGGTAACATTCAGATATCGTTAGGGTTCACAGTTTCTGGAACTGTTGATCGTAGCAGATATCCTATTTGGAACGTTTCGGATCAGGGGGGAGGATTTTGGAGAATAAGCCGGTAAAGAAGCATAAAAAAACATGGATCCTGATTGCGGCGGGAATACTGAGCGCTGCAGTTCTTTTGTTGTATCCGGTATTCGGAAAAAAGAGGAATACTCTGCCCGACGGATCGGGAGAGGAGATTTTTAAAGATCTGGCGGCAGGGGCCGAGCAGATACAGGAATGGTCCGGGGATATCAATAGTGAGTTGCTTACACTGGATCTGGGGAGTATACAGGAAGTACAGTATTTCCGGATCCGATGGGATCGCAGTGCGGTCAGCGGGATAAAAAGCTGGACCATCGTGGCATGGCAGGAAGAAATGTCGAAGATCTATCCGGACAAATCTTCCGGGGAAGGCGCACTGGTTTTGTATCAGTCCGATCAGACTCCGTATCTGGAGGAAGAAACGATCTGTCTGCCGGTATTGACCCCGGTCCGGACACTGCGTATCCTCGTGGAAGGAGCGGAAACGGCTCCGGAAGTATCGGTATATGCACAGAATCCCTGGGAGCGTGTGTTTGCTGTTCTGGATCCGCATTTTGAAGATGGGCAGCTGGTGACAGCACCCATGCCGTCATGGCTGGAAGTAGACTATGCCGGCTGCAGACCTTCGGCAATCCTGGGTGCGGATGGAAAGATGCAAAGCATGGCAGAAGCTAAGACAGTGCATGTGGGTTACACAATGGATTACAAGGGCTGGAGAATGGAATCACCGGATTATCTGTTAGTGGCCGATCCTTACAAGGATGCGGATTTGGGGACGATATCGGGGGAACCCAATCCAAAGCCGGCAGTGATCCCGGAACTGCAGGAGTGGCGTGGTTTTGATGGTGAGGTTACCGTATCGGAAGAAACAGTGATCCTGACAGATCCGGAACTGGAAGGACAGGCACGTATCCTGGCAGCAGACGTACAGGATGTGACCGGATGGGAATGGGAGATCCGGACGGAGGGAGAGCCGGGGGAAGGTTTCGTAGTTATAAAAAAGAGTGATAAAGACGGGCTCGGAGACGAGGGGTATCTGATGAGCCTGTACGATACCATCGAACTATCGGCTTATACGGAAAAGGGGATCTACTGGGGCGGCAGGACATTTCTGCAGATGCTGTTTTTGTATGCGGAAAAGGAAGAGGATGCTGCCAAACAGCCCGTTTTGATTGAGAGTAGTATCGTGCTTCGCTATCCGAAGAGGAGGATCACTGCAGAAAAGGTTGCACTTCCGCGGGGGACAATGCGTGATTATCCATCCTATCCGGTGCGTGGTTTCGAGATCGATGCAGCAAGGAACTCCGTGTCGCTGCATATGCTGCGGGAGATGGCAAAGACACTGTCATGGTATAAATGCAATGAACTGACGGTACACCTGAATGACAATGCGATCCTGGCCTATACGGAGAAGCGGGATTCGTGGGATACGGTGTATGATATCTATTCGGCTTACCGGCTGGAAAGTAATCTTACGGGAACGGACGGAAAGAGTATTACTGCAAAAGATATGTTTTATTCCAAAGATGACTTTTCTGCTTTTGTGCAGGAGGCGGCATCGTATGGTGTGCGGATCGTTCCGGAGATCGATACACCGGCCCATGCACTGGCGATCACTTCGGCATATCCGGAACTGGCGCTGCCAAAAAAGGAAGCAGCGGATATGCTGGATCTGTCCAAGGAGGAGAGTACCGAGCTGATAAAACGACTCTGGGACGATGCACTGCCGGCATTTGCGGATTGTCCGGTGGTACACCTCGGCGGGGATGAATATTACGGGGAGCCGCAGGAATACATTGATTATGAGAACACGATGACGGAGTATCTTGCGCAGCAGGGGAAATCCACGCGTTTGTGGGGGAGTCTTTCGAAGATCCGCGGGAACCGTTTCCTGACGTCAGAAGATTCGACGGATCTGATCATCTGGAATACAGACTGGGCGGATCCGGAGACGATGTATCGGGAAGGGTTCGGATTGATCAATGCGTGGAATAAGGAACTGTATCTGATCCCGGGCGGAGGCTATGACTATCTGGATCGTGAAAAACTGTATACGACGTTCCGGCCGAATGTGTTTTACAAAGAAGACGGCAGCGGCAGTACGGAATTGCCGGCGTATTCCGGGCGTATCCGAGGGGCGCAGATCTGCATGTGGAATGACCTGTGCGACGAGCTGGCTATCGGGATCACGGAATATGATATGTTTGACCGTCTGTATCACGCTTTGCCGGCCTTTTCCTGCCGTTGCTGGAATACGGACGGTACGATGGAGTACGATACCTTAAAACAAAGCGCGGAAGTTATTGGTGAAGCGCCTGCAAGTGATCCGTATGATCATGGTATCAGCTATAACGGGGCGGGATTCATCGGGCCGCCGTACCGCATCACGCTGAAGATGGAACGTTTCCACAATGAGGAACGCTCGGATCCGGAATGGGACGGTATCATAAAGCTCGGAGATCAGGAGCGGGAAGGAAATCCTTATGTCTTTTATCTGAGCAATGCAAACAGGCATGTGGGTATCGCCTGCGAAGAGTACGAAGATGAGTGGGACTATGAGATACCGGAGGATCGACCGTTTACGTTGACGATCGAAGGGAATAAAGATACGATATCGCTGTATGCGGACGGGGAACCGGTCGGAACACTCGGTTCGTCGGAACCTTTTACGGATCACAGGACCTTCCTGTTTCCGACGGAGCGGCTGGCGAGTGCCTTTAATCCGACACGCGATGCATGGCCGCCCTGCATGATCCTTTCAAGCGGCGAAATGCTGGAACTTAAGGAAATGCATATTGAGTAAGTGAGGCGGCAATTTGTCTCTATCTATTCTGTATCCGGCGTAATTTGCGGACTTATGGAACTATAACAAAAAATATTGCGAAATGCTATATAGTTCTGCTATAATACTATAGATTATGCGATGCTTTTTATGTACTTAAGGAGGAAAGATTATGAAAGCATACAGTGAGATGACCAAAGAGGAACTGCTCGCAGAGCAGAAGGTACTGAATGAGGAATACCAGAAGTACCTGGCTATGAACCTGCACCTGGATATGAGCCGCGGTAAGCCGTGCAAGGAGCAGCTGGATATTTCCATGGGAATGATGGATGTGCTGAATTCCAAGGTGGATCTGCGGAGCGAAGACGGTACCGACTGCCGCAACTACGGATGCCTGGATGGTATTCCCGAAGCCAAGGAACTGATGGGCGATATGATGGAGAATCATCCGGATAATATCATTATCTACGGAAACTCCTCTCTGAACGTTATGTACGATACCGTAGCCAGAGCTATGACGCACGGTATTATGGGAAATACGCCGTGGTGCAAGCTGGATAAAGTGAAATTCTTATGCCCGGTTCCCGGTTACGATCGTCATTTCGCGATCACCGAATATTTCGGGATCGAGATGATCCCGGTACCGATGACGGAAAACGGACCGGATATGGATATGGTAGAAAATCTGGTCAGCACCGATGCTTCCATCAAGGGGATCTGGTGTGTGCCGAAGTATTCCAACCCGGGCGGTATCTCTTATTCGGATGAGACCGTGCGCCGTTTTGCAAAACTGGAGCCGGCAGCGAAGGATTTCCGCATCTTCTGGGATAATGCATACGGCATTCATCATCTGTACGAGGACAAGCAGGATTACCTGATCGAGATCCTGGCAGAATGCAAGAAGGAAGGACATCCGGATATGGTATATAAGTTTGCGTCCACATCCAAGATCTCTTTCCCGGGAAGCGGTATCGCTGCACTGGCGACTTCTCTGAACAATCTCGAGGATATCAAGAAGCAGCTGAAGAATCAGACCATCGGACATGATAAGGTCAACCAGCTGCGCCACGTGCGTTTCTTCAAAGATATCCACGGTATGACTGAACATATGAAGAAGCATGCGGATATCATCCGGCCGAAGTTTGAGATGGTAGAACAGGTGCTGGAAGAAGGCCTCGGAGGTCTGGGTGTCGGCAGCTGGACCAAGCCCCGCGGCGGATATTTCATCAGCTTTGATTCTCTGGAAGGGTGCGCAAAGGAAATCGTATCCCGTTGTAAGAAAGCGGGTGTCGTGATGACAGGTGCAGGCGCAACATGGCCGTACGGAAAGGATCCGAAAGATTCCAATATCCGGATCGCACCGACACTGCCGCCGGTAAGTGAGCTGAATACGGCAGCGAAGCTGTTTGTACTGTGTGTCAAGCTGGTAAGCGTAGAAAAGTATCTGAATGCATAAATAAGCCGAATTTCGGAAAAAGTTCGAAAGTACGAGATAAGGTTATTGATCAGGGGACGTATGGAGAAGATTCTGAAACCCGGCATTCCGATGGAATTGCTGAGCAGAAAATACAAATTTGACAGCGAAGAGGCTAAGGAATATAAGATGGCCAGTTCTGTCTCGGATGTGATCGATGATACACACATCGAGATCACCAATCCGGTCATTAAAGCACGTTCCATCCCGGTCCATTCGGGAGAGCGCTATAATGCGTATTTTTTCGGAAGTAAGATCTATACCGCGCCGCTCACGATCGTAAGGAACCGTACGGAAGGCAATATCCGTGTCGTAGTGGCGGAGCTGACGGGCAGCCTGCAGAAATTTGAGCGCAGGCAGTATTATCGACTCGAATGCAGTATCGATGTACGTTTTCTGGTCCTGACTGCAGAGAATGCAAAGGAGTTTCAGGCGGCGGTAAAGGAAGGAAGACTGCTTACGATGCCCGGGTTTGAGATGGGAACGACTATCGATATCAGCGGCGGCGGGATCCGTTTTACGTCACGGACCGATATCCCGAAGGATTCCATGGTGATCACGCATATGGTGGCAACCGTACCGACCGGGGAGAAGAAGAATTACGTCTTTCTCGGGAAGATCATAGAGACCAGTCTGATGAACGGACAGCGCGGTCGCTTTGATCATCGCATGAAATTTGTGGATATGAAACAAGAAGCGAGAGACGAATTTGTGCGTTTTATCTTTGAATGGGAACGTGACCGGCTGAAGAAAATGAGTGGCCTGAAGAATTAGGTGAAAAACCACTATATATAGTGTATTTTTCGAAAAAAACTTGTGGAAATGCTTGCAAAATCCCATGAATAGTGGTAGTCTATCAACAAGCGGTAATGAAACCGCCGTAAAATCTAACATTTACGAGAGGAGAAGGTCATGAACAAAGCAGAATTAGTTGAAGCTATGGCTAAGAAGTCCGGTCTTTCCAAGAAAGACGCAGAAGCTGGTCTGAACGCATTTGTTGATGTTGTAAAGGCTGAGCTGACAAACAAGAAGGGTGAGAAGAAGGTTTCTCTGGTTGGCTTCGGTACTTTCGAAGTGGCTGAGCGCAAGGCTCGTACCGGACGCAATCCGTCCACCGGCGATGCGATCAAGATCAAAGCTTCCAAGTCTCCGAAATTCAAACCGGGCAAGGCTTTCAAGGATGCTGTGAATGGTGCTAAGAAGAAATAATTGATAGCTTACTGATCTTCGAATGATTACGATTTATGTGAAAGAGGCAGACGCGCAGGCGAATGCCTCTTTTTGTGCATTTTTATCATTTGCGCACGTCTGAAAAAAATGCTATACTAATTAGCACGGGGGGCGGAACACGAGAGAATGACCGGTCAGAACAACGCAAAAGGGACTGGGCGGTTATGGAAAAAATTACGGGGGTTTTATGCAGAAGTATCAGATCGGTGATTTCGTGATGTATAGTGTTTCCGGCGCTTGTGAGGTGGTTGAGATCGGCACGCTGGATTTTGCCGGCCCGGATAAGCTTTATTATTCCCTGAAACCTGTGTATGATGCGAGGGATACATTGTATGTGGCTGTGAGCAATGAGGACAAGATCGCACGGAAGGTAGTCGGGAAAAAAGCGGCGCAGGAGATTTTAGAGAAGATCAAAAAGAGCAAAATGCAGGGGGAACTGCCCAATAAAGAGGCGTGTGAAGCCATTATCCAGCAGGCGGACAGTATGGAGATCACGAATATGATACGTCAGCTTCGTCATATTCGTTCGGAGAATAAGAAGAATCATAAGGGATTGAATATAGCGGATGCGAAACTGCTCACCTATGCGGAACGCATTATGATCAGTGAGCTGGCTACAGCACTGGCGATCTCTATGGATGAGGCATTTGAAAAACTGAATTTGGCGTTGGATAAGGCCGCAACCGGTTGATTTTTATGCATATTTCGTCTATAATTACAGGGAATGAGAGATCATTCCCTTTTTTACTTTATAGGAAATTGTTGCTGGCGCAACCGCGCTTGGCGCGAGCATTCCGCAAGCGGAGAGCTTATTTATGAGCAGGGACGTCGAAAGGGATTCTTAACGGGGGAATCAATTCATGGAAATTCAACAGTCGGAACAGAAACGGATGCGGGAACTGGTAGATCTTTTGCGCAGGGCTTCTCAGGCTTACTATGCGGAAGATATTGAGATCATGCCGAACGTGGAATATGACCGGCTCTATGATGAACTGCAGGCGCTGGAGGAAAAGACCGGTGTAGTTCTTGCCGGAAGCCCTACGGTGAGTGTCGGCTATGAAGCGGTCGATTCACTGCCGAAGGAGCGTCATGCGTCGCCGATGCTGTCTCTGGGAAAAACGAAGAGTCGGGAGGAGCTGGCTTCGTGGCTGGGAGACCATGACGGATTGCTGTCCTGGAAGGAAGACGGGCTGACCGTTGTACTGACCTATCGTAACGGCATGCTGGAAAAATGCGTGACCAGAGGAAACGGTGAAGTGGGAGAAGTGGTAACCCCGAATGCCCGCACCTTTGTAAATCTGCCGCACAGGATCGCGTTCCGGGGAGAACTGGTAGTGCGGGGGGAGGCAGTGATCACCTATTCGGATTTTGAAAGAGTCAATGCGCAGATCCCCGAAGAAGGGGCGAAATATAAGAATCCGCGAAATCTCTGCAGCGGTTCTGTACGACAGCTCAACAGCGAGATCACCGCGCAGCGTAACGTGCGGGTGATCCTGTTCCGGCTGGTGAGTGCGGAAGGAGTGGATTTTGATAATTCCATGGAAAAACAGTTTGCGTTCCTGAAAGAGCAGGGGTTTGAAACCGTGGAATACGAACGTGTGAATGCGCAGAACGTGATCGAAGCGGTCGGCCGCTTCGAAGAGCGCATCCGTGAAAATGATATTCCGTCCGATGGGCTCGTGCTGTCCTACGATGATCTGGCGTACGCGGAATCTCTCGGACGTACCGCAAAATTTCCGAGAGGCGCCATTGCCTTCAAATGGGCGGATGAGATGGCGGAGACGGAACTGCTGGAAGTGGAATGGAACACATCGCGTACGGGGCTCATCAATCCAGTGGCGGTTTTTGCACCGGTCGAACTGGAAGGAACCACCGTATCGAGAGCCAGCGTGCATAACGTGAGCATTATCCGGGAACTGGCGCTGGGAATCGGCGATAAGGTAAAGGTATATAAGGCGAATATGATCATCCCGCAGATCGCGGAAAACCTGACGAAGTCCGGGACACTGGAACTGCCGAAGACGTGTCCGGTATGCGGCGGGGAGACAGTGATCAAAAAAGAAGCGGACAGTGAAGTGCTGTATTGCAGCAACAAAGACTGCCCCGCCAAGCATTTAAAGGCGTTTGTTCATTTTGTGGAACGGGACGCGATGAACATCGAGGGGCTGTCCGAGGCAACCCTGGAGAAGCTGATCGGCGCCGGTCTGGTACATCGTTTTTGTGATATCTATCATCTGCGGGAGCGCAGGGATGAGGTAAGGCAGCTGGAAGGATTCCATGAACGCTCCACAGACAATCTGCTGCAGAGCATAGAAAAGAGCCGGGCGTTACCGGTAGCCCGAATGCTTTACGCATTGGGCATTCCCGGCATCGGACTGGCCAATGCGAAATTGATCGCCAGACATTTTTCCTATGATCTGGAACAGATGAAACAGGCACAGCTCAGCGAACTGAGCGAGATTGACAACGTGGGTCCCGTACTGGCGGAAGCGTTTTACGGATATATGCACGATGCCGAGAAAATGGAAGAGCTGAATGCGCTGGTTGCGGAACTGGAGTTTACGGAACCGGAAGAGAGCAACACCGAGCAGACACTTGCAGGCGCGGTATTTGTGATCACAGGCAGCCTGAACCGTTTCGAAAACCGGAATGAGCTGAAAGCGCTGATCGAGGCCAGAGGAGGAAAAGTGACCGGCAAGGTGACCGGGAAGACCTTATGCCTGATCAATAACGATGCCGCATCCCAGTCGACCAAGAACAAGGAAGCCAAGGCGCTGGGGGTGCGTATTGTAACCGAGGATGAATTCCTGGCAGAGTTTCTGCCGGAAATATAGAGAATAGAGCGAAAGAAGGAAATACGACATGCCGATCAAAGTACAGAGTGATCTGCCGGCAAAAGAACAGCTGGAAAATGAAAATATATTTGTAATGGATGAAAGCAGGGCATCGCATCAGGACATCCGCCCGCTGAAGGTGGTGATCCTCAATCTGATGCCGATCAAGCAGGATACGGAGCTGCAGCTTCTGCGTGCGTTTTCCAATACGCCGCTGCAGATCGACGTGACCTTTCTGATGGT
>JAGBMJ010000101.1 GCA_017634975.1 Lachnospiraceae bacterium | reverse complement strand
GTAAAAGGCTTAAAGGACAGGGCAGGGGTTCTGACCGGGGAACTGCTGGACGGCGGCATGGATTCGCTGGAAGTGATCGACGGTGCGCTGATCCCGGCACTGGATATCGTGGGAAAAGGCTTTGAAAAGAAGACCGTATTCCTGCCGCAGCTCCTGATCAGCGCGGAAACAGCCAGTGTCGCATTCGATGTGATCCGGACGAAACTGCAGAATGCAGGGGTGCAGGAAGAGATCAAGGGGCGCGTGATCCTGGCGACCGTAAAGGGGGATATCCACGATATCGGCAAGAATATTGTAAAAGTTCTGCTGGAAAACTACGGTTATGACGTGGTGGACCTGGGCAGGGATGTGCCGCCGGAGCTGATTGTGGAGACCGCGAAGAAAGAAGATATCCATCTGGTGGGGTTAAGTGCCCTGATGACAACGACCGTGCCGGCGATGGAAGAGACCATTAAGCAGCTGCGTTCGGAGTGGCCGGACTGCAGGGTAGTGGTGGGCGGCGCCGTGATGACACCGGAATATGCGGATATGATCGGTGCGGATAAATATGCAAAGGATGCGATGGAAACCGTAAGATACGCAGAGCAGATATTCAACAGTTAGTTTTTTCATCAGAGGGTTACGCTTATGTATTATTTTATCGTCAATCCGGCAGCAAAGTCCGGCAGGGGAATGCAGGTATGGAGACGGGTGCGTGCAGAACTGAAGCTCCGCGGCACAGAGTATCGTTTTTATCTGACCGCCAGAGAGCGGAACGCTTCGTTTCTGGCAAAGCATCTGCTGAAGAAGAAACCCGGAGAGATCACGATCGTGGCGCTGGGCGGAGACGGTACGGTCAATGAAGTGCTGCAGGGGATCGCAGCAGCCGGGGCATTTCCGCGTGTCCGGCTGGGATATATCCCGGCGGGATCCTCCAATGATCTGGCGAGGGCACTTGCCTTGCCGCAGGAGCCGACGGAAATCCTGCACCGTATCCTTTCGGGAGAGGAGGAGCGGCAGATCGACCTGGGGCGGCTGAATTACCGCAATGCGGAAGAGACAGCGCTGAACGGAAAACAGCGATATTTTGTCGTGAGCTGCGGGATCGGCTTTGATGCCGCAGTCTGTGAGGAGTCGCTGCGGACAAAGGATAAGGCGTTTTTTAACCGCATCGGGCTGGGCGCACTGTCCTATGGCTTTTTGTGTGTGAAACGGCTGCTGCTCTCCAAGGGAGTGGATTTTCAGATCACCCTGGACGGCAAGCGGATCCATGCCGTACAGGACAGCCTGTTCGTAGCGGTTATGAATCACAAATACCAGGGCGGTGGTGTGATGTTTACGCCGGATGCCGTGGATGATGACGGAGAACTGGATGTGTGCTTTACCGACCGGATGAGCCGGGGAAAAGTACTGATGACGCTGCCCAAAGCGTATCGTGGCGCGCATGTAGGGACGCCGGGAATCCGGATCGACAAGGCCCGCAAGATCCGCATCGTCAGTTCGAAACCGCTCTATGTGCATACGGACGGGGAGGTGCAGACGAAGGCGACGGATATCTCCGTCCGCTGTCTGCCGGGGAAACTCCGGCTGCTGGTTTAGGGACGGTTCCTGAAATTTTAGTTGAAAAAGTATATTCATATAGTATATACTGTAAGATAGCGTGTTTTTTGAAATCAAATTTTTGAAATCAAATTAGGAGGATTTTCATATGTATTCATTGGAAGAACTGAAAGCAGTGGATCCGGAGATCGCGCAGGCCATCGTTGATGAGCAGGCTCGTCAGAACAGCCACATCGAGCTGATCGCATCCGAAAACTGGGTAAGCCATGCAGTAATGGCAGCGATGGGCAGCGTGCTGACCAACAAGTATGCGGAAGGTTACCCGGGGAAGCGTTACTACGGCGGCTGTGACTGCGTAGACGTGGTAGAGACTCTGGCAATCGAGCGTGCAAAGAAGCTGTTCGGCTGCACCTATGCAAATGTTCAGCCGCATTCGGGAGCACAGGCCAATCTGGCAGTACAGTTTGCGATCTGCCAGCCGGGCGATACAATCATGGGTATGAACCTGGATCACGGCGGGCATCTGACACACGGCAGCCCGGTGAATATTTCCGGTACCTATTTCAATATCGTGCCTTACGGTGTAAATGCGGATGGTTTCATCGATTATGATGAACTGCGCAAGAAAGCATTGGAGTGCAAGCCGAAGATGATCATCGCCGGTGCCAGCGCATATGCACGTACCATCGACTTCAAGAAATTCCGCGAAGTAGCAGACGAGGTGGGCGCAGTGCTGATGGTAGATATGGCGCATATCGCAGGTCTGGTAGCGACCGGGCTGCATCCGTCACCGATCCCGTACGCAGATGTGGTAACCACCACAACACACAAGACACTGCGCGGACCCCGTGGCGGTCTGATCCTTTCTTCCGAAGAGAATGCAAAGAAGTATAAATTCAACAAGGCGGTATTCCCGGGCATTCAGGGTGGGCCTCTGATGCACGTGATCGCAGCGAAGGCAGTCTGCTTCAAGGAAGCACTGTCCGACGATTTCAAGACCTACTGCCAGGGCATCGTGGACAATGCGCAGGCACTGGCAAAGGGCCTGATGAGCAGAGGCTTAAAGATCGTATCCGGCGGTACCGATAACCATCTGATGCTGCTGGATCTGACTGCAAACAACCTGACCGGCAAAGAGGTAGAGGCATGGATGGATGCGGCACATCTGACCGCAAACAAGAATACGATCCCGAACGATCCGCAGAAGCCGAACGTAACCAGCGGTATCCGTCTGGGTACTCCGTCCGTGACCAGCCGTGGTATGAATACGGCGGATATGGACCGTATCGCAGAGGCTATCTCCCTGATCGTGAAAGAGGGCGAGGCAGCAGTGCCGAAGGCTCGTGCGATCGTGGATGAACTGACCGCAAAGTATCCGTTGGTTTAACTTGAATTCGGCAAGTAGCCGCAAAAAACTGCAACAAAACCTATAACTACAACATTTTGCGCTTCAAAAAAATTTGATACGATATCTGCTGAAAATAAATAGAATCCTACGCTATGGTGAAGTATAATGTAAGTACC
>JAGBMJ010000005.1 GCA_017634975.1 Lachnospiraceae bacterium | reverse complement strand
CATGACGGATCTTTGTCTACCGGGCATGCAAACAGTGCAGCGGACATGCTGAGCCGTTTGGAGACGATGATCCTGATGGGAATGGATCTGCCTTTGTCGGCGATCCGCGGACAGCTGGCCAGCGGGATCGATGTGATCGTACACCTGGGGCGGCTGCGTGATAAGAGCAGAAAGGTACTGCAGGTGGTGGAAATACTGGACTATGTGGATGGAAAAATCGAAACATCCGTATTGTATGAATTTCAGGAAGGAGGAGAGGATACGCATGGAAAGATTGTCGGAACACTTGCAAAGTGCAATCCGCTTCAACGAACAGAAAAACTCCGGGCCGCCGGATTATGATGATTACCGGCTGAGTCCTGCGGAAGCATTGTTCTGCCTTTTGCAGGGAGTCGGGATACTGGCACTGTTCTCCTATGTATTTTACCGTTCGGCGTTCGTATTTGTTCTGATGATCCCGGCACTTTTGCCGTTTCTGGCCTATCGACGGAGATCCTACATCAAAAAGAGAAAAGAAGAGTTGACGATGCAGTTTCGCGAAATGATGCATGCCGTGATCGCAGGGCTTCAGGCGGGGTATTCGATCGAAAATGCATTTGTGCAGGCCTATGGAGATATGCGTCTCTTGTATGGGGAAAATGCACTGATCAGCAAAGAATTGCTGCTGATCAATCGTGAACTGCGTAATAACCGGAATCTGGAAGATGTACTTACGGAACTTGCAGAGCGGGCGCATATTCCGGATATCCGGGATTTTGCAGAAGTGTTCCGCATCGCCAAGCGAAGCGGAGGAGACCTGCCGGGAATATTGAAAAATACGGCGGACCTGATCAGTGAAAAGATCGAGGTACGCAGAGAGGTCACAACGCAGATCAGTGCAAAAAAAATGGAACAGACGATCATGGATCTGGTACCATTTGGGATCATTCTCTATATCGATGCGACTACGCCGGGATTTTTTGGATCACTTTATCACAATGCCATGGGCGTGGCACTGATGAGTGCGCTGATGGCAGTATATCTGGCGGCTTATCTGATGGCAGAGAAAATACTGGATATCGCATATTAAAGAAAAACGGAGGAAAACAGATGGAATGGTTCGCGGTATCTGTGCTCGTACTTTTATTGGTACTGGGCATATGTGCTGGGAAAGAACGGATACCGGATGCATGTGAAGCGTCTACGGTTACAAAGCCTTTTTACAAAATGGCAGTCTTCCTGGAGCGGAAACTGTCGAAATCTGCCGGGGATCGGAAGTTTCCGGAGGAGATCCGAAAATGTGTGTTTCAGAAAAATACGGAATATATCCGACTGCTGGATCCGGCGGGAAATGTGCAGGAGAAAGTGTCACTGCAGTTTATCCGTAAGACCGGGCTGTGTCTTTTGCTGCTTGGTGCGGGAATGCTGCTATGTCTGGGTATCTCGTACAGCGAATCGCAGGAACATACGCTGGAAGATGGAAATATACTGCTGCGTAAAGCCTATGGAAAAGGGCGTTATAACGTGGCTCTGACGGCGGTGATCGAAGATGATAAGGATCCGTCACTGTCCGTGGAAGAAACGATCGATGTGGAAGTGCAGCAGCGGGAATATACAGCAAAAGAACTGGAGGAGATGCTGCCGTCGTTTCGGGATAAGCTGGAAAAGGAAGTACTCGCCGGTAACGAAAGTGCAGATCACGTATGCCGCGATCTGAATCTGATCGAAGCACTTGCGGAGTATCCGTTTACGGTGAAATGGAGCTACAGTGATCATTCTCTGATCGATCACAGGGGGAGATTAAAAGAAGAGATCCCGGAGGGGGGAGCACTCCTGACGCTGGATGCAAAGATCGAATGTGGGGAATTTGAGGCGGATCATGATTTCGCAGTGATGGTGTGGCCGAGGGAGATTGTCGGGGAAGAAGGGATACGGGAGAAGATCCGGGAGGCATTGCGTCTTGCGGATGAAAACAGTCGTACTTCCGAAACGTATACACTGCCCACAGAAGCGGACGGTATAAAGATCGTCTGGAGGGAAGAGAAAAAGAGCAGCGTATTTGTATTGATCCTGCTGGTAATAGCGGCCGCTGCCGGTGTGTATCTTGGAAAGGACAAAGATCTGGAAAAACAGGTGAAAGAACGGGATGCACAGATGACCGGTGATTATTCGGAAGTAGTCAGTAAGCTGGCCCTGTATGTGGGAGCCGGTATGACTGTCCGTCTGGCGTGGAAAAAAATGGCATCGGAATATCTCAAAAAGCAGGAACAAAAGAAGGAGGAAACTGCAGATGGCCGGAAGAACAAAAAGATTTCAAAAAGCAAAGAAAGGGAGAATGGAAAACGATATGTATACGAAGAAATGGTATTCACAATGCGCGAAATGGAAAGCGGTGTCGGCGAATTACAGGCCTACCAGCATTTTGCGAAACGCTGTCGGCTGCAGAAGTATGTAAAACTGGTTTCTTTGCTGGAGCAGAACGTAAAACTGGGGGCAAAGGGATTTTTGGAATCCTTGCGAAAGGAAAGCCGGGAAGCCCTGGAAGAGCGTCGCAGCAATGCGAAAACACTGGGGGAAGAAGCTGGTACAAAGCTGCTGGTCCCGATGATGCTTATGCTTGCGATCGTTATGGTGGTGATCATCGTTCCGGCCTTTATGTCCATTTAGGTATGCGGGCTTACCGCGGGATGTGGGATGGAACGTAACGGAACGATGTTTACAACATAGAAAAGATTCGGAAAGGAGGAAAAGAGAATGGGAGCGATCAAAGAATATCTTCAGGATGAAGAAGGTATGGGAACCGTGGAAGTGATCCTGATCATCGTGGTGCTGGTCGGACTGGTGTTGATCTTTAAGAATCAGATCATCTCGATCGTGAATGATCTGTTTGACGGTATCGTATCCAAATCATCACAGGTGGCAAGCTGATCATAATGGGGATAGAACGATAATAAAAAGAGCGGCCGGCCGGTCATGGGTACCGGCAGCCGCATCTTTTCAAAACAGGGATGGAAAAGAAAGAGCGTGTCAAAAATGAGAAAAGAGAAAAATGCGGCAGTCAGTCTGTATCTGGCACTGATGATGGCAGTGATGATCCCGATCCTTTTGACGATGATCGAGGGGGCCAGGATCAGTGCGATCAAACTGCGGCTGGAATGCGCGGCGGATCTGATGGCGGATTCGCTGCTGGCAGAATATAACAAAGAATTGCTGGATCAGTATGATATCCTGCTGATCGATACGGCATATGACCGGGGGAGTGGTTCCCTGGATCATATGCTGCAGCATCTGGAAGACTATCTATCCTATAATCTGCAGCCCTCGAAGGAGCAGCTTTTGTTTTCAGACCGGGATCTGCTGGGACTCAAGCTAGAGTCGGCAGAGATCACAAAGGTATCCAGGGCAACCGATGAGAGCGGAAAAGTATTTCGGTATCTGGCGATCTCGTCGATGCTGGAAAAGTACGGTATTGCGTATGTGGCAGATGTGCAGGATATGATCGAGACGTCCTCTTCGCAACAGCTTTATGACAGTGATATTGAAGCGGACTGCAGTGATGCCCAGGGAGCGGTGGATGCGATCGAGGTTCCGCAGCCGGAACCGGAATATGACGAGGAAGGAAATGAGATCCCGCAGAATTGGAATCCGCCGGAAAAAGATGATCCTGCTGGCAATGTTCATACGGTCCGGTCAAAAGGGATCCTGACGTTAGTCTGCAAAAAAGAAGTATCACAGACGGCATTCGATGCGGCGCAGGGAGTGGATAAACGCAGTCTGGTGCAGGGGGACGGATACTGCGAAGACTGGGAAGAGAGGAATTCGGTCGCGGAACATCTGCTGTTTCAGGAATTCATCATGGAAAAATGCGGCTGCTATACCGAGCCAAAAGAAAACAGTCACCTGCAATACGAGATCGAATATATCGCTATGGGACATGATAACGATACGGATAACCTAAAAGCAGTGGCGCATCGTCTGCTGCTGTTCCGGGGAGGGGCCAATACGGCACATTATTTCCGGGATTCCTATCTGCAGTCGGAAGCCAAGGCGATGGCAGCCGGTCTGGCTTTTGTATGTTTTATGCCGGAATGTGAAGCGGTTTTTGAAGCGCTGATCGCAGCGGCATGGATCTATGCGGAAAGCCTCGAAGATGTGCGCATCCTGCTGGATGGAGGCAGGATCCCTCTGATCAAAGAACACGAAGACTGGAACCTGAGTCTGAGTCACGCGCTTTCGATCGCTGCAGATGCTGCAACGGACGGAAAAGCATACGGAAAGGGCTTGAGTTATAAGGATCACCTGCGTTTGCTCCTGTATCTTACGCCGGAGCAGCAGCGGCTGGATCGCTGTATGAATGTAGTGGAACTGGATATCCGCAGAGTTCCCGGGTATGAGCATTTTCGTCTGGATGATTGCGTGGCCGGGGCAACCGTACAGCTGGTTTTTCGCAGCCGTTACGGATATACCTTTCTGATGGAGAGGAGATTCCGCTATGTTTAAGGGCTTCGGAAATAGTATATCTGCTTCGCTGACGTTGGAAGCGGCAGTGGTTTTGCCGTTGTATCTTTTTTTCTTTCTGGCGCTGTTATCCATCATGGAGATGATGCAGTTTTCTATGACGATGGATCATCATCTGAGCCGGATCAGCAAACAGATCGCACTGTATGCATCTGCAGACTGCTTATTGGAAAATCCCCGGGCAGCTTCGGCGCAGGAGGAACAGACCGCGCAGGATGCGGCGAATGGTGGCAGCGCAGCGGCGGAAAAAGTGGAAGGTGTGGCGGCTACCGTATTGGCAGATCTGTATGTGGATCGTGCGCTGCAGGAAAGGATCCCGCAGGGATATCGAAGTCAGATGGGGGTACAGGGAGAGGTTGAACTCTGGCGTTCCAATGTATTGCTTAAGGATGATCTGGTCGATTTGGTAGCTGTGTATGAAATACAGCCACGCTGTAACGTTTTCGGTATACCGGGTCAGCTGCTGGTGAACCGTGCCAGAACGCACGCCTGGACCGGATATCGGATCGGCGGAGCGGCGGAAGAGGGAGAAGAAAAGGAGCAGATGGTTTATGTGACCGAAACAGGAACGGTCTATCACCTGAGCAGAAGCTGTACCCATCTGGATCTCGCGATCAGCCCGGTGGCAGCGGGACAGCTGTCCGCGAGTCGGAATGCATCGGGAGGGACCTATCGGGTGTGTGAAATGTGCGGTATGCTGACTGCTTCGCAGGGAACGTATTATATCACAAAGGAAGGCGACCGTTATCACACCTCGTTATCATGCAGCGGGCTGAAAAGAACGGTATACGAGATACCGATCTCGCAGGTGGGGGATCGGCGGCCGTGTTCCAGATGCTCACGGTAAAAAAAGACGGAAAGGAGAAGAAAATGGGAAATAGGATACTCGGAAGCAGAGAGATCTGGACAGGGATTGCATTGTTGCTTGGCAGTGTAATGGATTGGAAAACGCAGAGACTGCCCGTGTGGTTTATGGCGGTGTTCGGTGCCGGGAGTCTGGTGCTGATCGCAGTACAGTATCCGGGAGACTGGCAGCAGAAAGGGATCGGCATTTTGCTGGGCGGCAGTCTTTTGCTTGTGGGAAAGCTCAGCGGGTGTATCGGTGTGGCGGACGGAGTCATGGTGATGATCATGGGGCTTTTGTACGGCGGAGCGGGGTGTGGGGAACAGCTGCTGATCGCTGTCCTGCTAACGGCAGTTATTGCGGTTATTCTGATCGGATCGCGAAGGGCGGATGCAAAGACCAGGATCCCGTTTGTGCCGTTTCTGGCAGCCGGTTTTTTAGGATATCTGATCATCTGAAAGGGCGAAGTATGGGAAAAGGGAAAATCGGAAATAAAGGGATGATGACGATCGAAGCATGCGTGATCATCCCACTCTCCCTGATGATCACGTTTCTGCTGCTTTGGACGGGGATGCTGCTGTACAACAGAACAGCTGTGAACTATGCCGTATCGACGGCGGTGATACAGGGAAGCCGGATGGCGGAGCAATCGAATGAGGAGATCAGTGACTATGTGCAGAAAAAGATTTTTGAGCTGCTGGAAAATAAGCTGGTCCTGATGGAGATGCCGCAGATGGAGGTCAAGGTAGAGTACGGGATGATCCGGGCGGGTATGCAGGGATATCTTAATGCACCGGTGCTGGCCGGGTTTTGCGGGAATTGGTCGGTGGAGGCGCAGTACAGCGCCGAACGCATGCGTTCCTCGCAGATCGTGAGAACGATCCGGCGTGTGGATCGTCTTGCGGAAAAACACCGGGAGCAGGATAGGAACGGGGAAGGAACAGTAACGGAGATGCAAACAGAAGGAGGAACAGAGGAATGAGAAACAGCAGGACAAACAGCAGCGGACGTATGAGCAATCTGCAGATCCGTTATCAGAAAAACCTGGAGCATTACTATCTGGTAGTGGCAGCGGAAGCGGATCATGAGGAGGATTATCAACTGCGGATGGTTTTGGAAAACCGGATCCGGGGATTGATACCGATGGAAATAAAATGTCGTGAGGGAAGAAAAAATCTGTATTATGATGTGAGTTCCATGCAGCCTTTGACCAGGATCTATGATCGGAGAGAGCTTTCGGGTACAGACATTCGGAAGATCCTGTATGGGATCATGGATGTTTTGGGGGAGATGCAGGATTATATGCTCGAGGAAGATAGTGCGATACTGGACCCGGCTTATATTTTTGCGGATATGGAAAACGGTACGATCCACCTGTTGTTTTTGCCAAAGGGTGAGGGAGAAGCGGCAGAGGAGGATCCGCTGCTGGCGGTTGCGGAGTTTTTGATGGAACATGCGGATCACCGGGATCCTCAGGCGGCTCTTTGCGCATATCGTGTTTACCAGACGATCCGGAAAGGAAACTATGTGACGGAGGATCTGCGCAGGGCTTTTGAGGAAAAGGAGACAGCTTCCGCAGAACAAACGGTTAGACTCCCGGAATTGCAGGCGGATTGCGGAGAACCGCTGTGGGAAGACCGGGGACCGGAGGGGCGTGAAGCAAAGAACAGGCCGGAGGCAGATACGGAGCTGTTGGAGCTGCCGGAAACAGCGGAAGCCGAAAGGATGGAAAGCGCGGAAAAGAACAGGATTCCGTTCATTCTTGCAGTGGTGCTCATCCTGGCAGGCAGCCTTTTGCTGAGCGGAAGTATTCCCGGATGGTATGCAGACCGTGCGGGCAAACTGGTAGCGGGTGTGATCGTGGCAGCAGGCGCAGGCATTCTTTTTTTACAGCTGCGGAAGAGACCGGATGGCGGAAAAAAGAGTAATGATAGAGATGCTTTGACACCCGGAGATATTGAGGATGTATTTGCGGATATGGATCTGCGGGAATCGTACCGGACCGATCCTGTCGGCCGGAATCGGAGCCCGGAGGAGCCGGATGTATCGCAGAATTTTGAAGCAGAAGCAGGTGAGCGGGAGCCGGAAGAAAACTTCGGAAAGACGGTTTTTGTCGGGGCGGTGGATCTGCCGGCGGAAAACATCCTGGTGGAAAAAGGAAAAAAGAAAGAATATCCGATCGACCATTTTCCGTATACGATCGGCAAAAGGAAGGATTGCGTGGATCTGGCCCTGACGGACCGATCGGTCAGCAGGATCCATGCTCGGATCGTTCAGAAGAACGGAAGAGCCTATCTGCAGGACTGCCGTTCCACGAACGGAACGTATCTGAACGGCGTACAGCTGGAGCCGGAGGAATCGGTAATGCTGGAGCGGGAAGATGAGATCGAGATCGGGAAAGTAAAATTTTCGTACCTGTAAAAATAAATATACAAACCCTGCGGGATTTGATATAATACAACATGGAGTTGTGCAGGCCAAGTAAGGAAGGTTCCTGAAAATTGAGGCAGATAAGGGGTTAATACAATGATCTTTGTTCCGGCGGAGAAACTGAAGAAAGGGATGCGCCTTGCCAAACCGATTTATAATAAGCAGGGTGTCATGCTGTATGAGAGGGATTCCAAACTGACCAGTCAGGGTATACAGAGTGTACGGAACTTCGGACTGATCGGTCTGTATATACTGGAACCGGCAGAGCCGCTGCCGCCGTTTACGGAAGCGGACAGGGAATTTGAACGGTTCCAGACGATGTCGGTGTTTACGCTGCAGGAGATCATGCAGGATATCCGTGACGGACACCAGCCGCACAAGCTGGAAGCGCTAACGATGGAAGTGCTCAGACGATTTGGGAACAGCGTGGAAAAGATCGGATTTACGCAGAACCTGCGCAGCCCGGAGGATAATGTATATAAACATTCTCTGAATGTCGCGATCCTGGCGGCAGCGATTTACGGAAAGCTGGCTCATAATGCGGAACGGCAGAGATATGTTGTTATGGCGGCGCTGCTGCATGATATCGGCTGTCTGGACATTCCGGAGACGATCTCCCACAAAAAGAACAAGGATCTGACAGATACGGACCTGGAGACAATCGAACGGTGCAAAGAGGAAGGCTACCGGCTGCTCCGTGAAAACTGTGATCTGGATTCTGAGGTGATGAAGAATATCTCTTATATGCTCAAGGATCTGAAGGAGTTGCGCCTCAGCGGGGCCATTCAGAATATCAAAGCACCGGATGCACAGGTGGAAACACTGAAGGTAGCCTATCTGTTTGATACGATGACGGCGATGAAATACGGGGAGGATCCGCAATCGGATATCGCGGCTTACAAGTTCCTGCATCATCCGCGCAATCGGATGAACCAGCAGGTGGTACGTGCCTTTACCCAGGCGATCCGTCTGGTGCCGGTCGGCTGTACCGTACAGTTTTCGAATGGCACGAAGGGAATCGTTCTTACGGAAAATGAAGGCGATATCCTGCGGCCGTTTGTTCTGTCTTTCCACGATAACCGGATCTATAATCTTGGAGACGGCAAGGTATTTGAGAAAATGCAGATCAAGGATCTGTTAAAGACGATGGATAACCGTTATGTCATGACGGATATGTACGAGGAGTATCTGGAGGCACTGCGGGACGGAAAGGAACCGACGGTAACGAGAAAAAAATAATCATTTATCAGGGATGATCATCATGAATCATATGAGTCTGAACGGGACAGGCTGGAAGATGACGGATTGCAGCAGCAAAGAGACCTATGCAGCTGCGGCGCCGTGTTCCGTCCTGTCTGTTTTATTGGAAGCGGGTGTGATCAAAGACCCGTATTACCGTGAAAATGAAAAAAACACATTGTCATATCTGGAGAGGGATTTTATCTTTTCCCGGAATTTTAATGTGGATGGGGAACTGATGCAGGAGGACTGCATCGAACTGGTATTTTGCGGACTGGATACCGTCACGGAGATTTTTTTGAACGGGGAAAAGCTGGCGATCACCAAAAACATGCACCGTACCTACCGCTTTGAGGTAAAGGACCGGCTGCATATGGGGGCGAATGAGTTGTTTATTCATTTTCACTCTCCGCTGCAATACATCCGGGACTATCAGCCGCAGTTACACAAAGAGATCACGATCTGTCCCACCGGGGCTTTGCCCGGCGGACAGTATCTGCGTAAGACGCAGTCGTCCTTTGGGTGGGACTGGGGACCGCAGCTTCCGGATATGGGGATTTTCCGTGAGATCCGTATAGAGGCGTTTTCGTATGCGCATATCCGGGAAGTTTCCTTCTATCAGGAGCATATCGATGGCGAGGTTACACTGTTTGTGGACCCGCTCATTGAATTTTCAGATCCGATCCCCGTGGAGATTGAGGTACGTGTGACCGGGGAAGAACCGGTGACGGTGATGACCCGAATGACGGATGCCGCAAGACGGCAGACGGAAAAAGGGGAAAATGAGGTGGGGATACCGATCCATGATCCGCAGCTGTGGTGGCCGAACGGGATGGGCGCCCAGCCGCTGTACGACGTGAAGGTTTCCCTGAAGAAAGCAGATAAGGTCTATGATGAAAAGAGTTTCCGCATCGGACTGCGTACCATTACGGTAAGCCGGGAGGCAGACGAGTATGGCGAGGAATTCTGTTTTGTGGTGAACGGACAGAAGATGTTTGCAAAAGGCGCAAACTATATCCCGGAAGATGCGATCTATCCGTATATCCGGGAAGATAAGATCCGTACGCTGATCGAGAGCGCCTGCCTGGCACATTTCAACTGTCTGCGGGTATGGGGCGGCGGTTATTATCCGTCCGATCTGTTCTATGATCTGTGCGATGCCTATGGTATCGTGGTATGGCAGGATCTTATGTATGCCTGCAATGCTTATGATCTGACCACAGGTTTTGAAAACAGTATCCTGGCGGAAACCAGGGATAATGTGATCCGGCTGCGTCATCACGCATGTCTGGGACTGTGGTGCGGGAATAACGAGATGGAATCCGGCTGGCATCACTGGGGAGAATTCCAAAAGCAGTCGCCGCAGCTGCGTGCCGATTATATTAAAATGTTTGAGTATCTCCTGCCCAAAGCGGTGCGGGAGAATGACGAGCAGACCTTTTACTGGCCGTCGTCGCCGTCCTCCGGAGGATGTTTTGACGAACCGGACCGGGAGGACCGGGGAGACGCGCATTACTGGGGAGTGTGGCATGAGCAGAAACCATTCCAGGCATTTCGGGAACACTATTTCCGTTTTTTGTCGGAGTTTGGTTTTCAGTCGTTTCCGGGGATCAAGACCGTACGCTCTTTTACAGAGCCGGAGGACCTCAATATCTTTTCACCGGTTATGGAGAGCCATCAGAAGAATCCCGCCGGAAACGGAAAGATCCTGTATTATCTGTCCGAAAACTTCCGTTATCCCAAGGATTTTGAACAGCTCCTGTATGTAAGTCAGATCCTGCAGGGAATGGCGATCAAGAGCGGGGTGGAGCATTTCCGCAGGCATCGCGGCAGATGTATGGGAACGTTGTACTGGCAGCTGAATGATAACTGGCCGGTGGCATCGTGGTCGAGTATTGATTACTATGGCCGCTGGAAAGCGCTGCATTATCTGGCCTGCCGTTTTTATGCACCGCTGGCGCCGAGTATCGTGCTGAAGGATACCGCAGCGTTTGTCTATATTGTCAATGATACCCGGGATGATATGCTGATCCGGGTGAAGGTGAGCCTGCTCACGATGGAGGGCAAAGAACTTACCTCGTACCGGGAAGAGGCGAAGTGCGCCGCAGGCAGTGTCTGGAAGAGCCGTGGGCGGGAACTTGGGCATTTCCTGAACGGTCACAGTCTGCGGGAGGTATATGTGGCAGCGGAGTTTGATTGCGGAGAGGGAAAAGTGTTGTGCGAGGATGCGGTTTTTGTACCGTACAAACACCTGCGGCTGGCACCCATTGCCCCACTGGTCGATGTGACGGAGACGGAGGAGGTCTATTGTATCCGGCTGCGATCGGAAGGATATATACCGTTTGTCTGTCTGGATCTGCAGCTGGCGGACGTGATTTTTTCCGAAAACGTCTTTTCGCTGCATAAGGAAAAAGAGAAGCTTGTATATGTACAAAAAGACGGGATCCACTGTCCGAAAGGCGTGGAGATCAGCAATGCGCAGGGGCTGCTGGACCAGCTGGTCGTATATACGCTGCAGGGCTCTTATGAGGGCGGGGTGAAGGTGCCGGAGCCGGAGGAGCGTACAGAGGACGAGGGCAAAGCGCCGGAAAGCGAAAAAGAGAGCGGAGAAAAAACAACATGATTCCCGGCTTCCCTCCGGGGAGGCTGACGGATGAGGGGATCGAAAAAAGGGGGATACAAATGCCAATCACCTGTTTTGAAAAAGAGAAAGTATTCAAGATCGACACGACGCATACGTCTTATATTATCGGTCTGGCGGACAAGCCGGCGTATGTGGGGCATATATATTATGGTGCCCGTGTAGAAGATCCTGATCTGTCGTATCTGCTGCGGACGGCGGAGATGCCTTTTGTTCCGTCACGAAATGCCAGGGATAAACTGGTCTTTATGGATACCTATCCGATGGAATATCCGGTACATGGCACCGGAGACTTCCGCGGTACGGCGCTGCGTGTGCGCACAAACGGCGGGCATGAAGTGCTGGATCTGCATTACAAATCCTATGCGATCGTAAAGGAAAAAGCGAAACTGAAAGGCTTGCCGGCAACGTTCGGCAAGGAAGCGCAGACCTTAAAAATCCTTATGGAAGATACGATCTGCGGGGTACAGGCAGAACTGTCCTATTCCATCTTCTCGGACAGCGATGCGCTGATGCGCAGTGTACGGATCGTCAATTGCGGTAAGGATGCGGTATGGCTGGAAAAAGTGCTTTCCGCTTCGTTTGATATGGATGATACCGGATTTGATCTGGTCACATTGAATGGCGCGTGGGCGAGGGAGCGGCATATCAGCAGAAATCCCATAAACTACGGATTTCAGGGGATATCCTCCGGCCGGGGCGAGTCTTCCCACCAGCATCATCCGTTTATGGCGCTGGCAGCAAAGGGGGCAGATCAGACAAAGGGCGAAGTGTATGGCATTCATTTTGTCTATTCCGGTAATTTCTGCGGCAGTGTATATAAGAATCAGTTTGACCAGCTGCGCGTCACGATGGGGATCGGCGAGGAAAACTTCTGCTGGAAACTGGAGGCGGGAGAGGATTTTCAGGCGCCGGAGGTGGTATTGACCTATTCTGCAGAAGGCCTGGGCGGGATGAGCCGGATCTATCATGATCTGTACCGGCAGCATCTGATCCGCTCGCCGTACCTGAAAAAGAAGCGCCCGATCCTGATCAATAACTGGGAAGCAACGTATTTTGATTTTGATGAAAAGAAGCTGCTCGCGATCGCTAAAGAGGCGGCAAAGAGCGGGATCGAAATGCTGGTGATGGATGATGGCTGGTTCGGAAGCCGTAACGATGACCGTTCGGCGCTGGGCGACTGGTTTGTAAACGAGAAGAAGCTGAAGGGCGGCCTGAAGAAACTGGTGGACGGCGTGAATGCGCTGGGGATGAAATTCGGCATCTGGTTTGAGCCGGAGATGATCTCGCCGGATTCGGATCTGTACCGTGCGCATCCGGACTGGGCAATTGCGGTACCGGGGCGCCGGGCGGTGATGGGCAGGGATCAGTACGTACTGGATCTGTCCAGAAAAGAGATCCGGGATTATGTGTTCGAGCGGGTATCCGCGATCCTGGACAGTGCCAATATTGAATATGTGAAGTGGGATATGAACCGGCAGCTGACGGATCTGGGGAGCTATGATCTGCCGGCAGACCGGCAGGGAGAGCTTTCCCATCGTTATGTTCTGGCGGTATATGAACTACAGGAGCGCCTGATCCGGCGTTATCCGAAGCTGCTTCTGGAAAACTGCTCCGGCGGCGGAGCACGCTTTGATCCGGGTATGCTGTATTACAGCCCGCAAATCTGGTGCTCGGACGATACGGATGCCGTGGAACGGCTGATGATCCAGGAAGGGACGGCGCTGATCTACCCGTTATCAACCATGGGAGCGCATGTGAGTGACTGCCCCAATCATACGGTCGGCCGTGTGACGCCCTTTGAGACCAGGGGATACGTTGCCCTGGCAGGAACGTTTGGCTACGAACTGGACATCACAAAAATCCCGGAAGCGGACCGGGCGATGATCCCGAAGCAGGTGGCAATGTATCACAAATATCATAATCTGGTGGCGGATGGGGATTATTACCGTATCGCCTCCTATGGAGAGAATCACAGCTATGACTGCTATATGACCGTGAAAAAGGACCGGTCGGAAGCGCTTCTGACCTATATACAGGTGTTGGCACAGGCAAACGTGCATACGAAAAAGATCCGTCTGCAGGGCCTGGATCCGGAGAAACGCTATAAGATCAAACGGTTCAATATTGCGACGGGCAAAGAGGAAGCATATAACATAAAGCAGGCCTTATATGGCGAAACCCTGATGCAGGCCGGCATCCTGATCGACAAGACCTGGGGCGATTTTCAGGGAATGTTGCTGCATATAACAGAAGTTTAATGAGTCTCTCTTTGGAGAGATGGCGAGAGATTTTCTTTTTTAGCCTTCCCCTTGAGGGGAAGGTGTCAGCGAAGCTGACGGATGAGGTGATGAAAATATGGCAAAGATCGGTTTCTTTGGAGGAACCTTCAACCCGATACATAATGCGCACCTGCGGATCGCACAGGAGGCAAAAGAGCGTTTCGGCCTCGACCGGATGCTTCTGGTGCCTTCCGGTTTTTCGTGGATGAAAGATCCGAAGGAGATCGCATCCCGGGAGGATCGCCTGCGGATGGCGGAACTGGCGGCAGAGGAATGTGAGGGCTTTGAGGTCTCCACGATCGAAACGGACCAGGAGGGGCTGACCTACTCCTGCGAAACGCTGCAAAAGTTAAAAGTGCTATACCCGGAAGATGATATTTACTTTATCATCGGCGCCGACCAGCTTTTCATTTTGGAAAAATGGAAGAATCCGGAGGAAATTTTACGGCTGGCCACGATGCTGGTGGCGGATCGGGGGGGCTTTGATCAACAGGAGATGGAGGATAAGGCGGCAGAGCTTGAGAAAAACTTTGGCGGCAGGATTATGATCTACCATATGGAATCATCGGAACTTTCCTCTACAGAATTGCGCAGGAAAATCCGGGATGGGGAGGATATCTCTGCATATGTGCCGGAAAAAGTGGCGGAATATATCGAAAAAAGAAGACTGTATATCTAGTCATTCAGGTGATACAATAGTATTAGATGATGAGCTGTTTCGGATAAGAAGCTGCAGAAAGCGAGGATAAAGATATGAGTGAACTGCAATCAACAATAAAAAAAGCATATCAGTTATCGGAAAGTGAGCAGAATATGTTGGCCAATCTGATGGAAATCTTTATTCAGGGGATCGAATCAGCACATGAGTCCGGCACACAGAAGAAAATCAAAAGAGTAGTAGGAAAATATAATGGAAAATACGATGTACCTGACGATATAGATTTTTGCAATGATGAGATTGCTAAAATGTTTGGGGTAAGTGATTAAGGATTATGAAAATATTATTGGATACGCATACGTTGTTATGGGCGTTATATAAAAGTTCAAAGTTGCCGTCTGAAGTGATTTCGGTGATTGAATCTGAAGAAAATGATGTATTTTTCAGCATAGCAACATTATGGGAGATACAGATTAAGCATGATAAGCATCCCATAGCAATGCCATATGCTGCAAGAGATGTTATGACGGATGCAATAGGGGAGTTTGATCTACTTAGTATTGCACCTATACATATATTCGATTTGTCGATACTTAAGGATATACACAATGATCCGTTTGATCGGCTATTGATAATACAGGCAAAATGTGAAGATATGAAACTACTGACAGCGGATAGTATTATTCCACAGTATGGATACCCCTATGTTATGCCATTTAGCGCAAAATAGATAGTAATATAAAAAAGGATAGGCAATTGCTTATCCTTTTTTGTCAGAGACTAAATTTTTTGGCAAATATGCCGATAAGTTAGATAGGGAAATTTAGGCTTTTTTTGGCATGGGAAAGGAAATATGCATAAATTCAAGTTCTTAAAATCGAACAAAGGTTCAAGCTTGATCCTTGTTGCGGCTCTGACCGTGGTGATTATCGGTTTGACGGTGTCCCTGCGGATTTTAGCCGGCATCATTATGGCCTCTGCCAACCAGCAGCTGAACCAGGATCAGGCCTATGAACTGGCAACGAGCCTGGGAAATGCGCTGGAGGAACGGATCATCAACGGGGAAAAAGCCGATGAGGTCGAAGAAGGGGCAGAACCGAAAAAGGCGTTGCTGGATCCGGAAAAAGTGTTAGGTCAGAGTGATCACAAAACGATCATGGAGATGTCCGGTTTTGACGGACTGCCGGATGCCTCGGTGGAAGCGGTCCTTTCAAAAGATGCCGGGGGACGATTTGTTGTGAAAGTAACCTCGAAAGTAGGGAAAGCAGCATATATCTGGACCGGGATCTATCAGGCACAAAAAGACGAAGGATATGAGAAATGTGCGGAATAATGAAATGCATCCAAAATCAGAAAAAGGGTAACCGGGGCGAGACCATTGTGGAAGTGATGGTTGCTTTTATGGTACTCCTGATCCTACTGGCATTTTTTGGAAATTCCATTCTGGCGGCCGGAGAAGCGCAGAAGTATGCGATTGATATCAGACGGGAAGCAGATCAGGGCATGCGGCAGTTACAGAGTAAGATCTACGGCGGGAACGAGCCCGGGGCAGAGGCTGCGCCGGCTTCGGCAAAACAGGCATTTGTTGAAGGGGTAGATAATGCGAACGCAATTAAGGCAGTCCGATATACTGCGGTGAACGGAGAATTGACATACTGGGTATTTGAATGAGACGAAAGCTGTGGAAAAAAGACAACAGAAAGAGTAACAATGGTTACACTTTGGTGGAGCTGATTGTTTCTATGGCACTGACAGCTATTTTGGCGACGGCGGTTGCTTCGATCATGTTTCCGGTCGTGAGCATATTTATGGATATGCAGAAACTCTCTCGGGCACAGATGGTGGCAGATACGGTAACCGATGCATTGCGAAAGGAATGTGCGTCGGCCTATGTTAACAGTGTGGCGGATGTTAAAGTCTTAAATATACCGGATGCGGCAAATCACACGAGTGGTGATAATGTACTGGTAGACAGTCTGAATACAGCCGGAATAAAAACGGATGCTCCGGGGAATGCGCTGGTATTCCGTATCAACGAAGGATATGCAAAGGCACTTTATTGGAATACCTACATATCGGTAGAGGATTATGAGGAAGTCCGGAACAACGATTCGGCGGAAGGTGCCAAAATGGGGCTTGTAACCTCAAGGGCGGTATACCGGCTGATCTCGTATGCGAAGAAGGACAGCTATACCGAAGAGACTATGCCGGCGGAAACCAGACCCGGATATCTGCATTGCGGCTATTATTCCACGAGAACGGTCCCGGTTCCGGTGACAAATGAAAAAAAAGTAGATAATTTTCAGCTGGATAAAGCCTATGATTATACCAATCCGTTTACGGTAAATGCATATAACGGCTTTACGGTCAGGATAGAATTTTCGAAACCTGCTTATCAGGCAGTTGTAGCGGGTTCTTTATTACCGGAGGATCTGAGACCGGCTTATGTGGTTGCTACGATCTATGTATATCAAGGTAGCTTTGAAGAACAGACGGGAACGGATAAGCTGGTATACAGCAGGGAAGCAGTACTTTGTTTTGCGGAAGATAACAAGAGAGTGACAGAATGAAAAAGTATGCAGAACAATACAGGTATATAAGAAATCGGAAGGGCTTCACTATGGTGGAGCTTATTGTCGTGCTGGCGATCCTGTCTATATTGGCTTCGGTCGCGGTCTTTTCGATTATCGGGTATATTGACAGATCCCGATTTGACAATAATGAACAGAATGCACAGAGCATATATCAGGCAGTACAGACCGCACTGGGACGTAAAAAGAATGCCGGAGATGTTGAAGACTGGATCCAAAATACACTGATGAAGAAGGGCCAGCAGGATCCCTGTGATACCGGTGCGCATCCGAATAATGACAAAGATGCGTCCGGCAACATATTGGATGATTGTTTTAATGCGACCGCTTTTGAACAGTTTGATGAAAATCATAATTCGGTCGGTGAGTCTGTGCATATGCGCTATATCTTATCATATCAGAAAGGCGGAAATGGTGAAGGTAATAAGGCCATCACAGACCTGGTCGGGGGGTATTTCTACGATACCTCCATCCTGAATGCTACCTTTACGATCGAATTTGATGTGGAAAAAACGATCGGTGGTGACAGACAGGTTCACTATGGTGTTAATACCTATGCTGTTTTCTATGATGAAAAACGTACGGATTGGGATGAAAAGGCACTGAAGGAATCCGGGAATGTGGTTCCCTGGAGGGAATATGCGTATCGTTCGGACACCAGCCTGGTAGGATATTATAATGGCGGTAATCCGGCGGCAGTTGATTCCGTATATACTCCTGTTGTAAACAAAAAGATGGAATTTGCAGAACTGGCAATGCGTAATGGAGAGAAGCTGGAGTTGTCGTTCAGCGCAATCTATGACGGCAAGAATCTGACCGGAATGGGTGCAGGTGAGGGAACCGATAATTACCTTCACTATACAGCATCGATTTATGATACGAGTGACGACAGATGGCTTGCAGATCTGGTGATCAGTGAAGCGTATCTGACGAAGGGAAGACCGGACGGGAGTCAGCCGGTGGACTATTGCAAGGATCTGAAGTTTGCGCCGAACAGTTACGGAAACGGCTCTGTGGTAAATAAAAACGTCGGTGGCAGAGAGCTGCCGGTAGTGTATACCATTGATCATATGACAGATGATACCAATGCGCATTTTGTGCGATACAAGGCCTCTGTGGAAACGACGGCGTTGGTATATGTAAATACCGGTGGGCATAATGATTTCGATTATAATCTTTTATCGGCGAATGATCTGACGGATGGAAAGTTTTATCGTTTTCCGTTGACGATCTCCTATGTGATCAAACAGTATTCCGAAACGGATCGGAGAGAATATGTTTCTTATTCGATTGCGCTGGATGCCATGATGTCTCGTAATGCGGAGCTGAAGAAGACTGAAAATGATAAGTATCTGAACTACAGCATTACGAGACTTTTGCTGGATAAATCTTCGCCAAAAAACATAAGAGTATCTATGACAGCGGCGGTAGATGATTTTACCGACACAGATTTAGCAAAGTATAATTATACGGAGAATCTGCCGGCTTCGGAGTCGGTTAATGCGAAAAGGGCGTATGACGACCCGGTTTATATGGCAGGGGATGGACGGTATGTATATAAAGATCCGGGCAAGTGCGCTCCGGAAGAATGTGCGACCAGAGATGCTGCAGGGTATGCCGTATGCAATACCTTTTTTGGTGACCTCGGATATGGCAGTTTTGGTAATAAGAATGATTATGTAGATGTACAGGAAAACGGGAAAGCCGGCAAACAGCAGATCGCAAGCATCACCTCGTTCCGCCATCTCTATAATATGCGCTATACTGTGAATTGTAAATTTGAGAATTCAGAAGAAGTGAAGCCAATCGTATACGAGATCCGAAGAGATCTGGACTGGTATCGTAAATCAGAAAATGCTTATACCAGTGAAGTGGAAGTTTATAATATAACCAGTAATTATCTGACCGGCTATTCACCGGTAGGAAACTACAGAGGATCAGCAGATTTGGCACATCTTAAAGTGGTCTCCTGGCCTGCATTACCGGAGATTTCATCCAACCAGATCCTTATTGCAAAAGAGAATGCAATAAGTACAGCAAGCGATGATAAAACAGCGGTCATCCGTAACGTACAGATGCGCAGACAGTCCTTTGTGTCCACGGATGAAGGATATGCTTTTATATGTAAGAACGAGGGAATTATTTGTAATATTCGTTGTGAGAATTTCTGTTTGACCTTGGAAAGCGTTACAGATGGTCAAACAGAGCCGAGTGGGCAGAGCGTAGCAGAGACTTTGGTACGTCTGTTTAAACATGGAGAAGATAAAAATGATTCGTTTATTAACATAGATGATAATACAAAATACAAATTGGCAGATGGCAAACAGATCAAACCATATCCTGTGGGCGGCTTAATAGGGGTTCAAAACGGAACGCTGGGGTTGGATGATCTCAGTATCTCCAAGGAAGATAATACCATAAGGATGAGTAATCCTATAGTGTTAGCAGGGATATGGGAAGGAACAAACTGGAAAAAATTCAGAATGTATATTAGAAAGGGTGTATCTGACCCTGACCAACCGGCAGGAATCGGCGGCGTGATCGGATATTACTCTAAAGAAGCAAGATCAGCAGGCTATATTGAAACAGATGGTGATTATGCAGTTGCAGGAGCATATTTCGTTGGTGGTGTAATAGGTAATGTCCACGGAGGCGTGGATGCTTGTTTAGGCGTGGATAGTGAAAAAGATACTATTGAAAATATTGTTGCTTTTCCGGCTGGTGTTGATAGCCTTATTATGGGAAGAAAGTATATAGGCGGTGCAGTTGGTTATGTTGTTGAAGGATATTTTGCCCAAAAAACACCAATGACAGAGTCGGATTACAGTAGTGGTAATGATGGCGTTGTATCGATAAAGGAACAGACGGATGTAGAATATGCGATATCGGTGATTCTGGCTGAGAATTCATATATCTGGCAATATGGGGGACACTCGGATGATACTGCCGCCGGATATGAAGGGATTGGAGGTGCAGTAGGGCAGATATATAAATATGATCAGAGCAAGGTTCTTAGTATAAAAAGTATAAATAAAGGGTATATCTTAACTTCTAACAATAGTTACGGCAGGTATTTAGGAGGAGCTGTCGGATATATCAATCAGGGAAGCGCAAGTGCGATGTATATCAGTGCTCAGAATACACAGACGGGACGGATAGGAACACGAGATACAGCAATCGATTCGGATAACGGAAATAAAGCATATGGTCAATCACGCTCTGCTGCAGTAGGGATCGGGTATATAAAAGACTTTGGGAAGGTGTCAGATACGTATGTATTTAATGTAGATAATGAAGGTATACTTTGTTGTAATCTGAATATGAATCTGAATCAGACTCAGAATTCTTATGAGTATGGCATTGGAACGGCTATTGGTTCTTATGTGATGACATCCGGCAATCCGGCGTATCCTTCCATTTATGTCAGAGCAGAAAATGGCGGCGCAGTATATGGTGAAGATTCTATAAATAATCAGACAGAGGATAAATATTGGAAGGGGGCTCAGGATTATTGCTATGGCGTAGGCGGAGCTATAGGATACATCTATGGTTTGCAAAATAATTCTCATATTTATAGTCTTCTGAAGAAAAATGCTGCTGTGATAGCTAACGGTAATAATGTTGGAGGGGCTGTAGGGTGTATCAGAAAGGAAGTAAAGGGGGCGCCCGGAAAAACAGTAAGCATAATCGCAGGGGTTTGCGATTATGCTCAGATCAAAGGAAAAGGTATCAATATAGGCGGGAGTGTTGGCTATTTGCGAGCGCAGGCTGCTTATAGTATGATCAATACACAGGTGTATGGCGATGCTTTTATCTGCGGACATAGAAATGTTGGTGGTGTGGTAGGATGCGGCCAACAGCAAGGGGTAGCTACAGAGATAACTATGGCTTTGCGGAGAGTGATACCGGCAGATGACGAACTGAAAGGAAGTGCAGATGTGCCGACGCTTTCCGTAAAGGGATGCAAGGATTATACTACGGTACAGGCGGATAATAAGAATATTGGTGGTGTAGTAGGCGTTGTCGGAACCTATAACGGAGCTTATGGTGTACAGATTGAAATGCCGACACAAAATGGTTCCGATCAGCTGGTTATGAATATTGCGGGCGGAAAGTATGTAGCCGGTATGGCCGGATGTTTTTATATGCATGACCTGAAAGGTGCAGGTCAGCACAATGGAACCGTGGCAATGACAGGTAACGATAAATATACGTATGCGGTAGCTTTGCATCCAAAGACAACGATATCGGGGATAGACCTGTATGTGGCCGGAGCAATCGGCTACGTCTATGATGATATCAATGCACAAAGCAGCAGTTCTGATTTTGCTGCGGATGTGAAAGTGGCTATCCCCGGCGGAAATGCAACGCAGGTGATAACGGGGACAAGTTATGTTGGTGGCGCTATAGGTGCTGTAAATGCTCCAAATATGACAGGCTCCATAAGTAGTGTGATTGGAGCTGACAATGCGATCATAGGCAAAGGTTATGTTGGTGGTGCTATAGGTTATACAAATATTCAGACCAGCGCGGGAATTGTCAGTGCCAGAATTTCGGCAAATCATGTGATTTCTGCAAGTCAGGCCTATGTGGGTGGTGGTATTGGTATGGTCGATGGTACTGCTGTGTATTCTCGTGTGGCAGTAGAATATGATGGTACCGGTATAATGGATATGTCAGCTATCGATGCAACAAACAGTTATATCGGAGGCAGCATTGGTTGTATCGGAAGTGATCAGAATGGACCAATTGTACAGGAAGCCTCTGTGAGCATGACAGAAACAGGAAAACTGGTAACAACGCCGGCCAATTCCTATACGGCGATAGGTGGGGTTGTTGGCTGGGTAAGAAAAGGCAGCAAGGTGGAAAATGTGAATCTGTCCGGTGGAGAAGTTATATTGGATGTGCCGAAAACCTCCTCCGTAGGTGGAATGGTCGGTCAGATTACGGAAAACAGCACTGTTTCCAACCTGACCGGAACTGCATCTATTCGTATTAATGCGTTAAACAATGTTGGAGGTTATATAGGGACATTAACAGATAGTACTATGGGGAAAATTGCTTTCTCTGATACTGTCCTGCTTAATATTTCGGGAAATCAGCATGTGGGTGGCTGTATTGGAGAGATAAAGGCAGGCGTTGTAGGAACATCGGGGGATTCCTTTAAAATCACGGGAATCCAATCAGTAGAATCTGTAGCTACCGGCGGTAGAGGGGAAAGGGGAACCGGAGGATTTGTTGGAGCTGTTTATGGCGGTTCTAAAGTAAACTGCTCTGTGGATGTGACATTGAAAGAGGGATATTATGTCAAGGGCGGCGGATGGAATATCGGTGGTGTTTTTGGCAGAGTGGAAAATAGTAATCTGTATGGAAATTATACAACACATCTTGCCGGGGGGCAGGTTTTGGGAAATTATGGACATAGAGGTGGCGTAATTGGTTACATTCAAAAAAGTGATGCTACAGGGACACTTTCTACTTATATAGACAGTGAATATGTAAATGATAATGTTGAAGCCGGGACGCCGCTGGGAGGGGCTACGGTTTTAGGAGATCACAAGAGTATCGGTGGTGTGATCGGACACATCGGAAATTTTAACGATAATGGGAGAAACGATATTGTTCATATTGGAGATCTTAAGCTTTACTTACAATATGATTTGACAATCCGTTCCGGTTTCAGTTCGCTTGGCGGCGTTATAGGGCAGTGTGAGAGCGCAAATGCAACAATAGAGAGTATAGAGATTAAATCTCAGCGTGAGGACGGTGAGAAGTGTTGTATCCGCATTCTTCCGGACACGGGCAGAGGAAGAAAGACATGGGATTTGGGCGGTATTATAGGATATATGATGGGAAACCTTGATGGAAGCATAACGTCCAAAGATACTTTGTTTATTGTTTCCGGACAGGAATATGTTGGCGGCTGGATTGGCTGTATGGACGGAAGGGTTGGACAGGATAGCAGTTCCAGGCTTGAGGTCAACGGGATTGTTTCTGTTACCGGAAGTGCAGGCGGTGTTGGTGGAGTGATCGGTGTTACGGGTGGTAATCATACCCCTGGTAATATCAATAGTACTATCATAGCCGATCTTAAAGGGGCAGTGATTAAGGGGGGCGGAAATGGTGTAGGCGGAGTGATCGGACAGACAGGTATTAAGTTTCCGACACAAAAGATTAATAGTTTTATTCAGGCAGACCTTACAGGAGCTACGATCACAAGTAGCGGTAACGATGTAGGCGGGATTATTGGTAAGGCTGGTGATTCGATTGTGGAAGGTGATGCATCTGCAATGCAAAGCACTATGAATGTAACAATGTCTGGCACAACAATAGAAGGCGCTAGAAATGTCGGAGGCATCATAGGATATCTTGATGGCGGGGCAGCTGTGAGTAAGGGAACTACATATACGATCAATATGGATGGTGGAGTTTCTTCTATAACTGCCAATACTGAATATGCAGGTGGAATGATAGGTAGTAATTATGCAAAATTCATACCGGACATTGCTATTAAGGTATCAAGCGGAGAGTTTAGGGTAGCTGCGACCAATGGTCATGCCGGTGGAATCATGGGGGCAAATGCCGGCAGTTTTGGCAGAGCCGGAAGTGATAGTTTTGACGTGCAACCTGGTGGTGGGAAGATCATTGTAAGCGGAAAGAAAACAGGGTTTATTCTCGGGTATAACAATGAAAAAGGAAAATGTGGTGTATTTTCGGAAAGTGGTGGAACACTGGTCTATCATATTCATAATGTACAGATCGATAAAGATCATTGTGATATGACGAAGCCTCGCGCAGGTTATGTTGGAGAAAATAATAAAAAAGGTGTTATCGAAAATGTGGAAATCGCCACTGATATCGAAGGCTTTGATGATCAGGCAGTGACTAGTGAGGATGATAGTGCAGGAGAAGATTTTACAGAGGATTCGATTGAGGATGGATTGGATGAGATGAATCCTGAGGAGATAGAAGAGTACTATCCGTCACTGAAAACCGATGAAGAAATGTTTGAGGAAGATCTGCCGGCAGAAGAGGAGTATCCATCTACTGAAGGCGATGAGACTGAGAAATCGGAAAGCCTTGAAGATGAAGAGGAAACACCTGAAGCTGAATCAAATGGCGTAGATGAAAACATGGATGATTTAGATGTTCCTGAAAAAGAGGATTTTGAAGAGGATACTTCCGGGGAGATTACCGAGCCGGCGGCTTGATGCTGCAGCCGATATAGTACAGATAATGTGAGCAGATTTTTATAAAATATGGTATACTGATACGTATGGAAGAAGAGATCATATTTGAACAACGAACTATATGGAGCGTATTGCGGAAGATGCTTCTTCCGGGTGTGATCCTGCTGGTCGTGCTGGCGATCTTCTTTTGCTGGTGCAGGATCGATTCGCAGGCGCACCATGCGATGCAGGAAGCCAGGGATATCCGCGTGGCGATGCGATTGACGGCATTGGAATGCTCGGCTGCCGGAGAAGCTCTGTACGATCCGACGACACCGGACGGAATGCTCAAAGGGGCGGCACAGCGGATCCGGGAACTGACGTATGCGGACGGAAAAATTGTACTGACGGGATGGGATGACAGGAGCGGTCTGCCGCGATCCTTCACCTACCGGAAGGGTTCGTTTATGGTGGAGTATCAGGCGCTTGGTGATGGGGGGACGACGGACGGTCAGTGGGACATCTACTATGAGTTCCATGTATTAACCTATACGACAGCGTGGGAATGACAGTAATAAAATAAGGCAGCGGGAGATAGTAGAAGATGCCGGAGTATAAGTTCAGATCGCAGGATGCGGACGGAAAGCAGTATAGCGGCAAGGTGATCGCAGTAGATGAGGCGGATCTGCAGAAGAAGCTGCGGCTTAAGGGGCAGATGCTGATCAGCGCCAAAGCGGCCGGTAAAAGGATCACACTAAAGCCACTGAAAAAAAGTGAACTGGCGAATTTTTGTACCGAGCTGGGAACCATGACCCAGGCTGGTGTGCCTTTGGTGCGCCTGCTGGAGATCCTGGCCGGGAACGAGTCCATCACGCCCTACGAGAGATATCTGTTTACGGAATTGCGGACCAAGGTAATACAGGGTATCGGTTTATCCACGACGATGGAGGGTCTGTATCCCGCATTTCCGCCTTTGATGATCTATATGTTCCGTGCAGCAGAGAGCTCCGGAAATATGGATATCACGGCCCTGAATCTGGCAGATCAGTTTACCAGAGAGTTTCAGCTCGAAGAGAATACCAAGAGTGCTTTGGTCTATCCGAAGATCCTGATGGCGCTCATTGTGGGTGTGGTACTGGCGATCTTCGGTTTTGTAATGCCGCAGTTCCAGGAACTCTTTGCACAGATGCCTTCGCTGCCCATCACGACACGTATTCTGATCGCCATCAGCGATTTTGTGTCGGGTTTCTGGCCTGTGATCATCATCGGGGGGGCGGCGTTCGTCTTCTTCGGACGCATTCTGCTCCGTGTTCCGAAGGTCAAGCTCTTTGTAGATACCATGAAAACAAAGGGAAAGATCGGTAAATTAAACAACACCATTTATTCTGCGCGTTTTGCGAGAACCTTAAGTTCCCTGTATTCAGCCGGTATTCCGGTAGACCGGTGCGTGTCGATCGCCAGCCAGACGATCGGGAACAAATATGTGGAAAAGCAGTTTGAACAGGTAAACAAAGACCTGCAGGCCGGTGTGGCGCTTTCGGATGCCATTGAAAAGGTGGATGGCTTTATCATCAAGCTGCCGTCGGTCATCCGTGTCGGTGAGGAAACCGGTATGCTGGACAAGATGCTCACCTCGATCGCAAATGATCTGGATTTTAAGGCCGCACAGGCTATGTCACGGCTGGTAAAATATATCGAGCCGGTAACGATCATAGTGATGGCAGTGATCGTAGGTTTCGTTATGATCGGTGTTATCACCCCGATCTATCAGAGTTATTCCACGATCGGAGCAGGCTGATTTATTTTGATCTTGATAAAAAACTCGTAAACGGAGATATTTCAAATGAAGGTAAATGTCTTTTTATCCAACAGCAGCATACAGGTGGTGCTGGGAGAAAAATCGGGAAAGAAAGTAAAGATCAAGGCGCTTTATGCGGATGCGATCCCGGATGGAACCCTGCTGAACGGTACCGTGATCAATGAATCGGTCCTGCAGGATACGATCCGCGATACCTGGCGTAAGCATGCCATCAAGGAAAAAAATGTGGATCTGGTGATCAACAGCCCGAATCTGCTGGCAAGGCGTATCGAGATGCCGCTGCTTACGGGGAACAAGGCTAATAAGTTTGTTAATAATGAAGTGGATGAGAAGGATACGGCGCGATTCAGCGAACCGATCCTTGGATGGTATCCGATCAGCAAAAAGAAGAAGACCCAGCAGGTGATCTCGGAGATGGCGGAGAAGGAGTTTGTGGAGACTTATATCCGTATTTTTGAAGCCGCAGGGGTGAAACTGAATTCCCTTCATGCCGGCATCAACTTGGCCGTAAATATGATGCAGACGCAGGTAAACAAAAATACCGTGGTCTATATGATCCTGGACGGTATGAACCTGACGACGATCCTGTTTGCGGAAGGAAATTACTTTAACAATCTGAACACCCGTGTATATTCGATCCCCGGTACATCAGAATTCTCGGCAGAGATCCGGAACGCGATCTCCGCTATTCGTCAGTTTGCTACGGCACAGCATATAGAGCATGAGATCAGTAATATTTACATCGCCGGTCTGAACATGGAAGATATGAACCTGTTGAAGAGTGAGCTGCAGGGATATCCGCTGGGGGATGTTTTAGGGATTATGACGAAGCCGGACAGTGTGATCATGAATACGGCTGCGGATAAGTTCGGCGATTATCTGTTCTCGATCGCAGGCTTTTTCGGTACCCAGGAGGGGTTATCCATTCTGGAAGCGTGGAAACGGGATTCACAGGATTATCAAAAGAAAAAGACAATGACCACTTTGATCGTTCCTTATGTGGCGGTAGTCATCCTGTTGCTCATTGTCACGATAGTACTCCTGGTGATCCGGAGTCAGAAAAAGGCGGAGTTGGCAGTGTTGCAGCAGTACAATATGCAGCCTTCGATCGTGGAATCGGCAGCGGAGCATGATATGCTGATGAAAGAGGCAGAAAAGCTGGGCGTGGCACAGGGAAGTGTGGATCTGCTGAAGGAATATCGGGATACCTATCCGATCCCGGATTCGTCCGTGAATAAGAGCATTATGAATGCGGCAGGGCTGGAAGATGTCGGTGTGGTGATCGATTCCTATTCGGCAGAGAGCGGCATCCTGGAAGTGATCGCTACAGCAGAGGATGTGGAAAAGATCAATAAGTTCATCGCACGTCTGTTGGCAATGGATATCTTTGAACTGGTGGATTATACCGGTTATACCAAGAACGAAGAGGACAATACATGGTCGATCCATGTGGTATGCACGCTGGCGGAGGGCTGATCAATGGAAGCTACATTAACACCGAGAGACAAAAAACTCTTATATATGCTGGGATTCATCGTGATCCTGTTTGTATTCGGTTGGGTCCTGATGCGGCCGATCATCAAGTCGATCATGGAAACAGATGAAGATATCGTGTCGGCGCAGGCATTGAAACAGCAGAATGAGAATAAGGTGATGGGACTCACATCGGCACAGATCCTGATGGACACGTTTGAAGAAGATCTGGAGGAGGCTACCGGAGAATATTATGCGCCTATGGATTCCTCCGAGATCGATAAGATGTTCACTATGTATGTGCTGGGATTTGGTCTGCGGGCGAAGGATCTGCTGATCGCTATGCCAATCTCCGCTTTGGAGGAAATGCCATATAAGCATTCTGAGATCGGAAAGGTATTGGCGGCAAGAGAGAGTTCCTCATCATCTTCGTCTTCCAATACAGCTTCGGAAGAAACGGATACGGATTCTTCTTCGGAAGGTATTTCTGCGGATGATCTGATGGTGAATTTTGTTAAGACGCCGTTGGAGGTATATTCTGAAAAACAGATGATGGTAAAGGATACCACAGCATCCGGGGTTCGGGCGGCGGATGTGACGATCGTACTGACCGGAACTGCAGATCGGGCGCAGAAGCTTTTGGATGATATTCTGGTGAAACCGTCTGTTCGCGTGACCGGTTTTGCCTGGGATGAGATGCCGCCGGTCGTGCGGACTTTGGAAGATGGGACCGTGCTGGTATCGGACAGCCGTGAAAAACAGCTGACGGTACGGCTGAGACTGTATATGTACGACGAAAAGATGGCAGGCATCGAAGTGCCAAGGAAGAAAGATTGATACCGGAGGGGAAAACTTGAGCGAGGAGATTATGATATATGGATAATAAACTCATAAAAGAAATACGACTGGGCGACTTAATGGTCAATTCCGGGTACATCACGGAGGCACAGCTGATGGAGGCGCTGGCTCTGCAGAAACAGGATCGTTCCAAACGTATCGGTCAGATCCTGATCGAGCAGGGGTATGTGCAGGAACGGCAGATGCTGACAGCGTTGGCAGATCGTCTGCAGACCAGCCTGATCGACATCTCCACCTATCCGGTAGAGGAAGAGGCAGTAAAGACCATACCGATCCAGATGGCGCAGCAGTATCTGATCCTGCCGGTATCTTTGCAGGATGGTCTGTTGACGGTGGCAATGAATGACCCGCTGAACCTGTATGCGATTGAGGATGTCCGTCAGACCACAGGTATGAATATCCATTCCCTGCTGGCAGAATCCCAGCCGCTGAAAGATGCCATCACCTATCATTACGCAGCGATCAAGACCAAGCAGGCGGCGGCAAACGCGAGTGAAAACGCATCCGCCAGCGAAACCCAGGAAGTCATCATTGATGCTAATGCGACAGCGGATGATGCTCCTATCATCAATCTGGTGAACTCGCTTTTGGATAAAGCTTATCAGGACGGCGTATCCGACGTGCATATCGAACCGTTTGAAAAAGAGATCCTGGTGCGTATGCGTACGGACGGTGTGCTTTTGAACTATATGACTCTGAATAAAAACGTGCAGAACGCACTGGTGGCACGTATCAAGATCATTGGTGAACTGGATATCGCGGAACGCCGTGTACCGCAGGACGGACATTTCCGTATCCGTATCCGCGATCAGATCGTCAACGTCCGTGTCAGTGTGATCCCGACCGTATTCGGCGAAAAGGTGGTAATGCGTATCCTGGCGTCCAATTCCGACATTGACCGCAGCGATACCTTTGGTATGACACCAAATAACTACAATAAGTTTATCAAAATGCTGAAATCGCCGAATGGTCTGATCTACATCACCGGTCCGACCGGTTCCGGTAAGACGACAACCCTATATATGGCGCTCGGTTCTCTGGCGACCAAGCCGGTAAACATCTCGACCATTGAGGATCCGGTGGAGAAGAACCTGGCGCATCTGAACCAGATGCAGGTACATCCGACGGCGGGACTTACCTTTGAAGTGGGCTTGCGGGCTCTGCTGCGACAGGATCCGGATGTTATCATGGTCGGTGAGACGCGAGATCCCGAAACTGCAAGCATTTCTCTTCGCGCCGCGATCACCGGTCACCTGGTGCTTTCCACCCTGCATACCAACGATGCGGTATCCACCATCATCCGTCTGATCGATATGGGAGCAGAACCGTATCTGCTGTCCTCGGCTCTGGTAGGTGCGGTGGCTCAGCGACTTCTCCGTAAGGTATGCCCGTATTGCGGACAGGTGGTAGGGTTGGATGATGCCGAGCGGGAATTTGCTGGCAGGGATATCCCGACGGCGAAGAAGGCGATGGGATGCTCGAAATGTCACAATACCGGATATTCCGGACGTATCGCCGTGCATGAGGTATTGGTGGCAGATAAGATGGTACGCAGTATGATCGCAGCCGGTGCAACCGCAGAAGAGATCACAAAGTATGCCATTGAATATCAGGGGATGGAGAGCATCAAGATGGCAGCACTCCGTCTGCTGGAAGAAGGCGTCACCACGATGGAAGAGGTGCAGCGTATCGCGTATAACGAGTAAAACAAGTCCTCCCCGGTTGGGGAGGACATTCATTATCTATAGTTTGCAACTTTCTTTTCTTTATATTCGCTCCAAAAATCGGTTTCCTCTAAAATATAATTAGTTACATCTGAGGTATTTGATGAAGGGTGATCCTGTATATACTCCTCGATCAGATTTTGCTTATATTCATTTCCGGGAATCTTTACATAGGAGATGACACCGCGAACAAAATCATCGTAGGAATCAGTAACATTTTTCAGCAGATTCATAAAGTATTCCATATTCATTCCTCCTCCCAATCCGGTATTCTTGCGATCATTTGATAGTCATCAAAACCGAAATTATCCACAATGTAGATATAATACTTGTCGTCTAAACCTACAGAACGATGCCATATTCGTGATTTACTTTTGTACTTGAAGTAAAAGGTATTTATTTCGTGGCGGATCTTTTCCTGTTCCGGTCGGGGAATATCGCTTGGTCGCTTAATAAATGTTTTTTTCACTCACATCTCTCCTTTCATTATAAAGAAACTGTTTATTGCCTGCAACTATAATTTCGTGGAAAAATGTGGCGAACTGCCAATAAGATTTCCAGAAACAGCATAAGCAATAATAGCATTATCTTCGTGAGATGTAAAGTCTTTTCAGAGGGGCCTTCTATCCGGTTTACATAGCTGGATTATGGGTAATTGCACAATATATATAAAAATGTTGCAAAAAGATGTGCATAAAATTTATTGATAATTCCCCTAAAGTTTTGTATAATTGTACCGATACATATAATAGTTGTGGCAGAGGGACAGGATGTCCCACCAATAAAAAATCTAAAGGTAAAGGAGTACATGATTATGAAGAGAAGAAAAATGAACAACAAAGGTTTCACATTAGTTGAGCTGATCGTAGTTTTGGTCATTCTTGCAATTTTGGCAGCGATTCTGGTGCCGACACTGATGGGGTATATTGACAGAGCGAAGAAGGAGAAAGATTTCTCCACGGCGCAAACGGTTAGAGTTGCATATCAATCAGCTCTTGCAGAAGCATATGCAAAGTGGGATGGTAATGGTAATTTAGAGGATAAAGTAGAGGCTTCAAGTGTTTGGCGGCTTGTAGGCGCTACAGGTAGTAACAATAATTATACTTTGGATGGGGTCCCGGTAAGTTATGATGCGGTTACTCTTGATAAGACGAATAATTCTTATCAGATATTAAAAATGCATGTAACAATTAATGGTAATAATTATTATCTGATGAACAATACTTGGTCGGCAGATAAACCGTCAGGTTTTGATGGAACGAATGGTGGTTGATTGATTATAGATAATAATTTGAGGTCAGCACAGCAGATTCGTCTGCTGTGTTTTTTATAATATTTGGCGTAAATAAAAAAGCCCTTCCCTTTACGGGAAGGGCAGATGAGGGGTGATATGTCCCTCTTTATTAGTTTTTCTTCACCAGCAGGCTTTCACCGGTCATTTCCTTCGGCTGCGGCAGATCCATGATCTGGAGCAGGGTCGGAGCGATGTCACACAGGCGTCCGCCTTCACGTAAGGTGTAAGCCGGATCGTAGTTGTAGAGGATGAACGGTACCGGGTTGGTGGTATGCGCGGTATGCGGAGCGCCGGTAGTGTAGTCTACCATCTGTTCGCAGTTGCCGTGATCCGCACAGATGAAGAGTACGCCGTCCATCTGCTTTACGGCTTCTACGGCAGCGCCTACACATTCATCGATACGTTCCACTGCCTTTACGGCAGCTTCCAGTACACCGGTGTGGCCGACCATATCCGGGTTTGCAAAGTTGATGATCACTACATCATACTTGCCGGAGGTGATCATAGCATCCAGCTTCTCGCTGACTTCCGGTGCGCTCATTTCCGGCTTCAGGTCGTAGGTAGCAACTGCCGGAGAGTTTACCAGGATGCGGTCTTCATCTTTGTTCGGCTCTTCGATACCACCGTTAAAGAAGAACGTAACGTGTGCATATTTCTCGGTCTCAGCGATACGCAGCTGCTTCAGACCGTTATTTGCCAGATATTCGCCAAAGGTGTTCTTGATCTCTTCCTTCTTGAAGGCTACGAACTTGTTCGGGATGGTCTCGTCATAATCCTTAAAGCATACATAAGTCAGCGGCATATAACCGTTTGCTCGCTTCAGGTACTTGATGCACTTGGTATCCGCTGCATCCCCCGGCTGGGCAGCGATATCCTCATCGGTGAAGCAGAATGCCTTGGTGATCTCTCTTGCACGGTCCGGACGGAAGTTGAAGAAGATCACGGAATCGTTCGGTTTTACCACGGAAAGCGGCTTGCCGGCTTCGTCGGTGATCACGGTCGGAAGAACAAATTCGTCCGTTACGCCATCATCATAGGATGCCTGCATAGCGGCAACCGGATCGGTTGCTACTACACCCTTGCCCAGTACCAGGCTGTCGTATGCCTTCTGGATACGATCCCAGTTGTTATCACGATCCATTGCGTAGTAACGGCCGGACAGGGAAGCGACTCTGCCTACGCCGATCTCTTTGGTCTTGTCTACCAGTTCCTGCAGATATCCTTTGCCGGAGGCAGGCGGTGTATCACGTCCGTCAAAGAACGGATGGATAAAGACATTCTCCAGACCTTCCTTTTTGCACAGTTCCAAAATCGCGTACAGATGCGTATTGTGGCTGTGTACACCACCGTCGGAGAGCAGGCCCCAGATGTGCAGGTCAGAATTGTTTTTCTTGCAGTTCTCGATCGCGCGCAGCAATTCTTCGTTCTTGAAGAATACGCCGTCTTCGATGTATTTGGTAATGAGGGTCAGATCCTGATAGATGATGCGGCCGGAGCCGATGTTCATATGCCCCACTTCGGAGTTGCCCATCTGTCCGTCCGGCAGACCTACCGCCAGACCGGAAGCGTAGCCCTTTACAAAAGGACATTCTGCTTCCAGTTTATCCATAACAGGTGTCTTTGCGATTGCGATGGCATTGGACTCCGGATTGTCGGACAGACCATAACCATCCAGTACCATTAAAACAACAGGTCTTTGTTTCATAATTGTTTCTCCTTTATGAAAGTTGATTTGGTTATTCGTTCAAACCAGACGCAGAACGGCGTGTGTACTGCGTTGGCAAGTTTCACAACATTTCGATTATACAACAAGCCCTTTTATTTCGCAACAAAACGATTTTGTCCCGCATCATAAGTGTAGCCGATGGAAGCAAGCTTCTCGGTGAGTTCGGTTTCGTTTAGGCCGTTGGATGCGGCAAAGTCCGCCAGAGAAGAATAGTTATCGCGCAGCTGGGTGTTCACATAGCTTAACAGCATGACAGGATCTTTTGGGATCATGGTCTCTCTCCTTGTTTTGTGTTAGTTGTTGCTAACATTCTATCTCCAAAACCGCAGAAATACAATTCATGAAAGATACGAAAATGTTTCTTTGCAAGGGAAAATGTTTGTGCTATTTTTTCCATTGTCTGCCGTATAAAAATGTTTCACGTGAAGTAGTCTCATTTCAGCAACAATACGTTTGCAAAACAATCGTTTCTCTGTTATAGTTAGTATTGGTGATAAGCCAAAAAACTTGTTATATGGGGGTAGGAAAAATGGCAGATAACGGATTTCATGATTATAAGTGTCCGAACTGTGGGGGACCGCTGGCGTTTCGCGGCGATCTGAACAAGATGGTTTGTGAGTATTGCGACAGTCAGTTTGATATGTCGGAATTCTCACAGGATACGCAGGTCAAGGAAGAGGTGACGGACTGGCAGCAGTCGGCAACACAGCAGATGGACGGGACAGGCATGAAGGAATATGTCTGCAATACCTGTGCGGCTGTTCTGGTAGCGGAAGAAAATGTGGGCGCGACGGAATGTCCGTATTGCGGCAATCCGCTGGTCATCAAGGATACCTTTGAGGGCATCAACCTGCCGGACGGTATCATTCCTTTTGCGGTGGATAAGGCCAAAGCACAGGAAGCACTGCATAATTTCTATAAGGGGAAGAAACTGATCCCGGACAGTTTTATCGATAAAAACCGTATTGACAATATCAATGGTCTGTATGTGCCGTTCTGGCTCTTTGACTGCGATACCGATGGTGACTGTTTCTATCGTGCTACGAAAGAACGGGAGTATGATAAGGGGGATGAGGTCTGGAAGGAGATTGAAGACTATGCCGTTACCAGAAGCGCAAAGATGCGTTTTGAAAAGGTGCCGGCAGATGCTTCCAAGGAAATGAAGGACGCCTATATGGATTCCTTAGAGCCGTTTGATTATTCCAAGATCACGGATTACAATCCCGCCTATATGTCCGGGTATGTGGCAAACAAATACGATGAAGATGCCAATGCGGTGAAGGAACGTGTGGACGGACGTATCCGTTCGACGGCAAAGCAGAAGATCCGCGATACCGTAAAAGGCTATTCCAGTGTAAATGCGACGGCGGAGAATATCAATATCCGTGACGGACGTGTGCGCTACTGTATGCTGCCGGTGTGGATGCTTTCCACCCAGTGGAACGGACAGGTATACAGTTTTGCAATGAACGGACAGAGCGGAAAGGTGGTAGGTGATCTGCCGATCGATTCCGGTAAGAGTACCAAGCTGTTTCTGTCTACAGCCCTGATCACCGCAGTGATCGCAACGATCCTCCTGTATTTTATCCTGGGTGAGTTCGGGACGGCCTTGATCGCTTCGATAGTCATCGGTCTGATCGTGGGCGGGATTTCCTTATCCTCCGCTAAAGCGGCAATGGTTGCTTCGGAAAAGACACAGGCGGACCATTTCCTGGTGGACAACTCGTTTGCGCTTACCAACCAGCTGGATCGTTATACGGGAACCAGACATGAGTTTGTGCGGAAGCGCCAGACACAGAATAATAACGATTGATCCGGTTCAGGGCCTTCGGGCTCTGAATCTTTTTGGAGGCAGATATGAACGATCCATGCGAATTATGTATGCACTATGAATATGATGAGGAATACGATAATTATGAGTGCGATGCCGGGCTGGACGAGGATGATATGTATCGTTTCCTGACCGGCAACGCAAAAGGCTGTCCCTTTTTTCAACAGGGGGATGAATATCAGATCGTAAAGCATCAGATGTGAGTCTGCCGGGATTTACAGCGGCTCCTTCGCCGGAAGACCTGCCTTGCGCGGGTACTTCTTCGGCGTGGGGGCTGTTTTTTTGATGACGGCGAGACATCTGAAATCCCCGGATTCCGGCAGGCAGTATTCGGTCACCTGTTCCGCGGTGCCCCCCAGCAGTTTGAGTGCTTTTGCCGCCGCGGCATACTCGGAAGTGCCGGTTTCGGCAGCGGTAAAGCCGGAGGCCTTGTATGCAATAAAGTATCCGCCGGTCTTTACGTAAGGCAGGCAGTATTCCACAAGCGTGGACATATTGGCAACGGCACGGGAGACGGCAAAGTCAAAGCTTTCCCGCAGACGGTCCGGGCTGGCAAAATCTTCTGCGCGTCCGTGGATCGCCGTGATCCCCTGCAGACCAAGACGGGCGATCACTTCATTCAGAAAATTGACGCGCTTGTTCAGCGAATCCAGCAGGGTAACCTGCAGTTTGGGAAAGGCGATCTTTAACGGGATGCCGGGAAAGCCGGCTCCGGTACCGATATCAATGACGGACAGGGAACTGCCGTTTTGGATGCCTTCCATAGAACGGCTATCCGGTAAAAGAACCGGCAGGATGCTGTCAGCAAAGTGCTTCTGCAGTACCTCTTCCGGTTCGGTGATGGCTGTCAGGTTCATAAAAGAATTCCATTCCAGCAGCAGATCATTGTACAGGAGAAACTGTTCTGCCTGTGCTTCCGTCAGATCGATCGGGAGCTGCTTCATATATTGTATCAGACGATCTTTTTCCATTGTGTTTCCTTTTTTATTTTTTTGGATCGCTACACCGGCTGTATTTCTGATAAGCGGCTTTGGCGTCCTTCAGACTGCTGCGGCGGATATGCGCATGGTTACCGCCGAACATGACAAAAAAGCCCAGCTCGCTGTCAAATCCGGTGATATGCTTGCAATTTACGATATAGCTTTTGTGACAGTGAAAGAAGCAATCCGGCAGGATACCCGCCATTTCTTCCAGGCTGCCGGTCCGTTTCGGGATGCTTCCGTCCGTCATATGGTAAAAGAGATTATGTCCGTTCTGTTCCACATAAACAATGGAATCAAAAGGCAGACGCTGCATCTTGCCGTCAACCTTTAGGGTCAGGCCCGGTCGCATTTCCTGTCTCTGCAGAGCCATGGTACAGACTTCCTTCAGATCATCGGGGCGCAGGGGTTTCTGCAGATAGCGGTCGATATGCAGCCGGAATCCGTCCATCGTATGATCCGGACTGGCGGTGATGAACGCGATCGGGACCAGTTGATCTGTATTCCGGAGCTGTTCTGCAGCGGAAATCCCGCCGATTCCCTCCATATAGATATCCAAAAGAACCAGATCGAAACGGTCCGTGTGGTAATCGTTCAGGAGATCTTCGGCGCAGGAATAGTAAGAACACTCTGCGGAAATTTCGGCAACCTGCAGTGCTTTTTGCAGTATTTTGTATTCCATTATGTTGTCATCGCACATCGCAATGCGGATCGTTTTCATAAAAATATTATAGCGCAGAAGTGGTGTGAAATCAATAATTGCAACGATGGAACAAGTATTTTGAAAAAGTCAAGTGCGAGTTATGAAGAAAAAGTGCATAAAAATCGCTTTACATTTTGTGCAGGCTGTAATATGATACGTTTCGGCAACAAGAGAGCGGGATAATGTGATCCCGACAATAAACACTTTTTCAAAGGGAGGAAAAAGATTATGAAGAAGAGAATTATGGCACTGGCAATGGCAGGCGTACTGAGCATGGGTATCCTGGCAGGATGTGGCGGAGATGCTCCGGCTACAACAGCAAACGCAGAGGCACCGGCTGCAACTGAGGCAGCAGAGGCTACTGAAGCACCGGCAGCTACCGAAGCTCCGGAAGCAACCGAAGCACCGGAAGCAACTGAGGCTCCGGCAGAGGAAGCTGATGCAGAGGTTGAGTACACCTATGATGATGGCTTCTATGTAAACGATGGCAGCAGCGATGCAGTGATCTGCTTCTTCCAGGGTTCTGATGGTTCTCAGGTAGCTTACCTGAATGATGGTGAGAATGAGATCTTTGCTGAGTATGAAGTAGCAGAAGCAGAGCTGGAAGATGGCACACCGTATATGCTGGTTCAGGTAGGTGATGCAGTTCTTGGTTACATCAGCGATGGCGAGGATCTCTACATTGTTGACGAAGAGGGTAACCTGGCAGCAGCAGCTGAGCTGACCGAGGAAGAGGCTGACGCTCTTCTGTCTGCTGTAGATGCAGGCGCTGCTGATGAGGAAGCTGCTGCAGATGAGGCTGCAGATGCAGACTTCACTTATGACAGCGGTTTCTATGTAAATGATGGCAGCAGCGATGCAGTGATCTGCTTCTTCCAGGGTTCTGACGGTTCTCAGGTAGCTTATGTAAACGATGGCGAGAACGAAGTTTTTGCTGAGTATGATGTAGCAGAGGCTGAGACCGAAGACGGCACACCGTATATGCTGGTACAGGTTGGCGATGTAGTACTTGGTTATCTGACCGATGGCGATGACTGGTACATCGTTGATGAGGACGGCAACCTGGCAGCAGCTGCTGAGCTGAGCGAGGAAGAGGCTGAGGCAATCCTGGAAGCTGTAGCAGAATAATTCATAATACGGCAGGAAGGCCGGATGAAATTTACTGTAGTTACGTGAGTGAGATCCTCCCGGCTAAGCACCGGGAGGATTTTTGTGTCTTTTTTGAGTATTGAAAGCGGAGCTTTTTCTACTATATAATAAGGTAACTGTTGATCAGAACATCACGATGCAAAGGAGTAATTATGAAAAGAAGATGGATAGCTTTGTTGCTGACATTAAGCCTGTGTACCGGCCTTTTGGGAGGCTGCGGGGAAGACGATGATGCGCTTGTGACGGAAGAGGAAAACGGCGGTGAAGTATCCGGGGAGAACGGAGAAGGCACGGAAGGCGGCGGCTCGGCAGCACCGGTACGTAATCTGGAGGGGGCTTCGACCAGACTGCAGGTGAATCGGACGACCGGTGAGATGACGATCACGCGAAGTCCGTTCGGTAACAAGAGCATGGGGACGGATGATGCCTGGACCATCTTTGTATACCTTTGCGGCGCAGATCTGGAATCGGAAAACGGCATGGCAACCGGCGATCTGCAGGAGATGCTGGATGCGAATGCCAGTGATAATGTGCGCTTTGTAGTGCAGACCGGCGGAGCAAACAGCTGGGACCATAATGCCGTGGATGCCAAAAAGATCCAGCGTTTTGTCGTGGAGAACAATGACCTGAAGGAAGTATACAGTGAGTCTGCGAGAAGTATGGCGGATGTATCCACGCTGACGGATTTCCTGCGCTGGGGTGTTTCGGAATATCCGGCGGAGCATATGGGCGTGGTGTTCTGGGATCACGGCAGCGGCAGTATCAACGGTGTATGTTTTGATGAAACGGATCATGACAATTCCCTGGCTCTGCGGGATCTGGATAATGCATTCTTAAGCATTACCGATACGATGACCGACCGGTTTGAGTTTATCGGTTTTGATGCATGTCTGATGGGAACGATCGAAAGTGCAAACATTCTGGCACCGTATGCCAGATATATGATCGGTTCGGAGGAGATCGAACCGGGATACGGATGGGATTATGAAGAGATCGGCAATTATCTCGCAAAGAATCCCGGGGCAGACGGAACAGAGATCGGTCAGGTCATCTGCGACAGCTTTTATGATATGTGTGAAGGAATCGGAGCCGGAAATATGGCAACCCTTTCAGTGATCGATCTGGATAAGGTAGATGATATCCTGATCAGCTTCAATACCTTTGCGAAGGATATTTACGAAGCCGGTGAGGGGGCATCTGAACTGGCAGATATGGTCCGCAGCATCGAAAACGGCGATAACTTCGGCGGTAACAACCGCAGTGAAGGTTATACCAATATGGTGGATCTGGCCGGCCTGGTGAGCGGCTGTTCAGCGTATTCTTCTTCTGCACAAAACGTGATCTCGGCAATCGATGATGCTGTGGTTTATAAGCGTGTCGGTTCGGATCATAAGAGCGCATGCGGTCTTTCCACCTATTATCCGCTGAGCCTGGAGGGCTCCATGGAAATGAAGATCTTTGGCGATATCTGTGTCAGCCCGTATTATCTGTCCTTTGTGGAACGACAGAGCTACGGCAGCGTTTATGATACGGGGGAAAGCAGCGGGTATTCCATTGATGAGGAGAATACCTACTATGATGAGGAAGAGGGCATCTTCTATTTTGAAGAGGAAGGCATTCTGTTTGCTTATGACGAAAATGACGGTTCCTACTATTATTATGATGAAGATGAGGATGAATGGTATGAACTCGGTGACGATACGGAGGCAGGAAACTGTATCGACGAAGAAAGTACCTATTATGATGAAGAAGAAGGTATTTTCTATTTTGCTGAGGATGGTGTCACCTATGCATATGACGAAAATGAGGGTGAATACTATTATTACGATGAGAATGATGATGAGTGGTATGTCGTAGATGATTCGGAAGGCAGTGATGATTCCTATGCTTATGATGATGACTGCTGGTATGACGAGGATGATATGTGGACCTTCGGCTGGGATGAATGTTACTACGATGAGGATAGCGGTTGCTATCGCAGCAAGTCGGTACAGGATGACCGCTTCGATTATGTGGATGATTTTGAAGTGACCGGTGAGAGTAAGAGGATCACGTTCTCGCAGAAACCGGGACTGGATGATGAAGGTACACTCTCCTTTACGCTTAATGCAAAGGGGATCGACAATGCGGCACTGGTATACGGCTATGTATATGAGTATATGGAGAATGAAAATGACCTGCTGCTTCTGGGCGAAACCTATGATGTCTTCGGAGACTGGGAGACCGGGCATTTTGAGGATGGTTTTGACGGATACTGGCTGTCTCTGCCGGACGGACAGAATCTGGCAACCTATATCGTAGATTACGATGAGGATTATATCATCTATACATCTCCGGTAGAGGTGAACGGTGTAGAAACCAACCTGCGTCTGCGTCAGAATCTGGAGGACTGGAGCGTAACGATCGAGGGTGTCTGGAATGGTATTGATGAAAACGGTATGGCGGCAAGAGATGTACGTAAGCTGAATGCCGGGGACGAGATCGTTCCGGTTTATACCAGCATAAATGCGGATACGGAAGAGGAATCCGTATATTACGGTGGTGCATATACTTATGAAGGCGACAATGAGATCGTATACGGATGGCTGGATGCGGCAGATTATCTGTACGCGTTCTGCATCGATGACATCTATGGCGATTATTATATGTCGGATTTTGTAACGTTCAATGTGGATGAGAACGGGGATCTCTGGTTCTATGAGGAATAAGCTGAAAAAGCCCTATCTGTTTCTGACATTTCTGCTGCTCGGCGGACTGCTGTATATCCTGTGCGATATACAACCGGTCTGCCGCTACAGCAATGGTACACCATTTACCGTGACCAACAGCCTGACGGCCGGAGGCATCCGTTATTTTGATGTCTCCGACGGGGGCTTTTTTGCTTGTAATGAACGTACTGCGACGAATAACTATATTATGGTGGCGGACAGGAAGTCCGGAAAAGCACAGTGGATGGCGGGGGATGATATTCTGGCGGATTACTGTGGTACGCTGTCCCGCTATGATGTTGTGCTGGGGGATGCCGGGGAACTGTATCTGCATTATGTAGGCTGGTCCGGTAATAATGCGGCGATCGAATATGAACGTATCATGAAGATTTCTGAGGATGGAAAACGCTTTATGGATGTCGGCGGTATCGGTTATCAGGGGATGGATGACCGGCCCACACGTACCCCGAGGCTTTGCGCATTTTCTTTCCGGGACGGAGCGCTGCATTTTTGCTATACGGATTCCGAAGGTGTTTCTTTTTATAAGATCGACGCGGCGACAGACAGTCAGGTTCCGACGGGACATTATGTATCGGAAGAAGGGGTGTTTACAGGACATATAATCGCTTTGGATCAGGATTATCTTCTGGTGGAGAGTAACGGTATGGTACGTCGGATCAACGATGCCGGCGAGATCACGGATACTGTATATGAGTGCAGCGTTTCGGCTGCAGACCCGGAAGCCGGTGACTTTATCGGCACTGCGGCGGAACTGGACGGAAAACTATATGTGACGGCAGGATACCGGCAGGATAAGCTGTACCTGTTACAGGACGGCTCGATGACGCAGGTTGCGGATCTGAATTCGCTTGCCAAAAATCCCGGGGCAGATCTGTTCTGGGAAAAGGAAATGACGACAACACAGATGAAGAGTGCGGATGGGGTACTGTATCTGGATTTTGGCGGAAAGATCGTCACCTGGGACGGAGAGACGCTTGCTGCACATAAAACAACGTATACGATGCCGGCAAAAAATGTGCTGGCAACCCTGCTGCCTTTTTTAACCATGCTGCTTTGGACAGCTGCGCTGGTCTTTCTGATCCTGTTTCTGGTCTTTGTCCGCAAAGGACTGCTTTTGAAGCTGCTGATGCTGATGGTGCCCGTACTGATCATCATGTCGATCGGAATCTGTCAGGTGATCGGGGAAAAGTATCTGGAGATCTATTTTGAAAAAGAAGAAGACGGTGCCGCTGCCGTATGTGAGATGAGTGCAGAGGCTGTGGATGGAGATAAACTAGCCGGCTATGCAGCAGATCCGGTTTCCGATCCGCAATGGTATCAGGAGATGCGGATGCAGATGCTGAATACGCTGGATCATAACCGTAACTGGTGGAGTGGTATTTACGATCTGCGGATCAGTGTTCCGACGGAGAACGGGTATGCGATGATCGCTGCAGACACCAGAGAAAACATGATCCCGTTTACCGTGGCTGACCGTTATCTGTATTTGGATTATCTGGATGCATTCCGGCTGGGAGAAAACAGCGACAGCAGTCTGTATATCATTGATCTGGATGAGAATGAAGCGGCACAGTGGTACAGTGATTTCGGAAAAGATATGATCGTTGCCGCTACGGCGATCCGCGATTCGTCCGGAAATATTGCCGGCTATATGGTGCTGAGCACAGATACCTATTCACTTGGTGTGACACAGGCGCTGGTCATGCAGATCCTGATGAAGACGCTGATCCCATGTCTGGCAGGCTTGATACTGATCATCGTACTGGTCTCCCTTCTGATCAGCATGCGGATCCGAAAGGCTACCGATGCGGTATCCAGGATCGCGGACGGAGATCTGGCCTTCCGTATGAAAAGCCGGTCGGAAGATGAACTGGGTGAAATCTGCCGGCAGGTCGATACGATGGCGGAAAATCTGGAAGAGATGTTTGATGAAAAAGACCGGAATGAGCAGTTCTATTACAAGTTTGTACCGGAAAAGTTCCGGGAATTACTGGGAAAGGAAAAGTTCACGGATCTCTCCCTGGGCGATGCGAAGAGTCAGGAATTTACCATACTCTTCTGTGACATCCGTTCGTTTTCCATCAATTCCGAGATGCTCACGGCAAAGGAAAGTTTTGAGTTTGCCAACGTGGTCTACGGGATCGCCGGTCCGATCATCCGTGACTGCGGAGGTTTCGTAGACAAGTATATCGGCGATGCAGTGATGGCGCTCTTTGAGGAGCCGGATGCCGCGATCCGTGCAGGTATCCGGATGTATCGTGAGATCGTACAGAATCCGGAAACCGCGGAGAAACTGCATGTGCGGGATATCAATATCGGTGTGGGGATTCACACCGGTATGGCGAGCATTGGTATCGTCGGGGAAGACGAGCGTCTTTCCGGTACCGTGATCTCGGATGCGGTCAACATCAGTTCACGTCTGGAATCGCTGACGAAGATGTATCACACGGCGATGATCGTTACCAAGGATACGTTGGATCGTATGGCGGATCCGGATATGTTCAGCCGCCGCTATCTCGGGATGGTGCAGGTTGCGGGAGTTAATGATGTGAACGGTCTGTATGAGATCCTGGACTGCCTGGAGGAGACGGAACGGAAAAAACGGGAAGCGAACAAAGAAGATTTCCGCGAGGGCGTGCGTCTGTTCCATCTGGGACGCCGTACGGATGCCGTGGAGCAGTTTGCTAAGATCATCGAAGAAGGCAGGGCAGATTTTGTTACGGAAAAATACTGCGATTACATCCGCTCTATGAGCGAAGAAGATAAGGGAAATGTGTTCCGCTTTAACAAAAAGTAGCATATAGAAAGTGCGCATTTTCATTGCGGAGCAAAAGGTTTGCATGTTAAAATATTAACGAATTTATAAGAATTTCAGAGGAGGTATTGGGGATGCAGGAAAACAACAGCAGAGTATTGGAGGAAATCTATGACATCTGTGACCGGATCTATACGGGGATGTCAACGGCGAGGACCAGAGATCATTCTGAGATCTTTACGTATCTGACGGAGCTTGGAAAAGTGCTGGCAGGTGCGGATCGCGCAAGCTTCTGGAAATGGGAAAAAAGAAAGCATCAGCTATGGACCACTTCGGCGACGGGAACGGACCGGATCATCATCCCGGACGATACCGGCTTGGTAGGCAAGGCATTGCGCGAAAAACGTGTGATCGTAACAAACGATCCGTATAACGATCCGGATTTTAACCGGAATGTAGATAAGCAGACCGGCTATGTGACAAAATCCATTCTGGTGATGCCGGTAACAAATGTGAATGGCGAATACATCGGTGCATTCCAGATCATCAACAAACTGGAAGGCGGCTTTGATGCGGAGCGTGATGTGCGCAGTCTCTCGATGGCGGCGATCATCTGCGGGATCGCATTGGAAGCGGAGACGTTCCATGAGGCTTCTTTGCACGACCGCCTGACCGGACTGAAAAATCGCATGGGCTTTTACGGAGATTTTGCGAGAAAGTACGATGCGGTACTGCACAGCGATAAGCCGCTTTCCATGTTTATTTCCGATATCGATAAGTTTAAACGGGTGAATGATACCTATGGACACAATGCAGGAGATGCGGTGCTTTCGTTTACTGCAGAATTGCTGGAGTCACTTGCGGATGAGAACATGGGGGTATACCGCTGGGGCGGTGAGGAGTTTATCATGCTCATGCCGGATACCACGCTGGAACAGGCGGTACAGAAAGCTGAGGAAGCCCGTGTAAAACTGATGAACAGTCCGTGCAACGCGGAGGGCAATATCATTAATCTCACGATGAGCTTCGGATGTGCGACTTTTGATCCGGAAAAATCCATTGAAGATAACGTGGCAGTCGCGGACGGACGGTTGTACACCGCAAAGGAAACCGGACGAAATAAGGTAGTCTTCGAAGGGTAGAATGATGTTCCTGCTTTCCCTTTGCGAGACAGGTATCCGAAGGACGGATAAGGTGTTTATCAGCTGACAGAAAAGGACTTGAAGACATGAAGGTTACGATATTGGGGGTACGCGGATCCATCCCGACGGATGGACCGGAATTTTGTGAGTATGGCGGAGCTACGTCATGCATACTGGTGGAGGCAGACGGACGGGCGATCTATCTGGATGCCGGCAGCGGGCTTTTACGTGCGCCGAATACGGGGGAGGCAGAGGTATCGATCCTGCTCACGCATTCGCATATGGATCATATCCTGGGACTGCCGTTTTCACCGGTATTGCTTTCGGACAAAACACTGGATCTGTATCTTAAGAAACGGGAAGGGCTTTCGGCCAAAGATCAGCTGGAGCGCCTGATGGCACCGCCTTTGTGGCCGGTGGGGGTGGAACAATATCCTTCCGAGGTGCTTTTTCATGATCTGGAACTGCCCATGCAGCTCGGGAGAGTGCAAGTGACCGGTATGGAATCCAACCATCCGGGAGGATCCACGATCTATCGTCTGGATTTGGAAGGAAGATCGCTGGTATACGCAACCGACTATGAGCATACGGAAGAAAAGCAGAGTGAGCTGTCGGAATTTGCACGTGATACGGATCTGCTTCTGTACGATGCACAATATACGGAAGAGGAATATGCCCGCATGAAAGGGTTCGGACATTCCACGGTTGCGGAAGGTATGAAGGTCCTGAAGCAAAGCGGTGCAAAGCGGATCGTATTTGTGCATCATGATCCCAGACATTCCGATGCGAAGCTGCGGGAGATGGAAAATGCATTGACAGATCACAGAGCCTCTTTTGCAAAAGCAGGGGACGTGTTTGAATTATAAAATCGGAAGGATTTTTTGCAGGTCTTTTTGGAGGCGGTATGGGTAAAAAGAAAGGACTGATCATAGGTGGAGTGGCAGCGGCGGTCGTGATCATTGCGGCGGTCGTTGTTGTTTTGCTGTTTGGAAAAGATAAGAAGATCGCAGCTACCACGATGCGTCTGCTGCGGATCGAGGGAACCGTTACCCTGGAATCCGGCGGTGTAAAGAAAGATATCGTGAACAATCTGAAGCTGAACAGCGGTGATGTGCTTTCCACAGAAACGGAGAGTCTGGCTTCCATCAGTCTGGACGATAACAAGGCCGTGACGCTGGAGGAGCTGAGCTCTGCCGAATTCATTCAGGATGGAAAGAAACTGGATCTGAATCTGCAGAAAGGGTCCCTCTTTTTTGAAGTGAATAAAAAACTGGAGGATGATGAATCCTTCCAGGTACGTACCTCTACGATGATCGTGGGTATCCGGGGTACCTCCGGTTATGTTTACGTGCAGAAAGACGGTAAGGATGGCATCCTGCTGACCACCGGTGAGGTGGAGATCACCGGTATCAATCCGTTTACCGGTGTGGAAAAAACGACTACGGTGACTGCCGGACAGATTGTTTATGTATATCTGGTGGAAGATGAAGATCCTGAGAAAACAGTTCAATTTGATCTGACGGATGCAACGGAAGATATGATCGATCCGGAAGTGATCCTGTTCCTTCTGGAGCCGGGACATGAGGACCTGTTTGCAAAGGTATGCGAAGAGACCGGATGGGATCCGGAAAAGATCCGTGTGCGTGGAGAAGAATTGAAGGCAGCGGCAACACCGACGCCGGAGGCAACAGCAACCCCGACAGCAACACCTAGCCTGACAGCGACAGTGACTCCTACACCGACAGAAGAAGCAGAAGGCGGAAACGGAAATGGAGATGGAAATGAAAACGGAAGCAGCAAGCCTTCTCCTGCAGCAACACCGACGACGGTAAATGCCGGTCAGCAAGGTGGTGGCAGCGGTAACGGTGGTAACGGAAACGGTGGGAACGGAGATCCTTCTGCTACCCCGACGCCGGTAGCAACTGCTACCCCGACGGTAACGCCAACCCCGACAGTAACGCCGACTCCGACGATCACTCCGACCCCGACACCGACGAAGGGGGATGATCATAAGAATTCATCACCATCCGCTACACCGACTGTGAAGCCGACGGCAACGCCGAGTCCGACCGTGAAGCCGTCTGCAACACCTACGGCGAAACCGTCGGCAACACCGACGCCGACAGCGAAGCCATCGGCAACCCCGACGGTAACGCCGACAGCAACCCCGACGGAAACGCCTACAGCGACTCCTACTCCGACTCCGACGGCAACGCCGACCCCTACACCGGTGGCAGTAACGGGCGTAACGCTGGATAAAGACGAGCTGACGCTGGAAGTGGGAGAAGAAGGAAGTCTGACAGCGTCGGTATCACCGGATGATGCGGAAGATACTACTGTGACCTGGAGCAGCAGCAATACGGCTGTGGCAACGGTAAGCAACGGTGTAGTCACTGCCAAGAAGGCGGGAACTGCAACGATTACCGTGAAGACAACGGATGGCGGAAAAACCGCGACCTGTACCGTAACAGTAAATCCGGTAGCAGTAACAGGAGTGAGTCTGGATGCGGAAGAACTGACACTGGAAGTGGGAGAGACCGGAACCCTGACAGCGACGGTAGCACCGGAGGATGCCGGGGACAAGACGGTGACCTGGAGCAGCAGCAATACGGCTGTGGCAACGGTAAGCAACGGAGTGGTGACAGCGAAGAAAGCGGGAACCGCAACGATCACCGTGAAGACAATGGATGGAGGAAAGACAGCAACCTGCAGTGTAACGGTCAATCCGGTGGCGGTAACAGGAATATCGCTGGATGCGGAAGAACTGACACTGGAAGTGGGAGAGACCGGAACCCTGACAGCGACGGTAGCACCGGAGGATGCAGGCGACAAAACGGTGACCTGGAGCAGCAGCAATACGGCTGTGGCGACGGTAAGCAACGGTGTGGTGACAGCGAAGAAAGCGGGAACCGCAACCATTACCGTGAAGACAACGGACGGAGGAAAGACAGCAAGCTGTAGTGTAACGGTCAATCCGGTAGCGGTAACAGGAGTATCGCTGGATGCGGAAGAACTGACACTGGAAGTGGGAGAGACCGGAACCCTGACAGCGACGGTAGTACCGGAGGATGCCGGGGACAAGACGGTGACTTGGAGCAGCAGTGATGAAACGGTCGCAGTGGTGACGGATGGTGTCGTGACGGCATTGAAAGCGGGAACGGCAAATATTACCGTGACGACAGAGGACGGCGGTCTGACGGATTCCTGTGCAATTACTGTAAAACCGATAGCCGTAACAGGAATAACGCTGAATAAGACCACGTTGACATTAAACGTAGGAGCGGAAGAGATCCTGACAGCAGCGGTAACCCCGGAAGATGCCGCCGATAAGGAGCTGAGCTGGACCAGCAGTGACACATCTGTCGTGTTGGTGAGCGAAGGCATTGTTTTCGGAAAGAGCGCCGGAACGGCAACCGTTACTGCAGAAGCAGAAGATGGCAGCGGCGTAAAAGCTACCTGTACCGTGACGGTACAGAAAGTAGCGGTAACATCAATTACCATTACCGGTGATGAGGTGATCTATGTGGATGATACCATTACCCTTAGTGCATCGGTGATGCCGTCAAATGCGACCAACAAGGAAGTGGAATGGACGAGCAGCAATCCTGCGGTAGCAACGGTTGATGACGGAATGGTTACTGCGCTGGCCGAAGGCGAGGTAACGATCACTGCGACATCGAAAGATGACAGTACGATATTTGCGGAACACAGTATCACGATTTTGGCACCGGTCACAGCCCCGACCTTGCTGGGATTAAACCAGTCTTCATTTACGATCAGTGTAGGGAATATGGATTATGTATGGATTTCGGCGATCGATCCGGAGGATGCGGATGACAGTGTAAGCTGGAGTATAGAAGATACTTCTGTAGCAACGATATCCGTACCGGACAGTGACAAAGTGGTTACCATCACCGGCGTTGCGGTAGGAACGACCACGATCACTGTTACATCGACGGTGGATCCTACGGTGTCAGCGTCGTGTACGGTAACGGTAGTGGAAGCGCCTACGGCACCGGTATTGACCGTCGGAACACAGGAGAGTATGAGCGCGGAGGTGATGCGGATCCATTTTTCGCTGTCCGGTCTGAACTCTGACGAAATGTACTATGTCAATATAGCTGAGTCAACGGAGGGACTTATCGAATTCAACGACAGCAATATCGACAGCAGCACCGGAGAAGGGCATATCGATGTTCAGGGAGAGTCAGGAGGCAGTTATGCGACGAAACTGCACATTACGGGATCAGACGGCTTGGATAAGGTTTATGACAACGTGATCTATGTTTCATTTTCGGTAGCTCCGATAGGGTAATTTAGTTATGAAAAAACGTAATATCCGCACAATCTTATATTCCTTTGTGATCACTCTGGTCCTTACCATTCTGGTGGGACTGGGGGTATTGGATTGGCCGGACCAGTGGATGCAGGATCATCTGTATCAGAAACCGCAGTATATGAGCGGTGAGGTGCTGCTCTTTGGGATTGATGAAAATTCACTGGCCAAACTGGGACCGTATAATACCTGGGACCGGCATATCATGGCCAGGGCATTGGAAGCGCTGAATTCCGATCCGGAACAGAAACCGGCGGTGGTTGCGATCGATACACTGTATTCGATGCAGACCGATCCGGAGGCAGATGCACATCTGGCAAAGGCGGCAGAGGATCTGGGCTGTGTGGTAACGGCAACGGCAGCAGCGTATGATTCCGGCTGGTATGAAGCGCCGGATGGTTCCCTGCAGTGGGATGATTATCGGATCGTGCAGTATGAAGAGCCGTATGCACAGCTGAAGGCAGTAACGACCCAGGGGCACATCAATGCGATGTACGATAACGACGGGATCATGCGGCATGGTCTTTTGTATATTGAGCCGGAGCAGAGGGTATATTCCATGGCGTACCAGGTCGTACGTAAGTATCTTGAGAGCCGCGGAGAGGAGTTCAAGGCACCGCAGACCAATCGCCGCGGGCAGTTTTATGTGGCATTTACGGGAAGGCCGAAGGATTATTATGACCAGTCCTTTGCAGATCTGGTGGAAGGGAAGATTCCGCCGAGCTATTATGCAGGCAAGATCGTTTATATCGGACCGTATGCGGCCGGTCTGCAGGATGCTTATTTTACCCCCATCGACCGTGCGGAGGCAATGTACGGCGTGGAGTTTCAGGCAAACGAAGCCCAGCAGTTCCTGGCGCAGAACTATCCCAGGGAAATATCGAACCGCCTGCAGTACATTGTGCTGTTTGTGGTGTGCTTTGGTACGGGGATCCTGTTCTTCCGCTGGAAACTGATCCCATCCACGGCGCTTTGCGGCGCATTGATCGGTATACCGATCCTGGTATCCGTTAAAGTATACGATGCCGGATACATACTGCATCCGTTGTGGCTGCCGGCGGGAGCGCTGATTATCTATCTGTTTACCGTGGTCGTGCATTATATACAGGCGGCCAGGGAGCGGCAGCAGATCACGCATACGTTTGAGCGCTATGTGGCGCCGGAGATCGTGCAGGAGATCCTGAAGGAGGGTACCGGAGCGTTATCCCTCGGTGGCAAGCTTTGCGATATCGCAGTCCTGTTTGTGGATGTGCGCGGTTTTACCACGATGTCCGAGCGGCTGGAACCGGAAAAAGTAGTTTATATCTTAAATCATTATTTAACAATGGCCAGTGGCTGCGTGGAAGACAATAAAGGAACACTGGATAAATTTGTCGGTGATGCAATGATGGCATTTTGGGGGGCGCCCCTGCCGCAGGAAGACGCGGTGTATAATGCCGTCAAAACCGCACAGGCGATCGTGGATGGCGCCGCCAGGGTGTCGGATGAACTGAAGGAAGAGATTGGGGAAGAATTCCGGGTCGGTGTAGGGGTTCATTTCGGTCCGGCGATCGTTGGCAATATGGGTGCCGAACGGCATATGGATTATACGGCGATCGGTGATACTGTTAATACGGCGGCGCGTCTGGAAGCAAATGCTCCGGGCGGGACGGTCTATATCAGCCGGGCCGTGGCAGATGCCCTGGGCGACCGGATCGAGGCGACCTCTTTGGGCGGAACCGTGAAGCTGAAGGGGAAAGCGGATGGCTTCGAAGTACTAAAATTGGAAAAGATCTTATAAAAACAGCCACCCGGTCGGGTGGCTGTTCGATCATGTATGTTTTCAAATGTTTTAAAAATGCAGACCGCCATCTCCGGCATGCCGCAGGATCATCGCGGAATGCTTCGGAAGTGTGATGGTGATGCGGCCGTTTTCGAGCCAGTATTCTTCACCGCTGTCATCAAAGCCTTCCTCGGTCGTGAGCATGATCTGCTTTAAGGTGGCGTTTTTGCGGATCCCCAGTGTCCAAAGCTGAAATTCTTCCGTGACCGGACCATCGTTGTTGTTGAGGAAGACGGCAGACTGCCCCTCCCGGTCGAAACGGCCGAAAGCGATCACACCGCGGGCGTTGCCCAGCACCTTGATCGAGCCATGTTTGAACTCATGGCAGTTGCGCCGGATGCGGATCATCTTGCGGTGGAAGTCGATCATCTCCGTATCTTCGTGTCCCCAGGGATAGGTGCGCCGGTTATCCGGATCGGTCCAGCCGCATACGCCGGCTTCGTCACCGTAGTATATGGTAGGAGCGCCTGTCCAGGTAAACTGGAAGAGTACGGCCTCGCGCATCACGGCAGTGCTGATCCCTTCGTTCGCAGCCTCGGGACCGGCGGTAGCGGTACGTCCCACCTTGTGGTTGGTACGTGTCAAAAAGCGGGAATGGTCATGGTTGGACAGCTCATTCATCGCACAGAACATGGAAGGTGCAGTCATATCGGCATTGTGATACATCATCGCATTCCAGAAATTTTCCGTATGATTCAGCTGGTCCCCCTTAAAGTCATCCGAATGCTTCTGCATACCGGTCAGAAACCAGGTCAGCGGTTCCATGAAAGCATCGTAGTTCATCACCGTATCCCATTCGTTTCCCTGCAGCCAGGCAGCAGGGGAACCATAATGCTCTGCCAGGATGATAGCCTCCGGATTGGCGGCTTTGACAGCCTTGCGGAATTCCTGCCAGAAGATATGGTTAAATTCGGTAGAGTGTCCCAGATCGGCGGCTACGTCCAGACGCCAGCCATCTGCATTGTAAGGCGGAGATACCCATTTCTGACCGATGCGCAGGATATAATCCTGTAAGGCTTTGGAGTCTTCATAATTCAGTTTCGGCAGGGTGTCGTGTCCCCACCAGCCGTCATAGGTGCTGTTGTAGGGCCATTTGTGCCGGTCATGAAAAAAGAAGAAATCATGATATGGGCTGTTTTCCTCTACATAGGCGCCCTTGGCATAGCCCTCGGCGTTCTCATAGATCCGTTCACGGTCCAGCCATTTGTTGAAGGAACCACAGTGGTTGAAGACACCGTCCAGGATCACGCGGATGCCGTGGCGGTGTGCTTCGGCAACCACCTTTGCAAAGAGTTCGTTGCCGGCTTCCAGATTTTCCCGGTCCGTTACACGGTTGATATAGCGTGTGGCATGGGTATTTTCCTGATCGCCCGGAGCTAACAGATCGCCGCTGTCATTTACGATACGGCCGAAATGCGGGTCGATATAGTCGTAATCCTGAATATCATATTTATGATTGGAGGGAGAAACAAACAGGGGGTTGAAGTAGATCACTTCGATGCCCAGTTTCTCCAGGTAACTCATCTTGTCCAGCACACCCTGCAGATCGCCGCCGTAAAACTCGCGTACGCCCATGGCGGCGGGATACTTGTCCCAGTCGTCTACCTTGACGGTATGTTCGCCGATATAGCTGTATTCACCGGACTCCACATCATTGGAGGGATCCCCGTTGCAGAAACGGTCGACAAAGATCTGGTACATAATGGCACCTTCCGCCCACGAAGGTGTCTGAAAACCGGGAATGATTCGGAACTTGAAGTGTTCATCGATCGTACGCACCACGCCGCGCGTATCAAAAAAAACGGATACATTTCCGGTGTGTATCTCAAAATAGTAGGAAAAGGTTTCGTTTTCCAGCTGGATCTTGGTGGAATAATAATCAAAAAGCTCATCCCGGTCGGTCTTTTCCATTGTGATCTTTTCCGGACCGTTTACGAGGATCACTTTATCTACATTATTGATGTAGGTACGGAAGCGGATCTGTACCTGATCGTAGCCGGACGGCTGCGCCGGTGAGATATAATTCGCTGTTGTATCGGAATACAGGGCATGCTTTCGAAGGATCGGACGCATTCCTGCGATGTATTTGTGATTGAGTCGGGTAAAACTGACTTCCTGCATGAAAATATCTCCTTGTGCCCTCCCGGGGGATGTGCACTCGCGCGTATGGAAAATGTTGCCGGCGCGAGCGTTCCGCAAGCGGAATGCTAATATATATTACAATAATCATGGTAAAATTACAAGGAAAAGTGTCGCGCCGCGCACTTTTCGCGGCAGAACGAATTTATGTATAATCTGTGAATAAAGTGTTTACACAATATCCCGACAAAGTATAGGCTCTGGTAGGGGAAAGTTTCGATTCGCAGGGATATTTTCGGGGATAACCGGGCTTGTATACAAGATTATGAACAGGAAATGAACACACTGTGAAAATATTAAAAACGAAAGCGCTTTCATTGTAAAGGTTTCACAAAATTCGTTTTTTGTACTGAATTAACAAAAAATTGCCTTGAATAATGAATTTTGCTGTGCTACAATCCGTATTGCAAGTGACAAAGGGTCATTTGACAAAAACATTTTATGGGAGGTAATGAGCAACATGAAAAAGAGACTGATGGCACTCAGCATGGCAGCAATCATGGCAATGGGTTCTCTGGCAGGATGTGGTGGGACTACCCCGGCTGCACCGGCAGCAGGCAGCGGTGAGACTCCGGCAGCTACAGAGGCACCGGCAGCAGGAGGCAGTGAGACCCCGGCAGCTACAGAAGCACCGGCAGAAGGCGGAGATGCTACTGTAGCAGCAGGCGAGGAAGGATCCGTTCTGAACATCTATGTATGGAACGAGGAGTTCAAGAGCCGTCTGGAGGATCACTATCCGGGATATGAGAAGGTAGATGCTACTACCGGTAAGATCGGTGATGTAACCGTTAAGTTTACGATCACTCCGTCAGATGACAATGCATACCAGAACAAGCTGGACAGCACCCTTCCGGGCAATGCTTCCGCAGCAGCAGATGATAAGGTAGATATCTTCCTGGTAGAAGCTGACTACGCTCTGAAGTATGTTGATGAGAGCATCGACGTAGCTATGAAGCTTTCCGATCTGGGTATCACCGATGCAGATCTGGCAGATCAGTATGAGTACACCAAGGACGTTGTTACCGATGCAAGCGGTAACTTAAGAGGTGCTTCCTGGCAGGCTTGCTCCGCTGGTCTGATCTACAACCGCGAAGCTGCAAAGGACGTTCTGGGAACAGATGATCCGGCAGAGGTTCAGAAGGCAGTATCTGACTGGAGCAAGTATGTAGAGACCGCTAAGGCTGCACAGGCTAAGGGCTACACAATGTGTTCCGTAAACGATACCTATCGTACCTATTCCAACAACGTATCCGGCAAGTGGGTACAGGATGGCAAGATCGTAGTTGATAAGAACCTGGAAGCCTGGGTAGATGACTCCAAGGCTCTGGTTGATGCAAAGGCTGAGAACACCTTCGACCTGTGGGGCGATGACTGGGCAAAGGCTAAGGATCCTGCTGGTAAGACCTTCTGCTACTTTGGGCCGGCTTGGTTCTTCAACTTCTGCCTGGATGCAGATCGTGAAGGTTCCATCGCGCACGATGGCGGCTGGGGCTTCTGCGAAGGACCGCAGGGTTACTTCTGGGGCGGTACCTGGATCTGCGCTGCAACCGGTACTGACAACCAGACATTGGTTAAGGATGTTATCCTTACTATGACAACAGATCAGGCTGTATTGAAAGACATCGCTGTAAAGGATTCCGATTGTGTAAACAGCAAGGCTGTACTGGCTGAGCTGGCTGCTTCTGATGATGGCAACATCGCACTGCTTGGCGGTCAGAACCCGTATGCACAGCTGGCTGCAGGCGCTGAGAAGATCGACCTGTCCAACCTGTCTGAGTATGATCAGGGTTGCACCGAAGAATTCCAGCACGCTATGAAGAACTACTTCGATGGCAATGCTACCAAGGAAGAGGCTTATGACCTGTTCTACAAGGCAGTAGAGGAGAAGTATCCGGAGCTGTCTCACTAATCAGAAGTTTAGCTTCAGATTCAAAAAAGCAATACCTGATGTGCCTGTCCATCCGGGCAGGCACATTTTTTAAACAAAAGAAAAAAAACTACACAAAAAACAGGCGGAGGGGTTCCATTTTTTTGTGTAGATGATATAATGAAGAGAAAGTAAAAAGAGACATGGAGGGTATGGCATGAACAAAAAGGGAAAATCTGTTGTTTCATACAACAAATGGGGTTATATCTTTCTGATCCCGTTCCTTGTCGTGTTTATTGTATTCCAGTTGATCCCATTGGTAAGTACGATCGGAAACAGCTTTTATGAGCACTATTTCAGCGGCATGAAAGAGATCGGACCGAATTTTGTCGGAATCAAGAATTACATCAAACTGTTTTCCGATGGTGATATCTGGACTTATTTCGGAAATACGATGATTATGTGGATCATGGGCTTTGTTCCGCAGATCATTGTTTCTCTGCTGTTTGCAGCCTGGTTTTCCGACCCGAGCCTGCGCTTGAAAGGACAGAGATTTTTTAAGACCGTGATCTATCTTCCGAACCTGATCATGGCATCCGCATTCGCAATGCTGTTCTTCACACTGTTTGCGATCAGCGGCCCGATCAACAGTATTCTGGTAAATATCGGCATTTTTAACGAGCCGTTCAATTTTATGGCAGATAAGACCGCAGTAAGAACTCTGGTTGCAACCATGAACTTCCTTATGTGGTTTGGTAATACCACCATCCTGCTGCTGGCAGGTATGATGGGTATCGATACTTCCCTGTTTGAAGCAGCGGAGGTGGATGGGGCTACGCCGAGACAGATCTTCTGGCGGATCACCCTTCCGATCCTGCAGCCGATTTTGATCTACGTTATGGTAACATCCCTGATCGGTGGTCTGCAGATGTTCGATGTTCCTCAGATCCTGACCGATGGTACCGGTGACCCGATGCGTTCCTCTATGACGCTGATCATGTTCCTGAACAAACATTTGTATAGTAAGAACTATGGTATGGGCGGTGCATTGTCGGTATTCCTGTTCATCATCACGGGTATCCTGAGTGTGATCGTGTTCCGGTTTAATGGCAATCAGGATAAGTATGGCAAGGCGTAAGGAGGGAAGATCAATGACAGATATGCAGGTAAATATGATTGATGATAAAACAAAGGGAGGAGTCAAACAAAGAAGAACCATTTGTTATATCGTATTAGGGATCTTCTCTTTTCTCTGCCTGTTTTGGTTTTATGTGTTATTTATCAATACGACGCGTTCGCACTCGGAACTGAGCACCGGTTTTACACCGCTGCCTTCGACGCATCTGTTCGATAATATGCACAATCTGTTCCACAGTACGCAGCCGGTGTTGAGAGGTCTGCTGAACTCGGTCACGATATCCGGACTCAATTGCCTGGTGTGTGTGTATTTCTCGGCAATGACGGCATATGCGATCCATGCGTATGATTTCAAGTTGAAAAATGCTCTGTTTACCATGATCCTGGCGATCATGATGATCCCGACACAGGTTACTGCACTCGGTTTCATCCAGTTGATCACCAAGATGAAACTGATGGATAACCCGGTTCCTCTGATCGTTCCGGCGATCGCTTCTCCGATCGTATTCTTCTACCTGAAGCAGTATATGGAGAGCAACCTGCCGATGGAATTGCTGGAAGCGGCGCGTATTGACGGAGCCGGTGAGATCCGTATCTACAATGGGATCGTGCTTCCGCTGATGGTACCGGCAATGGCGGTTCAGGCGATCTTCTCCTTTGTAGGCAGCTGGAACAACTACTTTACTCCGGCGCTGGTACTTTCTACCGAGACCAAGAAGACGCTGCCGATCCTGATCGCAGCATTGCGTAGTGCAGACTTCCTGAAGTTCGATATGGGCCAGGTGTATGCGATGATCACGTTCTCGATCTTCCCGGTGATCGTTGTTTATCTGTTCCTCTCGAAGTACATTGTAGGCGGTATGGCAGCAGGTGCCGTAAAGGGTTGATTTCAAAGACTGATTAGTGTATGATGAGGCGTGTGGGTTTTTTGCCCACACGCTTTTTTACCTTATAGAAAGTATGTTTATCAGACTTACTGAGACTAGCTGAGGAAATAAAGAATGGCGGACAACAAGAAGAATAAAAAAGTGGCTGCATTTTTTTCGGAAGACAGTCCTGTGACAAAGATGCTCTGGAGCACCGGTGAGATCGTGATCCTGAGTCTTCTGTGGTTTTTTACCAGTGTCCCGATCATTACGATCGGTACCTCCACTTCGGCACTGTATTATGCGGTGGTAAAATCACTGCGCTGCAAACGGGGAACTGCGGTAAAAGAGTATTTTCGGGCCTGGAAACAGAACCTTTTCCGGGGCTGTATATTGACGGTGTTTTTACTATTATGTATAATATTGTTATATAATTGCAGGGAAATATTAGGGTTTTCCATGCAGGAACAGATCGCGGCACAGACCATTACGGCGGAAACCGGGGAGTCAGCACTTGGATTGTATGCTATCTGCGGATTGGCGATGATCGGCGTAGTGATCCTGTTCATCTATGCGTTTCCCGTTTTGTCACGCTTTGATCTGCCTTGTATGAAGATCCTGTTCATTGCATTCGTGATGGCGGTTCGTTATTTCTATTATACGATCCTGCTGGTACTTATGCTGCTGGCCCTGGCAGTGCTGGCGGTAAAGCTCCCGGTGTCAATGATGTTTGTTCCCGGCGTGTGGGCACTGATCGGATCCCGGATGATCGAGAAGGGAATGAAAAAGTTTCTCCCGGAACCGGCGGAAGGCGAAGACGCCTGGTGGATGGAACTGTAAAAGAAAGCGGGCGCGCATTTCAAAATAACATATGTGGGGATTGGAGGGTTACGGATGATGGGAAAAAATACAATTCCTTTCTTTAAACGCATTACGTTTATCGTTGTGCTTTCTTTTGCCATGATGGCAGTGGTATACGCGGTCACCGGCGTATACAGTATCTTCAACAGCAGAAATATGCAGAAGGAGAATGCAGAGATCATGCGCTCCTGTGTGAGCTATGCCAACCAGCAGGCGGCGATCCGTGTGTCTACGGAAGAGCTGCAGCGCTATGCGATGGTAGCGATCCTTGCTGCAAATGATGAAGCGCGGAATGCTTCTTTGCAGGATTATGAAGCGACCAAAACGACTTTGCTCACACAGATCGAAGCGCTTGAGAGCAGTATAGCGGCAGATGGCATAGACGGAGCAGGAGGCGTAGCGGAGGGTCTGCGACTTTCGGTAGAAGCCTATATCGGAGGGTGTGATGAGGCGCTGGCGGTTTCCAAAATGAACCGTCAGGTGGCGTTTGAGCAGGTATATTTCGGGCTGGAGGAACAGAAGGGGCAGATCGAGAACGATTTTACGGCGCTGATGGAGCAGGCAGATGCGATCCAGGCACAGGGGATCGCGCGGTCGGATGTCCTGATGAAGAACAGCAGTAACATCACGGTAGTTGGTATGATCCTGTTTCTGATCGTGGCAGTGGCAGCGGTCTTTGTGGTCGTAAAATATGTCACCGGTCCGCTGAAGGATACAACAGGGCAGCTGAATGTGATGATCCGGGAGATCCGGGACAAGAAGGGAGATCTGACCGGACGCATAAAGGTGCGATCGCAGAACGAGATCGGGGATGTGGTCACCGGCATCAATGAATTTGTGGAAACACTGCAGACGATCATGAAGAAGCTGCAGGAGAATACGGAACGTCTGAATGAAACCTCGGCATCGATCAACCGCCAGATGGAGAAGGCGAGAGGAAATATCCGGGATACGGAGGCAGCAGTGGAGCAGGTGGCCGGAAGCATGCAGGGAGTATCTTCTGCGGCGGATCATATCACCCTGCGTCTGCAGGAAGTAAACGGATCTGTAACGGATATGGATACCAGGACCGGTGAGGGCAGCCGGTTTGCGGAAGAAGTGGTAAAGGAAGCAAACGGGATCCAGAAGGAAGCGGCAGAAAAGAAGCAGAATACGGGCAATCGGATCGAGGAACTGAACCGTGTGCTGAAAAAATCGGTAGAGAATTCGGAACAGGTATCCCGGATTAACGAACTGACGAATGTGATCCTGGGGATCGCTTCCCAGACCAATCTGCTTTCCCTGAATGCCAGTATTGAAGCAGCCAGAGCCGGCGAGGCCGGGCGTGGTTTCGCGGTAGTTGCGGGCGAGATCAGCCATCTGGCCGAAGACAGCAGCCGTACGGCAAATGATATCCAGAAGATCAGTGCGGCAGTTACGGCGGCCGTGAAGGAATTGTCGGAGAATGCGACGGCAATGATCGCATTCATCAATGATGTGGTGCTGAAGGATTATGATGCCTTTGTGGATACCGGGAACAAATACGAGCAGAGTGCCCGGCATTTTGATCAGCTGCTGCAGGAATTCCGTTCCAATACCGAGCAGCTGAACCGGTCGATGCAGGCGATGAGCGATTCGGTGGCCGCGATCACGGATTCGGTGGAAGGCAGTGTGGCAGCGCTGGAAGCGACCGAGCGCAGCTCCGGAGAGATCGCTGCAGGCATTTCCGATATTGCGGCGTCGGTAGATATCAACCAGAGCATTTCTGACAGTCTGAAATATGAGGTTGGCAGATTTGCGAAATTATAACACAACACTTGAAAACACGGGCTTTCTATGATAATATCTGTTATATGGGGTTTCTTTAGGGAAGCATTCCGGATCAAAGAGGGGAAGGTGCAGGCCTATGATAGACGTGAATCAGATCATGTTTGATATGATCAGAAAAAGCAATACGGTAGAAACTTCGAACGTGATGGAGATCGAAGAGGTTGTGGATACCGGTCTGGAGAAGACCGAGGACAATATTCAGAAGATCGCGATCGAATATCTGGAAGAAAAGGGTTACAGCCGGTCCGTTCAGAATATGGATATGGCAAAGCAGCATATCATGGAGAGCTCTGAGTTTTCTGATACCGTGCGTGTACGCAGACGTCGCGAAATAGTAGAGGATACGCTTTCGGAAGCAGAACCGGAGGAACTGGATAAGCTGATGAATGTCTGCCTGCTGGATAATCTGATGAAGGTATCCGAGAAGCTGGACAGCCTGGCATCCAGCCGTGTGGAATACGCTGTAGAGATCGTAGATGAGATCGTTTTGGATAAAGAAAAAGGCAGCAATTCCTTAATGGAATTTGTATCCCTGCAGACATTGCTGAACCGCTATGCAGCACAGGGGTTCCACGTAAAGAGCTTCCTGACCAGAGAGACCGGCAACAGCGGCAAACTGATGATGGCAGGTTTTGCATCGACCAAGAAGCAGACGGTGATCGTATTTGAACGTGTGCTGAATTCCTGATCGATACGTTCGGAAATGAGTTGATTTAGTTACGTATGAAGCCATTATTCCTCGTGATAATGGCTTTTTATACGCAAAAATACAGAAATAAAGAGGAAACAGAATATGAAGATCGTACAGGCAGCGGAGATCACGGCTGCACTTAAAGAGATGTGTTATGAAGCAAACCATACTCTGACAAAGGATATGGAAGGAGCTCTGTACAAGGCGGAGGCAGCAGAGGATTCTCCGTTGGGGAAGCAGATCCTTAAGCAGCTGGAGCAGAATCTGCAGATCGCAGGAGAAGACCGGATCCCGATCTGTCAGGATACCGGCATGGCGGTCGTTTTTGCCGAAGTGGGGCAGGAGGTCCATGTGGAAGGCGGCTGGATCGAAGATGCGATCAATGAGGGCGTACGTCAGGGATATACCGAAGGGTATCTGCGTAAGTCTGTGGTCAGCTGTCCGATCGAGCGCGTGAATACAAAGGATAATACGCCGGCAGTGATCCACTATACGATCGTACCCGGCGACCGGATCCGGCTCACTCTCGCGCCCAAAGGATTCGGCAGTGAAAATATGAGCCGTGTCTTTATGCTCAAACCGGCGGATGGTGTGGAAGGCATCAAGGAAGCGGTGCTTACGGCGGTTCGTGATGCGGGGCCGAATGCCTGCCCTCCGATGGTCGTCGGGGTCGGGATCGGCGGCACGTTTGAAAAGTGTGCATTCCTTGCCAAAAAGGCACTGACCAGAAGCGTGGAGCAGCGCTCGGAGATTCCCTATATCCGTGAAATGGAAGAAGAATTGCTGGAAAAGATCAACAAAAGCGGCATCGGTCCGGGCGGACTGGGCGGCAGCACGACCGCTTTTGCCGTAAACATTGAAACTTATGCTACCCATATCGCAGGCCTGCCGGTCGGCGTGAATATCTGTTGTCACGTAAACCGGCACGCAGTTCGGGTATTATAAATAAAAAAGAGGAAGAATTATGGATTATCATTTGAGTGCCCCTTTTGACGGGGAAGAATTAAGAAATCTGAGATCCGGCGATATGGTATATATCACCGGCACGATCTATGTAGCCAGAGATGCTGCACACAAGCGTATGCAGGAAGCGTTGGATCGCGGGGACGAACTGCCGGTTGATATCAAAGGACAGACGATCTATTATATGGGACCGTCTCCGGCGAGAGAAGGACGGCCGATCGGATCGGCGGGGCCTACCACAGCCAGCCGTATGGATAAATATGCCCCCCGGCTTCTGGATCTGGGACTGCGCGGTATGATCGGAAAAGGCAAACGCTCCCAGGCGGTAAAGGATGCGATTGTCCGCAATGGAGCAGTATACTTTGCGGCCATCGGAGGGGCGGGGGCACTGTTATCCAAAGCGATCACGGCGTCTGAGGTAGTCGCCTATGATGATCTGGGAACCGAAGCGATCCGCAGGCTGGAAGTAAAAGATTTTCCGGCAATCGTTGTCATCGACAGCACAGGGGACGACCTGTATATCCGGTCAGTAGAACAATACCGTAAAGAATAGGAAAATTACACTTGACATTCCCCTTATGCCTTTGCTATAATCATTCTTGCACTTCGAAAGAAGTGTGTAATCGAATAAGAAAGTAAGCAATTCGGAGATGTACTCAAGAGGCCGAAGAGGCGCCCCTGCTAAGGGTGTAGGTCGGGTGACCGGCGCGAGGGTTCAAATCCCTCCATCTCCGTTGAAGGGATGACGGATGTCGTCCTTTCTTCATTTCAAGGACTGATTTACATAATAAGTTGACTCTTTATATAGTAGATCTTGCTCCGGAAATGAGAGAATACCGCTGATTTCGGTGTCGGAAATAACACAAAAAAAGATTTTGAAAAAAATTGAAAAAAAGTGTTGACACGAAAGTTGAAAAGTGATATTCTAATCAAGTCGCCGCAAGAGAGAACAAAAACTTGAGAGCGACGGAAACGGCTGAAAAGCCCGAAGAACCTTGATAATTACACAGCTATCCAACCCTGAAAGATTTCAATGAATTTTATTCTGGAAGATTTCAGAACGGTTTTAACGAACCAACAGTAAAGAATGGATTTTTAGCCAGTTTGAACTGGCTGGGAAGAGAACTTATTTAGAGAGTTTGATCCTGGCTCAGGATG
>JAGBMJ010000100.1 GCA_017634975.1 Lachnospiraceae bacterium | reverse complement strand
TGACTACATTTACCGGGAGGGATGATGTATTGTCTCTTCTGATCCACCTTGGATACCTTGGGTTTGATGATGAGAAAAGTGAGGTATATATTCCCAACCGTGAGATACTGGACGAGTTTAAGGCTGCCACAAAAGATGGTGAATGGGTAGCAGCTTTCGAAGCGTTCAGGATTTCGCTTGAATTAATTCAAGCTACCTGGGCGGAAGATACGGATAAGGTGGCGGAGCTTTTAGAGAAAGCCCATAACAGAGCAGATAACAAAACATACAATGATGAGGCGGCGCTCAGTTATGCGATCCTTTATGCATATTATGCTGCGGAGAAGTACTATACTATGCTGCCGGAACTGGACACCGGGAAAGGGTATGCAGATAGGGTATATATTCCGCGTCCGCAGTATGCTGACAAACCGGTCCTGATCATTGAACTGAAATATGAGAAGGATGCGGACGGAGCGATTGCCCAGATCAAGAGACAGCAGTATCCGGACAGGCTGGAAACATATAAGGGGAATATTCTCCTGGTTGGGATAAACTACAACAAGGATGCCAAGAATACCGGTACGGATTATAAGCATCACACTTGTGAAATCGATAGGGCATAATAATACGGTGATTATATGTGCGTGGGCAGGATTACGACAAGATGTGATTGGTAAGGAATATTGTTTTATACCACAATTCATATGACTGAAAATTGTGAAGTATAATGAAAATGGAGCGTAATATGACAATCAGCGAGAGAATATTTGAGAGATTACGGCAATTATCCATGACACAGAAGGAGTTTGCGGAGAGTTCGGGGATCCAGCAGAGCACCATCAGCGAGTGGAAGAAGAAAAAGACGAACCCTTCATCGGATAAGATCCTGGCGATATGCAAAACACTGGATGTATCTCCGGAGTGGCTGCTGTCCGGTGTGGATCCTGCGGCGAGCCGCACGAAGAATCAGGAATACTATACCGTAAATGTTGAGACAGATACCGGATTATTGGTGGCAGATTTCAACAAGCTGCAGAAGGAACAGAGAGACAGGCTTCTCGGATATGCGGCAGCATTGATCGCAATGCAGGAGGAGAAGAAAGGCTAGCGGTCTATCATTCCTTTTCCAAATCAGCCTTCAGGAACAGGTTGTTATTAGAACCGTTCTTGAGGGGGGAGATTTTTTCACTTTTGGTCAGTTGATTGATATACTGCCGCGAGCAGTTCAGCAGTTCGGTGGTTTCCGTTGTGTCGATCACGCGTTTCTTTACAAAGGCAAGCAAATCGGAATAGCAGAGCGGTGATTCGATCCCGGACGTATATAAGCGTTCTGCGGGAAGAAAGCGTTCTTCGCCCCACTCAATACCGTTTCCGCCGGGGGATACCCGGACATTATGATACAGATCTTCATTTCGAAAGATGTGGTCAAATCGACGATCGGACCCGCATAGTTCTTTGAGGTCGATGATCCGGGCGGTATCATTCATAAAGAAGACAGTTGCTCTAAGGCCTGTCATGGGTAGAACATCGCGAACTTTCCGTTTTAAACGGGATACGATCTCCGGGAGCAGCTTTTCTGCAGAGATCTTTACCAAAAACAGTTCGTCCTGGGCGCATCGTCCTTCACTTAGTTGCAGCAGTTTGTATTCGTCATATACGGAGAGCTTATTCGCCTTCAGGATGTCGCCGAGATTCTGGCGGTCGGCAGGTATGATCCGCTGCTGTACAAATTTCATAGACCATTCGGAATCGATGCTGCGGATATTTTTCTTTACGAAACTGCTGAAGATGAAGGGGGCCTCCCACTCATCCACGCCTTCGAGCAGTTCTGCAAAAAAGCGCCTGCTTCTTTCATAATAGAACAGATAGCCGAGCAGGCGTTTGTCAAGATTCATATTGTCACGGATTTCAAAGATTACCAAGGCTATACCACCTTTCCCGGATCATCTCCCGTATTTTTTTGCAGTATTCCTTTCCGAGGATTTCGAAAAGATCGTCAAATAGCGAATCGAAGTCGTTTTCGGAAAGTTTTGGGAGTGCACCGATTATTTCTTTAGGAACCAGCTTCAGGTTTTCCAGGGTGCTTCCGGATCCGATGAAAGCTTGTACCCGTTTGTCTTCCAGGACATCATACTGTTTCAACTCGTCCGCAGTGTGGCAGCGGCATACCAGAGAGAGACCATGATCGAAGAGCGGCGCTAAGCGTATACTTTTTGTTTTTGCGGAACGTAGTACCTCGATGTTTGCTCCATGCCGGTCACGATTCAGGATCAGATAATCGGTGATCAGCAAATAATAAACATATTCGTCCCAGCCGTTCTCGATGCAAAAATCGAAAGGAGTCTGTCCTTCCTTTTTTTCCAGGGCATAATAATCCTCGAGAGCGATCTTTGTTTCACCTTTTTTCTTGTAGTCTTCCGATTCGCACAGGTAGGTCTCGATCTCGTGATCATTCAGATTGATCAATGCGTGGACCAGCCGGTATTCCAGATGTTCGATCCCGAGTAATCGCAGCAGTCTTTGGACGATGATCTCATTCACGCATTCGTGACCGATGATACCGCGGACGGGATCATAATCGGACAATTTATAATATTTTTTTACAGTACCGCTGTCATCATATGCTTTTAAAAAGGAGCCGGCGGTTCCGGATGACTTGCGGCTTTTGGTCCAGTTCAGGTATCTCAGATCCTGCAATCCTTTTACAATATCAGACATAATTGGCCCTTTCCAACATGATATTGACAATGAAAATGCTTTACTATCGACAAGCTATTTATAATAATTATAAGAAAATGATTGACGATAGTCAAGTAATAAAGCGAGCGCAGTTTGCCATCAATGACGTCTTGTGATACAGTAGAGAGCAAAATGATCAAAGGACGGTTTGTATACTATGGAAACAAAGGAAGAGTTGAAAGCAGAAGAGGAGCGGGCAGAGTTTCGGCAGAATGTGGAGGAGCATAACCGGGAGATGGCATTGACCGAGAAATCCCAGCTGAAGTATCAGAAGCTGGGGTTTATCATGTCGATGTTAAGCGCGATCTTTACCGGCATCATTTTACTTATAGTATTATTGCTGGTGGGATATGTGGTTCCGAAGGTGGATAATATCTATGCGAGTACGATGATCTCCCTGAACAACCTGGAAACCCTGACGGCGGAGCTGAATCAGGCGGATCTGGGTGGTACGGTACAGAATATCAATACGCTCACCGTACAGGCGACGGGGAATATGTCCGATACGATGAAGCGTCTGGATTCGATCGATCTGGAAAAACTGAACCAGGCGATCGACAATCTGAATTCGACGATCGAGCCGATGGCGAAGTTTTTTGCGTCCATGCGATAAGCAGACCGTGAAGGTTGCCACAAGCGGTTTTGGCGGTTATAATAGGCCTATGTTTAAGATACTGTTTGTTGTGATCCTGGGGGCGGAGGTGTTTCTGAGCCATCAGGATGGTTATAAATCGGGGGATGAGAGCAGGAGGCTCGCATCGGTGCTGAAGCTGCCGGACCGTGTGATCCGGGTGGGAGCACATATACTGTTTTTTGCGATGCTGATGGTGACGGGGCTGTTTGCGCTGCCGGGATACGAACTGGTGGTGCTGATCGCCGTGTTGCTCTGGACGATTCTGGATGAGGCGACCAAGCCGCTGATGCACAATTTCCGGCATTTCTCGATACAGGATGTCGGATGGAATCTGCTGGGGGCGATGCTCGGAGCAGGATCATGGTATGCGGTCGGTCTGCTTTTCGGATGACGTTGCATTTACCGGGCGTTTGCGTTTAAGAGTCGGGCATGATAGAATGTATAGGTTCTATGGAACTCGAAAATGAGAGCGTATACGAGATGAAAACAGTAGATGTGATCGTGCCGGTGTATAAGCCGGATGAAAAATGCAAGAAGCTGATCGAACGTCTGCACCGGCAGTCTTATCCGGTGCAGCGGATCATTCTGATCAATACGGAGAAGTCATATTTTGACGAATTCTTTGGTAACAGTGATTTTCTGAAACAATACGATAACCTGCTCATCCGGCATATCACGGCGGAGGAGTTTGACCACGGCGGGACCAGGCGGATGGGCGTGGAATTGTCCGATGCCGATTACTTTATCTGTATGACGGACGATGCGGTGCCGGTGGATGATAAGCTGGTGGAAGCATTGCTGCGGCCCTTGCTGGAAGGTCGGGCGGCGGCAGCCTATGCCAGACAGCTGCCCGGAAAAGATGCGACACCGGCGGAGCGTTATACCCGGTATTTTAACTATCCGCCCGAGGCGGTGATCAAATCGGCAGAGGATATCCCGGTTCTGGGGATCAAAACGTTTTTCTGTTCCAATGTCTGCGCGGCGTATGACCGCAGGGTGTATGAGCGGGTCGGCGGTTTTGAAAAACACATGATCTTTAACGAAGATATGGTGAATGCCAGACATCTCCTGGATGCGGGAGAGAAGATCGCCTATGTGTCGGAAGCGCGGGTGATCCATTCACATCATTACGGCAACTGGCAGCAGCTGCAGCGCAATTTTGATCTGGGAGTATCGCAGGCACAGTTCCCGGAAGTATTCGGCGGGATCTCATCCTCTTCCGAAGGCGTGAAGATGATCAAAAACATGACCGGATACCTGTTTCGGAAAGGCAATGCATTGCAGATCCCCGGGATGATCGTAAACAATGGTTTTAAGTTCGCCGGCTATCAGTTGGGGAAGCATTATAAGCGCCTGCCGATGTGGGTGGTACGGAAGGTGACGATGAATCCGAAGTATTGGGAGAAGGGCGATATCTTGTGAAAACTTGCAATTTGTTTACATATATTGTATAGTTATGTAATCCAATATAAAATGATATCCCGATGGAGGAGAGGGGTATGCATTAGCGCCGGGACCGTAAGCGGTTGACGAGGATGACGGCCATCGAAAGATTCGGCGGGTGCCGTCACGGTGAGGCAGACATCGAAAGGAAGAGAGCAAAGAACAGAATCAAGACTGTAACAAAGGCTCTTCCGTTGCTGCAGGCAGAATGAATTATACGAAAAAATACGAGGAGAATGATACATGAGAGTTGTAATCCAGGATAATTATGAAAAGATGTGCAAATGGGCAGCATCTTATATCAAAGCAAAGATCAACGGACACAAAGAGAACCGGCCTTTTGTACTGGGGCTTCCCACCGGATCATCCCCGATCGGTGTATATCAGGAGCTGGTACGGATGAACAAGGCAGGTGAGCTTTCCTTTGCGAATGTGGTGACTTTCAATATGGATGAATACCTGGGGCTTCCCAGAGAGCATGACCAGAGCTACTGGTACTTTATGCACGACAATCTGTTCAATCATCTGGTGGATATGAAGCCGGAAAACATCAATATCTTAAACGGTATGACCGACGATCCGGAAGGTGAATGCAGAAGATATGAGGAAAAGATCGCATCCTACGGCGGCATCGACCTGTTCATGGGCGGCATCGGTGTGGACGGCCATCTGGCATTTAACGAGCCGTACACCAGCCTGACCTCCCGTACCGGTGTGAGAGATCTGACCACCGATACCCGCATCGTTAACAGCCGTTTCTTTGGAAATGATCCCGAGAAGGTACCGGCCAAGGCGTTGTCAGTCGGCATCGGAACCGTTACGGATTCTAAGGAAGTACTGGTATTGATCTCCGGGCACAACAAGGCACGTGCGCTGGCAGCAACCGTAGAAGGCGGCGTGAGCCAGAAGTGGACCTGCTCTGCACTGCAGATGCATAACGGTGCAATCATCGCCTGCGATGAAGAGGCATGCGGGGAGCTGACGGTGGATACCTACAAGTATTTCCTGGATATCGAGAAGAAAGAGAGGCTGTAAGATGTATACGATCGCAGATCTTTATGATTTGGAACATACACTGGCGAAGGATTATCTTTCGCAGTTTACCTATCCCTGGGAGGCGCTGAAGGGCATCAAGGAGCTGATCCTGCAGCTCGGCCCGACCCTGGGAGATGAGTATGAAGAAAGAGAAGAACACGTATGGGTGCACAAGACCGCAAAGGTATTCCCTTCCGCTTATCTGGGGGCTCCCTGCATCATCGGACCGAACACCGAAGTGCGTCACTGTGCTTTCATCCGCGGGTCAGCACTGGTCGGCGCGGACTGCGTGGTAGGTAACTCCGTAGAGCTTAAGAACGTGATCCTCTTCGATCACGTACAGACGCCGCATTACAACTATGTGGGCGATTCCATTCTGGGCTACTATTCCCATATGGGGGCAGGTTCCATCACCTCCAATGTCAAGTCCGACAAAAAGCTGGTCGTGGTACATAACGGCACGGAAGAGATGGAGACCGGCATCAAGAAGTTTGGTGCGATGCTCGGTGACTATGTGGAAGTGGGCTGCAATTCCGTCTGCAATCCGGGTACAGTAGTCGGACGCCACAGCAATGTATATCCGACCTCCTGCGTACGCGGTGTGGTGCCGGAGAACAGCATTTACAAGAATAACGGAGAGATTGTGAGGAAAAGAGACAATGGGTAAGTATTTCGGAACCGACGGCTTCCGCGGGGAAGCAAATAAAAATCTGACGTTTGAACATGCGATCAAGATCGGGCGTTTCCTGGGCTGGTATTATGGCGCAAAGGAAGGCAAGAAGGCCAAGATCGTGATCGGTAAGGATACCAGAAGATCCAGCTATATGTTTGAGTATGCGCTGTGCACCGGCCTGATGGCTTCCGGAGCGGATGCTTACATTATGCATGTGACCACGACACCTTCGGTGGCTTATATCACCCGTGTGGACGATTTTGACTGCGGTATCATGATCTCCGCATCTCACAATCCGTACTACGACAACGGCATCAAGCTGTTAAACGGCAGCGGTGAGAAGATGGATGAAGAGACCATCCTGAAGGTGGAAGAGTATATTGACGGGAATCTGGAGATCCCGGTAGCGGAACGTGATGCGATCGGCCGTACGGTAGACTATGTGGCCGGACGTAACCGTTATATCGGTCACCTGATCTCGATGTCCAAGTACAGCTTCAAGGATGTGAAGGTAGGTCTGGATGTGGCAAACGGTGCGGCATGGCAGATCGCCAAGGGTGTATTTGATGCGCTGGGCGCGAAGACCTATGTGATGAACGATGCACCGGACGGCTACAATATCAATACCGACTGCGGTTCCACACATATCGAACATCTGCAGAAATTTGTTGTAGAAAAAGGGCTGGATGTGGGCTTTGCATTCGACGGTGATGCAGACCGCTGCCTGGCCGTCGATGAGAAAGGCAATGTGATCACCGGTGATCATATCCTCTACATCTATGGTCTGTATATGAAAGAGCGCGGCAAGCTGCTGAACAATAAGGTTGTGACCACAGTCATGAGTAACTTCGGTCTGTACAAGGCCTTTGACAAAGTCGGGATCGAGTACGACAAGACCAAGGTCGGCGATAAGTATGTTTACGAAAACATGGTGCAGACCGGCAACCGCATCGGCGGCGAGCAGAGCGGCCACATCATCTTCCTGAAATACGAGACGACCGGTGACGGCATTCTGACCGCACTGAAGCTGATGGAAGTATTGCTGGCAAAGGAGAAGCCGATGAGCGAACTGGCAGCTCCGGTAGTTTTCTATCCGCAGGTACTCAAGAATGTGCGTGTTAAGAGCAAACCGGAAGCACAGAACGATCCGGATGTGCAAAAGGCGGTTGCAGACGTGGCAGCAGCTCTTGGCGATGAAGGACGCATTCTGGTGCGTGAGAGCGGTACCGAGCCGGTGATCCGCGTAATGGTGGAAGCGGGCAGCGACGAGGTGTGCGAGAAATACGTAGATCAGGTGATCGATGTGATCCGCGCGAAGGGGCATCTGGAGTAAGGATTTTGCTTCACAAAGTGATGATAAAAACAACACAGAATTGAAATCTTTTCTTCACATTTTATTCACAGGATATCATTAGAATGAAGACCATCAGGAACGGATAGGTTCCGGATGGTCTTTATCAGTTTAGAGGAAGGAAGTGTATGGTTTATGTTCAGCAATGGTTTGCCAAATGGTTATGATCCGAGAATGCAGGGAACGTACAATTCCGGAAGCAATGGTTATATTCCGCCGCAAGGATATCAGGCTCCGCCGCAGCCGGAGAAGAAAAAGAAGAAGGGCGGTTTTGTGAAAAAAGTGGCGACGGCTGCTGCACTGGGCATCTTTTTCGGAGGCTTCGGAGCGGCAGGTTTTTACGGCGTGCAGGAAGCCGGCGAGGCACTGGGCTGGATCGAATCGGCACCGGCGGCAGCTCCGGCTGTTACAGAGAGAGGCAGCGTAGCCAGAACGACACCGGCGACTAAGGAAGACAGCGAGAAAAACGTGACGATGTCCACCAACGTAGCAACCACGGTCGTGACGGATGTGACGGATGTGGTGGCAAATGTGATGCCGTCCATTGTGTCGATCACCAATAACGGTTACGAGAGTTATTATTATTACAAGGTACCGACCGAGTCCAGCGGATCCGGCATCATCATTGGCTCGAATGATGAGGAACTGCTGATCGTGACCAATTACCACGTAGTGCAGGGAAATGAAAAACTGTATGTGGATTTTGTTGACGGAACGGAAAATCAGGCCCTGGTCAAAGGCACGGATGCAGCCATGGATCTGGCAGTGATCGCTGTTAAGATGGAAGATCTGGCACCGGAGACGCTGGATGCCATCGAGATCGCCAGTATGGGTGATTCTGATGCGCTGAAGGTCGGGGAACCGGCAATCGCCATCGGTAATGCGCTTGGCTACGGACAGTCCGTTACCACCGGCGTGATCAGTGCACTGGATCGCGAGATGGATATGGAAAACACTTCCGGTACCTTTATCCAGACGGATGCCGCGATCAATCCGGGTAACTCCGGCGGAGCACTGTTGAATATCCGCGGGGAAGTGATCGGCATCAACTCCAACAAGATCGGCGGATCTTCGGTAGAGGGTATGGGCTATGCCATCCCGATCTCGGCGGCGAAGCCGATCATCGAGGATCTGATGCAGCGTACCACCAGGACGCTGGTGGATGAAGAGGAACGCGGTTATCTGGGGATCACCGGAGCGACCGTGACCAGTCAGGAGATCGCTTTTTACGGTTATCCGGAGGGCGTGTATGTGGCAAACGTGAATGCGGGGTCGGCAGCAGAGGTAGCGGGGCTGCAGCGCGGCGACTATATTACGGAGTTTGACGGGCAGAAGGTGAGCTCGATGGAACAGCTGCAGCGCCTGTTGATGTACTACGAAGAAGGGGCTACGGTAGAGATTGAGATCGAGCGGCCTGCCAAAAACGGCTATCATGAAATGACACTGGAGATCACTCTGGGAGATAAGAGTACACTGGGCAGGACCAATTGAATGGCTGGTGTCCGGAAAATAAAGGGATGGAAGTAACGTTGGAAAGGAAAGTTCTGTCCGTGCGCTATACACGGGCAGAATTTTTTGTTATTATTATGGCGGATGAGGGGCAAACCAGAAATAAATGAACGGAGGAACTTAAATGAGTGATCGCGATCACAATAAAGACGGCTATGAAGAAATCTGCAGCATCTGCCGCAGACCGGAGAGTCAGGCGGGCAAGCTGGTACGTATGCCGATGAATATGTATATCTGCCCGGAGTGCATGGACAAGCTTTCGGATATGATCGATGCACAGATGGGGGGGATGAACGGAGCCGGTGCCATAGACTGGTCGAAGGTGATGAGTATGTATAATCCCTCGACGATGCAGATGGATCCGAGAATGTTTAATCAGGATATGATCAAAAACGGGGCGGCAAATCCGCAAAAAGACGGTGCTTCTGCAACGGAGAAAGACGATGATCCGGAAGCGGGAAAGGCGGACGATACAGAGGCACTTAAGAAAAGTGAGACGGACGATCCGGAGAACAAAGAAGAGGAAAAAAAGCCCGGAAACGGTATACCGAAAGTAAGTTTCGTCAATTTTGCAGACCTGCCCTTTGATTTCGGATTCGGCGGACGGCAAAAAGTGAAAAAGAAGGAAAAAGGCGAGCACAAGCCGCTGATCGAACTGAAAGATATCCCGGCGCCGCACAAGATCAAGGCGATGCTGGATGAGCATGTGGTCGGACAGGAAAAAGCCAAGAAGATCATGAGCGTTGCGGTCTACAATCATTATAAGCGGATCGCGACCAATACCATGGATGAGATCCAGATCGAGAAATCCAATATGCTGATGCTCGGCCCGACCGGATGTGGCAAGACCTATCTGGTACAGACGCTGGCAAAGATCTTGAATGTTCCACTGGCGATCACGGATGCAACATCTCTGACCGAAGCCGGCTATATTGGTGACGATATCGAAAGCGTTGTGAGCAAGCTGCTTGCCGCAGCCGGAAATGATGTTGACAAAGCAGAGCAGGGCATCATCTATATCGACGAGATCGATAAGATCGCCAAGAAGCAGAACACCAATTCCCGGGATGTGAGCGGCGAATCGGTGCAGCAGGGAATGCTCAAACTACTGGAAGGATCGGATATCGAAGTGCCGATCGGTGCATCCTCCAAGAATGCAATGGTACCCACGACCACAGTGAACACACGCAATATTCTGTTTATCTGCGGCGGCGCATTCCCGGGGATTGAAGAAATAATTAAAAACAGATTAAATAAAAGTGGCGGCATCGGATTCCACGCAGAACTGGCGGACAAGGATGACCAAAGCAAGAAGATCATGCAGAAGGTCGAAACCGAAGATATCCGCAAGTTCGGCATGATCCCGGAATTTGTAGGGCGTCTTCCGATGGTCTGTGCTCTGGAAGGGCTGGATCAGGAGATGATGGTGCGTATCCTGAAAGAGCCGAAAAATGCGATCCTGAAACAGTACCAGAAACTGCTGGCGCTGGATGAAGTGAAGCTGAACTTTGCGGATGATGCGCTGGAGCTCATCGCAGAAAAGGCCATCAAAAAAGAGACCGGAGCACGTGCGCTTCGCTCGATCCTTGACGAGTATATGGTCGATATTATGTACGAGATCCCCAAGGACGACAATATCGGTACGGTGACGATCACACGCGATTATCTCGAAGGCAAGGGTGCGCCGGAGATCATCGTTCGCGGTGCAGAATAAGGCATTCAGATACCTCCCTCGGTTTTTTTAGCTCAAAATGTCATTGAAACACTACACCGGTATGGTATAATTGAAATAGCGACGGAGGGATTGGATATGGATGCATTGAAGATGGAAGATACCAAATGTACGATCCGGGATATTGAAAAATTGCCGCATGGTTTGCGTGCTGAATTGATCGATGGTGATATGTATATGATGGCACCGCCCAATCGCGCTCATCAGAAAATCATATCCTGGCTTGTCACAGACATTAATAACCATATACGTGAGAAAAAGGGAAAATGTGAAGTGTATCCTGCACCCTTTGGCGTGTATTTAGAGGATGATGATGAAAATTTTGTTGAACCCGACATCTCTGTAATATGTGATACTGCCAAATTGAAAGATGATGGATGCCATGGGGCGCCGGATTGGATTTTGGAAATAATATCACCGTCATCTAAAAAATATGATTGTTTTATTAAGATGGAAAAGTATCGTAAGTGTGGTGTCCGGGAATACTGGATCATAGATCCTAAAACGGAAACCATACGGGTTTTTCGTTATGAAACAAATGAAATTAAGGAATATACATTTAAAGATCAAATACAGGTTGGGATTTATGAAGATTATACGGTTGATTTTTCCGGACTGGATATTTGATCCGGAAACAAAATGATCCGGTACCAACGCCTTGACTTTTTCCGCTCACATCTATGTGCAGCGGATTTTTTTGTTGATCTGATATATATATTTGATGAGGCGGGTGAAATATAAAATATTTATGTTACCGAATGGGAGGCAGAAAGTATTATGGTAACTGCGAAGGAGAAAGAAGTATGTAAACAAGGGAGAATCAGAATCTCGAACAGTGGTAAATACTGACAGATATTATGTAAACCTATAATCTCATAATAAAATTGTGATTTAATAATGGCAAGAGAACTCTATATCAAGCAATCTGAAAAATATATGACAAATTGCAAACAAAACAATTATGTAAACGAACTATGATTATAAAGATTATGTCTACCGGAAAAATCCGGATACAATATTATTTATGTAGACTGTCAGATTCGGTTTTCGTAACCATAAATGCCAATATGAACATGTTATGTAAATAGATATCGAAGAAAACAGGAGTGGGAAAGCACAGTCGAAAGAGAGTAGTAGCTCCGTTCTTTGAGATCCATGACAGAGTCTTTAGATTTATGTTAAGCTAATAAAGCTGTTCAAAGTTCGAGAAAACATAAAATATAAACGAATAATAAATCGTGAAAATGCCTTGGAGTCAACAATTGACTTTTTTAGTCATGGGGGTATATGGAAGGAGATTTGAGAAGGATCTGCGTGTATTGCATAAAAACAAATTATGTAAACGTATGACGTCAAATCCTGATTTGACATGCTAAAATCCATAGAAAGGAAGGATAATACGGTTGAGGTAACATAAAATCCATATCCGGATGGTTAAAATGGTTTTGCTGATCAAAAAAACAGCTCCGTCCCCCTAGGGTTACGGAACTGTTTTATGTTGCATTCGGTGAATGGTTACGAAAGTATCGTTACACGGTAACGGCTGTTCACTTTGTGATCAGGGTACCGCTCTTTCCTTTGAGGGCATCGGAAGCCTTCTCCAGGGAAGTGATCAATACGCGGCCGTTCGGTACGGCTTCCAGATAGGAGATCGCAGCTTCAATCTTGGGAAGCATATTATTCTTACCGAATTCCTCTTTCTCGATCAGAGCTTTTGCTTCTTCACAGGTCATTTTTTCAATGGGGGCGGCATGATCGGTTTCGAAACCGGTATAGACGTGATCCACTCCGGTGAAGATGATCAGCTGTTCTGCGGCCAGATCGGCTGCAAGTTTTCCTGCAATGCTGTCCTTTTCGATCACGGCAGAGGCACCTTTCAGGATGTGGTTCTGCTCGATCACGGGGATACCGCCGCCGCCGCAGGCGATCACAATCTGTCCTGCATCGCTTAAGGTACGGATGGCGTCAATCTCTACGATATCGATCGGCTTCGGAGCAGCGACGACACGGCGGAAGCCTTTACTGGGAACTTCCGTGACATAGTTGCCTTTGCGCTGTTCCTGTTCTGCATCTTCTTTGGACATATAACGGCCGAGGGCTTTTTGCGGTTCATAAAAGGCCTCATCATAGGGATCTACGGTCACCTGTGTCAGGATTGTGCTGACAGGAACAGCTACGCCGCGGCTGTACAGCTCGGAACGGAGCGAATTCTGCAGGTCGTAACCGATATAGCCCTGGCTCATCGCAGAGCAGACGCACATCGGCGCAGGGGTATAGTCGATATAGACTCGGCGCAATTCGGTCATCGCTTTATGGATCATGCTGACCTGTGGGCCGTTTGAGTGGGTAATGATCAGCTGCATATTCTGTTCTACCAGATCTGCCAGCGTTTTTGCGGTATGTTTTACCGCATCCATCTGTTCAAGTGTCGTGGTACCCAATGCTTCGTGGCCCAACGAAACCACGGTTTTCATCTTTGCCATTGCCGGTTCCTCCATCGGAAATATTTTTATCACAGGATGATGAATATAAGTTTGCGTGTAACTGTTCGAATTGAGTTACATAAGAATATTATAGCAGACAATGGATAATAGTGCGATAAAAATTTCGTGCTGGACAAAAGGAGCCGGATATGATATTGTCATTCTCGCACAATCTGATTTTCAAAAAGACAGTCGGGAACTGTCGATCGGCTATCCTCCGATAAGATCAAGGAGGAAAAACCAAATGAAAAAAAGTAACAGAAAAGGTTTCATGAGATGTCTTGCCGGTACGATGTTTTTTGGAGCCTTATTGCCTGCAGTGCGGACTGCAGCCGGCGCTGCCGGGCCGGAGTACAGCGAGTTTTTATTTCCGATCTCGCTTCGTTTTTTTGACGGAGACCGGATGCTGCAGCAGGAAGAGATGGCCTATGGAGGCCGATGGCCGGCGGTTGTCGTACCGGAACAGACAGGGTATCGCTTTGATGGCTTCTATAACGGTGATACGCAGTACTATGATGCGTACGGGGATCCTGTCGGCGAGGACTCTCATATTGAAGATACGGTCATGAATCTGTATGCTTCCTGGATCCCCAAAACCTATACGGTCTATTATGGGATGGATGCGGATGAGGATGGAACACCGGATCAGTCCTTTGAGGCGGTGTATGGGGAGAAATATGAAGCGGTCGCAGTTCCGGACCTGCCGGAAGGGGAAGAGTACAGAGGATATACGCTGAACGGAGGCGTTGTTTTTGATGAGTGGGGGAAGCCGGCCGGTGAGTGGCGGTGGGATATCGAAGATCCGGTCCTGAATATGGTGATAGGCAAAGTGGTGGTGGCGACACCAACTGTGACCCCGACGGCGACACCAACCGTGACCCCGACGGCCACGCCGACAATAACGCCAACTGTGACACCTACGGCGACGCCGACAGTGATGCCGACCGTGACCCCGACGGCCAAGCCGACAGTAACGCCAACTGTGACACCTACGGCGACGCCGACAGTGATGCCAACGGCCACGCCAACCGTGACCCCGACGGCCAAGCCGACCGTGACACTAACCGTGACCCCGACGGCCACACCGACCCCAACGCCGGTTTCGGATCGATCCGATGAGGGAAAGGGAGGGGGAATTCGTCCGGAAGAAAACGGGGCAGGGAATAGCGATAAAGAAGAAACGGAGAGCGCAGAAGAGAACGTGATCCGGGAACCGGATGCAGAAGAAGCGCCGGAAACGGAGGAAGAGCCGGAAGAGGCGCCGGAACCGGAGGAAGAGTCAGAAGCGGAGGAAGCGCCGAAACCGGAGGAAGAGTCAGAAGAAGCGCCGGAACCGGAAGAGAAGCCGGGGGATGCGCAAAAAACGGAAGAAGCGCCGGAAGCGAAAGAAGATCCGGAGAAAATACCGGAACCGGCGGAAGAGACGGAAAACATAGAATGGCAGGATCTTTCCGGGGAAGCAGATCCCGAAGAAATCGAGTGGGAAGAGGCAGAGGAAGAGCCAGAGAACGAGGAAACATCAGAAGAATCGGAAGAATCGGAAGAATTGGACCGACCGGGACCTGCCGACGGATCCGATGCCGGGGAGCCGACGGGACAGGATGGCGGGGAGCAAAACAGCCAACGGGAGGAGCCGGGGAAGGGACCGGAAGAGGCAGGAGCTCCCGGAATTGAAGTGTGCCCGGAGCCGGCAATGCTGACAATACCGGCAGAAGTCCCGGAGACAGTGCAGATCCCGGTGGCGAACGCATCATCGGCGGAAGCAGAGCAAACAGAGACCATCGAGCAGGCAGAGACGGAGGAGCAGCTTCGTATCAAAAGAAGACTTGCCGTAAAGAAAACCGTGGCTGCTGCTGCGGCGGTTACCGGCTGCCTGGGTGGTGTGGCCGGGATCTATGCCGGGCTGGTTTATCTGTTTGCGATGGCGGAAGTGGATACGATCTGCGTTGATGGCAGGAAAAAACGGCTGGGTCGAAGGAGCATCCGTTCGGAGAAGGGGAGCAGCTACAGTATCGAGCTGGGCAGGGATATCCTGGAACGCTGCGAAACGGACCGGATCTGTATCCGGATGTCCTCCGTTTTTGTCCGGTTTCACAAGAACCGCAGCCTTATCGTAAAAGCAAGAGAAAAGTGTCTTAGCGGATATATAAAGAGGGAAGTTTATCTGACCCTTCCGGAGTGAGCAAAACTTGCAACTTTGCGCAAAAAAGCGTAAAATATTCTTGTTGTAATCGGTTATGGGACAGAAAAAACATGATCAATATATTTCAGGAAATACAAAAAAAGAACAAGATGTTCGGCATGCCGATCGGCGCCGCCGGGAATAAGCTGCTGGACAATTCCATGCTCGAAAAGGATCTCTCGGATTATATGATCAAGCGGCTGACGCTGGTCTGTGATGATGTGCAGATCGTGGATGCGGAAGCCCTAAGTTACCTGGAGATCCTGTGTTTCCGGGTGATCGAGGACTCGCGCATCATGCCGCAGATGCGTTCGCTTTTGCATGTCCTGGACAAGCTGGAGGAGGATCTGGCCTATTCGACGGAGATCTTCGGAGAACGGGCCGGGTTTATCCTGGATTTTCTGGAAGCAGATACCCTTCGCAAAGCGGTAGATAAATCAATGAACAGCCGGGAGCGGAACGTGCTCGGACGCATCACACGTCTGCGCCGCACCTATCTGCGGAAAGCATCGGATGGTGCATCGCAGAGCCAATGGAAGAAACCGGCGGAGATGAAGGCGTATCTGGACGACTATATCATCGGACAGAACGATGCCAAGATGGCGGTATGTACGGCAGTGTACGGACATGGAAAGCGCCTGCGGCATCCGGAACTGAAATTCGCTCCGAATGTGGTGCTGCTGATCGGACCCTCCGGCTGCGGCAAGACCGAGATCATGCGCCGGATCCGGGAGATCGTCGATTATCCGATGGTCTTTACGGATGTGTCCTCTCTGGGAGCCAGCCAGTTCCGTGGCCGGCACAAAGAAGACATCCTGCTGGAATTGTATGAAGCGGCCGGACGAAAAAAGGCAGATGCGGAAAAAGGCATCATCTTTATGGATGAATTTGACAAACTCCTGCTTCCGGCGATCTCGGAACGCGGCGTCAATATCCATGATGATGTGCAGTCGCAGATGCTGACGATGCTCGAGGGCAGCGAGATCGAACTGAAGGCGGACGGGATGCCGCTTTTGCTGAACACTTCCCATATGCTCTTTGTTCTTGCAGGGGCGTTTCAGGGGATTGAGGAATATATCCGTTCGGACAAAAAGAAGCGGGAGAATATGCCGGGAAATATCGGTTTTCTTTCGCCTTTGGAAAAAGAGATGGACCTGTCTTTTGTGCGGGACAATATCAATCATGAAGTGCTCATGGAATACGGGATGAAACGCGAGCTGGCAGGCCGCGTATCGACGGTTGCGGTACTGGAGCGGCTCACGGAACAGGACCTGATCCGTATCCTGACCGAGCCGAAGGACAATCTGATCGAGCGATATGAGCGGGAACTGCAGCTATCCGTGAATGCGGAGCTGATCTTTACCGAGGGAGCACTGCTGGCTGCGGCGCAGGAGGCCCTTAAGACGCCGGTGGGAGCAAGGGCGTTGCAGAGCATCCTGGGCAGGGCACTGCGTAAGGTATTGTATAATGCGCCGGAAATGAAGGGGCTCAAACGTGTGGTGATCAACGAGGATGTGATCCGAAATGGCGCGGAAGCATTATATGAAACGGAAGATGTTAGTTCTGAAGATATTACTTCAGAAGATATTACTTCAGAGGAGGCCGGCATCGGAAACCGGCTGCCGGAGGTGGAGAGTTAAATGAAGGAGATCTTTGCGTGCAGGTCGGATGAAGAATGTGCGGTATATATCCGTGAGAGACTGGCGTTTTACAAAGAAAACGGCGGTGTTATTTCTCATGAGCAGCTGCTCTGCGATTATCTGCGCATCATGTTACATTATATCATGCTTACCAGACCCGAGAACGAACGCAATCTGGACAGCATCTTCAAGCTGATGGGGGCAAGCTTCAAGGAAAAGGGATATCGCACTCCGTTTTGGGCGATCATCCGCGAAGCAGCAGCGGCGTACAAGAACGATCCGGTCTTTTACATCGCCAGGGTCGTGGAGACCGAGATCACCAATGATGATCTGGAAGAACTCTTTGACTTTATGGAGTTTGAACTGATGGAGCAGGCGGACCGGCAGACAGCGGAAGAAGAGTTGGGACAGCTGGCGGTTTGCCGGGTGCGTTATCAGCAGAACAAGGTGCGCAACATCAAGATGCAGCGTAAGCAGGAAGAAGAGAAGAATCGCTCCGAATTGCCGTTTATGGAGGAGTGCAGAAACTTTATCCGGGAATATACGCCGCGTAAGATCAAGGAATACCTGGATCGTTTTGTGATCGGACAGGAAGAGACCAAGGAAGTGCTGAGCACGGCGGTGTATAATCATTTCCTGCGGATCGTACATCCGGAGGCCAATCTGATCAAGACCAACGTGCTGATGGTCGGTCCGTCCGGCTGCGGCAAAACCGAGATGATAAGACGGCTTACGGATCTGGTGCCGGTGCCGGTGGTGATCTCGGATTTCAGCGGCATCGTTGCGACGCCCTGGAAGGGGAGAAACAAAGAGGAAAGCCTGTTGAATCTGTATCTGAAAGCCGGAAAGGATATCGATCTGACCGAGTGCGGGATCGTATTCTGTGATGAGTTTGACAAGATCATTCCCGCTAAGCTGTATTCCAAAGGCGGCGATATCAATAATGAACTGCAGGGGCAGCTGCTCGGTATGTTTGAGGGCACGGATATCGATGTGCCGCTCCAGGACAAGTCCAACGGACAGGAGATCCTGCTGATGAACACCACGGATATCCTGTTTATCTGTGCGGGGGCTTTTGAAGGGCTGGATAAGATCGTCAAAAAAGAGTATGTAAACGGCGGGATCGGTTTCGGAAGCGATATATCGCGGGACGAGGATTTTGAGATGACCGGGGATCTGTTAAAGACCGAGCATCTGATGGAATACGGGATGAAACCGGAACTGGCGGGGCGTCTGAGTACGGTGACCGTGCTTAAGAAACTGGACCGGGAGACGATGAAACGGGTGCTGGTGGAGCCGGAAGACAGTATCTTATCCAGATACGAAAGAGAATTTTTGATCGAAGACAATGTGGAACTGCACTTTACGGACGAGGCGCTGGATGTGATCATTGACCGTGTGAACGAGATGAGCATCGGTGCCAGAGGATTGAACGCAGTCGTGCATGAAATACTGGAGGATGCGCTGTTTGAAGTGCCGACAATGCCGGGGGTAAAGGAAGTGCTGATCACGGCGGCTGTAGCGCGTCGGGAAACAAAGCCGGCATATCTGTAAGCAGAGATTATTGCGATCAGGGCACCTGATCCGATGAGGCTTGATTATGAAGATAGAAAATCAGAGAATCGGAAAACTGCAGAGAGCGGTATTGATCCGGACGATCCTGCCGATGCTGGTGATGTGCGTGATCATCGATGCGACGGCAATCCTGCGGGCGAAAAGTTCCTTACAGGGGGAGCTGCAGCGGTCTTTGTATGCGACGGCTTCGGCGGTAGCGGAGAGTTATGATGAGATGTATCCGGGAGATTACCGGCTGGTGCAGCTCGGCGGTAATTATGTATCCCTGTATAAAGGAGAAACCGAGCTGACGGAACAGTTTGCCTTCCTGGATCGGCTGCGGGAAAAGAGCGGTATGCACATCTCTTTATTCTTCAAAGACGCGCGGATACTGACAACGCTGCAGGATGCTCAGGGGAACCGCTACGCCGGAAGCGCGATCAATGCGGCGGTATCTTCCCAGATGGAGCGGAAACAGACAACATTATATTATGAAGTGGAGATCCAGGGAGAGCTGTATTATGCCTGCTATATCCCTTTGTGGAATACGGATGGCGCACTGACCGGGATGGTGGCAACCGCACTGACTTCTGCCGAGATCAAGCGGGAAGCAGCCAGGGCATCCCGACCGATCCTGCTGATCACACTTCTGGGACTTTTGGCGGCAAGCTTTATCAGCATCCGTTATACCAGCCGTATCGTCGGCGCGATCGGTCAGATCCATCAGTTCCTGGCCGGGATGGTGGGCGGCAATCTGAGCAATACCATGCCGGACGCGGTACTCAAACGAAGGGATGAGATCGGACAGACCGGCAGCGATATCGTGCGTATGCAGAATGCGGTGCGTGTGCTGGTAGAATGCGATCCGCTGACAACACTGTATAACCGCAGGTACGGAAATGCAAAGCTTCGGAATATGCAGCGCCGTTCCGCAAAGACCGGTGCGCCGTTTGCCATTGCGATCGCAGATATTGACTTTTTTAAGAAAGTGAACGATACTTATGGGCACGATGCCGGTGACGAGGTTCTGAAGTTTGTAGCCGGAGAACTGAAAGAGCTGATGGGTGGCCGCGGTCATGCCATACGCTGGGGCGGCGAGGAATTTCTGCTGATCTTTGAAGATATGCAGCTGATCAATGCGGGAGCCGCGCTGGAAGAGTTTGTGGATCGTCTGCATGGGCTGAGTGTGACCTATGGCCCGCATACACTGCGCGTGACCATGACCATCGGTCTGGTGGAAGGATCGCCCAAGAGTGAACTGGAGGACCTGATCAAGCAGGCGGATGAGAAACTGTATTACGGAAAAGAGCATGGCAGGGACCAGCTGGTCGTGACGATGGACGGTGCACAGCCGTGTTACCGGATGTTGCTTGTATTTCAGCAGGATGAGAAACGGGGAGATACGATGATCACCTTCTCGGATGAGGTGCTGGATTCGGAAAATCCGATGCAGCTCTTTGCGGAGATCGCGATGCGGGAGGCAGAGCAGGAGTCGCTGGCGGAGGAGGAAGAAGACGCGCCACCGGCGGAAAAAAATAAAGATAAGGATACGGAAGAAAAGAACGATGAATGATACGGGAGAAATTGTAGAGAATAAAATGGGCGTGATGCCCATGAACAAACTGTTGATCAATATGGCGCTGCCTATGATGATCTCGATGCTGGTACAGGCATTTTATAACATCGTAGACAGCTTTTTTGTGGCAAGGATCGAAGATCCTTCCGGTAAGGCGGGAACAGCGGCGCTTGCAGCACTCGGTATGGCGTTTCCGGTTCAGATGCTTCTGATCGCATTTGCAACGGGATTGTGTGTCGGTGTCAATGCCATCCTGTCCAGGGCACTGGGAGAGCGGGATTATGAAACGGCAGATAAAGCAGCCAATAACGGTGTATTCCTTTCTGTCTGCAATTTCGTCCTGTTCTTTCTGATCGGGGTGTTTCTGGCCGGACCGGTGATCGCGTCGCAGAAAGGTACGGGGCTCACACGGGAATACGGTACACAGTACCTGCGGATCGTATGCTGTGGTTCGTTCGGGGTCTATACGCAGTTTATCTTTGAACGCCTGCTGCAGTCGACGGGAAAGACGATCTATTCCATGTTTACACAGATCACCGGAGCGGTGATCAACATCATCCTGGATCCGATCCTGATCTTTGGTATGTTCGGGCTGCCGGAGATGAAGGTGGCCGGTGCTGCATTGGCAACCGTGATCGGACAGATCTGCGCAGGGGTGCTGGCGATCATTTTGAACCGCAGGTACAATGAGTATGTAGTTGTGAATCTGCGGGGCTTCCGCCCGGACTGGGGCATTATCAAAAAAGTGTATGTGGTGGGACTTCCGTCCATCTGCATGCAGGCGATCGGTTCGGTGATGACCTTTTCCATGAACCGTATCCTGACGGAATTGAATGAGGCTGCGGTTGCGGTATTTACCGTGTATTTCAAACTGCAGAGTATCTTCTTTATGCCGGTATTCGGCCTGAATAACGGAATGATACCGATCCTGGCATTTAATTACGGCGCCAGAAAGCGGAAGCGTATGATGGGCGTGATCAAGCTCAGTATGTTTTATGCGTTTCTGTTGCTGCTGATCGGGTTTGCACTGTTTGAACTGATCCCGGAATCGCTGCTGCGGATCTTTGATACCGGAGAAGCCAGCCTGATCGAGCTGGGCGTGCCGGCGTTAAAGATCATTGCCTTTCATTATCTGCTGGCCTGGTTCTGCATCATCGGCGGTACGGTATTTCAGGCGCTCGGGAACGGAGTGTACAGTCTGATCGTATCCGTAGCGCGCCAGCTGGTGGTACTGATCCCGGTAGCGTACATCCTGGCTAAGATCGGCGGACTGGATCTGATCTGGTGGTGCTTCCCGATCGCGGAACTGATGTCTTTGTGCGTGACCGCGTTCTTCCTGCTCCGTATCTATCGAAATGTGATCCGTCCGATCCCGGAGTGAGATAAACCGCGGGTGAGCCAAGGGGACGGTTCTTATGGGCCAAGGGGACGGTTCTTATGGCTAAAGATCTTCGATCTTGTTGCCATAAGAACCGTCCCCTTGGCTCACCTTTTATTTCTGCGGCTAACAGGACTTGAACCTGCACGGTCTCCCACCAGAACCTAAATCTGGCGCGTCTGCCAATTCCGCCATAGCCGCTTGTATACGATAACTGATCAGAGCCTTACGGTTCCGAAGAGTTACGGTTTTCGAACATTTGCTATTCTATCATACTATCAATATTCTCTCAATCTTTTTTTATAGTAAACGACAAAACTCTTTCCGTTTTGTCGTTTGCTATACACAAAATATGATAACCCGCAGGTCATAGAATAAGGAGCGAAACTGCCCGGTCTGTTTTATGATTTCCTCAAATAAAAAAGGAAGGAGATCATCGACATGATTTCAGTAAAAGGAAAGTGGGCACTGATCACGGGCGCGGCCAGAGGGATCGGGTATCTTTCGGCAAAGTTTATGGCGGAGCAGGGATGCAATCTGATCCTGCACAGCCGGAGCGTGGAACACACAAAGAAGATCCGGCAGGAAGCGGAGGCCCTGGGGGTATCGGTTCATGAAGTGGAAGCGGACTTAAATGACCTGGCAGCGGTGAAAAAGATGCTTTCGGAGATTGATGCACTGGGCGTGACCGTGGATATCGTTCTGAACAATGCCGGGTTGCAGATCGCATACCGCACTGAGTATTTTACCACTCCGGTAGAGGACTATCTGGTCAGCTTTAACGTAAATACCATTGCGCCGGCGATGATCTGCTACCACTTTATGCCGAAGATGATCGAGCGCGGCTTCGGACGGATCTTAAATACTACCAGCGGTATCCGGCTGGAGCCGGAGCAGGCGGGATACTCGGCCAGCAAGGCGGCGCTGGATAAGATCACGATCGATCTCGGAAAGACCGTGCAGGGGACGGATGTGATGATCAACCTGACGGATCCGGGATGGTGCCGTACGGACCTGGGCGGACCGAATGCGCCGAACGCGCCGGAAAGCGCGATCCCGGGCATTGTGATCGGGGCCTTTCTGGATGATAAAAAATCCGGCAGGATCCTCGGAGCGCAGGCATTTGCGGGACTTTCCCTTGCGGAGGCGGCAGAAAAAGCACAAAAGGAATTTGACAGTCCGTATTAAAGAGAGTGATGAGCGTTCTGCTTGCAGGACGCTCATTTTTTAATGACATTTCAGACGGATTTTTGTATGATTGAGACGATATGGATTGTTTTGGAGGCCGGTTGTGTTATGATGCGATCATAGACACCAGACGGGAGGCAAACGTGGGAGATAAAACATTCAACATACTGCTCTTGGTGATCCTGGTGGTGATCCTGCTCGGATGTATCGTGATCCTGGTAAGGAGTTATATCCGGCTGCTGAACCGGACAGAGTCGCTGAAAGAGAGCATCAACAATCTGAGTGCATTGAACGACAAACTCCGGATGGACCGGCACGATTATCTGAACCATATGCAGATCGTCTACGGGCTGATGGAACTGGAAGAATACGAGGAAATGAATGAATATCTCCGGCAGGTATACAAGGAACTGCTGAAGACCGGAAAAGCGATCAAGACCTCAAAGCCCGCGATCAACGCACTGCTGGCGGCAAAATCGGCAGAGGCGGACGCCAAAGGAATGGAGTTCCTCATCGAAGTAAAGTCGGATTTAAAGCATCTTATGATCGAGGACTGGGAACTGTGCAAAGTGCTTTCCAATCTGATCGACAATGCGGTAAGGGCGCTGGAAGAGAGCGGACAGGAAAAGAAAAAGATACGGGTGGACATCACGGAAACGCCGGAGAAGTACGTATTTTATATAGAAGATAACGGACCGCAGATCCCGGAAGATCTGCAGGAGAAGATCTTTAAAAAAGGATTTTCCACAAAGAAGGAAGAAGGACACGGAATGGGACTGGCGATCGTTTCCGAGATCCTGGGGGAAAACGGAGGAACGATCGATCTGAAGTCAGAGGAAAAAGAAACGGTATTTACCGTTGAGATCAACAAGCACAACAGGAAAGGAGGGGGATGAAAATGACCGGAATTCAGATTTTAGGTGTGGTAGTACTACTCATCGGCATACTCCTGATCGGAGTGGAGTTTTATATGCCGGGGTTCGGACTGCCGGGGATATCCGGAACCGTATTTACGGTGATCGGTATCTTTCTTGCAGGGAGGACTACCACAGAAAGAGTGATCGTCGGAGCGGTCGCGATGGTACTGATCGCGGTGATGCTGGTGATCAGTATGATCCTGCTGAACTCCCAGAAGATCAAATCACCGATCAAGCTGGACACGGATCTGTCGGGAAAAAACGCCTTCATTGATGAAGAAGATATGGAATTTCTGATCGGCAGAAACGGAACGGCTGTGACGGATCTGAGGCCTTCGGGCAAAGGGGAATTTGAAGGAGTAAAACTCGATATCGAGTCATCCAATGATTTCATCAAAAAAGGTTCGGCACTTGTGATCACGGAGATCAAAAATCACCGGATCATTGTAAAGGCTGAGTAACTATTCAGAGCAGTAACAGGAAGAGGAGGAGAGATATATGAATGCATTATTATTTGCAGATGGACCGATCGCTTTGGTAGCAGCGTTAGTGATCGTAGTAGTGGTGGTATTTTTCTCAATGGTACCGGTGGGAATGTGGATCTCCGCCGTGGCCAGCGGCGTAAAGATCGGGATCTTCACTCTGGTGGGAATGAAGCTCCGCCGTGTACAGCCGGCCAAGATCGTAAGACCTATGATCAAGGCGACTAAGGCAGGTCTGAATGTAAAGACCAACCAGCTGGAAGCACATTATCTGGCAGGTGGTGATGTAGACAACGTGATCAATGCACTGATCGCAGCGGAACGCGCAGGGATGGATCTTTCCTTTGAGCAGGCATCCGCGATCGATCTGGCAGGACGTAATGTGTTTGAAGCCGTAACGATGAGCGTTACCCCGAAGGTCATCGAAACACCGGTGATCTCGGCAGTGGCAAAAGACGGTATCGAGCTGCTGGTCAAGGCGCGTGTGACGGTGAGAACCAATATCGACCGCCTGATCGGTGGTGCCGGTGAGGCAACGGTACTGGCCAGAGTCGGTGAAGGCATCGTTACAACGGTAGGTTCGGCACAGACCCACAGCAGTGTGCTGGAAAATCCGGATGACATCTCCAAAGTGGTTTTGGAAAAAGGTCTGGATTCCGGTACGGCCTACGAGATCATCTCCATTGACATCGCGGATATCGATATCGGCAGAAACATCGGCGCAAACCTGATGAGCCTGCAGGCAGAAGCCAATACCAAGATCGCACAGGCAAAGGCCGAGGAAAGACGTGCAATGGCAGTCGCTCTGGAGCAGGAAATGCGTGCGGAAGTGGTAAAGGCAGAATCCGAAGTGCCGCGCGCGATGGCAGAGGCATTACGTTCCGGAAGTCTCGGAGTGCTGGATTACTACAATATGAAGAATGTACAGGCTGACACCAAGATGAAGAATGAGATCGGAAGCGGCGTGAAGAGTTATCTGGAAAACAAGAAAGACTGAAATGACCGGCTGTCGGGATCCGCGGAGGATCCCGGCAGTTCTGCGCATGGGAGGGGATAACGTATATGATCCGAGTAATGGTGGTGGAAGACGAAGAACAGATCCGTAACATCCTGACGAAGATGATCGAGCGGACGGAAGGCTGTAAAGTAGTAGCGGCGAGCGGTAATTTTGCGACTGCGATCAGTGATTTTATACGGGTCCGCCCGGAAGTGGTCTTTATGGATATCGATCTGGGGGGCGAGAGCGGACTGGAGTGTGCCAGGGCGCTTACGGAAGTGGATCCGAAGGTGAAGATCGTGTTTGCCACGGCACACAGCGAATATATGGCGGATGCCTTCGAAATCTATGCCTTTGACTATCTGGTGAAGCCCTTTGACCTGGAACGGATCGGAAAGACCCTGAAGCGGATCCGGAGTATGTCGGAGGGGAAGGCTGCGGAAGAAAAGGCGGAACCTTCCTATGATAAACTGATCATACGAGGAAAGGAAGAGATCGATCTGATCGACACGAAAGATATTCTGATGATCGAGCGGACGGATGGGATGTCCAGGATCGTTACGGGAAGCGATGTTTTTCTGACGACACAGTCGCTGTCTTCCCTGGAAGAAAAACTGGATCCGGCAAAGTTCCTGCGCTGCCACAAATCCTACATCATACGCATTGATGCGATCCGGAAGCTGGAAGTATACGGGCGCTGGACCTATACCGTGAAGCTGAAGGATATTGACGAAACAGCACTGATGACAACAGAGAAGTATAACGAGATCAAGGCAAAATTTTCCGGCTGAGTTGCGCCGGGCATGTGCCGCTTTAGCGGCTGATTTCCTTACGTGCGAGTGCGTATAAAAAAGTGTTTGCTTTTTCCGGGAGAATGGAATATCATATTGTGTGGTTTTGTGTGGAGCGGTTTCGGGGGAAACCGTGCTATTAACAATATCTCGGAAAGGGTAAGGTAAGGAAACATGAGTGAAACTACGGAAAAGTCCGGCGGATGGCGGGCGAACAAATGGGTCCGGGCAGCCATCCCGGCACTGCTGCTGCACTGCAGTATCGGTACGGTGTATTGCTGGTCGATCTTTTCACAGGAGATCGCAGATTATATTGGCTTTACAAAAGCGGATACGGAATGGGCATTCTCCTTTGCCATCTTCTTCCTGGGTATGTCCGCTGCATTCCTGGGCAATGTCGTAGAAAAAGATATTCACAAGTCTTCACTGATCGCAACAATCTGTTTTGCACTTGGTATGGCACTGACCGGCTATTTCATCTATTATGGTGGACAGCATCAGGGCAGCAAGGTCGCATTGATCGGTATTTATATCAGTTACGGCTTTATCATGGGTGTCGGTCTGGGTACCGGTTATCTGTCTCCGGTCAAGACGCTGATGCTCTGGTTCCAGGATCGTAAAGGTCTGGCAACCGGTCTGGCCGTAGCAGGCTTCGGTGCGGCAAAGGCCATCGCCAGCCCCATCATGCAGGCGATGCTGGATAATCTGGGTGACGGCGGTATCTACAAGATGTTCCTGATCCTGGCAGGCGTTTATTTCGTGATGATGTTCATCGGCCATCTGCTTCTTGCAAAGCCGGCCGGATGGGTTGAGCCGCAGGGCAAGGATGCAAAACCGAGCATTATGGAAGTATTGAAGACCAAGCCGATCACCAACTATATCGGTATCTGGGTAATGTTTTACATCAACATCACCTGTGGTCTGGCGCTCATCAGCCAGGAGAAGATGATCGTGAAGTGTGTCGGCCTGGCTGCATACGTAGGTATCATTTCCACAGTTTCCGCAATCTTTAATGCCGGCGGACGCCTTGGTTTCTCAGCTTGGGCAGATACGATGAAGGACAGAAATACGATCTA
>JAGBMJ010000099.1 GCA_017634975.1 Lachnospiraceae bacterium | reverse complement strand
TGCCGTGGTGGTCATAGCAGTGACCGCCTTATTAAGGTACGTCGAAACACTATATTTTCGGTGGAGATATCGGATTTCTCCCAAATATACCGGAATCCGGTTGAGCAACCATGTCACAATTTGGCACTTGCCGAATTCAAGTTTAATTCATAAGTAAGAAGAGCATTTTTGGGAATCCCTCCGGTGCGAAACCGCCGGAGGGATTTTTGTAGGGAGAAGATAAGGAATGACAGAAGCATGGTAAGGCGTATCGTAAAATGGTTCACAGCATTTGCGATGGTATGGTACGTTCTGGGCGGGGATATCCGGAGTGTATCCGCCGGTTTCGGGAATGCCGTAGCGGCAGACGGAGTATATCTGGTGGATGATCATACTGTAACGATATTGATCACGGCGGGCAGGACCGAGTGGAGTAAGGCACTGGGGAAGGACGGCACCGTGGAAATCTATGCGCTGGAGCCGTTTGAGAACGAGGTGCCGAAAGACCGGGCACCCGTTGCAAAGCTGATGCTTTATGCATCGGACTGGTCGCAGCCTTCCGATACGATCGTCAAGCGGGCAAGCTTTGTGCTGCCGGAAAACGGATTGTACAAAAAATATGCCGTGGGCGGAAAGTATGGTGCGAACCTGCAGGTGAAATACATCTGCAATCCCGAACTGCTCGCCACGCATACGAAAGAGCGGATCGACTATCCGGCCAAACTGCCGGAAGGAATGTTTGCAAATTACCATATCGATCTGAAACAGTACAGCGATTCCTATGTGCTGGGTACCGCAAAGATCGTACAGTTTAACAACTACGGTACCAATCCGGTCCTGCGGCATCCGCTGGCAGATGCGGAAGACATCCATGCACCCTGGGAGCATGATGTGGACAAGCAGCCCTTCCAGTATATGATGAATGCATCGGATCCGGACGGGATCCGGGCAATGGCAAAGATCATGCATGAGGTGGCATCGAACGGTCCGGGGCAGGATTATATCATCGGTAACGAAGTGAATGTACGTAAGTGGTGCTACATCTCCTATGTGGACGAAGAGCAGTACATCCGTGAATATATGCAGGTATTCCGCGTGGCCTACAATGCGATCAAGAGTGCGGATGCCAATGCGCGTGTCTTTATCTGTCTGGATCACGACTGGAACCGGGATCATCCGGAGGACGACTGGGAACGGTACTGCGTGATCGATTCCAGGGATTTCCTGATCCGGTTCAATCAGATGATCCGGGAAGAGGGAAACATCGGCTGGGGGCTGGCTTATCATCCGCATCTGGCACCGCTTACGAATGCGAAGTTTTGGGACAACAGCGAACCGTATCGATCCCTGATCGACGATGACCGTATCGTTACGATACAAAACCTGTCCGTGGTAACGGATCTGCTCAAGCAGGAAGAGTTTCTGGATGCGGGAGGGAAGGTCCGCAGCGTGATGGCTACGGAGGTGACCTATTCCGCCAACCAGGGAGCGGATGTGCAGGGAGCAGCGGTGTATGCCGCCTATGTGGCGATCCTCCGCAATCCGTATGTGGAGACGATCGTGATCAATCAGGATCCGCAGGAGGATATCGACGGGATCTTTACCCCGATGGCGCAGTATGTGTATGACAATATGGACGGACCGGCGGCCTATGCCTATGATGTGTGGGCAAAACAGGTGATCGGGATCACGGACTGGGGGCAGATCCTCCGGTGACCGTGAAGCCTGCAGGCATCAGTACAAAGAAAGCCCCTTGAATAAAAAGGGGTTTTTTGCTATAATGGATTTGTGGTTTTTCCATGAAAAGAGTCCATAAAAACCGACGAGATAACCGAAAGGAGAGATAGTATGAAAAGAAGGATCCAAAAGCTGATCGCGGTATTTGCGACAGCATTGACCGTTCTGGCCGGAAATGCGATGCCTGCGTTTGCGGCACCGCAGACCATGCCGGACGGAGGTACTTTTGATGCGGAGTTTTATGCATCAACCTATCCGGATGTGGCAGCAGCTCTGGGGACGGATGCGACCATTCTCTATCAGCATTATCTGCTGGCAGGAAAGGCAGAAGGCAGACTTCCGTATGCGGGAGCCAACGGAGGCGCAGCGACGACGACTCCGGTCGCAACAACCGGCGTGGGCGCATATCTGACGGACAAGAACAATGTACAGCTGACGCTGAACCTGGCAAAGGCACCGACGAGTGATGACGGGGTGTTATCCGTGTATGCGCTGGCACCGTTTGAGTATGCGATCCCGGCAGACCGTGCACCGATCGCAACAACGGCACTGTCTGCAAATCCGACCGCAAAGTTTGCGCTTCCGGCATCCGGTCTGTATCTGAAGTATGCATTCGGTGTGACACAGGGCGGCAAGAAGGTGATGGCAGGCAGTGCGCAGTACATCCTGAATCCGGAACTGCTGGCAACCGCTACCAAACCGCGTGTGGCATACCCGGCAAAGGCTCCGGAGGGTATTTTTGCCAATTACAACATTGATACTCTGCAGTACAGCGATTCCTATGCACTGGGTACCGCAAAGATCGTGCAGTTCAACAACTATGGTACCAATCCGGCGCTGAAGCACCCGCTGGCCAATGCGGCAGACTCTCACGCACCGTGGTCTCACGATGTGGACAAGAAGCCGTTCCAGTATATGCTGAATGCCAGCGATATGAACGGTATCACCACCATGGCAAACATTATGCATCAGGTGGCACTGACCGGCCCGGGACAGGATTACGTGATCGGTAACGAAGTGAACGTTCGTAAGTGGGCTTATATTGCTTACGTTGGCGATGAACAGTACATTCGTGAGTATGTACAGGCGTTCCGTGTGGCATACAATGCGATCAAGAGTGCGGATGCCAATGCGCGTGTTATGATCTGTATGGATCAGAACTGGGATCGTAACCACCCGGCCAACTACTGGGAGCATTACTGCGTGATCGACGTAAAGGATTTCCTGAACAGCTTTAACAACCAGATCAAGGCAGAGGGTAACATCGACTGGGCGATGGCATTCCATCCGCATCCGGTACCGCTGACCTATGCGAAGTTCTGGGCAAACACTGCAAACTACAGCTCTTTGGTCAAGAACAACCGGATGGTGACCATCGAGAACCTGTCTACGGTTTCGAATTATCTGTCCCAGCCGGCATTCTTAAATACCAAGGGACAGCCGCGTGGCGTGATCGCGGCTGAGGTAGGATACTCCTCCCTGCAGGGCGCGGATGTACAGGCCGCTGCGATCTATGCGGCATATATGGCCGTACAGCGCAATCCTCTGGTCGAGACCATCGTGATCAACCAGGATCCGCAGCCGAACATCAACAGTATCTTCACTCCGAAGGCACGTGAGGTGTTTGACAATATGGATGGCGCAAACGGCGCAGCTTATGATGCGTGGGCAAAATCCGTGATCGGTATCTCCGATTGGGGCAGGATCCTGAAGTAAACAAAACGACATAGGCGATAAGCTAAGAAGCCCTGCCGGTCTTTTCCGGCGGGGCTTTTTCTTTGGCCCGGTGCAACGGCGGAGGATGAATTTTTTGCTTTACGAACAGAAAAACCTATGCTATAATACGCACAGTGTGCTTGGGGATAGTGTACCC
>JAGBMJ010000031.1 GCA_017634975.1 Lachnospiraceae bacterium | reverse complement strand
ACTATTCACAGCCCTTCGTGCTGTGATAGTAACGGTTTTGCCAATGAAAATCGCCTGCGGCGATGGGCAAAACCCATATCGTTCGAACTGCTTTGGGTCGCAATCGCGCAGCAGGTGCGCGATTCGACTGTGAATAGTAACAAGATCATACATAATATGGATTCGGCTTCAGCAGAAGCATGATCATATCGACCAGCCAGCCGATGCCGCATAAGCCTCCCGTAAAGAGATACAGGACCCCTAACCCGACCTTTCCTTCATAAAACTTGTGCACACCCAGAACTCCGAAGAAGAAACACAGGATAAATGCCACCCATTTATCCTTCGGTTTTGCTCCGACCATCATCGCATTCATCTGATTGGAAACGTTAACCGGTGCATTCACCACATTATCGTTCGTATTGTTGATCACGATCGGCGCCTGCCCCTGATTCAATGCCTCCACCTGCCGCCCGCAAGCGGTACAGATCACAGCATCCGAAGGGATCTTTGCTGCACAGAATTTACAGAATTTCGTCGAATTCTGTGCATACTGCGGCTGCATCGGCTGCGGATAGCCGTACTGCTGCTGTACCGGCAGCTGCGCCTGTTGCGGCATCGTCCGCGGCCCCGCATAGTTATACTGCTGCGGCTGTGCATACCCCATCTGTGCCGGCGCTCCCTGCTGCGGAGCATACCCCATCTGCGCCGGCGCTCCCTGCTGCGGAACATACGGCTGCGCATAACCCTGATCCACAGATTCCATCTGCGGAATATCATCAAACGGCATCATCGTCCGGCTGGCATCCAGTTCGCCGGCCGCATCCAGATCATCCAGTACCTGATAGGCAGGTACGGAATTCTGATCGTTTCCATTCATGTATTGCTCATCCATATTCGTTCTCCTGCTCTGTTTTTCTGAGAAAAAATAAATATTTTTTATTATATCACAATGCGTCCTTTATTGACAACACAATCCTGATACCCGCTCGTCCTCCCCGGGCGCACACCCGTTCAGGATCACATCATAACGGCTATCCTTCACACTGTAATCCTTTTCGGTCAACATCGTTACTTTCCAGAGTTCGTTATTCACGCGAAGACACAGATCGGAATTTCTGGCCCTCACCTGTCCCTCACCATTTACCGATGCAAAGGCAAACACTTCTTGTCCGCTTCCCGTAAAGCGGTAAGACATCTTAAACAGCTCCACCTCCGTAGTTCCGTACAGGCTTCCCAGCCCACAGCCCTTTTGTGCCCGTATATCAAACTCGCTCGCCATATCCTCCAGTTTCACCGTTGCCCGGCCCTGTACCGAACCGAGCACCACGCTGTCCGAACCGCTGCCGATGCAATGGATATAGGTCTTCTGGATATCCACAAAAGCGTTGCCTCCAAAGGATCCGATCGCGCAGCCGTTTGCATAGGACTGCGTCAGATCCATTTCACAGTTACGGATCACCAGACGGATATCGCCTTCCAGACAGCCGATCCCGACACCCTGGTCTCCATGCTGCGTGATCGCATAACGCCCGCTGTGAATGCGTATATCCGCACCGCTTTCCCCGCCGATCGCCGCTCCGTGCATTCCGTTCGCTTCGATATTGATCGCACCGTCCTGGTAAAACTCCAGAATCCCTGCCGTACCTTTTGCATTGCCGATACCGCAATAATCATTGCCTTTCAGCCGGATCGTCAGATCCCCGTCTCCCTGCAGGGTCAGCTTTGCATCTTCACTCACTTCAACCCCGCCGGCCTCCAGCTCATTATCGCCCACCAGCTCTATAGTCACATTGCATCCCGCGCCGATCCGGATACAGGGCAGTCCCTTATGTGCCCGCAGATGCAGACGTTCCAACGTCACCTTACCCTCATAGCCGTCTCTGAATTCCAGCATCATCTCCGACCACTGGCCCGGTGTACCGCTCAAAACATAATCCCGGTAGGTCTGATCGCAGCCCTTCGAGCAGATCGTGGTATATCCCTCCCGTTCCAGCGTACCCGCGGAATACCGGCTGGTCTTTCCGGTCTCATATACGCGCTGCATCGGTCCCTTTTCCCGATCCTTCTGGAAATTCCGGATCTCTTCGATCCGTTTCGGATCGATCGCAGACAGGATCTCCGGACCGGGCCGTCCGGTATAATACCCCTGGATCAGATCGCAGCCGAGCCAGATGACGGTACGAAGCTCTTCCGAAGTCTCTACCCCCTCTGCCAGTACACGGATCCCATTGTCGTGAGAAAATGCAATGATCTCGCGGACAAAATGCTGTTTCTGCGGACTGTCCTGAATCCCCGAGAGCAGGGAGCGGTCCACTTTGACATAGTCCGGCATATAGCGCAGCAGATTGGAAATGTTCGAATAGCCCGTGCCATAATCATCCACTGCTGTGCCGATGCCCAGTTTTGCATAGTTGTCCTTCATATCTTCCAGTTCATTATCATCCAGTTCGGACTGCTCGGTAAGCTCGATGACCGCCTGCGAGCCGCGCTTGCTCAGCATACGTTCGATCTCCGAGCGCACCTCCGGCTCCAGCCGGATGCCCGGGATACTGTTGATAAAGATCCTCCGCCCGTCGATCAGATCTTCATTCTGCTCGATACGGTTCAGTACATTCAGAAACGTGGCCTTTTCCACATCCCCAAGGCGTCTGAGCATCCCGGCATATTTGAGGATCTGCAGCGGTGAGATCTTCTTCTCGCTCTGCGCACGCATCAGCGCTTCAAAAGCATATATGCTCCCATCCGTCGCACTGACGATGGGCTGAAAGAAATACGTAAACCGGTTCTCGTCCAGAATACGGGTCACTTCTGCCATACCTTCGCGATCCTGCTCCGTGATGGGCTGCGATGCATTGCCACCGGTCGCATCCCGCCGTATCGCCGATACCATCTGTCTGCGGATCGATTCCAGTCCGCAATTGACCGAGTGCAGCCACAGACGATAGGTATCGTTGTAGCTTACCGGCCTGCTGCCGTAACTGATCACCGCGTATCCGAAACAGTCTGCCTCAAAGTGCAGCGGTGAAAACATATAAGCCACCGGCGTATGATGCTCCTGATGCAGCTCCGGCAAAAGCTGCTCCGTTGCAAAGCTCTCCAATGCTCCTACCTTATCCGGAAGATCCTCATCCCTGCGGGAAACGACCGCTTCCAGCATACGCTCCCCGTAGCCATGACTTAAGATACGTCCGCCGGTCAGCTCGGCCGGTGTCAGCCACTGGTCATTCAGGCACAGATGAAAGCTCTCATATCCGCGGATCTGATGCAGGTTCGAATAGATCACCCCGAGCACATCCTGCAGTTTGTTCTGGATCAGGATATCCTCTGCCAGATGATTATGAAGTGAGAAGAAATTGGCCTCCGAAAGATCCGTGCCCCATTTTTTTCGAAGCCCGGAATCCGCTATTCCTTTGTGATAGACACAGCCGCAGCTGCTGCCGATAAACAGATCCACTTCCGTTTCCGGATCCCGGATCGGCTCCTTTGCCATCAGCCGGAGTATGGATTCTGCTGCGTGTTTTCCCGTGGACTTGGCCGGGATATAAGCCGAAGTCACCGGCCTGGGGCTTGTCTGCCCTTCCGGGATACTGTCAAAACCGATCACCGCCACATCCTCCGGGATGCGGATCCCGTTCTTTTCCAGCGCTTCCGCCACGCCGATCGCCATGCAGTCATTGGCGCATGCGATAGCACGGGGCATATCCTCCCGCTGCTTCATCAGCACCTCCGCGCAGGCATTACCGCTGCTGTACCAGAAATCTCCATAGAAAATGCGGTCTTCACGCACCGGAAGACCATGAGCTTCCATGGCATCCCGATACGCCTGCAAACGCTTTTGGCTGTGCGGATGTTTCTTCCGCCCCGTCAGAAACGCGATGTCCGTATATCCATGCTCTTCGATCAGGTGTCCGATCAGCTTTTGTACCGGTGTGTAGCTGTCCGTCCAGATACTTTCAAAACAGCTGCTGTCCAGATCTACGACCAGTACCGGTCCATGAAAACGCTCATGGATCTTCTCCTCGATCTTTTTCCATACACCGGGTGTCTGGATCGTATCCGGCAGGATCACGACTGCGTCGAACAGATCATAATTGACGAGGGAATAGATATTGGACTCCCCGGTTTCCCGCGGTGTGGAATTCTGATATTTGACATACATCGCAAACATACAGACATCATATCCGGCAGCAAACATTTTTTCCAAAAAACCGTTGATAAATCTCTTTTGATAGAATTCTTCCGGCTGTCCCAAAAGCAATGCGATCCTTCCCCGAACTGCCATAACTCCAAATCCCCCTGTTTTTCTCAGATACTGTAGATCACTCCATGGATCCGTTCCTTAAGTGCAATGGGAAGGAACGGTTTGGTAACGTAATCATCCGCCCCGATCGCCACGGCTTTCTGTATCGTCTCAATGCTCTTGTCCGCCGTGATGAATACAATGGGCACCGACCATTTTTCCCGCAGTTTCCGGAATGCTTCAAAACCATCGGTATCCGGCATCAGCAGGTCCAGAAGCACCAGATCGATCGGTTCTTTTTCCAGGATCTTCATCCCTTCCGCTAACGTCTGGGTGCCAACCACACGGTAAAGTGGATCGTCCTTCAGGATCTGTTCCACCATGGTAATATTGATCTTATCATCATCGATCACCAGGATGTTCTTTCGCACGCTCTCCTGCTGCCGCATCTGATACTCCGGATCATCCGCGATCATCTGCAGCATGATATCGGCGATCGCAGGATCAAACTGCGTACCGCATCCTTTTTCGATTTCCTGCCGCACCACATCCTGTGGAAGTGCACTACGGTAACTACGGTTACTCGCCATCGCATCATACGAATCCGCCACCCCAAGGATCCTGGCCACTTCCGGTATGTTCATTCCGGCCAGCCCGTCCGGATAGCCTGTCCCGTCATAACGCTCATGATGATACTTTGCACCGATCGCGATCTGCGGCTCATCATAGATATCCTTCAGGATATGATAGCCGCTGACGGTGTGCACCTTGATCTGGTTAAATTCCGATGTCGTCAGTTTTCCGGGCTTGTTCAGTACCTCCTCCGGCACACGGATCTTGCCTACGTCGTGCAGCAGGCCCGCGTAGTAGATCATATTCTGTTCTTCTTCGTTTTTACCCATACGTCTGGCGATCTCCAGCGCATAATTTGCCACCCGCTGGGAATGACCGCTGGTATACCGGTCCTTTGCATCGATCGTAAACGCCAGCGCTTTTACGATATTGGAATTGAGCTTCTGGATCCTCCGGTCATTCTCCTGTTCTTTCTCTCCCAGGCTTACCAGTCTCCGGTAGGCCAGATAGCAGAAACCGAGAATGATCAGAAATACGATCACCGTAGCGGCAGCCTGCATGATGATGTTATTACGGAGTTCCTCAAACAGACGGGTATTGTTCACCACCATTACAACATGCCAATCATCCATCACGGTATTGGTAAAGATCGTGCATTCCTCCGCACCGATCACCGTCCGGAAATTACCGGCCCCGGTCTCACGGATCTTTTCCACCAAAACCGCCTGGTCTTCATCCGTCGGATATATTTTTCCCTTTTCATCTCCGTCAAAATGCGCAATGATCAGCCCTTTGTCATCCATGATAAAACCGTAGCCAACACCGCCGATGCGGATGTTTTCGGTAATATTCTGTATTCGGTTCAATGCGATATCCAGGGAAACGACACTTTCCCCGTCCGAAAGCATATGCGTCACGGAAATCATTACCGTATTGGTCTGTGCATCCACATAAGGCTGCACGATCACCGGTTTGCCCGGTTCGGCTGCCGCCGCAACATACCAGTTACGTTCCTTCGCCACATAACCTGCCGGTGGCTCCCAGCCCACACCGTCCAGATACTCTCCGCCGATCCAGCCATAGATCCCCGTGAAGTTCTCGTCCATTTTGGCCTGCTGTTTCACGGTCTCCTCCTCCAGATAAGAGAGGATCTCTTCCGTCGGCACGCCATAATCCAGCATAAAATCCACGGTATCCGCGGTAACGCACAGCACATCCCGCCCCTTCTGCACATAATTCTCGATCTTGGCAGATTCGTAGGCCAGACTGCTCTCCCCCAGCGATTCGATCGATGCGACCGACGCCCGGTAGTAAGTCACCATATTAAATATGCTCATGAAGGCCAGAAACAGAAAAACAAGAAGCATTGTCAGAAGAAACTGTCTCCTGCCTCTCTTTCTTAATTGCGCCATCCGCTACCTTTCCCCTGCCCGGTCGCCGTCAGGACATAAATATCCCGATAAGGAACTGTTCATAAACGCAAAAATACTGTGTATATTATAGCCGAAAATATAAATTTACACAACTGATTATATGTGCAAAACTCCCAAATTTTATACCAAAAAGCGGTCCGGAGTACTCAGGCACTCCAAACCGCTTTGGCTTCTATGTCAATGTGTTTAAAAAACGTTCCTGATTCTGTAGAATTTCACTATAGAGTAGACACAAAAGAGCAGATAACTCCCCAGACACAGCAGATTGATATAGGTCCTGCGCGTGACGAAAACATTGTTTTTGATGATCTCACGTTCGCTCCAATTGAACATCTTTAAAAGATCTATATCCTCCATTGTCAGAGGCCGGAATTTTTTACAGATATGGTCGCAGAAATAGAACTTACAGGACAGGTTCCGCGACGGGCATCCGGTCGAACTCTGCAGATAACAGTGACAGCAGCAGCCGTTCTTCCTGGTCTGATGCTTCGGATCCTCGCAGATACCCTCACCGTTATAGCTGCAGGTGATCCCGTTTTCCGCATTATAGCGGTCGATGATATCGCACGCCCGGTCAAACAGAAAGGTCATCCGCTTCCTGCGGTTCTTCAGATTGAGCGCCGTTTCGAAATCCTTCAGCTCCTCCTTATGTACCGTACCGGTAATCGTAAAGGTCGTAAAAAGTCCGCGCAGCCCCCGGTACTTCGGAAGCTGCTTAAGAAACGCCTGATATTCTTCTTCACTGTTGATCGTGATGTTCTGCTCCAAGCTTCTTTACCTGCTGCCACACCGGCTTCGCCGGTCCCCCTTAGGATCTATAACTCTATCGTTCCCTCTACATCGCAAGGAATCTCCCCACATTCGTGGGTCCCCCCTTGCGAATATCCTAAGGCATCCACCGGCTTCGCCGGTCCCCCTTAGGATCTATGCAACATCATTCTTTGTTTTTTCGCCCTTCATGGCATCAGCCATGTTCTGCAGCGTCGTCTCCGCGATCGCCTGCAGGGCTTCCACCGTATAGAATCCCTGATGCGAAGTGATCATCACATTCGGGAAGGAAAGCAGTCTCGCCGTCACACTGTGCATCATGATCTCATCGGAACGGTCTTCATATACGTTACCGGTCTCTTCCTCATACACATCCAGACCGACTCCCAGGAACTTATTCAGGCGGATACCCTCGATCAGTTCATCGGTATCCACCAATGCGCCGCGGGAGGTGTTCACCAGGATCACGCCGTCCTTCATCTTTTTGATCGTCTCCAGGTTGATCATATGGTAAGTGGAATCCATCAGCGGACAATGCAGGGAGATCAGGTCACTCTGCGCCAGCAGGGTATCCAGATCCACATACTCCACAAAATCCGCAAGTGCCGGGTTCTGATACACATCGTATGCGATCACCTTCATGCCAAAGCCGCGGCAGATCCTTGCCATCGCCGCACCGATCTTACCGGTTCCTACGATGCCGGCGGTCTTCTGATAAAAGTTCACGCCACGCAGCCCCTTTAGACTGTAATCGTTCTCACGCACCTTATTATACGCCTTATACAACCGCCGGTTTACCGCCATCGCCAGTCCCATCGCCAGTTCCGCAACCGCCTCCGGCGAGTACCCCGGCACGATCTTTACGATAATGCCCAGATCCTTAGCCGCCTGCGTATCCACGTTATTGTAGCCGGCGCAGCGCATCAGCACGCATTTTACACCTCTCTCCTTCAGGATCGTAAGCGTTTCCTTTCCTACATCCGAGCTTACGAACGCACATACCGCATCATATCCTTCCGCCAGTGCCGCCGTTCTCGGTTCCAGCTCATGCTCGATATAATCGATCTCCAGCCCCGGATACTGCTCCCGCACCGGATCAAACGACTTCTTATCATAGATTTTTGCTGCGTAAAACAAGATCTTCATGCCCATACCTCCTCAGCTGTAATAGAAACCTCTAAAATCCCTCCAATTATTATATTGCCATTCCGATAACGTGTAAACAGGATTTTATACTCAATAACGGAACTCATTTCCGTTATCGAGTATAACCTTCAACATATGGGCATTCTGCTTTCGATATAGGTCTTCAATTCGTTGAACGAACTGTTGTCAAATTTTTCCTTCAGTTCTTCCGGCCGCTCCGAAATTTTCTCCAGATCAATGTCATCCATTGGCTTTGAAAGCCAAAAATCTCTGCCATCCTCCATCCGGATACGGATCCTTTCCACATAAGATATTCTTCTGCCACGCACAAGTTCTCTGGTAAGCTTTATGCTTTTGATATCGCTGTAATTGGCCACTATCTTTTTATGCCAAGCCATAAAAGCCACAGCAGAATCACTTGCCTTGATCGTGATCATTAACCGGGGGAACCATGGGGACGGACCTGTTGGTACTAAAGTACCAACAGGTCCGTCCCCATGGTTCCCCCGGTTCTTCCAATTACTCCCACACAATCTGATATTCCGTTCCGGTAACTTTCCCCACTTCGTGGATGTAATCTTCGATCAGCTCTTTCAGCTGCAATTCAGCCGAGCTCAGCAGGATCTTGTTCTGTTCCACCTCTTCCTGCATCTGAAGCTGTGCTTCATTGATCGCCTGCACCTGATCTTCCTGCGTGATCGGATTCTGCTGGATCAGATTGTCCGCCTCAATGACATAGGAATCTGTATTCCAGCTTCCTTCTTCCACGGAATAGGAAATCGTCGGATCCGGGATGGAAATATGAATCATTGTTCCCTGCTGCTCAATGCTGATCTGACTCACATCGTAGCTGACCTCCGCGATTCCCGTATATTCGATCCAGAATTTTCGTTCCTTTTCACCGATATGGGTAATACCGTTTCCTGCTTCCTTGACGGAACGAGCAACATTATTATAATAGCATCGTAATGTCACCAATTCACAAATGCTCTGAACCTTGCTGACATCGATTGTTTCAATCTCATGGTTTTCTTCAATATTCACCTTCGGTTCCGGCGATGTTTCCAGCACCTCATTCTGTCCGCATCCTGCCAGAAACAATAATAATAAAGCAGATTGAAAAATTGTTTTTCTCTTTCCCATATCATCTGTCTCCATCAATGACAACATTCACGGTATACTCTTTCGCATTGTCAGAAATATTGATCCAGGATTCCACAAAAGCCTTTTCGATCATTACGGCATTCTGTTCCGCCATATCCAGGATCAGTGCATTTCCTTCGGTTTTCGCCGCAATGTCTTCTACTGCCGCATTATAAGCCTCTGCCGCGCCTGTTTCATCATTCCGAAACTTCTCATCCACATAGATGAATTCCAAGGACGAAATATCCACCACAGGCTGACTGATCTGAGCATGCGGAAGATGTACTGTAACTGTCTTCGTATCTTCATCCACAGAAACTTCAATATTCTGCACATCGATCCCGGCCTTCACACTTCCTTTATAAGCAACATAATAGGCCGCCTTATCACCACCGTCTTTATACACGGTTGTATACCCGTTATAGGGATATTCGATCGTATACAACTGCCCTTCCGTAATGATCCTTTTCAATTCTACGATCGTATCGGTATAGACCTCACCCTCTTCGCCTTCCAGAGCCTGCTCGACCACCTGCCCAACCGCTTCTCCTGCATCCGAGCCCGCATCATCCTTCAACCATCTTCTTATGAGAATCCCCACCACAACAAGAACAAGCAGTGTAAGAACGATGCCGATGATCATCCCCTTTCCGATCCGCTGCTTTTCCTCTACTATGATTGTTTTTTTATTATTATCCATATCAGATTCCCCATTCCGTGAAGACTACATCTGTAAAGCCGATTTTATCATTTTTCAGGGCACTGTTTCACCGTAATAGCTCCGTCCAGAACACTTTCGATCAGGTTTCCGTTCTCATCATATACCAGCTTGAGTGAAAAGAATTCCTTTCGCTCTTTTAGTAAGCGGAAGAAGATCTTATCCCCTTCCCAGACGGGCAGATTGCAGACTTTTTCTTTTTCGATCCACACCAGCTCACCTTCCTCGCAGACGATCTGCTCACCGGTAAACTCTGTCGCGGTATAGAGATACATATACTCCGTGATATCACCGTATACAAAAGTAACGATCCCGCGAAAATCCTGACTGCATAAGGTATAGCCGGTCTCTTCCTTTACTTCCCTGCGTACACAGTCTTCCGGACTTTCGCCAAACTCCACCTTACCGCCCACACCGATCCACTTATCTTTATTGATATCATTCTGTTTCTTGATCCGATGCAGCATCAGGTATTTTCCATCCTGTTCGATATAGCACAGTGTTGTATTTAAGATCTGCATCGTTACCTCTGCCCTCCGTTTGCGTTCTGTGTATCCGTATTATTTATCTGCGCTGCTGCCACTACCGCCGGTATCCGTTTCCGTAAAGGTATGATCACCAGAAAAAACGCCCAAAGCACCCAGCAGAGCGTAAGCCATACCGCCGGCAACTTTGTGTGAAACCCGGTAAAAATTACACCTCCGCAAAAACTGATCACCGCACCGATCCCACAGATATGCCTTGCCAGTTCCGGTTCTATCGATACGACATCCTTTGCCCTGCGGATCGCGATCAGCCAAAAGAGCAGCATCGGTACGGCACTCATCAACATGATCGCAACGGTATATGCAGCATACACAAAGAAAATAAGGAGACCGTTCACACCGATTCCCGCAAGCTTGAAGAACGCCGTAAAATCGCTGCCGTCGATCAATATCGGTCCCATATGTTTGGTATCCACCATTCCGTTCTGCAGTTCCAGATTCCAGATCTCATATACATATTCAAGCGTTGCATAACTACACCACGCTGCGATCAATGCCATGATCACCATGCGAACTTTACCGGCTCGTGCCAGCTGTTTCCATTTATCTTTCATTTCTTTATACGATTCCTTTCTACCCTTCCTGCTGCGAATAGCAGCCTATCGTTATTATAGGGCAAGCCGTCTGTCATGTAAAGTTGCTATCCCGTCCGATGGGATAGCGATAATGTAAAAATACTGGCAAACTGCAAATATCAGAGTATAATAAGGCTATGAAACCGATCAATATCTATGCACTGACCCGGCTCTCCGATCCGGTCCGTTTATCCCGGCTGGAGCGCCAGATGTCTGCGCGCAAAAATCATCTGAAGATCAAATCCTGGGAGACGGAAGGTTTAAAACGTTTCTCTGAAAAACTGTGCGCGGTTTCCGAAAAAACAACCGAACTGGACTACTACTATTCCTTTGTCATGCCAAAGCTCGGCAAGGAATTCGATCTGCTGCGCATCAGCGAAGATGCCATCATAAACATTGAATTAAAAAGCGGAAACGTATCGGATGAAGCCATCCGTTACCAGCTGCAGCAGAACCGCTACTATCTGTCCACCCTCAGCAAGACCATGTACTTCTATACCTATGTGAGCGGCACCGATCGGCTGGTGCGTCTTACAGGAAGCGGACGACTGGTCGCCGCCGAATGGGAGGAACTCTGCGAGCAGCTGCTTCGTCAGGGTACGCCTTACCGTGGAGATATCGAAGACCTCTTTCAGGAAGAAAAATTTCTGATCTCTCCGTTAACAGATCCGGACCGTTTCCTGCGGCAGGAATATTTCCTGACTTTCCAGCAGCGGGATATCAAAAAACAGATCCTGAAAAATGTGGTGGCTCCGACCATTCAGGGCTTTACGGGCTTTCCCGGGACCGGCAAGACGATCCTGCTCTATGATATCGCGATGCAGCTCTCGCACCGCGACTGCGTCTGCGTCTTTCATCTCGGCTCCCATACGCCGGAACTGGAGCAGCTGGATCAACGTCTGAAACGGATTGATTTTTATTACTGTGAAAACGGAAGCATTCCACAGATCCAGAAGAAATACCAGGCGATCCTTGTGGACGAAGGACACCGCCTGAACCGGTCAATGCTGCATACGGTCCTGAAACTCCGTGATCAATGGCAGGTCCCCGTGATCATCTCCTATGACCGCGAAGATCTGCTTGCTTTATCCGAACGCGCGGAATGCGGTGCCGATATCCTGGAGGCGTTGCCGGACTTTCTGCATTACCGCCTGACCAATCACATCCGGCGCAGCAGTGAACTGTCAGCCTTTATCCGCTGTATCATCCGTACCGGAGAAGCCGGGGCCAACCGCAATCGCAGCTATCCCTCGGTATCCGTATCCTACGCAGGAAATCTTGAAGAAACCGTACGGCTTCTTCGGATCTGTCAAAACGAAGGCTATACTTATATCCGTAACTCCGCTGTTTCTTCTACAGCTGACGCCGATACCCTGTCCGAAATGACTACGGAGATCTCCGATGCTGCCTGCAAGGAATTTGCCGCCGTCGTCATGCTGCTGGACGATAGTTTCTTCTATGATGCACAGGGATATCTTTGCCAAAAAAATACGGCCGCAGCCCACACTGCCGCCGTATCGGACGATCCTGTATCGCATTCTGCTGTCCGTAATCTTTTCCACGGACTCAGCCGCGCCAAAGAGCGGATCGCCATTGTCGTATCCGAAAACCTGCCGGTCTTTGATACGTTGCTTTCCTTCATGCACTAAACCTGTGATGTTCTTTTCATGGCGACAGCCAGCCGTTTGCTTCGCAAACAGCTGGCCGTCATCGTCAGTTATACTCACTCATACGCCTTCCGCAGCACGTGCTTCAGACTGTTTCAAATAGCTTGCAATTATTTTACACCTCGTAATCCATGCATACTCTGGCAGCCGTATGCGGTCTTACTTTGCCATTGGCAACCGCTACATGCTCCGGATGTGTTGCATACGTCTTCAGCGCAGCTTCATCCGCAAAAGAAGAATCCAGCATCAGATCACAATTAGAGCTTGCCAGCGGTTCCGTATTTACTCTGATCTCCAACAGTCCCGGAATCCGTCCCTTCAGACTTTCCAGTCCCTCCTTGATACCTGCTTTGATCTCCGCTTTCTGTGCATCGGAATACTCTTCCTTCAGTGTCCACAAAATCACATGTTTAACCATCTTTCTTTCCTCCTGATCATTTTGATTATTTTATTTCAGATCGGCCAGGTAATAATCATCGTGAATACAATGCCCTTTTCCTGCGCGGATCAACGCCTCAATGTCTGCAATTGTGAAGACTTTCTTTTCCTCATCCGCCATCTTCGCAAAATTCTCCATAAGCTAATAAAACTCCTTTTTAGTATAGTATCATTTCATTCTTGTGACAAGTGTGGTTGTTATGCTACTTTTCATACTTTTCATTTTTAAAAAACATATTGAATATAGGAAGTAGGCCGACTATAATAGAGTGGAATCATCGGTGGCAATAACACAGATACCGATGATATCGTCAATAAATAAAAATACCTACGGAGGTTTTAGAAAAATGAAAGATTTGGAAAAGATCAAAGAACTGGATGCATCCTGCTATGAATTCATAAAAAGCCACGATCTGGCATCCCTGGAAATCGGACGCTACGATCTTGCGAATGGCTCCTATGTGCTGATCCAGAGCTATACGAGCAAATTACGCAGTGCTGCCAAATATGAATCTCATGAAAAGTATTATGATATTCAGTATGTGATTTCCGGAAAAGAGATCATCTCCATGATCCCGGTAGAAAAGCTGACGATCGCACAGGAATACAATGCAGAAAAAGACATCACGTTTTATGAGAACAGCTTCGATGGGATCGATCACGTACTTACCGATGGCGACTTTTTGATCATCGCCCCCGGTGACGGTCATATGCCGGGTGTATGTGCCGATGCGCAGAGCACGATCAAAAAAGCAGTATTTAAGGTACCGGTCAGGGACTGATTGTCCCTCCGAACCGCTCCAGTACCAGCCGGATCAACTCCTTATGCTTTGCTTTACGGAGTATTTTTTCAAATTCGGATCTGACCTCTTCATTCGGGATATGCGCCAATCCTGTTAGTTCCTCATCACTTTCATCATAGGATTCGGATATCATTATGGAGTGCCGGGATGATGCGTAGCTCCATACAGTTTCTCTTCAAACTCCGTAACACTTCCCACTCTGGCAGCCCACTTCAGCAGACGCTTCAACTGTGCCGGATCCGAGATCGCTTCCAACCGTGCTTTCAGGGATTCTGTGATCTCCCCATCGGCATCCTCCAGCAATTCAAGAATATCATCTACCTTGGTAGAATGCGTAACCTGTTGCGTCACCTGCCGGGTATTCTCCTCAACCGCTTCCTCTACTTCCCTGTCGATCAGATCACCTAACGTCATATAGTTTCCCTCCGCTTCCGGATTGCTCCGCACATCCTGCACGTATCCATCAATCTCCGCCGTGGCATTGTCCACAACGGAACTCACTTCTCTTCCGTAAATATTCCCGTCAGTCTAGGAACCTTGAATCTACTCGTAAACAGATCGCACTTGCATAGGAACTCATAGAAAATATGCCGTCCCTGATCTGACATAGTCTCGTAATTGCCCTGCCCTTTCGCCAGGACCACGTCTGCTTCATCCAAGGCTTTCTTAGCCGCATCCGGCATCAGGTCATACACAGTTCCTGCGATGGCATCACCATTGGATATGATCTCTGCTATATTATCCAATCCCACATAAGCCGCATCATCTGCCGTCGCATCGTTAAGTACCTCCCCGCCACGAACCAATGCTTTCAAGGTCAGATGCGGGAAACGCTTTGCTATCTGTTCCAGAAGCAGCTTGTCTAAAACGATCTCGCCGCAGTTATCACAGACCAAAAGGAAAGACTTTCCTTTTTTACAGGCCTCAAGAAAAGAATCATAAGTCTGCCTGTCATCTGCTCTCATTTCCGTATCTCGAAACAGCGTTAAAAATTCGTCCTGATCCACGTGATTCATTGCACCAAAGTCGATATAGTTCCCGCCTCTCGCCATGATCAGTGCTTTTGCCAGCGGATCCTCAGACTTCTCGATCTCCTCCCTAAGAGACCCCTCCATCCCCAGCACCAGGTCGTTGTATTTCTTTTTGATATCCTTATAATCTGCTCCTGCCCCGAAGCGCCTTACGTGCACTTTGTTAAACAGATAGACCATATACGGACTGGTATCCGTTTCTTTCCGATTGTCAAGAAGGCTCCGGATCTCTGCCAGATACTCCTCATCGTCCGTCTTATTCTTTTGCTTATCATACAGGCAGGCTGCACAGCTTTCCGAAATTCTCATATCCGTTTCATCCAAACAGCATCGCCAGTTTTTTCCCTATAAACACACCGGCAATACATCCCAAAATACTCAAAGCTATATAGTGTCTGCTAAGCAAGGGGTGTCTGTTTATTCGATGTGCAGACTTATTACCCCAGACCCAGCTCCATCAAAATCGCAACAAAACCATTTCTGATTGAACCTTAATATCCGTATATCGCTTTATGAACTATCCTAACCCTTTTGCGATTATTTACGATTGTTTCTCATCCACATACATAACGCTCGAAGGCGTGATGTCCTTGCGAACCATGTTTGCTAAGAAAATACCTATTCTCTCCAAGTCCAATCAATTCTCCTAGTGATTTTACCCTCTCCACCATAGAAATTTAAACTATAGGTAGTTTTATTCTGCGCAAACGCTTCATAATATTCATCTATCTCTGCTTCTGATAATTTATATAAACATCTGACATACGGCCTTACACTATTCATAAACTCTTGATCACTTTCGAATTGGTTGCTTACAATGGAACAAGTATACTCAACATAATAATATCCTGTATCAGAATCATATGTATACTTCCTAAACTTAAAATCTGCATTACTCATATGGACACTCACAATACTTCCTTCATCTATAACCTGCCCATGTGTGATCAATTCATCCGGTTTCCCCTCATTATATCTTAGAATTATGGAATTCATTGTACTATTACTGCAATAATTCTTTTCTCTATACTCCTCTGCTTCTCTTTCCTTTTCTTCCTTTATTTGATCTAGGTGTTTTTGCAATCCCTCGGGGTCTATCATTCCCCATGCAAAAAGTATAGCATATGAAATTATTCCTAGCACAATTATACCAAATATGAGTTTCTTCATTTATTCATCCTCAATAGTTTTTAGTAATCATTCTTATTGACTGTTTCATTGAACATTTTGGAAGATAAGCCCACTAGATGCTATAAAAATATACATGACTAACCAAATTCTTTAGGTCATACAAAACCAGAGAATCAAATAGCTGCTCTTTATCAACTTATCCATTTTAATGATAAGATATAACAATCTTTGCATCCGGCTCAAAAAAATCTGACGCTCTAAAAGATGCTTTTCCACCTATAGTTACACTTTCAACCGTATCTTTTTTATTCTTTAACAAACCAGCATCATCCATGTCAATCAATGTAATATCACTAAAGCCCGCGCTCTTTAATTGTTCCATAACAACTTGATAGTTTTTACCTACCATGTCTTGATCGTTCTGCCCTGGGCGAACCATTCCAGCATCTATTGCTACTTGTTCTGCTTCTCTACGCTCTCGCTCTTCCTGCTCCCTTTTCCTAGTATCTGCATTCAAATTCCCATAAGAGGCAAGAAGAATAATAACAGCTGCTGCGATTGTCAGCTTAAATTCCTTATGTTCACGCTCACTTTCTTTATCTTTTCTACGCTCTTTTTCCAATGCAGCATCATTTGTATATCTTTCGTGAATTTTGATATCTTTTCGAATATTGATATTCTTTGTATATACCCTTTCTCCATCGTCTACTGCAAACTGATTTCCACAAAACGGGCAGAAAACAGCCTTCCTTCCTTGTAAATCCATATCTATTCCTGCTCCACAAGCCGGACAATTGAGTTGTTCTAACTTATATTTCATATTTTCCACCTTTTATAAAATCAACTCTATACAATGATATCTAACAGTTCAGAGCAACGATAAAATCCCCATTGGTTTGCTTGGCATATCAATATAATCACTGTGTATCGGGACCTCATGATCTACACTATATCTTAATGATGAAGCAATTCCATGCTCATCATCATAATCATCCGGGATAAATAACAGGGCTTCCGGCAAAATAAGCCTGCTGTAATTATGTCTGGATGGTCCATCCGGCATTTTCCCATTCAATACCTGGAAGGTGTACGTTACATAACAGAATTTGTCATACAGGATACCATTTATGATGGCAAACTCGTGTTTTCGAAGATTCAGATAGTCTACATTGCTGATACGATTGGCATACCCTGCCGCTTCCAACATAGGAATGGTAAATTGGGTGGGGTGCAATCCTGGATGATATCCTGATATACAAAAAACGGCACGGTGATGATGGATCACAACGCCGCTATATACCCACTTATCCGCAACTGGCTGACATCGATCCTTGCAAAATCTTTAGTCCCTATAGCTTTGCGCCATCACCTTTCGATGACTTTGCCGTTTATGGAGATAATTATAGACTACACCACTTTTATTGTCAAATCTCAAAAAGATGGCATAAATCCACCACTCTCACTTATCCACGAACATTCCGGTGATACCAAACGCGATCAGATCAAACGGAATAAGCAAAAAGCATATGCCCTTTATGGATGACGGTCCAAGACAAGCAAGCAGCGTCAATACAATCGCTACAATTCCCAGGATCAGCTTGATCTTTTTCCCAGAAAATGATGATGCCGGCTTCCCGGGGTTTGCCTGTATATTGGTGTACGGAACAGTATTCGTACTCTCCACTTGCATGTGTACATTTATCGGATTCCCACAATTAGGACACGATGCTGCCTTGTCTGAGATTTCTTTGCCGCATTCCGAACATTTTATCAATGCCATAGTTAGTCCCTCCATATATCAAAATCGAGTTTCAAACTTAATATAGCATACTTTTAAAATCCATATTGCCCCCAAAATGGGGGTAATTTTCAAGAGGACACGGGGACGGTTCCAATGGCATTTAGATAAGCATCCCTAGGCTCATATACTCATATTTTTACCAAAACAGAGATGAAATATTCTCTGTTTTTTTTATTATTTTTTCCTTGAAAACACTTGACAAATAGGCTGATAAATGT
>JAGBMJ010000098.1 GCA_017634975.1 Lachnospiraceae bacterium | reverse complement strand
CTCCTCTTGATTGGGTTTGTACATCCGGCCAAAGATGCAACTCAATCGTAAAGGAAGATCCTTTTTTATGCAACTGTCAATGTGCTATGCCGCCTGATCAGCGGTATGGGCATCACATAGAATTTGTGATTGACCCAAAAAGAATCCGGTAAGAGACAAAAAGGTGCGAAAACGTCTCAATAGAAACTGAATGAGGATAAAAAAGTATGAAGGATTTTTTATATAAGATTCGAACAAAAATCACTCGGTGGATGTATGGAAGAAATGGTCAAGATGAGTTTTCTGATGCCTGCTATATGGCAGGCGTTGTTTTGCTAGTTGTTGGCATGATATTCAGGAGTGTCTGGATTTATTTTCCAGCCCTCGTTATATGCGGATACAGTATCTTTCGGACAACATCGAAAAATTTGATTAGAAGACAGCGCGAAAATGTATGGTTTTTACAGAAAACAGATAAAGTAAAAAAGTTTTTTGATTTACAAAAACGAAGATGGAGAGACCGAAAGAAAAGTCGTTATTACAGGTGTAAGGGATGCAGACAGATGATTCGCGTACCAAAAGGGCACGGGAAAATCGAGATTACATGTCCCAATTGTGGGAATAAATTTATAAGAAAAACCTGAAGGAGATGGGAAGTCTTCCGAGTAAGGAGGAACTTGAAGAATTCAGGCAGGTTATTGGCCAGTGCCGCAGTCTTCCGACTAATTTCACCAGAGATGTCATAATGAAGGCGCCGACAGATGATATCATGAACTCTATGACAAGAATTGCTGGATGGAGTGCTCATAGGATTGAAGAACTTGTGACCGGAAGAAGAATTATAAGACCTGCATATATGAGCGAGATGGAAGAACTATCTTAAGTCAAAATATATAATAAGGAAATTGAAAACGAAAAATGATGCATTTACTGTTTACCGCAGATGAAAATTATGCAAGGCGAATTCCGGTAGTGCTGGAATCAATCAAAAGCAGCAATAAAGGTGAAAGAGTTAGTATACATCTTATCAGCGATGAATTGTCGCAGGAATTAAGGGACTTTCTTGCAGGTTTTTGTGCTGATCTTGGATATGATTTCTTTACATACCTGATTCAGAAAAGCACCTTTTCAAAGGCACCCGTCAATAAACATTATACGAATGCGATGTACTATCGTCTGCTTGCTGCAGAAATTCTTCCTCAGGACCTGGATCGCATTCTGTATCTGGATCCTGATGTATTGGTAATCAATTCACTTGTTCCCTTGTGGAATATGAAACTGGAGGAAGGTGTGTGTTTTGCTGCCGCAAGCCATACGACAGAGGAAGGAATTCTTGATAATATTAATAGAATCCGCCTTGAAACTTCTTCAGTATATTTTAATACTGGAGTTTTGCTGATGGATCTTACAAAGTGTCGTGAACTGGTTCGTAGGGATGATATTTTTTCTTTTATCAGAGATAATGGATACAAGTTTATCCTTCCTGATCAGGACGTTTTTAATGGGTTATATGGTGAGATGACAATTCAGATTCCGGATGAAATATGGAATTATGATGCAAGAAAATACTCACAGTATTTGATGAAAAGCACCGGTATGTTTAATGAATACTGGGTAATCCGGAACACAGCAATACTTCACTATTGCGGAAAGGAAAAGCCATGGAATTCATCATATCGTTTTCGGTTTGGTAATCTGTATAGACATTATGAGCAACTAAGTGAACGAAGAGGGAGCAACATCCTTAAAAGTAGGATACTGCCGCAGGAGAAGAACTTGTGACAATGCGAGGAAGTGGTACGACAATGGAAAGTAAAGCAAATATAAAAAACGGGATGATTCGTCTCGTTTTTACTGCTGTTGCGGTTTTACTTGAAGTTGTCCTAATGCTCGGAATGTTTTTGACTGGTCTGGGGCGTTATGCAGAGGTTATCGCTGTTGTAAGCAGGATTTTGGCGTTACTCCTAGTGTTGGGAATTTACAGCCAGAATAAAACAGCTTCTATCAAAATGACATGGATCACTCTCATTCTTGCAATTCCGGCTTTCGGAGTGTTCTTATATATCCTTATAGGGCTTTCCGGATCAACGGCAAAAATGCGAAAACGTTTTGAAAAGATGGATGCCATTCTTATGCCGCATCTTGTACAGGATGCGGAGATAAAGGATGAGCTCTGGGAAACAGTACCCTCATGTTTCGGGATTTCCAGATATATTTTGGAAGAAAGCGGTTATCCGCTGTACCGTAATGAGGGAGTGGTATATTATTCAGAGGCTTCGGAAGCATTGGAAGCTCAAAAGCAGGCAATGCGACAGGCGGAATCATTTATCTTTATGGAATATTTTGCTGTTGAGGATGCCGAGAGTTGGATGGAAATACAAGATATTCTGGCTGACAAGGTGAAACAAGGGGTAGAAGTCAGAGTATTCTATGACGATATAGGAAGTAGCGTATTCGTTAATAAAGATTTTGCGAGGAAACTGGAAGGACTTGGCATCCGGTGTCGGATTTTCAATCCCATGATTCCTGTATTCAATCTGTTCCTAAATAATCGAGATCACAGGAAAATGACAATTATTGACGGAAAGATCGGTTTTACAGGCGGATACAATATTGCTAACGAATATTTTAACGTCACATCACCTTATGGGCACTGGAAGGATGCCGGTGTGAGACTTACAGGAGATGTAGTCAGAGCCATGACGGTTGCATATCTTGAAATGTGGAATGCTGTTCGATCAGATGACAGTGATGACAATCAGTTTGCTTTCTATCTTTCGGATAATCCGGTCAATAATACGAAAAAAGGATTTGTCCAATTTTACACCGACAATCCGATGGATAAGAAACCTGTCGGAGAGGATGTATATTTATCGTTAATCAGTCAGGCAAAAAAATACCTGTATATCATGACACCTTATCTGATAATTACCGATGAGATGAGTCGCATGATTGGACTAGCAGCAAAGAGGGGAGTTGATGTAAGAATCATTACTCCGGGGATACCGGATAAGAAGATCATTTATAAGCTGACCAGATCCTATTATGCCCGTTTGGTCTTTGATGGGGTGCGTATTTATGAATACACTCCGGGATTCTGTCATGCAAAATTGTGTGTAACAGACGACATTGCTGCGACATGCGGAACAATCAATATGGATTATCGGAGCCTTTATCATCATTTTGAAGATGGGTGCTTGATGATTGGCTGTGACACAGTTGCTGCAATCAAAAGCGATTTTGACCAGACTTTACCTGTCTGCAGAGAGGTTACTGACCAATATCGAAGTGGCCGTTCAGCCGTGCTTCGTTTCGGACAACTGGTACTTCGACTCCTTGCACCTCTGATGTGAGTCTGCTACTTGTGCAGTATTCCTTTTGTGAATCATAAGTTTAAATATGTCAGGTTGATGCATAAGTACAAGAAGGAACACGAGTACCACGAGCAGACAAGTGTATCGTGCAGGTCCGTGGTGTGCGGCCATTTCTGTCAGATAAGTACGATCTCACGCAGCATCCGAACTACTACTTGACGGCAGATGCTGATAAGCGGAACTGGTTTGATGTGGGCAAGTATCTGGATCATAAAGTGGAACTGCACCCAGATGATGTGTATGAAGTTATAGAGGTGTAAGGGAATTCTCTTGGACTGCACTCTGGTTACATGATATAATCGGGGTGTAGTCTGAATTTAGATGGGCGATTATATTGAAGGATAATTGATATGATGATATATGAATATTTTTAAAGAAGGTAGAAAATAGCTATGGAGTATATGTCAGATACGATCTTCATTTCGGGAAAGAAGAAGAGAACCTCATCTGTAAGTGATATATTTGATAAGATGGCGAAAGGAATCAAGAAAAAGGGTCCGACAAAGGACTGGATCTGCGAGCTAGATGAAGATAATAATGTAATCTTGATTAATTTCAACGATGAAAAAAGCGAGACATTTATCCTTCGCTTTGGCGATAAAAATGAGTTTAGCAGTATATGCAAGCTCTACTGGCCGATTGATGAAACAGCGGGTTCCTCTGAATGTGAGATTTTAAAAACTCTGCTCGACCTCATTTATAGGGCAAAAAGTAAGTTTAATTCCATTTCTGTAACTGATGATTATGGACTTGCAGAAGGATACTGGGAAAGCAAAAAGTACAAGTTTGAGTTCAGAAATTTGACGGATGAAGAGGTTAAGAGGATAGAACGCTTATATAACAAGGGATTTACTAAACACGAAGATCTCCTTCGGGCTATAATGGCAGAGGATATGGAGATGGATTATGCAGACATAAAAGGATACGAGAATCCAGAGGTAGCTTTGGGTTGGGAATCCGTGGGTTCAATAAATAATACGTTGATTACCTATATTTATGAGACTTCAGCTTACGGCAATGAAGGTGATGTTTCTTCATTAATGTTGAAATTCTTCGGCGATCCCAATAAATATATGATGGCATTGATGGCTTTTTCAGACGGCGTAGGTTGGGCTTTTTGTGATGGTACCAGAGACGATTTCGAAGCGCGGAAGGATCCTGAGTCTGCTCGAGAAATCACGATACGAAAGCATAGACATGTTTCACCTACTGATGCTCAGATAGATATGATGTTCACGGATATGTTTGCACCGCAGTTCATTAACGAGAAGGATCCGCTTAAGCGATGTATCCTCGCATACAGATATTTCGTGTCCGCATATGATTTTTGTGGATTTAAGTTCTCGAAACATCATAAGAGACAATTTTTCAGCGATAAGATAATTGAAGAATACGGCGAAAAAATAGGGAAGCAGTATATGACTGTTCGTGTTACACGCAGATGGTACGATCATAAACTTTCTCAGGATGACGAGCTGTTCCGTCGAAATGTTGAGAAACGGTATGGCAGTGACTTTTTTTCTCTTTACGACGATATAGAAGAGAAATATGGTAAATACATCCGTTTTAATCAGGAAACAGAGTACTATGCGATAGGATCAAAGAAATATCTTGATAAGACTTTGACGTATTGAGTCATAATTACGTATAAATAACTAAGCTGGGCGAAATGAGGTTAACGGTGCTATTATTATCATAGACAAGTGAGAGGTAGCATGTTTTTTTATTTGAAGAAGATATGATTAAATTCTAGTAATAACAAAAATGACAAATCGACGTTTGTAGGACAGGCGCAACGAATGGGAGGATAACTATGGATGCTAGAGAGTATTTGGAAATATTGCATGTTGCGGAAAGGCTAAAAGATACCCCAAGACATTGCACAACAACAAAACGCAGGACAGAAAGCGTAGCTGAACATAGTTGGCGTATTTCACTTATGGCTTTTTTGTTAAGACACGAATTTAAAGATATAGATATAAATAAGGTAGTTGATATGTGCCTTATACATGATCTTGGCGAGTGCTTTACAGGCGATATTCCAACTTTTGTTAAGACTGACTCTGATAGAGAAGTTGAAGATTCATTATTAAATCAGTGGGTAAAAACGCTTCCTGCAGAATTATCTGAAGACATAGCGGCACTTTATAAAGAAATGGATGCACAAGAAACTAAGGAAGCTAAGCTTTATAAATCACTAGATAAACTAGAAGCCTTGATTCAGCATAATGAATCGCCGCTTGATACTTGGTCTGAAAATGAGTTTGAACTCAACAAGACCTACGCATTCGATACAGTAGCGTTTTCCTCTTGGCTTACAGAATTGCGAGAGGTAATTTTAGAAGACACTATGAAAAAGATAGAATCGGGGAGTTAAACAACTTCCGGTTTGTCGAGATGAGGGTATAGCCTTTTATCTCTCTCTGAATTTAACGGAGTATACTATGATTACATTTGAAGATTTCATCAGAACACCGAACGGAAGTATTCAACTCGACTGGAGTTTAGTGGAATCAACTGTCGGATTCAATATACATGAGGGTTTGAAAAATTTCTATTCGAGAGTAATTTGCAATGAGCAATATTCTATTGAGGGGAAATACTTTTTGAAAGAAACACAATTTTCTAAGCCGATAAAAGATGAATATGATTCATGGCTATCATTGATTTCAGGTGAATTATATTTTGATCTGCATCCACTCAGAACACTGGAACATTATGATAGGATAATTCAATTAGCATTTACAAGATGGACGGGTGGATATAACATGGGAAAAAGAGCATTGATTGGTTCAATTTATGCTGATGTAGGAGATATTTTATTATTGTTCAATAATGATTCAGGTGCAATTGAATGGAATGATCCAGGATATGGTCATTTTGAGATTTATGAAAATAATCCCTACGGAATCTTTGCAGATAATATTGATCAGTTCTATAACAAACTATCAACCAAACGAAATAGTATTTGATTTTTTTTTAAACACCTAAAACTGGCTTGATATAGAAAAATGGTACTCGGTATGGTACTCGATGTTTGGGAGACCAAGGAAAAATATCAACATTATTTCATTTGTAACAAGCTATATTGGGGAAGCAGTGAGCCCGGCAAGATCCGTGTTGTAGTAACAGAGGAAAAGCAGAATAGCAGGGCTTGTATTTCAGGATAACATGCTAACGACCACAACATAGCATTGACCAATATTCCTCTAAAAGTGAGAATAAATTTAAGATTTAGAGGAAAAACGAATTGACATAAAACTACGATATGTCCGATCAGCCCGTTCTATATTGATGTTTCCAGTGAGTATAATATTATGGTGAGCCGCAGGGATCCGTGTAAAGCAAGACTTGGATTATTTGAAGTATTGAGAGTATATCTGTGCTCAGAGGCAAATATCATTATGAAGTTTATCAGCTGTGCTATAGTCATCTGTAATTTCCTGATGGTTCTGGTTGCTGATGTGGGACTTGCCGCACTCGGCGCATGGATCATGAATCTTGGGCTCAATGGGATCCGATAGCACCTTGGAACCGTGTACCATTACACAAATATTAAGTAATGTAAAAATATTGTAACGGTACAAGGTTCCTATATGATTATGAAAATGAAAAAGGAGAAAACGTTATGAAATCCATGCGAAAATCAACATTTGTGGTATTGAGTACCATCTTACTAACTGCCTGTGGGTCGGTACAACTACATGGCGACTATGACAGTCCCCAGGCGGCGATAGAGGATTTTGATGCGAATTATGCGGAAGCTATTTCGGAACATCAGTCATACAGTGATGAAATGGCAGGAAAAACAGTCGTAGTCAAAGCGACCGGAGATTCTGACGAGCGTAATTTGGGTAACAAATTTTTTGTCATTTATTCTAAGGGTGACATAGAAGTTCAGCTTTGGGATGTCGATCATGCACAGTTTAATGACGGAAAGGATTATTTGTTGACGATCGAACATATTGATAAGATCCAGACAGGCGGGATAAAACAGTATCATATTGTTTGTGATGCTATAGAGCAGTGACCCTGCGCCAAGATTATTTTGCAGAGGTGAGAATCCGAAGTAGAAAGGATATGGGGGAACAATATATTGATACTTAAAAAGATAATTATATTGCTCATTTCTATTGCAGTACCAATCTTCCTGCTATCTTCATGTGCCTCCCCGGATAACGTAAAGCTTTCAGATAGTGTGGGCGCAGTAAAATATGTCGAAGAAAACTTTGGGAATGCGGAACTTATCGGAACCAATACAAATTCCGTTTCAATAGTATATACCTTTCGGGATGAAGAATACGGATTTGAATACAGTATGCGTTCGTTTGCATCGGGGAATAGCGTTGATGGCGAAGTTACAAGTCTCGAAGAACAGTACCATTTTGATTTTTTGTGGTACGGTGGAACCTCCGCAGATGTTGCGGGGACGCTGGTATTTGACGATAAATATATTTCTAATGTGGAACAGGCATCAGAGAAAATTGCTAAACTCATGACCTGCCTATGTCCATGTGGACTTTCCTTGAAAGCTATGATCTTTCGGGAAAAACGATCATCCCGTTTTTCTCTCATGAGGGCAGTTCAAACGGAGCAAGTGCCCTTCCTACCATTGAGACTCTTGCAACAGGCGCTACAGTCAGAAGCGGTGATGCTCTTTCAATCAGAGGCGGGAACGTAGACGGAGCCGAGAATGAGGTTCGTGAATGGGTACGAGGATTAGGCCTGGACTGACTAAAGCCGTGGCAGAGGATGGCTTTGTTGCGGCGATAGAGCAGACAGGATGGCGGCTACCACGACTTCAATGCTGTGACGGAATATCTTTATAATGCATTGCCGCTGTTCTTTACGGAAGGATGAGGATGGCAGAATGAAGAAAGCACGAATGATCGTTAATATTGCCATGACGGCGGTTTTGCTATGCCTGATGGCTTATACGCTGGTTGGGGAAACTGCCCATGAGGTATTGGGAACAGTGATGTTCATCCTGTTCATAATACATCACATTCTAAACAGAAAGTGGTTCGGAGCCGTTACAAAGGGCAGATATATTCGGTGTTGCCATATATGGAATCTATGCTTTTGTAAAAAGGCAGATCGGAGAATATCTGTTTCTGCGTACTCATTTTCTTTTCCTTGATCCGAGTGAGCTACTTATCCTTTTCTTTATCGACTATGTAGCCATTATGGGATTGTTCGTCTTTATTGGGCATTATCTTGCAAGGCTTTTAAGGCAGGTAGGTAATAATAAAAAAACAGATCAAAGGAAAGTCTTCTGATTTAAGTTTTTAACGTGTGCGAAAATGATGAAATACCAAAAACGCACACGTTAAATATTCAAAAGTTTTTACCTTTTCTCATGAAGTCCACAAGATTAATGTGTTCTATACCATTGCGTTTCTGAAGGAGCGAATCGGCAGTGGCAACATATTTTGGGTAATTGTCTTTTATAGATTCAAGAGGTCTGTATTCACGGTCTTCCGTATCTTTTGACAGTGCTATTGTATAAGCAACCTGGACATAGGAATAACGCATCTCATTGTTAACGTGCGCGATATTGCAAAAATATCATAAATGCAAACGTTAAAATTAACAAGGATGGTGTCGCCATACCTTTGTATGATCTTCGTTATCTTACTTTTTACATAGAGTTCCGTAGAATTGCACAGGCTTCCCGGAGATTGACATATTCTACGGAACCAGAGAAGTCATGATCGCATATCTTAAGGATTTTCAGGATGTATGCAGTAGGTATGGAGTGAAGCTTGAGGATGCCAACCAGTATATGAAGGATGGCGTGCTTTTAAGGCAGGTGATAAATGTCATAGATGAGCTGGATCTTGGCGACTATGATGAGGTTCATGCTTTTGGAGAGATATATGAGTCTATCCTTCGTGAATCGGAGATTTTTTTAAGGAAATTGATCTTTCGGAAAAGGCTGCTACCGGAATATCAAAGATACTCAGCGAATTAAAGAGAAATGGTTCTCCTAAACCTGAATTTGAAACAGATGAGAGCAGGGTGTATCTCGAAACCACCATCAGGATACATGATGGCTTTGGAATGTCTGATAAAAAAGGCGTAAATTCAGGAGATGGAGTGGATTCGACCACTGCAATGTCCGATAAAATGTCCGAACAGGAGGAGCCCGATTGGATAAAAGCGGTTAAAATGCCCGCTGGCTGATCGGTTTTTGGTGCTTCTCACACAGCTTGGGAGCACGGGCGGCCGGATCGGTAAGGGAATCCCGCAGGGCGATCTCGGCATCCAGCCAGGCTCTGCCGAAATGGTCTTTGTCATCGCATACCAGTGGTTCTCCGAAAACGACACGGGTGCGTTCTTCCGGAGAGGCCTGCTCGCAGAAGACCGGAATGATCGGCGCAGAGGTTTTCTGTGCAATATGGTATACTCCGATCGCAATATCTTCCGGGGTGGTGATATCAAGATCAGCGATCGTCTGCTGTACAAAAATGGTCACGGCACCGTTCTCACTGTTCTTTAAGTGATCGATGCAGCTTTTCATTACATGCATACCACTGGCCGTATCTTTGCGCTTTACGCAGGTCATTTGGAACAGTTTGCTGAGAAATTCGTTCAGGTGCGGATTTTCGCCCCAGTCCGTCTTGGCAACCACCATAGTATTCGGGATCAGAGTACCGAAGATCAGACCGTCAAATTCACTGATATGGTTCGGAGCCAGGATATATTTCCCGTGGGAATAGTCGGCTTTGTTGATGCATTCCACATTAAAGATCCGGCAGGCACCTTCAAAGAATTCGGCACGATCCTCCGGGTTCTTACCATGATCACGGATGATCCGGAAGATCTCCGATATGATATTTACAGCCTGTTCTGTGGTAAAACTGTCAATCCCGCCATATTCCCTGATCAAAGCATTCAGCCCGGAGCGGTCAATCGCTGTAGTTTCGTTCATAGTAAGTCTCCCTTGTATAGTAGTTATCGCTTAATGCAGTTGTGGCCTGAAAAAAGTATTTGCCGACTCAACTCTAGTGATTTTACTATGTTTTGAGAGGATATGCAATCAAAAAAAGCATTCCCGGAGATGGCAGATTGTTTTATCGACAATGCTATAAGGTATGTTATAATATAAATGCAGTCTGCAGGGCACAATTCCAATACCGAGAAACGAAAACTATAAAGGGGGAAAATATGAAGATCACACTGGATTGGAAAGCGTATGAAGCAAAAGCAACGCAGGCGGTTGCGGAAGGATGCGTGCTTTTGGAAAACAAAGGCGGCGTACTGCCTTTGGATAAGGAGGAGAAGGTTGCGGTATTCGGACGGATCCAGCTGGATTATTACAAAAGCGGAACCGGCTCGGGCGGTATGGTCAATGTATCACATGTGATCAATATTCCGGAGGGGCTCAGGATGCGCGGCGCGACGCCGGATCCGGAGCTGCTTAAGGTGTATCAGGACTGGACAGCAGAGCATCCGTTTGACCGCGGTGTTACCTGGGGCGGAGAACCCTGGTGTCAGGAGGAAATGCCCATAAGCGATACGCTGGCCGAAGAAGCCGCAAAGCGTTGTGGGATTGCGATCTGTGTGATCGGGCGTACGGCCGGGGAAGAGATGGATAATTCCCGCAAGGAAGGCTCATGGTTTCTGACAGCCGGAGAAAAGGACATGCTTCGCACGGTGCGGAAAGCGTTTGACCGGATGGTGGTGGTCCTGAATGTGGGAAACATCATCGATATGGGATTTGTCCGCGAGTTTGCACCCGATGCAGTGCTCTATGCATGGCAGGGCGGTATGATGGGGGGCTTAGGAACGGCGGATGTCCTTCTGGGAAATGTCTGCCCGTCGGGGCGGCTGACAGATACGATCGCGGAGCGGATCGAGGATTATCCTTCGGATGCCGATTTCGGCAGCGGCGATCAGGATATCTACCGGGAAGATATCTATGTCGGATACCGTTATTTTGAAACCTTTGCCAAAGAAAAGGTTTTGTATCCGTTCGGTTACGGTTTGTCCTATACGCAGTTTTCGTTTGGGGACAGCAGCATCGAAACGGCAAAAGATACTGATGATATAAGGATCTTCGTGCCGGTGACCAATACCGGAAATCTTTCCGGAAAGGAAGTGGTGCAGGTCTATTGTGAACTCCCGCAGGGGGCGCTCGGAAAGCCGGCCAGAGTATTGTGCGGCTTTGCCAAGACGAAAGAGCTGCAGCCGGGAGAGTGTGAGACGGTATGCGTGGAAGTATCGCGTGAAAACCTCGCATCTTACGACGACAGCGGGGCATCCGGCTTCCGCTATGCGTATGTTCTGGAAGGTGGTGAGTATCGGTTCTGCATCGGGGCGAATGTCCGGGATGCCAAAGCCGGACCGGCGATAACCATAGAAAAAACGGAGCTGGTGCGGCAGCTGTCCTGTGCGCTGGCACCGGTAGAAGCGTATGAACGCCTGGTTAACCGGGGCGGAAAAGCGGTATACGAGGAGACGCCGCTTTCTGTAAGCAATGAATCGGAACGACGCAGGCAGGCAACACCGGAAGAGATTGTCTGCACCGGAGACTGCGGGATCCGGTTACAGGATGTTGCGGAAGGGAAGCGCTCGCTGCAGGAGTTTATTGCACAGCTTTCGGACGAAGATCTGGCAAGCATCATCCGGGGAGAAGGCATGGGAAGCCCAAAAGTAACTGCCGGTACGGCAGCCGCTTTCGGCGGTGTTTCCAAACATCTGCAGGAACTCGGGATCCCCTGCGCATGCTGCAGTGACGGACCGTCCGGGCTTCGACTGGATTGTGGGACAAAAGCATTCAGCCTGCCGGGAGGGGCCTCCCTCGCATGTACCTGGAACCGGGAACTGATGACGGAACTCTTTACCTGTACCGGTTATGAGATGAATGCGAACAAGGTGGAGTGCCTGCTGGGACCGGGAATGAATATACGGCGGCATCCGTTAAACGGCAGAAACTTTGAGTATTTTTCGGAAGATCCGTATCTCACCGGCGAGATCGCGGCAGCACAGCTGCGTGGACTTCATAAAGCGGGCACGACCGGAACGATCAAACATTTCTGCGGAAACAACCGGGAGACGAGAAGGCATACCATAAACAGTGTGATCTCGGAACGTGCACTTCGGGAGATCTATCTGAAGGGCTTTGAGATTGCGGTTCGCAAGGGCGGGGCCGTGACCGTGATGACGACCTACGGAAGTGTGAATGGTCTGTGGACTGCCTGCAGCATTGATCTGTGTACCACGATCCTGCGAAAGGAATGGGGCTTTGACGGGTTGGTGATGACCGACTGGTGGGCCAATCTGAACCGACGGGGACAGGCACCGGATAAGCGCGACTTTGCATCGATGGCGATGGCACAGAACGATGTCTATATGGTGTGCTCGGACGGCGGAGACCATGATGACAATACGCTACAGTCCCTTAAGTCGGGAGATCTGAGCCGGGCAGAACTGCAGAGAAATGCCGGGAATATCCTGCGGACACTGATGAATACGAATGCAATGAAACGGCTGCTTGGAACAGCGGATACGGTAGAGATCGTCGGACGGGAAGCGGACGGAGAAGAGACACAGGAAGAGGTACCGTGCTATGATCTGGATCAGGAACGGACGGTAGATCTTTCCGGGATCCGATCCGCCAGAGATAAGAGCTACAGTTTTATACTGGATGTGAAGAAGCCGGGGCCCTACCGCTTTACCTTGACGGCAAGCTCGGAGGCCGGAGAGCTGGCGCAGATCCCGGTGACGGTGTTTGCGATGGGCACGGCATCCGGAACTTTTACCTGGAACGGAACCGGCGGCAGACCGGTGAGCTTCTCGGGCAACAGCTGGTTCTTCAACCGGTATACCACGATACGTCTGTATTTTGCACTGGGAGGACTGGATCTGATCGATATGCGTTTTGAACGCACCGAAGGATAAGCACTGCGATCCGTAGGAAAGAGCGGGGCCGGGATTACATGCCGGCTCTTGCCCGGTTCAGACTCTCGCGCAGATAGGCGAGGATCTGGCGCTGGTTTGGCGTGGACGTCGTCTGCTGTTCGGCATTTTGCAGGAAACGTTCTGCTTCGGTGAACTGGCCGGTTTTGATAAACACCTTTACGCTGCAGCTGTTTCCGAGAAAAGAACAGAAGCGGTTAGCGGTATGATCAAAGTATTTCCTAGCGTGTTCATATGCCTTGGCATAGTTACCGGTGGCCATGTAATAACAGAAATAAACCTCGTTTGCGATAATAAAGTGACCGAGGTTTTTTTCGTTTACTTTTTGCAGGTAGGGGGAGGCATCACGCATAACGGCATTAGCCATGTCGGCATTACACAGCTCTTCGGCAATGGCCATCTGTACGTCAAAATATCCCAGGATTTGTTGATCGGCAAGAACTTTTCCGGTATATGTCTGCAGATCCTGCAGGTTGATACGGTTGATGCTCTGTATTGCGGCCTGCGGATTGTGCTGTATCAGGAAAGCATCGGCCTGCAGCGACACGTATTGGGAGAAAAATTGATAATGTTTATAGGCTTTGCCGGTAGTGATGAGACGGTTGATCTCCTGTTCCGTAAGCTCGATAAAACGCTGTGTCTGGCCGTTCTGTTCCAGCTCGTCCATGATTTCGTTTTGTGCGCGGGTCATTGGGGAAAAGACCGGGATCAGGAAAGAGATGATCGCAGATAACAGGAGACCGGCAAATGCAAATAGTGCAAAGCGGCCGAAACCGGTGATCTCCGGGAAAAAGTCGTTTTCCAGAAGATTTGTCAGAGAAGCTAAAAAAATACCCATCATAGGCCACATAAGAATGGTTCCGAGCAGTATATTCCGCTGTTTGAAGTTTAATTTCATTGGATGCCTCCGGACAGATCCGGCATACACCGGATCCTTTTTTTGGGAATAAGATATATATAGCAGAAATTATATATGAAGACAAGCGGGAATGTACCGGAGTCAGGCCAGGTGGTATGAAGAGGATCCCAAAGGACGTGCGGAGTTCAAAATTCGTGGGGATAATTCTTGCACTTTGTCCGATTGACGGTTTTATGAACGGGTAATATTATGATAAATAGCGTGAATACGCAAATTCGTATAACCGATTAGGAGGAATCAAAAATGAAGATCTATTCTGTAAATGATCCTGAATTCAAACCTTATGGCAAAGTACTGGGCTATAATACCGATTGCCTTGTGAAAGCGCTGGACGAATCCACCCCGCTTCCGGAAGGTGTTGAGTACGTTATGAGCTGTGCAGCGCTTGAGTATACCTGTGATTTCGGCGTGCTGCAGAACAATGCATACGGCGGCATGCCGATCCAGATCGGCTACTGCAACGGCCACAACACCAAGTTAAACTGCCTGGAGTATCACCGCGACAGCGAGCTGAACATCGGCTCCACCGACTTTATCCTGCTGCTGGCAAAGGCTGACGATATTGTAGACGGCAAGCTGGATACCTCCAAGGTAAAGGCTTTCCTGGCAAAGAAGGGCCAGGTAGTGGAAGTATATGAGACTTCCCTGCACTATGCTCCCTGCTCTGCAAAGAAGGGCGAAGGCTTTAAGGTAGCGATCGTACTGCCGAAGGGCACCAACGGCGCAGTACCGGCTCTGAGTGCAAAGAATGAGGAAGACAAGTGGATGACCGCATGCAACAAGTGGCTGCTGGCACACGCAGAGGCTTCCGAGGCAAAGGACGGAGCTTATGTCGGTCTGACCGGTGAGAACATTGATATCAGTGCAGATATCTGAGAAACGTAAAAAAATAGAAGAACGAAGTTACTGACACGGCACGAAGGGCTGTGAGAGTAACGAACGAAAGGTTTAAGAAGGGACTTTTCCTGTGAGGTATTGCGTCACAGGAAAAGTCCCTTTATAATTGGTAAGGTTTTATTTGGAACAAAGAACTTATAACGGGAGTAATGAGCAGTATGAAATTTGATTTTGACGCAGACGCAGGATTGAAAAAAATCTACGGTACCTATACCGGACAGTTGAACCAATGGGTGGAGGGGGGAGAACCGCCGAAGCTCGCCATGCAGGAAATCCGCTGTGCAATGGAGCAGCAGCGGGAACACTGGAAGAGATCCGGTTTGCAGGTGCATCAGAAAATAAAGGGCATCAAAGGTGCTTCACGGGAGGTGCCGGCTGTGTCTTATCAGGACAGGATGTTCGTGAACCATATCGTCGGCAGTGAAAAAATGATCACGACAACCATATGGGACTCCGGAGGAGAGATCTATCGCTGGACGGGGGAGGCCGGGCTGTCTGTGGTCATTCAGGAATTAAAGAAGAATACGCAGCCGCCGCAGGATATGGCGTTATCCTGCCCGCACTGCGGAGCGCCGGCCACGCTTGCACAGCTGGAAAACGGCTGTCCGTTCTGCGATACACACTTTGTTATGGAGGAACTCTACCCCAAGGTTACCAACCAGTTCACAACGAGGAAGCACAGTCAGGATGTGAAACAGGATCTGTGGCTGCTGCCGCTGTTTTTGGCAGTAATGATCGGATTGGCATTTACGGTCATGCCGGAGGCATTCCGGAGCAGGGGGCTTCCCGATGCTTATTCCAGAGTGATGGGAGTTCCGGCCAGTCTGATCGCCGGGCTTATATTATGGGGAGTGTGTAAAGCACTGGGAATCTTTAAGATGGCGAAAGATTTGCGTGGAAGTGGAAAGCTGATCCGGTCGTTACAGTTCCGCCATCAGATCAAAAAACTGGATCCGGAGTTTTCTACGGAGTATTTCCGTGACCGGGCGATGAACCTGTTCCGGATGATGGCATATAGCGAAGATCCCGGCGTCTACACGGCCTGCGAATGCAGACGTCCGGATTCCTGGGAAAATGTGCTTGATGCCTCGTTATACAATTTTGGTGTGGATAAGTACAGGATTAACGGAAATGAATGCAGTGTCTCGATCACGTTGTATCTGGATGCCCTCATCTACAAACAGGGGAAAGTGAAATACAAGGGGAAGAAAGTGAGAATGACACTTCGTAAGATCATTACGGAACCGACCAATCTCGGTTTTTCCGTGAAAGCGGTCAGCTGCCCTTCATGTGCCGGAAGCTTCGATGCGGAGAAGGTGAAGTGCTGTCCGTACTGCGGGAAGGAATATGATCTGGTTCAACATGATTGGGTGGTGACAGAGATACGATAAGAAAGATAAAAGGAACGGGATCAAAACTTGATCCCGTTCACTTTCCACTCACCGTTGTATTTAACGACGTAGATACGGCAGTCGGTCGGCACGACTTCCGGTTCGGAGCCGCCGTAAGAGAGCTTCATCCATTGTTCCAGATAGACTTCGCAGTAGTAGGCATCTTCGCTGTATGCCTGAAAATCGCGGATCTCTGCGTTCTCGATCGTCACGCTGCTGTGTCTGGTATAGAACGTGCGTGAGGAATTGTTCTTCGCATAGTACAGGAAGATGTTATCCGGCGTAAAATATTTTGCCAGCTCTGCATCGGAGAGATCCTGGGAGATGTAGTTGGCATAGGCACTGACGGCATGGATGGCAAACTCTTCCATGCCTTCACGGTCCGCAGGATCCGGTTCATATTCGGCGCTGTAGATATTGTTTTCCGTATCCGCATAAATATTCTCTGCGGGATTTCCGCTTGCATTCAGGATCGATACTTCCGGCTTACGGTACAGACCGTCTCCCTCATAATCCTTAAAATCCACGATCGAGGTAACGTAGGGTTCAAAGAATTCCTTTTCTACCGATATTTCAGTCGTGCTGCTCAAATAGGTATCATCCAGAACGACGCCGTTGACTCTGACGGTATAGTTCTCCGGTACGGTAATGCGGAACTGTTCCATCGGCTGGGTATAAAATTCCATTTCGGAGAGATACCATACCGGGAACTCATAATCCAGAGAAGTCGTGGGATCTTTGCGGAACAGAGCTTTTCCGATGATGTAATCGTCTGCCTCAATATAGTATTCCGGCAGTTCCTCATTATAGTTTTCCGTTGGTTTATAGCTGAGCGTTTTATCTTCGATCAGGGAATACATATACTGTTTTACATCTTCTTCAGTTTCAAAGGCGCTCAGCGCCGGCTTTACGGAAAGCATATTGTAAATACTGTCCATATCCCGCGGTTCGAAGTAGGAGTCAAACAGCTTCTCCATCTCATGAACCGGGCGGGATGCCTGATATGTGGCTTCGTATTTTTCCAGGAAAGAATAGAAGCGCTTCAGCAGAACCGCGATCGTAAGGGAAAGGGCGGTGAGCCATACGATCATAAAGATGAGAAATGCGCGGGAACCCTTTTTGCGTTTCTTTCTGCGGACGGATTTTTTTACAGATTCGGCAGACGTATTACCGGCCGGATTTGCTCGCGCTCCATTTTGGTTTTTTTTGGATATGGATACTTTTTTGACGTTTATATGGACATCCGCATAATCGTCTTCGTCGTCTTCCTCCGGGATCACCGGCAGGGGAGAAGTGTTTTCAAAATCCATGATTTCCAGATCGTCCGTGGGATGCCACGAACCCTCCGGATAATGCAGCTCCACATCATCCGCCCAGCCATCGTTATAGATGTCGGAATATTTCGTCTTGTTTTTGACCGCCGTATCGGACGGATTATTTTCTACCGGTTTCTTTTTCATAGATACACGTATTTTATTCCTTTTACTGCGGATATACCACAAAAGCTGTCGGCATGCGGCGTTCATCACGCAGCTGACAGTTGGAGACGATCATTTCATCATTGTAGATCATGGAAGAGGACATCCCCCCGTCCAGATTGGCGGCATTGACTGCGCCGTATTCCTGCATCACTTCGATCAGATCGGACATAGCCGCGCCCAGAGAAGAAGTCTTGCGCCCTTCAATGACCAAAAGAAGCACGGCACCGTCGGCGCGCTGTCCGATGGCGGTGCGGGGGTTGAGGCCGCTGCCGATTCCCTGATAGCCGGCGGATTTACCGTTGATGATGAGAGCGGGGCCAAATGTGACCGCATCACGGACACCCATGGAAAGCGCCTGCGCACCGGTCATGTTTCCGACCACGAGGACATTGTCATTTGTGAATCCGTAGACACCGTAGGTACCGCCGGGATCGCCCATACGCAGTTCCCCGTTGGAAATGACCAGCCCTTCCGGCCAGCCGCCGATGCCCAGTCCGCTGGCATCCTCATATTTGCCGCCGTTGATGCCGGCTACGGCACCGCTGTTTTTCACATGCTGGGCAAGTGTCCAGCCGCCGCCGCTGTGCGTAAATTCAGAGATGGCGGAGACATGCACGCGGGAAGGATCGTAGACGATCATCATCTTGCCGGAATACATCGGCCCGTGGATCTCATGGATCTCGATGCCGTCCCCGTCCGGATCTTCGGAAAGAACCGGGGTGTCATCCGCAGGAGTGTCGGGACCGGCAGGTGTCTCCGGCATATCCGGGTGTTCTGCAGCCAGCACGTGTACCAGGGTAGGATCGGTCACATCGGAAAACTCCTGTACCTGATTGCGGGTGCGGATCTCTTCGATCTCTTCATCCGACAGATAGATCTGCGCCAGAATACCACCGGCGCTGGATTCCATGGCCGAAGTGACGAAGAGGTCACGGAAATGTTCCGAGGGCCCTTTGTTGATATAGTAAAAGAATACATAGGCACCGGCGAGCAATACTAAAAACGTGAGAAAAAGCCACAGGAAAAAACGCCCCACGTAGCGAAGCAGCTTGGAGCCGAAGGATTCTTTCTTTTTTTTGTGTGTTTTTGTTGAACCCATGATCACACGCTAGTATATCATCTTTGGGAAATTATGTAAACTTAAAATATGCCTCTCAGGAAAAATAAAAAAGGCGGGCTGTAATATCAACCGCGCCTTTTGACATAGATCGGAACAGGATCAGTGATTCATCATGCTCTGGTAAGCGGATAAAGATGAACCCATAACGATCACGAAGAAAACGATATAGATGACAAGAACAACGCCGACAAAGATCAGCTGTGCTTTTGCCCAGTTGGATTTACTCTTCGGTTCGGTCTTGCTGAAAGCCCAGACAAAGAGCATGATGATATTGACGCAGGGAATGCAGCAAAGGATCAGGGTTACGATCCAGTCGCCCATAGTAACCGGAGTTTCCAGATCCTGCATATGATATGCATTGGAAGTGGACTGCTGCGGGGCGTAATTCTGTGCCTGCTGCTGGAAGATCGGCGCAGACGCTGAAGAAGTACCATAGGAAGACTGGGAATAGTCTGTCTGGCCGTACGAAGGCTGCGCAGAGCCAAAGGAAGACTGCGAATAATCCGTCGAGGTCTGTCCGATAGAGGAAGACGACGAACCATAGGAGGATGCAGCAGAGTCTGTCGAAGTCTGTCCGTAACCGGAGTTTGCATAGGGGTTGATCGGCTGTGAGTAGTCGGACGAGGAGTAAGGGTTGATCGGCTGATCGTTTCCGCCTGCGATATCCGGTGTGTTACCGAAAGAATTGTTCAGGTTATCGTTGGAATTGCTTCCGAAGTTATTGTTGTTATCCATTGTTATTCTCCCCTCTGAAATGTAGATAGATAAAAAGTAACAGTTGCAACTATAGCATATATTTTTAAATATGGCAAATTTATCGATATGGCGGAGGAACGTGCGACTTCATCCAGGTGTCGTAGGCCGGATGGATGCGGGCCAGCAGGTTTTCCTCACGGTAGATCAGGGGCGGTTCGCCCGGAAACAGATACAGCATCCGGTAGATATAGACGCCGACTGTGACAGCGATCACGACCATCAGAAGAGGCGTCAGCTGTTTTAACGGTTTCTCGCGGAAGTAGTGCTGAAACAATGCCGCGGCAAGATAAACACCCCACACATAGATCGACGGATTGCGCATCCAGGCGGTATCAAAATCGAGTATCATCAGCGCTTTACCGGCACGGGTGAGACCGCAGCCCGGACAGGGCAGCCCGCAGAAGATGATCGACGGACAAAAAGCGTGGGTGATCCACCGGATCAAAAGCCACACCAGAAAGATCGCGATCAGCAGGATATAGTTTTCCTTCAGGTCTTTTTTTACGATTGTTAGTATACGCTTTACTTTTATTTTCATCCTATTCGGTATCATAATGCGAAATTCGTGTTTGTCAAGCTATGAGGACGCGGGGACGGTTCTTTTGTCCTCATCATGTTTGTCGAGCTCCCCGTCCTCGCTTCGCTCGTCCGAGGAGCTCGGGGGAGTGGTTTCGCCGGGCATGACTGCTCGATAAACTTGAATTTATGAGGACAGAAGGACCGTCCCCTTGTCCTCATGAATATGAGGACAGAAGGACCGTCCCCGTGTCCTCATGAATATGAGGACAAAAGAACCGTCCCCGTGTCCTCAAAAATTTATCGCTGGAAAAATAGCGGGGTATCCTATATAATAAAAAGTCAGAAAATATGTACTATGAAAAACAATATGGAGGATAAGATATATGGCAAGTGAGATCAGGGATGCGGCGCTGGCGCCGAGTGGGGCGATGAAGATCGAATGGGTAAAGAACCACTGCGATCTGCTCAGAACCCTGGAAGAGGAATTCAGTAAGACGAAACCGTTTGCGGGAAAAAAAGTAGCGCTTTCCGTGCATCTTGAGGCGAAGACGGCGTATCTGTGCAAGGTGCTGAAAGCCGGCGGGGCAGAGATGTATGTGACGGGATCCAATCCCCTGTCCACGCAGGACGATGTGGCAGCAGCACTGGTGGCAGACGGACTGGAAGTGCATGCCTGGCATGCCTGCACGGCGGAAGAATATGACCGACATATCCGTGCCGTGCTGAGCGTCGGACCGAATATCATCATCGATGACGGCGGCGATCTGGTGCATATGATGCATACGGAGTTTCGGGATCTGATCCCGCAGGTGATCGGCGGCTGCGAGGAGACTACGACCGGTATACTGCGTCTCGAAGCAATGAACCGTGAGGGTAAGCTGCAGTTCCCGATGGTGAAGGTAAACAATGCGCAGTGCAAGCATTTCTTTGATAACCGCTACGGTACCGGCCAGTCCGTATGGGACGGCATCAACCGTACCACCAACCTGATCGTGGCAGGTAAGACCGTAGTGGTTGCCGGTTACGGCTGGTGTGGCAAGGGCGTGGCAATGCGTGCCAAAGGTCTGGGAGCCAAGGTGATCGTGACCGAGATCGATCCGGTCAAGGCGATCGAAGCCGTCATGGACGGATTTGAAGTGATGCCGATGAAACAGGCAGCAGCATATGGTGATTTCTTTGTGACCGTGACGGGCTGCGACAAGGTCATCGATGCCGAGGACTTTATGGAGATGAAGGACGGCGCGATCCTGTGCAATGCCGGACACTTTGACTGTGAGATCGATATGGCGGGACTGCGCAAGATGGCGGTAGCTTCTGCGGAACTGCGGAACAATATCATGGGCTATACCCTTTCCAACGGACGCACGCTGGCGGTGCTCGGCGAAGGCCGGCTGGTCAATCTGGCATGCGGCGACGGACATCCGGCCGAGATCATGGATATGAGCTTTGCCATTCAGGCACTTTCCGCAAAATATCTGGTGGAGCACGGCGCAGAACTGAAGTCAAAGCTTCTGGATGTACCGGAGGAAGTGGACCGCGAAGTAGCAGTGAAAAAGCTGGCATTCCTCGGCAAAGAGATCGATGTGCTGACTCCGGAACAGGAGAAATACCTGAATTCTTCGGCGGTATAAAAAAGAAAGGATCTATTATGAATATTGCGATCAAAAATATCCTGGCGATACTTCCGGGGGAGACGCCGGAGGCTCCGCAGCAGGTAAAAAAGACGGATATCTATATCGAAGGAAAACGTATTGCAGCAATCGGGGCGGCACCGGAAGGATTCCGGGCAGAAAAGACGATCGATGGTACGGACAGGCTGGTAATGCCGGGGCTTATCAACGCGCATACGCACAGCTATATGGCGTTTATGCGCAACTGTGCGGATGACCTGTCCTTTATGGACTGGCTGTTCGGAAGGATCGATCCGATCGAGCAGAGGATGACGGATGAGGATGCCTACTGGGGGGCGTGTCTGGCAATCCTGGAGATGATGAAGAGCGGTACGACATGTTTTAATGATATGCAGATGAATATTATGCAGACCACAAAGGCGGTAAAGGAATCCGGTATGCGTGCCGTGATCTGCCGTGGCCTGATCGGCAGCGGGGATAATGAGGCCGGACGCATCCGTCTGGATCAGACCTATGCGGAACGCGATGCATTCCGTGACTGTGACCGCCTGACCTTCCGCCTGGGGCCGCATGCACCGTACACCTGTGATGAGGCGTTTCTGAAGATCGTGGCCAAAGAAGCGGAACGGGAGAATATGGGCATTCATATGCACCTGTCCGAGAGCGTGACGGAGATTGAAAACTGCAGGAAGGATTACGGCTGTACTCCGATCGAGCTGGCAGAACGTACCGGTCTGTTTGATCGACCGTTCATCGCGGCACACTGCGTACAGGTAACCGACCATGATATGGATATCCTGGCAAAGCATGGGGTGAGTGTGGTCACCAATCCGGCCAGCAATATGAAACTCGGCAACGGTTTTGCACCGGTACCGGAGATGATGGCAAAGGGGATCAATGTGTGTATCGGTACCGATGGAGCTGCCAGCAACAATGCGCTGAACCTGATCCATGAGATGAGTCTGGTCACGCTGATCCATAAAGGGACACATCGTTCGCCGCAGTGTGTAAGCGCGGAGGAAGCATTCCGTATGGCGACGATCAACGGGGCAAAGGCTCTGTCTCTGGAGAAGGAGACCGGATCGATCGAAACGGGAAAGAAAGCGGATCTGGCCATCCTGAATCTGAAAAGGCCGTCTATGTGGCCGGTGAACAATCCGGTAGCGGCATTGTCCTATTCGGCAACGGGGGAGGAAGTGGATACTGTGATCATTGACGGCGAGATCACCATGGAAGGCAGAAGAGTGCTGACGCTGGATGAGGAACGGATTCTCTTTGAGACAGCAAAGATCATGGAGCGGATCGGCTGAAAAGGGTGTTGATCCAACTTCTTATTTGGGTATTTATTACAAAAAAAAGATAGACAAACCACGTTTTTTGGTGTAAACTATTCATAGTGTTTTAGGTGAATTGCATGCTATAATTTATCGATGAACTATAATCGGATGGATTATGCAAGATTACCAAAAATCGAAAAATGATGAGGAGTGTATGACATGGCCAAGATTCTGGTAGTTGATGATGCAGCTTTCATGCGCATGATGATCAAGGATATACTGACGAAAAACGGTTACGAAGTGGCCGGGGAAGCTGAAAATGGAGCCATTGCCGTATCGAAATATACAGAATTGAAACCCGATCTGGTACTGATGGATATCACGATGCCGGAGAAGGATGGTATTCAGGCTCTGAAGGATATCAAGGCAGCAGACGGCGGAGCAAAAGTCATTATGTGTTCCGCAATGGGGCAGCAGGCGATGGTTATCGAAGCGATCCAGTCCGGAGCAAAGGACTTTATTGTTAAGCCGTTCCAGGCAGACCGTGTGATCGAGGCTGTGAAGAAAGTTGTCGGATAAGAGACCGGCAAAAACATGTGAGAAGGAAAAGGATATGTCACAAGGCATATCCTTTTTTGAAAAAGAAATACGATGAGATGGGAGGTATGGGGGTATGAAGGAGAAACAGATCATTACCATCGGCAGGCAGCTGGGAAGCGGCGGCAGAGAAGTGGGAAGAAGATTGTCGCAGGATCTGGGTATTCCGCTGTACGATAAGGAACTACTGGATGAAGCGGCAAAGAAGAGTGGGTACAGCAAGGAGATCTTTGAAAAGCATGATGAAAAGCCGACGAACAGTTTTCTGTATGCGCTGGCGATGGGGGTAAACAATTTTGCGACGACCTACCAGCGGCCGCTGATGCTGGAGATCTATCTGGCGCAGTTCAACACGATCCGCAAACTGGCGGAAGAAGGACCGGGGATCTTTCTTGGGCGCTGCGCGGATTATGTGCTCTCCGATATGGAGCCGGTCTTTAATGTGTTCCTGCATGCGGATCTGGAGTTTCGTATCGCCCGTATGATGGAACAGCACAATATGAACCATAAGGAGGCGGAAGGCGCATGCCTTCGCGGAGATAAGGATCGGGCAAACTATTATAACTATTATTCCAACCATGAATGGGGGGACAGCAGACACTACGATCTGACCGTGAACACCGGAAAACTCGGGATCGACAAAACGGTGGAACTGATCAAAAGCTGTCTGTAGAATATAAAATTCAGGAGGAAAAACATATGTCTTATCCGACACCGCATATTAATGCAACACCGGAGGATTTTGCAAAAACCGTTCTGATGCCGGGGGATCCGCTGCGTTCCAAATTTATCGCAGAGAATTTTCTGACGGATGCGAAGCTGGTAAATAACGTTCGTGGCGTACAGGGATACACGGGAACCTATGAAGGCACTCCGGTGTCGGTGATGGCCAGCGGTATGGGCATGCCGTCCATTGGGATCTACAGCTATGAGCTGTTCAACTTTTTCGGCGTGGAAAACATCATCCGTGTGGGCTCGACCGGATCACTGAAGATGGGTGTAAAAGTCCGTGATATCGTATTTGCAATGGGGGCGTCTACCAATTCCAATTACGGCAGACAGTTTGAACTGCCGGGAACGTTTGCTCCGATCGCGGATTATACACTGTTAAAGACGGCCATCGAGCAGGCAGATGTCGTAGGAGCGGATTATCACGTAGGCAATGTGCTGTCTTCGGATACCTTCTACGATGCGCAGGAGGATGCAAATGATTACTGGATAAAGATGGGTGTGCTGTGCATTGAGATGGAGACGGCAGCCCTGTATATGAATGCGGCAAAGGCAGGTAAGCGTGCACTGGGGCTGTTTACGGTATCCGATCATATCCTGACGCACGAGGCGCTGGATGCCGAAGCCCGTCAGACGAGTTTTACCCAGATGATGGAGATCGCACTCCGGACGGCAAAAGCCATGGAAGATGCCAAATAAACCCAATTTACATAAATATGGTATAACGAACGTTATGAATTAATAAATATTGGGTATAAACAACAATTTTTACTTGTATTTTTGTAGCACCCTAGGTATAATAAAACCTAGGGTGTTTTCGTTTATCAGAATTTTATGCCCATTCGCGGAGGTTACGATGAAAGAACTTATGTTAATGTATCATCCCGTAAAGAAAGAGATCCGTTTCTGCGGACGTTTTAAGGGTAGCTTTGTTGAGATTCCTTATGATGAGTGCCCCAGACTGCAGAAGTACGGACCGGGCAGCGGAGAGTTTTTGCTGCAGAATCAGGGGAGCAAATTCTTTGATGATATATGGGAACAGTTTAATAAAGACAACGTAAACATAACCTTCAAGGGTACGAAGATTGACTACGAGGATCTGCAGAAGAAGATATCCGACTATAACGATACCAAGGATAAGCAGATTTTTAAGATCGTTGATTATATCGAGCTGCCGAGCGTTTCCGAGATTTATGAGGCGATCAGCACATTCTGCGAAGAGACACTGGATTCGTTTGAAAACCAGCTGAAGAATAACGATACCAAGCAGATGTTCCGCAAACGTCGTGAGATGTTTGAGGAGCGAAAGGAAGCACTGAACAAGAACGAGGTGAATCTTTGCCTGGTAGGTACCTATTCTGCCGGCAAATCCACGTTTATCAATGCGATCATCGGTAAGCGTATTCTCCCGGAGAGCATCAACTCCGAAACTGCAAAGATGTTTAAGATCCGCAATGAAGAAAAACCGCGCGTGATCTTTTCCGTACATACCACAAAAGATACCAGACCGGATACTGTACAGATCGTATGGAATGAGCCGGTCGGACAGTTTGAAGTGGTAAGGGGACTGGGGCCCACGGAAGAAAATATCCGTAAGATGCTGGAGCTGGAAGCTACTGCAGTAGCTGAGCTCGGACTGAAACAGCATGAACAGCTGTGCAGGATCCTGAAGAAACTGAATGATGTCCCCAACCATGAGCAGCAGGACGGCTCCGGTTATATCAATGGGATCATTGAAGTGGGATATCCGATCCCGCTCTGCAAGAATATCAACTTTACGTTCTTTGATACACCGGGAACGGATTCCAATTCCAGCGAGCATCTGCTGATCCTGAAGGAAGCACTGCAGCAGCAGACCAATTCCATCCTGATCGTGATCTACGAGCCGACCAAGATGGAAGGTACCGGCAATTCCGTACTGTATAAGCTGATCAATGACTTCCGTGATGGCAAGAAGAATGAGACGGGCGTATCGATCGATCTGGATCGTTCCTTCCACGTGATCAATCAGGCAGATACCAAGGCCAGCAAGGATCTGAAACTGCTGCGCAACAAGAAGGTAGTTGTTACTCTGAAGGAAGAGGATAAGATCTACGATGAAGAGGATATGGAGATCGATCTGGCACAGGCGAGACTGTTCTTTGTATCTTCCAAGGCAGCTTATATCAGCAAGGCGATCCAGGGTAATGTGGATCTGGAGGAAGAGCGTACCTGGCTGGCAAACCATAAGCAGGAGATCAACAATGAGCCGACGAAGGATCCGTTTACCGAGCAGGAGATCAATATCTCCGCGGACAGCGGTATCTTTTATCGCTATGACAAGATCGCGGATGCGGATTTTGAGACCAAGCAGCTGATCGCGGAATGCGAGAGAGCTTCCAAGAGCTGTGACAACTCTCTGGATGGTGTGATTCGCAGGATCTATATCAACTCGGGTATGTATGCCATCGAGCAGGAGATCATTAAATATGCGCAGAAATACGCCCTGGCCGTAAAGGCAAAAGGGCTGTACGACGGTATCGAGGGTCTGATCGATTTCGTCCGCGTAGACTATGAAGCCATTGAGAACCAGGCAAGACTGTCGAAGGAACACATCGAGAAGAACATCGAGATCATGAAGACCAGCATGGTACACGATATCGAGGTGTCTCATGATGAATTTGTGGCTCGCATCACGGATGACTCCCTGGAGACCCAGGTAGAAGAGATCAAGGCGCTGGTAAAAGAGATCGAAAAGCGTCAGGAACTGGCAAGCCGCCAGGCCGATAAGATGCAGTGGATCGCTCTGAAGCCGGAGATCTTTGAGAAGAAAAATACGATCATCATCAGTGAACTGAACCGTTACCTGCAGGAGATCGATGATTACTACAAGCGTATCCGCGGCGATATCCTGGCTGCTCAGGTACAGGAACTCAAGAATATCATTGTTAAAAAGATCAAGGAGTACAAGGGCATTGATGAAGGTCTGATCCGCCGTATCGCGAATATCTCCGATACCGAGATCCCGCCTTCGGAGATAGGGGCTCTGAAGATGAATGATTACATCAACGAGCAAAAGGCAATCCTGATCTTTAACACGATGGATAAGAAGGCGTACAAGCGCGATCTGGAGCGTGCATTTAACGCACAGACCGTGGAGCAGTTCATCGCATACAAGGAAGAAGTCATCAAGGTGGCACAGCAGCGTACCGCACAGATGGTGGAGGAGTTCAAGAACAACATTGATACCATTTCCGGCAGTCTGGAACTGCTCATCAAAGATGAGAACCGCGCTATCGAAGAGCAGCAGAAGGCTAAAGAAGTGCTGGATATGATCGGCAAGCAGGATGAAGCTCTGAACAAAAAGATCTGGGCAGAAGAGTCTTAAAGGTTCAGAAAAAAACACTTGCAATTTAAAAAGAAACAGAATATAATGCAAGCCATAAGATATTTGAGAACAAACCGTTGATCGGGAGTAAGTACTTCGGCGGCAACGTCTCACAGAGAGCCGGGATGGTGGGAAACGGCAGACGGACAATGAAGGAATGGACCCGTGAGGGCAGCAGCAAAAGCCTGGCAAGGCTGATTAGTAGCTGACGTAGAACCCCACGTTACAGGGAGAAGCGCATGATGGTGCGTGAAGTGAGCGGGCCAAAGGAAGATCCGATGGCCAATGTAGGTGGTACCGCAGGAGATTAAAACTCTTGTCCTATTCAGAGGATAAGAGTTTTTTTGTTTGTCCCCAAAAAGTACGGAAACTATTTACGAGATAGAGAAAAAGATCAGGAGGAATCAAAATGGAGAAGAAAGGACGATTTGGACAGTTCGGCGGGCAGTATGTGCCGGAGACGCTGATGCCGGTGCTCAAGGAAGTGGAAGAGGCATATCTGGCAGCGCAGAAGGATCCGGAGTTTCAGGCAGAACTGAACCGGCTCTACAGCGAGTATGCCGGCAGACCTTCACGTCTGTACTATGCAGAAAAGATGACAAAGGATCTGGGAGGTGCAAAGATCTATTTAAAGCGTGAAGATCTGAATCACACGGGCTCCCACAAGATCAATAACGTACTTGGTCAGGTGCTGCTGGCCAAGAAGATGGGGAAGAAGCGTGTGATCGCCGAAACCGGTGCCGGACAGCATGGTGTGGCTACAGCGACGGCTGCAGCCCTTATGGGGCTGGAGTGTGAGATCTTTATGGGAAAGATCGATACGGACCGTCAGGCGCTGAATGTGTATCGAATGGAGCTGCTGGGCGCTAAGGTGCACGCAGTAACAAGCGGTACACAGGTGCTGAAGGATGCCGTAAACGAGGCGATGCGTGAGTGGGCAGGACGTATGGATGATACCCTGTATGTGCTGGGATCCGTGATGGGGCCGCATCCGTTCCCGACGATCGTACGTGACTTCCAAAAGATCATCGGCAAGGAGATCAAGGAGCAGCTACAGGAGAAGGAAGGAAGACTGCCGGATGCTGTAATCGCCTGCGTGGGTGGCGGCAGTAACGCGATGGGCAGCTTCTACGAGTTCATCAATGATAAGGACGTACAGCTGATCGGCTGTGAGGCGGCCGGAGAGGGCGCAGATACCCCGCGTAATGCGGCAACGATCGCCAACGGGCGTCTGGGTGTGTTCCACGGTATGAAGTCCTTATTCTGCCAGAACAAGTACGGGCAGATCGATGAAGTGTATTCCATATCCGCAGGACTGGATTATCCCGGCATCGGACCGGAACACGCGATGCTTCACGATACCGGCCGTGCACAGTATGTGCCGATCACGGATGTGGAAGCTGTGGAAGCATTTGAATATCTCTCCCGTACCGAAGGTATCATCCCGGCGGTGGAGAGTTCCCATGCAGTGGCGTATGCCAGAAAACTGGCACCGACGATGCGCCCGGATCAGATCATCGTGATCACGGTTTCCGGACGCGGAGATAAGGATGTAGCGGCAATTGCAAGATACAGAGGAGTGCAGATCTATGAGTAGAATAAAGAAAGCATTTGAGAATGGAAAAGCATTTATCCCGTTTCTGACGGGCGGAGATCCGGATATCGCCACCACGGAAAAACTGATCCATGTGATGGAAGAGAACGGAGCAGATCTGATCGAGATCGGTGTACCGTTCTCGGATCCGATCGCGGAAGGTGTCGTGATCCAGGCGGCAGATGAGAGAGCATTAAAGGGCGGTGTGACTACCGATGATTTGTTTGCAATGGTAAAACGTGTACGCGAGACGACACAGATCCCCCTGGTGTTTATGACCTATTACAACCCGGTCTTTTCCTACGGAAATGATAAATTCCTGGCAAACTGTAAGGACTGCGGGATCGACGGTATCATAATCCCGGATCTGCCGTTTGAAGAGAGTGATGAGATCCGCGGAACCTGCAGCGAGTACGGGATCGATCTGATCAATATGATCGCCCCGACCTCCGAGGAGAGGATCGAGAAGATCGCAAAGAGTGCAGAAGGCTTTCTGTATTGCGTATCCTCTCTGGGGGTGACCGGCGTGCGTGAGACCATCACGACCAATGTGGCAGCGATGATCGAGAAGGTACGTAAATACAGCGATATTCCCTGTGCCATCGGCTTTGGTATCTCCAATACGAAACAGGCAGCGGAGATGGCGGCAGTATCGGACGGAGTGATCGTCGGCTCCGCGATCGTGCGCATTATTGCAGAACACGGCAAGGATTCTGCCGGCTCGGTGGGAGAGTACGTGAAGAGCATGAAGGAAGCAGCGAACGCGTAATTGAAAAACAAGGAAAACCATGGGGACGGACCTCCTGGTACTAAAGTACCAGGAGGTCCGTCCCCATGGTTTTCCCCGTGGTTTTCCTCTTGGTTTTGGGCAACAAAAAACCGCCCCGGTCGATGACCGGGGCGGTTAAATTATTGGCTTTTAGTCCGGATTTGCGAACGGAACACCGTCTGCGATGAATGCGAACTTCGTCGTAAACTTGATAACGTCGAAGGTAGGCGGCGACTTGATCTCGATCGGAGGGATCGGCACAACCTTGTAGTTGGAGAATGCCGGGTACTGGTCGATATCAGCCATATAGGTGATGAACGGATATTCACGACCGTGCAGGATCAGGCACTCACCTTTCTCCTTGTTGAAACGCTGCAGCTCGGTTACGGAGATCAGCTTACGCTTCTCAGCACCGCCCGGACCCCAGGCATCGATCTCACCGCAAAGGAAGCTCATTTCGTTGAGCAGGTCACGCTCACGGGAGGTCAGGAAGATCCAGTTATCACAGTTACCCTTGATGGTATCTGCATCCTCGCCGTAACGGCCCTTCAGCTGATGCAGGGACTGTACGACCAGATAGAATCTCATGTTACGGGAACGAGCTGCCGAAATCATGGAAGGCATATCCGGTACCTTCGGGATGTTACAGAACTCGTCGAGTACGAAGTTAACACGGATCGGAAGTGCGAGGGAAGCCTGACGCTGGGCCTCACCGATCAGGATTTCGTATACCTGCTTGATAAACATGGTTACCAGGAAGTGGCAGGTCGTTTTTTCATCGGGTACGATAACGTATACCGCGGTCTTTTCGTGACCGAACATACGGATATCGAAGGTGTTGTGGCAGAGCATATCGGTCAGACGCTTGTTCAGGTTGAAGATGGAAACCATACCGTAAAGCACTGACATAATGGAAGAAATGGTCTTCTCATTTTCGCCAAGCAGGGTACCCTTGAACAACATACCGATGGTGTTCTGGGTGCTCATCTTACCTGCCAGAGTCTTTAAGGATTCCAGAGCTGCCTGGGAGCAGAGAGCGGTAAGGCTTCGCATATTAACTGCGTTCTCAGCAGCTGCTGCCTCGAAGAGCAGGTACATATTCGCGGTCAGAAGGGTTTCTGCCATCAACGGATAGAGCAGGTCGGTGGTGTTTTCCTTCTGTCGTGCGGAAAGGGTAGCCGCAAGGTCGTTGACCAGGTTGTTTGCTTCATCACGACGGCCGGTACGATAATACTCGTACGGCAGTGCCAGAGGATCCCACATATCGCCGTAGCCGATATCACGGAAGTTCAGCACTACAGTCTTGTAGCCGTGCTCTTTTGCAAAACCGCCGGTACGAACATAAAGCTCTGCCTTCGGGTCGGTTACAACGAAAGACTCGCCTGCACGGATGAACATGTTCAGTGTAGGCATACAGAAAATACGGGTTTTCTTGGAACCGGTAGCACCGAAGATCAGTGTATGGGTGTCGCGGCCATCCAGATAAGCGGTATGTCCGTCGGACATTACCGGGATACCGCCGGTAGGATATACCGGAGCATCGATATCTACTTTGGTAGCAGAATGCTGGATCTCTTCGATGGTAGCCCAGCGAGTCTGTCCCATATTGCTCTTATATCTTGTATTTTTGATCTGAGTACTGCTCATGAAATGTTTTCCTCCTACTCATTAATAATTGAACTGTGCCGTAAAGATGCGGGCATTGTTCTGGATCAGCTCCGTTACATAGATGCCGTCCGGTGCAAAGGCACTGATCATACCCTTGGATACCGTACCATCGTAAGGCGGAGTGGAAGTATATACAGAGTAAACAATATCACTTGCCAGTCGGTCCAGCATATCATAGCCGGCGAAATACTGGTCATCACGCAGACGATTCACGGTCGCGATGATCATAGCCTCAGCCTCCGGATCCAGATTCAGACCGTAATCGGAGATCTCCTTCTTGATATAGTTGCCCAGCTCTTCGTTGCTCGGCAGGGACATCTCGATCGGCTGGATACGGAAGAAGAGTACCAGCAGCTGTGTCAGCTGTTCTACCGCCTGCGGGTTGTAGCTGGGAATCGTAAATACATACAATACATCTTCATTTAAACTAACCAGATATTTTAAGAAATCCAGGAAATGAGGATCTTTGAAATGGCCTACCCATTCACTTACGTCAATGGTGATCACGCCGTGATATTCGGAACGGAAACCTGCAGCGTCACGGATCTTCTCAGTGATCTTCTCAATCTCGTGGCATTCTTTTGCGGCAGGAACATAGTCCATAAAGTAATCCAGACGGCGCGTATTGCCGTAGAATTCCATCAGGTTACCGGCTTCATACATATAGTTGGTTAACAGATCTAACAGGCGTTCCCGGTCAAAACCGGTTGCGCAGGACCAGAGCATGTTCGGAAGAACGACGCCGCTTTTGGCATGGAACTTTTCCAGATTGTCGCTCAGGCGCTGCCATTGTTCGATGACATCCTTGAAATCATTCAGACCTTGTAAGGCCATGATCTCGTCATAGTACGCATTTTGTGCCATAAGAGTACCTACCTTTCTTTTTCCGCCTATTTTCCCATAGGCATTCCATTTGACATTATAACAGAAGGATAAAGTTCTGACCATAAAAATATGGAAGAAGAATAGAAAATTGTTAATTATGACCAAAGATGAGAAATAAAGTTGCGCACTATTTATTTTCGCTTATTTATTCATGTCATTTTATGGTTCGATGATGAATTCCGAAGCCGGCCGGCCTTTTTCAATTTCGTCCGCCGTATGGGTCAGCGTGCTGAAACGGACGTTCAGATATGTGGAAGATCCGAGCCGGATCGTGTTGTTATATACCTCATGTCCGAGGCCGTCATAGTCGTTGCTGTTGATATACGGCAAAATGGAACGGATGATCGCTTTTACATAATCGGAAGAGGAAGCACCCTCATACTGTTCGATCACAAGCCTTCGGGAAGAATCTGCAGACGGCTTCAAATGCACGCCCAGGTCCGTATTGCCGGTATAGAGGATATATTCGGCACCGGTACCGTCGGTAGGAACCAGAAACAGGTTGTCGGACTGCAGGGAAGTATTGATGGCAGAGATGATCTCCTCCATCGTAAGTTCCTTCGGCTCAGAAACATCTTCGGGCTCCGGGATCTCATCCGACGAAACTTCCGAAAGACCGGATTCCTGCATTTTTTCGGCCTGTTCTGCCAGCAGTCGCTGACGGATATCTGCTTCGGCATCATAGCCGTTCATGATCATTTCCAGATCCGGACGGGGGATGCCGTCGTCCTCGACTTCTTCTTCGGGTTCCTCCGTAGGACGGAGCGGGGATTCTAAGGGATATTCCAGGGTACCGTTTTCGTAGAGTTCGGCGTAAGAACGGGCAACATTTCCGGATACGGCCAGACTCGGATCGTTCAGGCAGTCCCGGCAGATATTGCGTGTGGTGCCCATCACGTCAAATTCCCTGCAAAACTTATTCTGACCGCAAAAATCACACTCCTGCTGACCACAGCCGGAAAGCAGCAGGCAGAAGAGGACACATAGCATCCATGTGGTTTTGCGATTTCGAATGGCCATATCAAAATACCCCATGTTATGTAACGCAACCTATATTATCATATATCGACATTTTTTTCCAAGGATTAATATAAATTCATTTTAATTGGGGAGGGAGAGAGGGGGAAAACAAAAAACCCCGGTAGATACCGAGGTTTAAGTATGTGCGCGACAGGATTCGAACCCACGACCTTCTGGTCCGTAGCCAGACGCTCTATCCAGCTGAGCTACGCGCACATTCGGGAGCGCTTTTCAACGTCCGAAGGATAGAATAGCACATTGATATATAAATGTCAAACACAAATTAAAATTTTTTTGAAAAAGTTTTATTATGGGGAAATAATCCATAGACTTATTTATGAACTTGGTGTATACTAATACGTGTTTTTTCGGCGCGATCGGTATTTCTGCGTCGGGACAATAAAGGGAAACCTGCAATTATGAAGGAGGAGATCAGGAGATGGATAACGGAAGAGTTTGTCCGCAGTGTGGCAGAAGTAACAGTTCTACGGTGAAATTCTGCGAAAACTGCGGCTATGCATTCCCGGTTGAGACGGCACCGCAGACGGACAGCGCAAACGCAGCACCTCAGGGTGGCTTTGGGGCAGCGCCGCAGGTGGAGAGTGCAAACGCAGCACCGCAGCAGGGTGGATTCGGAGTAGCACCGCAGGCAGATACGGCCAGTGCGGCACCGCAGCAGAGCAGCTTTAACAGTGCGCCGCAGACCGGCAGCTTCGGAGCAGCACCGCAGACCGAGAATGCAAATACAGCACCGCAGCAGAGTGGATTCGGAGCAGCACCGCAGCAGAACAGTTTCAACAGTGCGCCGCAGACCGGCAGCTTCGGAGCAGCGCCGCAGCAGAATAGTTTCAATGCAGCGCCGCAGCAGAATAGTTTCAATGCAGCACCGCAGCAGGGCGGATTCGGAGCGGCACCGCAGCAGAACAGCTTCAACAGTGCACCGCAGCAGAACAGCTTCAACAGCGCACCGCAGCAGAATAGTTTCAATGCGGCTCCGCAGAACAATTTCGCACAGACTCCGGCCGGCGGGGCAGCTACACCGCCTAAGAAAAAAGGAGGTGCCGGTCTGATCATTGCACTCGTTGCAGTTGTGGTCCTGCTGATCGGCGGCGGTCTCGGACTCTGTTTCGCGTTTGGTGTATTCGGGGGACACAAGACCATTGAAGTATCGGACAGCAAGGTAACGATCAAGGTAGGTGAAGAGGCAGAAATCGCGATCACCAATTTTGATACGGATCTGAAAAAAGTACATCTGGAATATGCTTCGGAAGATAAGAAGATCGCAGCGATCTCTTCGGAATTTGATGACGGTTTCCGCATCGAGGGTATTTCCGAAGGTAAGACAACGATCACAGTCAGCGGTAAGGGCTGTGACGATGTGACCATCAAAGTAACGGTTAAGGAAGCAGCGCCGGAGCCGACACCGGAGCCGACCGATGCACCGGAGCCGACGGATGAACCGGAACCGACCGATAAGCCGGAACCGACCGAGCGTCCGGAGCCGACTGCGACTTCCGGAAAAGGTTCGGCAACCATTAATGCAGAATATTCCAGCGATTCCTTTACAATCTATGCGCCGGACGGTTATACGGTTGTACAGGATGACGGCAGCTATCTCGAGTTTGAAAGTGAAGATGGCGATTACTTCTGGGTTTATGGTGAGATGCAGTATAACCCGTATTACTGCATGCATCCGGAAGAAATGTCGGATGATATGGATCCGATCCCGGACGATTATTCCTTTGACTATGATGTGGCGATCAGCGGTGCAGCACCGAACGGCGAAGACCTGTATATGGGATATGCCGTGAATCCGGATGATCCTTACGGATATGAGGAACTGTATTACATCTTCTTCCCGTATGATGATTCCTATGGTACACAGGATTATATTGTGATCGAGATGACACCGGAACTGGCAGACAAGCTGGATGAGAGCGAAATGGAATCCTTCTTCTACGGATTCTAAAGTGCAGTTTTGAGCAGTTACAGAAAAGCTGATGTGGGGGCAGGCATGTAGAACTATATGCCTGCCCTCCGGATTTACAGAGTAACTTTTGACGGAAACAGGACATACCGGAGAATAAAACCTATGAATAAATCGAAAGTAGAGATCGACCGTATCTTCATCAGTTCCATTGATGCAGCAAAAGCCTATGTGGATTATAATGAGTGGACCATTGATCTGGATGGGGAGATCTATCAATATATCGTGCAGCTGTTTGCGCACAATTTTGATACGACTTCAGCCAAAAAAGCAGAGTATCATCTGGATGATTTTCTGGCAAGTATCGTACCGGAAGAACCGGAAGCGTTTGAAGCCTTTGTGGAAGTGATCACCGATGAGATGCACGAGCTGTTAAAAGAGGCATATGGACTGAGTGCCGGCAGCGGATTGTTTGTATTTGCCACGGTGGAAGAACAGCCGATCATTGCATTCTTTAAGCTGAATTACCAGTCGAGACTGACCTGTGAAAAGACAGAGGATGGCATGGTGGTATGGCGCAAGGATGTGCGTCTGCTTCCGATGCATACCCAGAAGGAGTATGACTATTTTTATATCAATCCCTACGAACGTCAGGTGTGGATGTCGGATATGCATTGTATGATCGATGGCGAGAGCGTGGACTATATGGCGGAGCGTATCCTGCAGATCTCTCTGAAAAAGTCGGAAAAGGAAACCGTACAGGTGATCCAGGAAGCCGTACTCGATACCATCAAGGAGTGCTATAAGGAAGAAGCGCCCAAGAAAGTATTTGAGTATCGACAGGCAGTAGCCAATGAAGCGAAGGAACAGGGGAAGATCGATCCGGTGCGTATCCAGGAGACGGTGTTTGCGGACAATGAGAAAGCAAAGGAACGCTTTACGGAAAAGTCCGAGGATCTGGCAATCCCGCAGAAACCGGTGTATGTCAGCCCGAAGACCACCAAGAGTCTGGCCAAAAAGCAGAAGATCGTGACCGAAAGCGGGATCGAGATCCTGGTGCCGGTCGAGTATCTGGAAGATAAGAGTGTATTTGAATATAAGCAGGAAAACGGAAGAGTTTCCATCCATATTCATGATGTGAACGGAACGATCAAGTGATATAATACAAATACAGGGGATGGGGGAAACGGATATGGCGGAACTGGATAAATTATTACGACATAATAAAATAGAAACGTGTACGGAATGCGGCGGACGGATGAGAGCGGTCCGTTCGGGCGTGTATGAATGCGAAACATGCGGTGCGCAGGCTCTGGATGATTTCGGGCGTATCCGGGAATATATGAAAGATCATGGCAGTGCCACCAAAGAGGAGCTGGTGGTCGTTCTCGGGGTGCGTGCCGAAGTGGTAAACGAATATATAAGACAGCAGCGTCTGGAAGAAGCGGGCAATGCGGGAGACGGCAAGTGTCTGCTCTGCGGAGCACCGATCAAATTCGGTTCGATCTGCGCAAAATGTAAGAGGACAAGTCGTTCGGGAACGACCGCGGGAAAGCCGGCAGGAGCTTCCGGAAAACGAAGATATATGTGATTATGGAAAAGAAATCAAACAAAATAACAGCATTTTTAAAAAAAGAACCGATGCTCACAGTTTCCTTGCTGGCGGCATTGGTTTCTTTATGGATCACTCCGCCGGATGTGTCATTGCTCTGGCGGATCGACTGGCATACTCTGGGGACGCTCTTTATGATGCTGACCGTGCTGGAAGGCTTTAAGCAGGAGAATATCTTCCGGCCGCTGATCCTGTTGAGTTCCCGTTTTTCTACGATGGCAGCATTGTCACTGTTTCTGGTATTCGGGGTGTTCTTCACTTCGATGTTTGTGACAAACGATGTATCTCTGATCATCTTTGTACCGCTGACCATACTGCTGTTCCGTAGCGGCGGGAAGGAGCAGTATATCCTGCCGGTGATCTCCATGGAAAACATTGCAGCGATCCGCGGATCTTTGCTGATGCCCTTCGGCAGTCCGCAGAATCTGTTTTTGTACGCGCAATCCGGGACAAGTGCGGCAAACTTTATCAAGCATATGTCACCGTTATGCATCGGCTCCGGCATACTGCTTGTGATCTTCATCTTTACACTGTACCGTAAGGATGTAAAGGAAAAGATCGAGCTGGATGGTGCACAGGCAGCGGGAGAGTGGGCTGCAGACAAAAAAGTGCGCCGTATTGCTTATATTTCCCTGTTTGTGATGATACTGTTCACGATCGTGACCAGAACGGAGTACTGGCCGGTTGCCGTGGGCATCGTGATCGTGACGGTATTGGCGGTACACCGCGGATTGTTTCGGCAGGTGGATTATGTACTGTTGCTGACGTTTCTTTGCTTTTTTGTGTTTTCAAGCTCGATCGCGGCCAATCCGGGCATTTCGGTGTGGCTGCAAAAAGCAGTGGCGGGACATGAGTACTGGTGGGCGATCGGTCTCAGCCAGATCATCTCCAATGTACCGGCGTCCATCGTATTGTATCCGTTTACGGAAAATTTCGCCGGGCTGATCTACGGCGCGGATACCGCGGGACTCTGTTCCCTGATCGGTTCACTGGCATCGGTGATCAATTATCGGATCTATGTAAGAGAGTATCCCGAAAACGGGAAGAAGTTTATCAGGACATTTACGCTCATCAGCTGGGCGTTCTTTGTGATCGTGGTGATCCCGGGGTATTTCCTGAGCAAGTGGAAGTTCTTCTGAGTGAGCCACGGGGACGGTTCTTGTGAGCCACGGGGACGGTTCTTGTGGCAACAAGATCGAAGATCTTTAGCCATAAGAACCGTCCCCGTGGCTCGCTCAATCTAATATATCCACCGGATTATCTCCGGCATCTTCAAATTCCGGGGCAGGCAGGGACTGTTTCATCGGCAGTGCTTTCTGCGCAGCGGATTGTCTGGCGAAGGAAGCGGTAACGGAAGAGAGGACCTGTGCCTGTGAAGCCAGCATTCCGTCTAACCATGAGAAGTCGATGACACCACGCCGGAAGATATTTGCGACATCGTTTTCCGTGATATAAAACTCTTTTTTCATCTGCGGGATGCGGAGCAGACCTCCGCCCGGAAGGGTATCCGAGTAGGCCAGGGTGAGGATCGTCAGCAGGTATCCTTTTTTTCCTTTGTCTTTCACGCGGATATCCAGTTTGCCGCAGTATTTCTGATAGGTATCCTGCAGAACGTTGGAAATCTCCACGAGATCCCGCAGTTGTTTCAGTTCTTTTTCCGAAGCTTCCAATGCACGGTCGGATTCCTGCAGCTCGCAGAAGCCCTGCGGTGAGAATGCGATACGCAGGCGGTTGCAGAGTACACGAAAAAGACCGGTACCGCGTCCCGTACGCGTTTCGATCATGAAACGATAGCTTTGCCGGAATGCCGCGATCTGTTCCAGCGCCGCATCGATATCTTCACATCGGTTTTTGCTGTAGATCAGTTCTGTCTGCATAAGAAAAGGATTAGTTCTCCGGACTGCTTTCCAGACGGCGCAGCAGGGTCACGGCATCAAAAAGAGGACGTTTCATCAGGTATTCCGGAGAGATACGTGCCATCATCTCATCAACCATCTCCTCGATATAATCGTCGCTGTATTTCCCGTCCGGACGCAGATAATCCAGCTTGGAGATGCGGGTGGATAAGCCGCTGTCTACTAAAGAACGTTTCAGTTTTACGACGATCTCGTCATAATCTTCCTGTGTCTCATTTTCACGGATCAATAATAATTTCATAAGAACCCCCTTCTGTAATAATATGCAATGACAGGTATCAGAACTATAAGACATGATCAAGTATAAGATACAACACGGGAAAAATCAATTGCGTAAAAGGCGCGGTTTTGATCGTAAAAATAGCCACGCTCCGAAGCGGAGCGTGGCTGTCTGAAAAAAAAGTGTATATCAGGATTATCCCATCACAACTTCTACGGTATGTGTCTTGCCGTCGCCGAATGCCGGGATCAGGTTTCCTTCGATCGCAGCGCCATCCACGGTCACACTCTTGACACCTTTGCAAACGTGAGAAGGATTGGATACCTTGATGTCATACGTAGCGTTACGGAACTGACGGGTCGCTTTCAGGCCATCCCATGCTGCAGGGATGGAAGGATCGATACGCAGGCCGTCAAAGTCTGCCTGTACGCCCAGGATGTACTGGGAGATGGCTACCATATTCCATGCAGCAGTACCGGTCAGCCAGGAGTTCTTGCCCTGACCGAAGTTCTTGCCGGTGCGGCCGATGTCGGAGCCTGCATCCTTACCGCCGATCATCTGACCATATACATACGGCTCGGTCTTGTGGATATCGGAGGTCTCTTCGGTAAATGCCGGAGCGATCTCGGAATAGTATTTGAATGCCTGATCGCCCTGGCCTGCATAAGCAGCAGCACAGATGATCCATGCATTGTTGTGCGTGAAGATACCTGCATTCTCTTTGTATCCGCCCGGATAGGTAGAGATCTCACCGTACTGGATGTAGTACTTGGAGAAAGCCGGATTGTTCAGCACCAGACCGTACTGTGTGTTCAGTCTCTCGTCGATCGCCTTGAGTGCCTTCAGCTCAGCGCCCTGCTCCTTGCCCACGTCGGACATGATCGCAAAGCCCTGCGGCTCGATGAAGATCTGGCCTTCCTCACATTCCTTGGAGCCCATCTTTTCACCATTTGCATCGTAAGCACGCAGCCACCAGTCGCCATCCCATGCGGATTCCATCATAGCAGCCTTCATCTTGTCGATCTCGGCCTGGGCCTTGGCAGCTTCGTCATCCTTACCGAGGTGCTTTAAGATCGCCACATAGTTCGGACCGGTATAAGTGAACAGTGCAGCTACCATAACGGACTCTGCGGTCTTGGAGTAGCCACCCTCTGCAGCAAACTTCGGATTGGTATAGGTCTGGAAGGACTCACCCGGGGTGTCGGAGAAGCAGGACAGGTTGATGCAGTCGTTCCAGTCGGCACGCATTGCCAGCGGCAGTCCGTGCGGTCCCAAGTTGTTTACGATATGATAGAAGGAAACCTTCAAATGCTCGAGCATGGTCTGTGCAACGGACATATCGTTGTCGTACGGAACCATCTCATCCAGGATGGACCAGTCGCCGGTCTCCTTGATGTATGCGGAAACGGAAAGGATCAGCCACAGAGGATCGTCGGAGAAATCACCGCCGATATCTGCGTTACCTTTCTTGGTCAGCGGCTGATACTGATGATAGCATCCGCCGTCCGGGAACTGGGTGGAAGCGATATCGATGATACGTTCCTTTGCGCGGTCCGGGATCTGGTGTACGAAGCCCAGCACGTCCTGGTTGGAATCGCGGAAGCCCATACCACGGCCGATACCGGATTCGAAATAGGATGCGGAACGGGACAGGTTGAAGGTAACCATGCACTGATACTGGTTCCAGATGTTGACCATACGGTTAACACGCTCATCCGGAGTATCCACATTCAGGATGCCCAGCAGCTTATCCCAGTAAGCACGCAGCTCCTTCATGCCGTCTGCGAACTTCTCCGGAGTGGAGTATTTGTCGATCATTGCCTTGGCTTTTACCTTGTTGATGGTCTTGCCGTCGGCTTCAAACTTCTGATCCTTCGGCATCTCCACGTAGCCGAGTACAAATACCAGAGTCTTGGACTCACCCGGCTTCAGAGTGATCTTCTTGAAGTGGGATGCGATGGGAGCCCAGCCGTCTGCAAAGCTGTCGTTTGCCTTGTTTGCGATAACTGCCTGCGGATCACCGAAACCGTTGTAGAGACCGATGAAGGAATCGCGGTCGGTATCGTAGCCGTCGATCGTGTCGTTTACGGAATAGAATGCGTAATGGTCGCGGCGGTCTCTGTACTCGGTCTTGTGATAGATCACGGAACCGTCTACTTCGACACGGCCGGTCGAGAAGTTACGCTGGAAGTTGTTGGAGTCGTCCTGCGCATCCCACAGACACCACTCTGCAAAAGAGAAGAGGGAAAAGGACTTCTCGGAGGAACCTTCGTTGGTCAGCACGACCTGCTGCACTTCGCCGTCGAAATCCTGCGGAACGAAGAAGGTTACCTGAGCGCTCAGGTCATTTTTCTTACCCTTGATGATGGTATAACCCATACCATGGCGGCACTCGTACGCATCCAGCTCGGTCTTTACCGGAGACCAGCCGGGATTCCAGATGGTGCCGTTCTCATTGATGTAGAAATAACGTCCGCCCATATCGATGGGAACGTTGTTATAACGATAACGAGTGATACGGCGCAGGCGGGCATCCTTGTAGAAAGAATAACCTCCGGCAGTGTTGGAAATCAGTGAGAAGAAGCCCTGTGTGCCCAGATAGTTGATCCAGGGATAGGGGGTTCTGGGTGTTGTGATGACATATTCTCTGTTGGCGTCATCAAAGTAACCGAATTTCATACCTTTCTCTCCTTATAATGTATTTTAGTGTGAGGGCACTCGCCCATACACGAAAAATTATATAAAAAAACCCGTCAAAATGGAAGAGTTATTTCAAAATATTTGCCGGCATAAGAATTCTGCGATTTGTTTAGACAATAAGCCGGCGGTATGGTATAATTTTTCTGTAATTATTTATAGTAGAAAGAGATAATGAGAAGTGTGATGGAGAGGTTTGAACTGATCGCCCCCTGCCATTTCGGGCTGGAGGCTGTATTAAAACGAGAGATCATCGATCTCGGCTATGATGTAACGGGAGTGGAAGACGGCAGAGTGACCTTCGCGGGTGATGCGGAGGCAGTCTGCCGTGTGAATGTATATTCCAGAACTGCTGAACGTATCCTGATCAAACTGGGCAGTTTTCATGCCGAGACCTTTGAAGAACTGTTTCAGGGAACCAGGGCGCTGCCGCTGGAACAGTGGATCCCGAAGAACGGACGGTTCTGGGTGGCAAAGGCAGCAAGCGTAAAAAGTGCGCTCTTTTCACCATCAGACATCCAGTCGATCATGAAAAAAGCCATGGTGGAACGGCTGAAAGGGATCTATGGGATCGAGTGGTTCCCGGAGGATGGTGCGGATTTTCCGTTCCGAGTCTTTCTGAAAAATGATGAAGTGACCGTAGGACTCGATACCACGGGCGAGTCGCTGCATAAACGCGGCTACCGGAAACTGACGGCAAAAGCGCCGATCGCGGAAAATCTGGCGGCGGCGCTTCTGATGCTGACGCCGTGGCATGCGGACCGTATCCTGGTGGATCCGTTCTGCGGAAGCGGTACGTTTCCGATCGAGGCGGCGATGATGGCAGCACATATGGCACCTGGCATGAACCGGAGCTTCACCGCACAGACCTGGAAGGAAGTCATTCCGGAGTCGCTGTGGCAGGATACTTTTGCGGAGGCCAAAGAGGAACTGACCCTGGATGTGGAAACGGATATCCAGGGGTATGATATCGATCCGGAAGTGATCCGTACGGCCCGTGCCAATGCCAAAATGGCAGGCGTCGACCATCTGATCCATTTCCAGACCAGAGGCGTGGAGCAGCTCAGCCATCCGAAGAAATACGGGTTCCTTATTATGAACCCTCCGTACGGGGAACGGCTGGAAGAGAAAGAAGCGCTGGCACCGCTCTACCGGACCATCGGAGAACGCTATCGTGCGCTGGATTCATGGTCGATGTATATGATCACGTCCTATGAGGATGCGGAAAAAGAGATCGGGCGTAAAGCGGACAAAAACCGCAAGATCTACAACGGTATGCTCAAGACGTATTTTTATCAGTATATGGGCCCGCGTCCCCCGAGAAAAAAATAAAGTATGTTCAAAGGCTTCCCCTCAAGGGGAGGTAAGATACAGAAAAGAAAGAGGTTATTACGATCATGGCAGAAACACCCAGAAGAAGAGAAAAAAATGTGACCGGCAGCGGAAACGGCGTACATAAGCGCGGGGAAGGGCTGGGAACCGGACCGGTCGGCAGCGGAAGCGGCATGGGAAACGGCAGTGGTTCCGGCGGACCGCAGCGAAGCGGTGGCGGCGGCAGACTCGGGCTCATCATTGCAGTCGTTGTGATGCTTTTGGGCGGAGGTGGCGGACTCGGGGCATTTCTGGGCGGCGGTTCCTCTTCCGACGGCGGAAGCACGGGCGGAGATCTGATCTCGACCGTGGCACAGAGTGCTTTGAGCGGAGGCCTGGGTAACGGTGCCTTAAACCAGCTCAGCGGGATTTCTTCCTCCTGGGGGGAAGATGCCAATACCGGTAAGCTGAACAACGAGGTGGCCGCCGAGGCAAGAGCGCGCTATACGGAGATCCTCGGAGACGGCAAAGATACCGTCACGATCATGGTCTATATGTGCGGTACGGACCTGGAATCGAAGTACGGTATGGCAACCAATGATCTGAAGGAAATGTCGGATGCCACACTTTCCGATCAGGTAAACATCATAGCGTATACCGGGGGCTGCCGTCAGTGGAAGACGAACGGTATTTCCAACAGCACCAACCAGATCTGGCAGGTAAAGAAGGGCGGAATGAACCTTCTGGAAGAGAATATGGGGAACGGGGCAATGACCGATCCCGCCAATCTGACGACTTTTATAAAGTATTGTGCCGAGAACTATCCGGCAAACCGGCAGATGCTGATCTTCTGGGATCACGGCGGCGGTTCCTTATCCGGCTACGGTTATGACGAAACCCATGCTTCCAGCGGATCGATGACATTATCCGGTATCCAGTCAGCACTGAAGAATGCCGGAGAGAAATTTGATTTTATCGGTTTTGACGCCTGTCTGATGGCAACGGTGGAGACCGACCTGATGATCAGCAACTACGCCGATTATATCATCGCATCGGAAGAGACCGAACCCGGGGTGGGCTGGTACTATACCAACTGGCTGACGGATCTTTCCGGGAACACATCCATGCCGACCATCGAGATCGGTAAAAAGATCATTGATGACTTTGTGGATGTATGTGACCGTTCATGCCGCGGGCAGAAGACAACACTTTCCATCGTGGATCTTGCGGAACTGTCGCAGACACTGCCGGATGATTTCAAGGCGTTCTCCCAGAGCACGTCCGGGCTGATCGCGCAGAAGCAGTACAATGTGGTTTCGGATGCCAGAGTATCCTCCCGTGAGTTTGCGCAGTCTTCCCATATCGATCAGATCGATCTGGTAAACTTTGCAAAGAATCTGAATACCGAAGAGGGGAACGCTCTGGCGCAGACCCTTCTGTCTGCAGTGAAATACAACCGTACTTCCTCCAATATGACCAATGCCTATGGGGTGTCCGTGTACTTCCCGTACCAGAAGACATCGTCGGTATCCAAGGCCAGCAAGATCTACGAGGACATCGGTGTGGATACGGAGTACAGTGACTGCATCCGTGAGTTTGCGGGAATGCAGGGTGCGGGGCAGGCAGCCGGCGGTATGTCTTCTCCGGTGAGTATGCTGGGCGGTGGCTCTGCAGACGGTATGCAGAGTCTGGAAGCGATCCTTTCGCTGGTATCCGGTTTAAGTACTTCCGGACGCAGCATTTCGGATGAAGATGCAGCCGACTTTGTTTTTGAGAATCAGTTGGATGCTTCAAAGCTGGTATGGCAGGATAACGGGAAAGGGGATAAGGTGATCTCGATCCCGGCGGACCAGTGGGCACTGGTGCACGATCTGAACCTGAACCTCTTTGTGGATGACGGCGAAGGCTATATCGATATGGGGCTGGACAATCTGTTTGATGTCGATGAGAATGGCAACCTGGTCGCAGATCTGAGCGGCACGTGGGTATCGATCAACGACCAGCCGGTGGCCTATTACCATACAGATACGGTGGAAGAGGACGGAGATGCTTACACGGTGACCGGTTATGTTCCTGCCATGCTCAACGGTGAGCGGGTCAAGCTGATCCTGATCTATGATGATGAGAATCCTTGGGGCTATATCGCAGGTGCCGATCTGAACTACGATCCGTCCGTAACCGAGACACAGGCCAGAGGTCTTGTGGAGCTGCAGCCCGGAGATACACTGGAATTTCTCTGCGATTATTATGCTTATGACGGCAGCTATCTGGACAGCTATTATCTGGGAGAGCCGATGACGGTGACGGAGGATATGAAGATCAGCGATACCCTTTTGGATAGCAAATGTCTGGTGATGTATAAATTTACGGATATTTATAACAACAACTACTGGTCTGAGCGCCTGACCATAGATTAAGGAGATACCAGGTAAAATGAAGACGATTGTTTTTGCGACAGGGAATAAAGATAAGGTAGTTGAGATCCGGGAGATCCTGGGAGATCTGGATGTGGATCTGAAAACGATGAAGGAAGTGGGTTTTACAGAAGAGATCGAAGAAAACGGTACGACTTTCCGGGAGAATGCAGCGATCAAGGCGGAAGCCGTCGCAGCATACCTTCGGAAAAGTGTGCCGGAATATGCCGATGCCATCGTAATGGCGGACGATTCCGGTCTGGAGATCGACGCTATGGGAAAGATGCCCGGCGTGATGAGCCATCGCTGGCTGGGGGACCGTACCTATCCGCAGGCGATGCAGGATATCATCGAGGAACTGAAGGACGTACCGGAAGAGAAGCGCAGTGCGCGTTTTGTCTGCTCCATCGCGGCATGTGTACCGGGGAGAGAAACGCTTACCGTGCAGGAGACGATCGAAGGCCGTGTGGCACATGAGATGCGTGGCACGGAAGGCTTCGGATACGATCCGTTCTTCTATGTGCCGGAATACGGCTGCACCACGGCGGAGATGAGCCGGGAGCAGAAGAATGCGATCAGTCACAGAGGCAAGGGGATCCGCGCAATGCGGGATCTTTTGATCGCGGAAGGAGTACTCGGATGAGGATACTGGTGATCAGCGATACCCACGGGGATCTGCAGCATCTGGAAACCGTTCTGGCAGAGGAAGGGGATTTTGATATGCTGCTGCATTGCGGAGATATCTGCGGGGATGAAGACCGGGTACGGCAGATGGTGATGTGTGCTTTCCTGGGAGTAGCCGGGAATATGGATTTTTCCGGACGTTTTCCGAGAGACCGTGTGGTGGAAGCCGGCGGCAAAAAGATCTTCATGTCGCACGGACACCGGCTGGGCGTCAATTTTGATACTGAGACACTGGTCTCGGAAGCGATCGCCGAAGGCGCGGATATCGCATTGTACGGGCATACGCATGTGCCGGAAGTCCACATGCAGCAGGGGATCTGGGTGATGAACCCGGGATCGCTTTCGTATCCGAGACAGCGGGAGCGCAGACCGAGCTACGGTGTGATCGAGATCGGGGATGATGGCGGCATCGCCTGTGAGAACCGGTATTTATAAAAACTATGAAAACAATCATGAGGGGGAATCAAAAGGTATGAACGAGGTAAACAATTGGATCTATCTGGTGTATCCGATTTTATTGGTGGTTCTGTTTTTGGGAAGCAGGGTTTCCAAAGAAGATGAGTGGAACGAAGAGGCGCTTTCGTTAAAACAGATGAAGTACTGGCAGGGATTTGTGGCGTTGATGATCATGTTTCATCATATCAGCCAGAAATGGAGTGCGTCCTGGATTGACAAAAAATATTTTGTCCCGGGACTGGAATTCTTTGTACCGATCGGTTTTGTATTGACATCCTTTTTTATATTCTCGTCCGGCTACGGTTTGTACAAGAGTGTTCATACGAAAAAAGACTATCTGAAAAATCGTTTTATTGTGAGACGTATCCTGCCGATCATTGCAATGGGGTATGGCGTACATATCGTATTTTTGCTGGTGCGGATCATCGTGTTACATGAAGATATGGGAAACAACAAGCTGTTGTATTACCTGAGTGGTTTTAAAATGGCAAATCCGAACGGGTGGTTCGTGATCATCATGCCGTTGTTTTATCTGGTCTTTTATCTGGCGTTTCGTTTTGTTAAACGGGATGACGTAGTACCGGGATTCTACAATGAAAAAGTGGCCCTGATCATTGTGATCTTGTGTACATTGGCTTATCAGATCTTCTGCGCGTCTCTGGATCATAATGAATTCGGTCGTATGTTACTGGGAGAGGCTATGAATCAGGATGACGGATGGGTTCGCGGCGAGTGGTGGTACAACTCCATTGAACTGTTCCCGATTGGTATCTTATTTGCAATGAAGGAAGAAAAGATCGTGCCGCATCTGAAAAAGCATTATCTGTTCTATGTGATCCTGGTGCTTTTGCTGATCTATCCTGTATATAATATTTCACAGTGGCAATTCGGCCATACTTATTATTGTGACAGCAACCCGTTTTGGGATAATGGTATGACTCGTATGGATCGTACAAAAGAGCGTTTTATATGCCTTTGCTGTGAAGCATTGCTTGCGATCCTGGCAGTGTTCGGGGCAGTATTGGTCAATTTGAAGATCAGGATCGGTAACCGTTTTCTGGATCTGATGGGCAAGATCACACTGGAATTCTATCTGTTGCACGGATTATTTGTGGAACTGTTCTGTTATAAATTTGCAGGTCAGGTTGAGTTTATCTATATCAAGGATAATGTACTGCACTGTGAGATCGCCTTTGCACTGGGACTGCCGCTGGCAATCCTGGCACATAAGATCGCGCATCTTGGTAAGAAAAAAGAAAAAGTGAATACTTCGAAATCGTCGGAAAAAGCAGCAAAGCAGTAAAAGGAGAAAGACAATGAGCGGACTCAATGAAGAAAGACTCACAACGTATCTGGATTCATTATTGGATAAGGGGATCCCTTCGGTGGACTGCATCGTTTATCAGGATCATAAACAGATCTACCGGCACATGAACGGTACCGTAGATATCGCAAAGACGAAACCGGTACAGGAAGATACACGCTATCTGATGTTTTCCATGACCAAGGTACAGACGATGACCGCCGTGATGCAGCTGGTGGAGCAGGGCAGGCTTTCCCTGGAAGACGAAGTGGCGAAGTATCTGCCGGCCTATGGAAAACTGCAGGTATCGGATGAAAACGGATTGCGCGATCTGAAAGCGCCGCTGCGCATATGGCATCTGCTTTCAATGCAGTCCGGTCTGGATTATAATCTGGAACGTCCGGGGATCGTTCGTGTTTTAAAAGAAAAAGGGCAGAGTGCCACGACGAGAGAGATCGTAGACGCATTTGCAGAATCACCGCTGAAATTTGAGCCGGGCACACACTTTGAATACAGTTTAAGCCATGACGTGGCAGCTGCTGTGATCGAAGTGGTATCCGGGATGCGCTTCGGCGAGTATCTGAAGAAATACATCTGGGAACCGCTGAAGATGCAGAATACTTTTTTTGCAAAGCCGCAGAATGACGGACTGGAGCGGCTGGCACAGCAGTATATTGCCAATGAAAACGGTATCGTGCCGATGGAGCAGACCTGTAATTACCAGTTGTCGGAAAGCTATGAGAGCGGTGGTGCAGGACTCGTGAGCAGTACGGAGGATTATGCAAAGCTTGCAGATACGCTTGCCTGCGGCGGGGAGACGGCAGATGGCAGGAGGATCCTCAAGCCGGAGACGGTCGAAGTGATCAAAAAGAACCTGCTCTGTGATGCCGGGATCGAGGAGATCGCAAACAATATGGGACGGAAGGGGTACGGTTACGGCTGCGGCATGCAGGTTTTCCTGTGGCCGGAGCGGGTCGGCTCCAAAGTGCCCGTCGGCATTTTCGGCTGGGACGGTGCTGCCGGCAGCTGTATCCAGATGGATACGGCATCACGTTTGAGTGTGGTATATACACAGCACGTAAGAAACTGCGGTATGGCGTATGATACGATCCATCCGATGCTGAGGGAGATCGTATTCGGGGGATGATCACCTGAAAAAGGGGGCTGCGGATGTTTGAATTCCTTCGGACGTATCAATTGAATATCATGCTGGTTCTCAGCGGAATGTGTATTATTACGGCATTCTTTGCGCTTTTGATGGTCAATACCAGTGCCAAAAGAAGAACCATTCTGTTTATGCTGGAGCTGGGAGCGGCGATCCTGCTGCTTTCGGACCGTTATGCCTACATTTATCGCGGCAATCTGAGTGACACAGGATACTGGATGGTCCGGATCTGTAATTTCCTGGTATTCCTTCTGACGATCATTGAGACATTGATCTTTAATTTCTATCTCGAGGATCTGTATACGGATGAAGGCGGACTCAAAAAGATCCCCCGCAGGCTGCATGTGGCAACCGGCATTCTCGGCTTTGCATTGGTCATGCTGGTGATTTCGCAGTATACCGGCTTCTATTATTCATTCGATAAGTTCAATCAGTATCAGAGAGGCCCGGGAAATCTGATCAGCACAGTGATCGTGGAAGCCGCCGTGATCCTGGAGCTGACGGTGATCGTACAGTACTATAAAAAGCTGAGCACGGGTATCTCCGTATCCCTGATCCTGTTCATCATGATGCCGCTTGTGGCAGCCATCATTCAGTTTTTTTGCTATGGGATCTCTATCACCAATATGACGATAGTTCTGACGGTGGAGCTGGTATACGTCTTTGCCTTGCTGGATATGAGCCGGCGCCTTCTGGCTCTGAATGATCAGGAAGTCGAACATTTCAAAGGCGAAAAAGAAAAGATGAAGCTGTTGTTTGAACAGACGGCAGAGGCACTTGCAAGTGCGATCGATGCGAAGGATTCCTATACCAGAGGGCATTCGGCGCGTGTGGCGGAATATGCGGAAAAGATTGCCGGACTGGCCGGAAAGAGTGAAGAGGAATGTGAAGAGATCTATTATGCCGGGCTGCTTCATGACGTAGGAAAGATCGGGATCGCCGACAGCATCATCAACAAAAACGGGCGGCTGACCGACGAAGAATATGCGCAGATCAAGCGGCATCCGGTGATCGGCAAGCAGATCTTATCGAGTATCAGTGAGTCACCCTATCTGAGCATCGGAGCCAATTATCATCACGAACGCTATGACGGACGTGGCTATCCCGAGGGTCTGAAAGGGGATGATATCCCGGAGATCGCCAGGATCATCGCCGTAGCGGATGCATACGATGCCATGACATCCCGCCGAAGTTATCGAAAAACGATCCCGCAGCAGATGGTACGGGAGGAACTGGTCAAAGGCATCGATACACAGTTTGATCCGAAATTTGCCAGGATCATGTTGCACCTTCTGGATATCGACGAAGAATATATGATGCAGGAGCGGGATGAAAAAGCAGGCAAAGTCGGTGAGATGGAACTGACGAGCAGGGAGATGCATTCCGTGATCTCCGAAGGGATCCTGATCGATCCGTCGATCACGAAAGTGAGATTTTCGTGCGAGCCCGCAGACGGTAATACGAAAGGAGACTGGGGACCGTTGTTTCTGCTGTTTGACGCATTGGATGCCCGCACACATGAAACAGACGGAAAGGCCGCGGAAATGGTCTATTATGTCTACGGAGAAGTTGATCGTGACGGGATTGTTTCGGAGGAAGGTGTCCGGAAGATGAAGATCATCAGGGGCAAAGACGAAAAGAGTGCGGTGATCGGGAAAAAGGGAACCGCGTATGAACTTGAATGCGTGAAGTATCGTGATCATGCCATGCTGAAGATCTGTGATGGCGAAGAGATGCGGCAGGTGATCGTGGCACTTCCGGACAGTACCCGTTATGTATATCTCGGACTGAGCGGGAAAAACTGCCATATCTATGATGTGAATATCGAAAAATCCGATGAACTGATCGGCAAGGATTATATCCCGAGGATCGCCGATGAGATCAGTTATATCAACGTTCCGGAAGGCGATATCCCGAACGTACAGATCGACGGCTGGAGAACGGCCACCTCCAGGGGGATCGAGATCGATGGTAATGTGGAGATCCGTCTGCACAGCCTGAGTCTTCCGACGGCCCGGCTGCTGTGGCACTGTCCGTTTGTGATCCTGTTCTATTCGGAGAACGGTGAAGCGGGCGGCCCTGATTTCCGCGAATTTGCGCTGATGCGAATGGACGGTGAAGGGTGGGAAATGCATGATGGCGTAGTTTCCAAGATCCTGGTAAATAAGGATGAGAATTTTGAAGACTGGGATACCTGGAAAGCGAAGCAGAAGCAGGGCGTGGACTGCAGTATCAAGATCTACAAGGAAGGCAATAAAATAACGGTGCTCACCGAAAATGAGGGTGTGCACCTGAAAAATGTGACCCGTATTGATGTGGAAGTCCCGAAGATCTATGCGGCGCTGAGCGGAGATCAATGCGCCCTGACCGGGATCACAGTAAAGAAGGGTTAAGGCTTAGTTTAGTTGTAAATCTCAAATTCCTTCCCGTCTCTGGCAAATACCGGGATCACCTCCAGCGGAGCATCAGCGTCCACGGTCTGTCCGCCGTCAAAGAGCCTGCCGGTGCTGCATTCCTTCCAGACGGTTCCGGCCGGAAGATATACGGTGCGTTTTGTTACGCCTTCTTCCATCACCGGCGCCACCAGCAGATCCGGGCCGAACATATAGGCATCTTCGATGCTTAAGGTATTTTTATCTTCCGGAAAATCAAAGTACAGCGGACGCATCACCGGTTCTCCCTTGGTATGGGCTCTTTCCATGCATTCCCGTACATAAGGCCGCAGACGTTCGCGGAGGAACAGATACTTTGAAAGGATCTTATAGTTTTCCTCACCAAAGCTCCATACTTCATTGTCCTGCCCGCTGGTCAGCTGGCGTACATTGTCGATAAACTCCTGCTCGCGCTCGTACCAGGGCGAACGTTCTCCGTGCATACGAAAGACCGGACAAAATGCGCCCCAGGCAAACCAGCGCACCAGCAGTTCCTGAAAATGAGAATCATGAATGTCCCCGCCCAGGAAGCCGCCGATATCGCTCGTCCACCAGGGGATCCCGGCTACGGACATACCGAGGCCGGCCTTCAGCTGCTCGCGCATCGCGCGGAAGGAAGAGTAGACATCGCCGGACCAGGTCAGCACGCCGTATTTCTGGGAACCGGCCCAGGCGCAGCGCACGAGGCTTAAGATCTCGGTTTCGCCTTCTTTTTTCAGTCCGTCATAAAAACCTTTGGCATAGCCCACAGGATAGATATTGGAGCAGGAGAGTGCCGGACCGGCAAAATACCGGTAGTTATCAAAATCATAAGGCCCGTATTCCGGCTCGGCTTCATCCAGCCAGAAGATGCGGATGCCTTTTTTGTAATAGTTTTCCCGGCATTTTTCCCAGACAAATTGCTGTGCACCGGGATTGGTGGCATCGTAAAATACCGTATTGCCCATCCAGGACATGTGATAAGAACTGCCGCGGTCGGCATCGACCAGATAGCCCATTTCTGCCATCTTGCCAAAATTCTCACTGCGTTCATCGATGGTCGGCCATACGGAGACAACGGTCTCGATGCCCAGCTCCTTGAGTTCCTTTACCATACCTTCCGGGTCCGGCCAGTCACGCGGCTCAAATTTAAACTCCCCCTGCATGGTCCAGTGAAAAAAGTCTACGACGATGGCATCCATGGGCAGACCGCGCTTTTTGTGTTCCCTTGCGACCTCCAGGATCTCCTGCTGGTTGCGGTAGCGCAGTTTGCACTGCCAGTATCCGAGACCGTATTCCGGCATCATCGGGCTGCGGCCGGTAGCGAGAGAGTAGTGTTCCTCGATCTCCATCGGGGTATCGCCGGCAGTAATGTAGTAGTCCAGTTTTTTGGTACACTTTGCATACCATTCGGTCTTGTTGGTCGCAAAGGTCGCGGTACCGATGGCAGGATTGTTCCAGAAGAACCCATAGCCCCTGCTGGAAACATAGAACGGGACCGAGGCCTGGGAGTTGCGGTGTGCCAGTTCGAGGCAGGCTCCTTTTTTATCCAGATGCCCGTCCTGATACTGTCCCATACCGAAGATCTTTTCATCGTCAAAGGCTTCGAAACGAGCATAGAGCTCATAGTCCGTGCTGCCGGGATAGGGCTTCAGTTCTCTGGCTTCGATGCGCAGCGGTACGGCATAGCGGTTGATCCGGTTCCGGTTCCGCCAGTATTCTGCCGTCAGCAGGTCTCCGTTTTCCTTATAATAGCTGATCCAGCCTTCGGGATTCACTTTTGCCGTGATCTTGCCGTTTTTTACGGTATAGACAGTTCCGGTCTGATGATACTTTTCCCATTCCGGGGCGGTGTACCAGGGATCGGTAGTATCCACGGTCTCTTCGAAAACGGCGAGTTTCACAAACGGCATTTCTTCCCCGAGTGCCCAGTTGTTGGGATCCATTTCCGCACCGGCACACATCCGCACGCGGAAGGAGTCGGCGCCCCATGGCTCCAGCCAGAGCTGTTTTTTGCCTTCATGGATCTCCAGACGGTTCTGTTCTGTATTGATAACGACGTGCATAATTTTACTCCTTTCCTATACTGCGATCATACCTTCCTCTTAAAAGAAACTATTTTGTCTCTCCGTATTTTACGCCCAGTGTACCGGTGGCGATAAAGAATCGTCCGAACTGCCGCTTGTCACCGTCGATGGAATTGATCTCGCCGAAGTGCTGTTTTTCATTGCTGATGCGCTGGCAGGTCTGCATATCATCCAAAGAGCGGAAGAAGCCGTATTCTCCGTTGATCTCACCACACAGATAGAGGGCTTTGTTCTCGCGCAGATAATCACCGCCTTCGCGGGAAAGCCCAAGTCCCATACGAAAGACTTTATCATGATCTCCGGTCAGCCGGCGGCTTTCAAAACGTCCGGCCTCCGGACGGAAGCACAGTTTGTACAAGCCGTGTTCGGCCAGTGCGAGATAGAAGATACCGCTGCGGCCGCCTTCGGCACGGATCTCGGTTTTATTGATGGTATCGATCAGGCCGAAGTTGACAAGCGGGAGAAGACCGTCCACCGGTTGCTCGTAGAAGTGCATTCCTCCGTCGGTACTGACATAGACCCGGGAGACTTCGTCAAAGCCGTAGAAGGTATCGTTTTTGAGCCGGTCAGAAAAGACCTTGAAAAGTCCCTCGTTTTTGGAATGCCCGTCGATCGTGGTGATCCGTACCTGTGAAAAATGTGTTCCCGCATCGTTGCTGCAGATCACCATATCCGCGGGGAGTGTGATGCCGTCGGCGATGGACCAGACGATGTTGGTTCCGTCTCCGGACATGGCCACCCAGCCGGGATTAACATTCGGCTTTTCAATCTCATGCATAAAACGGTCGATCTTTTCGCTGAGTCCCCAATACATGGGAATGCGGTCAAAAGAGCGGTAGTTATCCGTTGTCATGATAAGACCGCCTTTGGTCTTGCCGCGCCAGTTGCCACGGGCGGCGATGATGCCCAGGTCCGGATCGGCATCCGACAGATCGGCATTGATGCATGTGATGTAGCGGTTGCCTTCCGCATCGGCAAAGGAATTGCTGCATTCCTTATCCACATCCCGGAAAGCAAAGCCGCCCAGATCTCCCAGAATATCCACCAGCTGCACTTCGCCGGCCACCGGTGCATAAACATTTAAATGAACGGTCTCTTCCAGACCTTTGTTTTCATCTGTGAACCGGACAGATGCTGCCGTGAAATCGGTCGAATGAAAGACGCCCGTACCGGTATTGAACCAGCATTCGTCCGGATCAAACGGATTGATACGACAGTCAGAGAGCCAGTGGATGCAGGAGCGGTTGCCGTTGTATTCCGGACGCATGTATTCCGTGCGGAATTCGATCGTACCGGTATGCAGACCCTGCAGGACCTTCTCCCAGGTGCGGCCGTAGTCGCTGGAGCGGTATACGCAATCATCGTCTACGTTGTCGCGGGACAATGTGCTGGCAACGAGCAGACCGGGCGCGGCGGGAGTGGAAGAGATGCCGCCCATACCATAACGAAGATAACGCTTTCCGGTGGTATCTGTTTCAAAGGCATTCTCCGAAGGATCCATAGGTGTGATATCTTCAAAGGTACGGAACTGTCCGTCGAGCGGGTAACGCAGCAGATGTCCGTCCAGAACGGAGCCGGTATCGCAGCTGTACCCCATCTCCGCGCTGTAATTCCACAGACCGGTGGAGTTCATCGTTACATAGAGATACTGATCATCCACGCTGTAGCGGGAGGCAACGAGACCGTTCATTTTGGCACCTTCGATACGGCAGCGTTCCGGTTCGGGCATCTCTTCAAAGCAACTGCCGCCATCGCAGGAAATGTACAGGCTGTGACCACGGGTGCGGTCATCCTTTTTGGCGGTCACTCCGGCGGTGCCGACGATGACGGTCCGGCCGTTTTCGCTGACATAAACAAAGGTCGTATAGTCTTCGGGAAGGGAAAGCCTCTCCCAGTTTTTGCCGGTATCGCGGCTGCGTAGCAGTCCGTTTTTCGGACTGGCAAAATATAAGGTGCTTGGAGAAGAGGGATCCACGATCAGACGCTGCCCTGTGCCGCGGCCCGGCCAGTTGCCATGGACCGGAGCCGGTATTGTTTCATAGGTAAACGTCTCCCCACGGTCACGGGAGATGCACAGAAGGCCGTTTTTGCCATCGCCCATACCGCAGGCAATGTATAAGATGTCCGGATTGGCAGGATCCGTGGCAATGGCAGACGGAAAGGTCTCGTCGATGGCAGTGGTTTTTACATGTTCCGCCAGACTGATCCAGCCCTGCGATACTGGATCAAAACGGTAGACACCGCCGATGTCGGTCCGCAGATACAACAGATTCTTTTCTTTCGGATGATACAAAAAACCGGTCACATATCCACCGCCGGGGATCGGACAGTTCCGGTAGATATAATCGAGGGATTGTGTGATCTTGCTCATAATGGCATACTCCGGATCTTGCGTGCATAAGAAATGAAAAAGTGTCAAAAAATATTATACTGTAAGCGCTTAACAAAGGCAACGGGATTTTCTTCAGACAGGCGGAAGAAATCCGTTTTTTCTTTGAAATACGGGGCATACCATGATATAATATAATCTAGTTAGTCTGTGCAAATCGGGGGATACCATGGTGGAGAAAAATGCAGGACAGTCAATCCGGGGAAATCTGTTCATCAAACATCTGACATTGTTTTTCGGTGTCTTTTTGCTCTTTACGGATGTGTTTTTTCTGGGGATGGGGATCCACTATGATCTGCCGCTCATCCGCTATCTGATCTATGTGAAGCTGGTAGTCAATTCGACGAATATCTATCTGATCCTCAAAAGGCATTACCTGATCTCTACGCTGATCATCTATACCGTGATCATGGCAATGATGATCGTGGGTGTGATCAGTCTGGGGACCGCGCCGGCGTTTCAGCTCTACGCGCTGGGCATGCTCAGCTGCATCAGTTATAATGGCTATCTTCACCGCAGGGTATTGAAAAAAGAGCTTCCGATGGCGGTGATGATGGTGCTTCATGTAGTCTGTTATTCCGTGGTATATCTGTACGCCAGATCCCATGAGCCGCTCTATGTGATCCCCAGAACCGCCGAAGATATTCTGATCGTATTCAACTCGGTGGCATCGTTCAGTATAGTGCTGCTGTATGTCTGTCTGTTTTATCATGTGGCGATCACTTCGGAGGAAAAGCTGGAGAAAATGGCGATGGTCGATAACCTGACCGGATTATACAACCGGCATTATCTGCTTGCCTTTATGGAAAATCTGGCAGGAACGGATCGGAGCAGGAGCTGGCTGGCCCTTCTGGATATCGATAATTTCAAAAAAGTAAATGATACCTACGGACATAACTGCGGCGACTATATCCTGCATCGGATCGCCGAAATGACGCAGCAGATCTGCAAAGACAGCGTTGTATGCCGCTGGGGCGGGGAGGAATTTGTCATTCTTTCAAACGGGGAGAAGGACAGTAAAAAAGTCTTGGAGCAGCTGCGGAAAAAAATAGCTGACGAAGAGTTTTGCTTCGAAGAGCAGATCCTGCGGATCACGGTTACGATCGGTGTGGCGGATTATGTCGGCGAGCGATCCAATGATCTGTGGATCTCTGCAGCAGACGAAAAACTGTATTACGGAAAAAATAATGGTAAGAACCGGGTGGTAGAATAAGCATGAAGATCAGAAATACAAAAGCGATCAATGAAAAGATCTTATCCTGTGTCGAGCAGAGGGACTATGACCGTTTCATCTCTGCGGCATTTGTTCTTCCGATCAGTTCGGGAACGATGCGGTTTGGCGATGAAAAGAAACTGAAGGAACTGGCGGGGCAGTTTCTGGAAAGAGCGAAAAATGACGGGGTGGAGTATACCGAAGACGAAGCCATGATCGCAGCAATGGTAATGGCGCTGGTGCGTAAATACAGCGCAAAGGTCGATCCAAAGTACGAGGTGCTCTACGAGGCCATTACCCGTAACGGCAGAATCTATCATGAAGGGGACCTGGCATCGGATCCGTACCTTTCGCGGATCTGGCTGGGGGGTGAAATGGCCGGACATAAGTCTTTTTCGAATCAGTCCTGCCAGCCTTATGAACTGTTTTTTTACGATATACCCGTGGAAGTCGGAGACGGGCTCAAGGTGCCGAAGATCGGTGCATTTGATACGACATACAATTATCCGTACCTTACGGAAAACAATGCCGGTCTGTCGGGGCTGACGCCGTATATGATCAATACGATGAAAGAGCCCATACAAAAGGCAGAGGGCAGGGTACTCAACCTCGGCTGCGGCATGGGATACTTTGCCTATATGGCGCACCTTAAGGATACGGTGAACAGAGTAACGGTCGTTGAAAAAGATGCGGATCTGTTGGAATTGTTCAAACGGCATCTGCTGCCGCAGTTTGAGCATCCGGAAAAGGTCGAGGTGATACAGGAAGATCCAATGACGTATCTGAAGACGGCAGAGGATGGGGCGTATGATTTTTGCTTTGCCGATCTGTGGAGCAACAATATGGATCTGGTGCCGTATCTGGAGACGAAGAAGATCTGCCGCAGATTTCATAAGATGAAGCAGTCGTTCTGGATCGAAGAGAGTCTGACGGATATGCTTGTCAATATGGCGTTTGTAACGATCCTGGAGGCCTTTCATGAAAATCTGGGGCTGGCCAGGCCGAATCCGGAAGGGGTGTCGGAGGAAGGAAAGCAGGTGCTTGCGATCCTGCATGATCTGCTGGAAAAAGAGGAGATTTCCAGACCGGATCATATCGACTGGTTTCTGGATCCGGTGAATTTGCTGAAAATGCTGTAGTAACGGAAAGAGAATTCCCCTGCTGTTTCGCCCGGAAGACAGTAGGGATTTTTTTATTTTCAGAAATTTTTTTGCGGCTTGCACTTTGCTTGCGCTTTGGGTGTTAGAATCTGTCATATCGAAAGACAAAAAGGAATGCAGGCGTAAAAAAACACAAATGATACCGGATTTGGTGGGGAGGAAGCGTATGAACAGACATGATGATTATTCAAAAATCTATCAGGAGATCGTGGAGTATGAACAGGGCAATAACGAACTGTATAACGGGTTCAAGAACTCATTGATGAATCTTGTCACTAAAATACAGTCATTAACGGAGAAGGATCAGGAGGGATATAAGAAAGTTTCACAGGAGGAACTTTATGAAATCCAGCAGCTCTATGCTCATCTGAATAAGGATGTGGCAGCATTTAAAGAGTCGCTGGATGAGGAAAATCCAATGAGAAATACACTGGACAAGGTTTCCGCTATGGTGGAAGAAGACCGGAAGGGATTAAGCTCCGTTCGCTTTTATGAGGGAATTACCTTTCCGGAGATCATCAGCGGAATGAGAAGTATTGATGTCAAAATCCCGGAAGCAGGAGTACAGAAGGTATCCGGTAATCTGAGTACACGAGAGAAGGTTGTTAACCTGAAAGGGCAGACCGGATATTTTACAAAGGAAACGCAGGCATTAAGCGGTGAAGAGCTTTTTAAAAATGGTATATATGAATTATCCAAGCCACATCCTGAATTTGAAAAGGCTTATCAGGCGGTTGCCAAGCATATGAAGGATGAGGATATCCTCCTTCTCGAAAACCTTCAGCCATATAATAAGGAACAGGAAACAGTAATAAGAAATAAGCTGGAGAAGTTTGACGAGAACAAGGAGAAAATGAGAAGCCGGGATTTCCTGTTCTATTATCGCGCGATGAAGAAGGAATTAGGAAAAGAAGAGGCGGATGAGTATTTTAATAATAAAGAATTTGTTGAATCCATTGTTCAGTTTCATAAAACGAAACTGCCGGCTGCGCTGAGCGCGCAAGTATATAATGCAAACAATATACCGGCGGGCAGAAATGTTGAAAAACGTAATGCTGCTATGTCTACCGTAGCCCAGCTGATGGGAAATTCCGGGATTGTGGCATATTCGACGAATGCGGTTCTTCACAACGGGGATGAGGAAGTGAAGGGCATCTTTATGGAAGAGGCAAAGGGCGTTGATATAGCCGATAATGACAAGGAAAACAGTAATCCGGAAGCTTACCGCGAATTTCGGCAGTTTGTAGGGCAGTTAAAGGATGATGAATGCTGGAATACAAGAGAAGCAAAGACGCAGATTGCCGATATGCAGGTATTGGACTATATCTGCGGCAATACAGACCGGCATACCGGAAACATGCTGTATGAGTTTGAGAAAAACGAGAATAATGAATTAAGACTAAAACATATCACAGGAATTGATAACGACTGCTCCTTTGGTGTGTGGGATGCTGCTTCCGGCAAGGATTTTGCAAATCTTGTACCCCCTGAAGAATTTGGGGTTATGCGCAGGAAGACCGCGATGCATCTGCTTACGCTGGATGACGATACGCTTAAATTTATGCTGTCAGATAAGCTGCAGAAGGATGAGATCGAGGCGGCCTGCAAGCGATTAAAGGAAGTACAGAACCAGATCCGGCATTCTATGGAGGAAGAGAAAAACCTATCCGAAGAGGAGCGGATGAAACCGGGCAGCAGGAGTCTGATGATCCTTGATGATGACGATTTGGAAAGCATTCAGTTCAAGGATCTTGCAGAACAGTACAAGCGCTCACAGTTTTTCAGGATCGACCAAGAGGTAAAGTCTTTGGCGGACCGGGCGCTGATGGATGAAGCTGCCGAAAGTATGTCTGCAATGGACAAGGAAGACGGAGCCAGATGGTCAAAGCATCAAGACAGGATAGTGGTTGATCAGAATATGTTCGAAGCTATGAAAAAGCTAAGAGGTCTGCAAAAGGATGAGTTTGTGGATGTCAGTTCCGGAAAAACAGTGGATATCAATGCCGCAGAGCGTGAAGAACTTGCTGTCGAAATTGTCGAAAAAATGACAGGGGTAAAGCTCACCGGTGAGAATAATGAGCCGGATCTCGCTGCTTACAAGGGGATTCTGAATCATGTGTGCATTGATGGCGTACCATATAGCATGCGCTTTGGAGGAGACCTTAACAAGGCAGAAGACCGCAGGAAGCTGATCGGCGAAATTGCGGAGAAATTTGCGGAGCAAATGGATGAGAAACGCCCGCCTGTCAGCAAGGTTACTTTTCTTGAGATGGAGGCAGATAAACCGAGCCATAAACATTTTTCATACAGGTCGCCAATGGCTCCGGAGGTGACGGCAAAGAAGCCGGGCTTCTTCTCCTGGAACAGGAAAGAGAAACTGGAAGAATATAACCGGCAGGTAAAGGCGCAGGAGGATGCGAAGGAAAAGACGGAATATTGGAAAAAGAGGAGCGCAGATGCGTTAAAATACGCAAAAAGTCTGAATGCGGACTCCTATAAGGTCACCAATAAGAAAGGGACAGTAGTCAGAAAGCCGCTGATCAATATTATGCAGGAAATGGCAGAGGAGGATAAAAATAAGAAAAAGCAGATACGTAACGTAAGACAAAACGCTCATAATAATGTGGCAGAAGAAAGAGTGCCGGTCAGCAATCCGCATTCTATGAGAAAATAATAGGCATAAAACATCACATATACTCAATAACGGAAAATCTCTGAGGACAAAGGGATGGTTCTTTTGTCCTCAGAAATTCATGTTTGTTGAGCCGGCGAGCCACGGGGACGGTTCTTGTGGCTAAAGATCTTCGATCTTGTTGCCACAAGAACCGTCCCCATGGCTCACCGATAAACATGAATTTGTCACACACCCGATTATGCAGCCACAGAATTGTACCTGTGGTGTAATGCCTTATTGACAAAGTATTGATGAAGAATTGCAAACGATCACCTTGACAGGTGATATAGACATTTGATACAATGCTTTTCACAACATAGTGTCTGTGAGTTCTGTTTTATCAGAGACGGTTCCGTCAAAATTCACAGCGAACAAAGAAATAACCGATGTGAAGGAAGCGGGCATAGTACAGTGTTTTTCTTTTCATCGGAACAACAGAGAAAAGGAGAGCATTGTATGACAAAGAAACGAAAAAAGAAAACGGCTGCAGTAAAGGATTACCGTAAGGCGCGCGGACCGGTGCGGATCCGTATGACAAATGATTATCTGTTCAAGGCACTGATGCAGAGGAATGAGAGAGTATTGAAGGCACTGGTATGTGCGTTGTTGCATCTGAAGGCGGAGGAGATCAGCGATAT
>JAGBMJ010000097.1 GCA_017634975.1 Lachnospiraceae bacterium | reverse complement strand
CCCTCCCGTGGCTCTGATCGGCGCTCGGGTCGCTCCTCAGCGTTGCCCTATCCTCCGTCCGAGCAGGGAGAGTATAACACACTTTGTACAGTTTTAACCCTAACTAAATCAAAAATGTCCTTGACAAGGGGAGCACTTTATAAGTTGTGCTGTACTACCATAACTCATTCCTCCTTGAATTTGTCTGAGTGGCTTCCTTGCCACGTTGATGGGTTTGTTTGGGGTTCTACCCCGCTTGTATTATATGTATCGGAAGAAATCTCCCAATACTTAATACCTGATACATATTTTTTTGTGTAATTATGTAAAAGCCTATCCTTTCGGATAGGCTTTAAGGTAGCAACATTAATTTTGAAACTTGATCCAGATATTATCCGAGGATGGACAGTACGCTCTGGTTTGCCTGATTTGCCTGTGCCAACATCGAAGTACCTGCCTGTGCCAAGATGTTGTTGTTGCTGTATGCAACCATCTCGGTAGCCATATCGGTATCACGGATCTGGCTCTCAGCTGCTGTAGTATTCTCTACTACGTTGTCCAGGTTAGCGATAGTGTGCTCCAGACGGTTCTGGATAGCACCAAGGTCAGATCTCTGAGTGGAAACCTTCTCCAGTGCAGTCTTAACTGTTGCGATCGCATCAGATGCAGCTGCTACGGTAGAAATGGTGATACCACCGGTCAAAGTCAATGCTCCGGCAGACATTGCTGCGATAGAAACATTGATATACTGTCCTGCTTCCGCACCAACCTGAAGATTCTTGTTTGTAAAATCACCATCCAACAGATTCTGCTCATTGAACGTAGTCGTCTGAGCAACACGAGTGATCTCGCTCTTCAGCGCCTGGAACTCTTTGTCCAGATATCCACGGTCAACACTGGTGTTGGTGCCGTTTGCGGACTGGTTAGCGATGGTGTTCATTCTCTGCAGCATATCGTGTACTTCATTCAAAGCACCTTCTGCTGTCTGTACGGAAGAGATACCATCCTGTGCATTTCTTGATGCCTGGGTCAAGCCTTTTACCTGGCGACGCATTTTCTCGGAAATTGCCAAGCCTGCTGCGTCATCTGCTGCACGGTTTACACGATAACCAGAAGAAAGCTTCTCGGTGCTCTTGGACTGTGCATTGGTCGTAAGACCTAACTGTCTGTTGCTGTTCATTGCTCTTAAGTTGTGCTGTACTACCATAACTCATTCCTCCTTGAATTTGTTTGGGTGGCATCCTTGCCACGTTGATTGGTTTGTTTAGGGTTCTACCCCGCTTGTATTATATGTATCGGAAGAGATCTCCCAATACTAAATACCTGATCTGAAATTTTTTGAATTTCTTTCCTGTTATTCAAATTTCAAACGTGCTACAGCTTCCGTGCTGATAGTGTAATATTACCATACTTTTCCCGAAAATCCAAGTACATTTTATGAATTTTTTCGGGCTATTACTTTCTATATGTTCTTACTGAGAATGTACATAAAAGCCCTCAACTATCGCGAGTAGTTGGGGGCTTTCTTGTAATAACACATATTACCTTATTACTTTGGCTAAAATTAATATACTACTTTCCTCCAATGATGTCAATATTTTCACTTCTTCTTGTCCATCAGCTGGGGGTCGATATAATTGATCCGATTCATACTATTATAGTAATGGGTAGCAGCTTTGGCATTTGCTTTTGTCTGCCGGATACGCTTCCGTTCCTGCGTGGCCTGTGTCTCCATCAGCGTCTTGTTGCGGTGTTCCGCAGTGATCAGGGCATTGCTCTGATCCGTTACCTGCCGGATCTGCTCCTGCAGTTTCGCGATGCGGTCTTTGTACTGTGCCTTTCGCTCTTCCAGTTTCTCCCGGATCTTGTCAAAAACAGCCTGAAAGCCCTCATCCAGCTGCCCCAGTTGATCGATCACCGCTTCTTTTTCATCGATCAGGCGGTCAAAGGCATCCCAGTCAATGCTATCGCCGGTCAGTGCTTTCTCCTGTTGCGCCGTCATATCAAGCAATTGTTTCAGACAAGCTGATTTTTCATCCATAGATTGTATCATTGCGTCCAGATATCGTTCCATCTTGCCCCCTTTATATAAAGTATGCAGCGCCCGGCGCTGCATACTGTTTTCCAATATTTATTGCGGTTTCTGTGTCTTGGCGATGCGCATCACTTCTTTCCAGGTATCACGCACGGAGCGCAGATGCTTCACCACCTCTTCCATGATCTCTTTATCCTTTTTCATATTCGCCTCGACCAGCCGCCGGCTCAGATAACTGTAGATATTCTCAAAATCCTGTGCCACCGGATACTTGAAGTCCAGCGTCCTGCGAAACTCATCAATGATCTGCTCTACTTTTACGATATTGGTATGTGCTTTCTGCATATCACCATCTTCGATCGACTTGATGGCAATGTTCCCAAATTTGATTGCCCCCTCATAAAGCATCAGTGTCAGCTCTGCCGGTGTTGCCGTCATGATCTTGTTTCTCTCGTACTGCGCATAAGGATTATTTGCCATTTTTACCTTCTCCCCGTTCCCTTATATTATAAGGCAGATATATCTTTACATATACCTGCCTTATTGACATTGGTTACTCTGACGTCATCATCCGAAGAATCCGCTCACTGCTGTCTGATTCTTCTGCATCTTCGCCAGTTTGCTCTCCATCTTACTGAACTTGCTGTACCACTTATCCTCGATCGCCGTGATCTTATCCTCCAGTTCCAGGATCTTGGAATCCCAGTTGCTGGATTCTGTAGCAAGCTGCTTATCATTATACACCTTATAAATACTGCTGAGCGAAGAGGATCCCATCTTATCATACAGTTTGTCATACATCTTGCTGGCAAACTGCTGGAAGAAGCTGGTCACCGCTTCCGGATCCGACGCGATCATCGCTTTCAATTTGTCCGTATTGCCGGCAGATACATCATCATCCGGATCACCATCAATATGCAAAGCATTCCGTTCATTCTTATCCGCCGAGAAATACTCCTGCGTAGAAATGCCGAAATCCGACAGATACATCGTCTTGCCGCCCACACTGATGCCATCTCGTGTAACGCTCGTGAGCGCTTCCATCACGCCGGAAAGATTCTCATCGTTACGAAGCAGGGAATCTTTGATCTTCTTCTCCCATTCCTCTACTTCCTTATCCCCCATCGCTTCCTTCTGCTCATCGGTCAGCGGATCATAGCCTTTTGCAGAGTCGGCATTATAGAGCTTGCTCATCTCATTTATAAGAGAATTAAACTCTTTCAGGATACCCTTGACCACATCATACACACCATCATAGTCCGTATCCGTATTCACCGAGATGTTCTCGTTCGGATCGCTTGGCATATGATTAATGGTATACGTACTCCCGTTGATCTTAAACGTATTCGTCTGGGATTCAAATTCCGCGCCATTCAGGATCAGCTTCGCATTGGTGCCGTCAATCTTGCTGGCCATCGTAGAAGCGGTCTTGTCAAACTTCGCCAAGGCCTCCGACGTGGTCATCTGTCTGGTCACCGGATCTCCTTCTTCCGGAGTCTCGGTCACCGAATGTGCCGCAGCATATTTTTCAAAATCTTTCTGGGTGGCCAGTCCCAATTTGGACAGCGCCGTCATGCCGGCATCGGAAGTATAGTCGGCAGAAAAATTGAAATCACTGTCCGCACCTGTCGATTTGGCACTGATGAACAGACGCTGGTTACTCTCGTCAAAGTTCGCGTTCAAGCCGGCATCTTTCAGCTGTTTCACAAAGTCATTCATTGTGGTCTCGCCGGATACCGTAATGCTCGTAGGTGTACCATCACCCTTGGTCAATGTCAGAGTCGTCTCTTCCGTGATTCCCAGTTTACTCAGTGTATCATCCGCCTTCAACGCCTCCTGACCTGCTCCGGTTACTTTGCTTCCCGTCATATACGCCGAACTTGCTGCCGATTTGATCTGCGCCGTCTGTGCGCCGGTCACGGCATTGTCGCCGGCAGTAACCGACAACGCACTGTTGGACGTAGTGGTCTTCATCTTTTTATACGCACCGGAAAAACGGTTTGTGGAAAGCGTCTTGGAATAAAAAGAATAGATCTTATTATTCAGATCTTTCCACGCATCCTGCTTCCACGTATTCAACGTTTTGCTGTTACGCGCTTTTTTCAGTTTTGCTTCCGTTTTGGATGTATACGCTTTAATGACACTCTCGGTATCCATACCGGAGATCATACCCGTCATCCTGATCAGATCAGATCCCATACCATTTACCTCCTTGTATTCTTTTCCAAAGCAATCTCCTTATCGCTTCTCATCAACGATCAGTCCTGCATACTCCCACATCTTGGCGATCATATCCAGGGTCTTCTCCGGCGGCAGTTCCTTGATCACTTCTTTGGTCTTTTTATCCACGATCTTCACCGTCACGCGGTGTGTTTTCTCATGAATTCCGAACTCAGACGTAAAGTTTGCCTGCTTCTTCGCCAGCTCCTTCATTGCCTGCTTAATGGACTCATCATTCATCGGTGCCTGCTGCTGTTTACTTTCGCCGTTATCCTTACCTTCGCTGTCCTCTTCCTTCTGTGTTTTCGCCATGGAAATGACTTTCGCATCCACCTGAGGTGCGTTGGTTTCCATCGGCTGTCCTTCCCTGAACTCCGTCGTGGCATTCTGCGCTTCGGCAGCTTTGGCTACCGGCTGCGCCATGGTATAGCTCATTGCACTGTTAATAGGTTCTATTCCTGCCATACTGATCACCTCCGTGTGATTATATTCCTGTTCACGATCCCCCTCTTGGAGATATGTTGCTAATATAAGTTATCTCTTATATCGGACAATATAAGAGATAACTTTAGGGTATTACATATTATTTTTCACTTTTTACTCGTAATCAAGCGCTAAATACATTGGACGGCATCCTTTTTCATCATCTTTCAGCGAAAAATGCAGGTCGTCATCCAATTCTTCAAACATATTACGTTTATATAATGAATAACCTTCATCCGTAGCTGCCAAAGTAACAAAAGAGAATCCAATATAATTCTCACGTAATTCATATACTTTCTGCATAAAATCAGCAAATAACTGATCTGATACCTTCAGCCTTGATCCATCTGCCCTCGTTTCAACAGATACGCCTCTGTAGTCACTATCCAGAGCAAAAAAATTCAGATGAACCGAACCTCCGATCTTGTATTTATCGTCTCCATTATAGGTATCAATGTAACCAACGCCAATATTATAATATCCTATAATCTTCGTGCGCTTCTTGTTAATCCATACAAATGTCTTTCCTATACCATCATCAAATGCCTCATCAGATTTCAAAAAGTGATCAAGAAAGCCATTTCCAGACGAGAACTCTAATGCCATTTTCCGCATTTCGTTCCGATACAACTCTGTATTAATCTTCATCTGTATACTCACACTTTCTGATTTCTGAACATCCAGTTTTATTATCGGTTATTTTGGCATACAGTTCACCGGACTGTTCATCCTCGAATAATTCCACATCTTTCGAGAATAAACGTTCGAAGTGTTCCTTTGCTTTCTTTGACATCTTTCTTTTCAATGGTTTTTTAGCTACCAACGGCATCTTGATCGGTCTTGCATATGCACTAACACCCGCCATCATGATCACCTGCTTTCCACCATCAGCTCTTACATCACTGTTGCAAAAAATAGTCTGCTCCATCCGCTTCTCCTTTCATTATACGGTTTCTGCAATTTAGTTACAAGTACAGTTCATAGAAAATCGGATGAATCATCCAGATATGCCTCCAAAAATGTAATTTGAATAGTATCATATTTCAATCCGGATGTAAAGGCCAAAATTGTCAACGTGCTGATAATACAGAAAAAGAGCAAAACCCATCCCCTATATATAAGTTATCTCTTATATCAACTGACATAAGAGATAACTAAAGGATAAATTATTTTCAATTATTGAACAGCTTGCTGATCGCTTCCGGCGTCTGATCTGCCATTGCCTCTTTATTGGCCTGCTGGATCTGCTCGTAGACTTCCTTTCGATAGATGGGCACTTCCTTGGGAGCTTTAATTCCGATCTTGATCTGATCTCCTTTTACTTCCAGAATCGTGATCTCGATATTATTACCGACCACCAGTGCCTCGCCCTTTTTGCGGGACAATGCGAGCATGCTACTCACCTCTTTCTCGTTTTATTTCTTATTCGCTCTTCTTCGCCGCTTCCTGATTTGCCTTCAGGATATCATAGATCTGGAACTTCACCGGGAAGTCATCCTCCAGAACCACCTGTACTGCCTTGCGGGTATCTACGTTAACAACCAGCGGAGCTTTCAGATTGATGCTCATCTTCTTAAGGTCCGTAGGCACAGTGATCGTCACCAGCACCAGCAGGTTATCGCCATCACCGATCACTTTGAGCAGCTCATCATCCACACTGGGATTGTAATCCGTACGGATCACCAGCGGATCCACCACCGGCATCGCAAAATTCGGTTCCTGCACGCTCTGCAGCCAGCGGATACCGCCCTGGTTTCCCTTCTCTGCATCATGGATCAACGCAAAATCCGTCAGTTCCGGAAATCCCACGATACCATTCGGAAAATGGATCATTTTTTCATCATCGATCGTAACCTCACCAAAAATCCTCGTCTTGATAACCATACCCCACACTCTCCTTTTCTGTTGTCTGCTAAATACCTAACCTTCTTATCTCCTTCTCCGGCTCTTACCGTAGTTATAGTATATTATAACCTAAATTATCCACGGTTACAAGTGTGATTTTGTGGATTATTTATATACTCATAAACGAAATGGCTTGCCGTTTCGTTTATGAGTTGCGCCGAGCACGTGCCGCTTTAGCGGCTAATCTCCTCGCGTGCTCCCCTGTCAGATTTCTTTCATATTGATTTCAAAATCCTCATAAATCCCCACCGGGATCACATCCGCAAACGTATAGTTCTTTTCCTCTGCTTTTCCAAAATCATACACCCTGACCTTGCTTGTCTCGGGATCCACGATCCAATACTCACGAACGCCGGCTTTGCGATAGCTTTCCAGCTTGATAAAGCAATCCATCTTCCTGCTGGCCGGGGATACGATCTCGATGATCCAGTCCGGTGCTCCATGGCATCCATCCTCTTTGATCTTATCGGGATCACAGATCACAGAGATATCCGGCTCTACATAGTTTTGATCATCTTCCTCCAGAAATACTCCGAAAGGTGCAGGAACAACCACACATTTCCCCTTGTTCTTTTCTATATAATTATATATGCGTGCTGTAATTCCCGTTAAAATGCGCTGATGCCGAAAACGCGGCGGTGCCATCATATACAGATCGCCATCGATCAATTCTCCCCGCTGCCCTTCCGGTAAAGCAAAAATATCTGAAACACTATATTTGTAATCGACTTTTTTCATCACTATTCTCTCTGCTTCTACAGATAGTTCAGCAGCGTATTCTGTATCATCTTACCGGTAGCCATCAATGCCGCTTCATAGGATACTTCTGCACTGGAGAGCTTTACTGCCACTTCGGTAGCATCGGCATCTTCATTATTGGACTGCAGGGTCATAAAAGAGGTTTCCTGGTCACTCAGACGGTTCTCCGCCAGAGACACACGCTTGGAACGGTTTCCGACGATCGTAAGCGCTTCATCGATATCATTCAGATACCCTTGCGAATTGGTGATATATTTACTGAAACGCTTCTGCAGCTGGTCATTCATATAGGTCTGCGCTTTCTTTGCTGCCGCCATCTGCAGTTCGATCTTGTCCTGGTTCTTTGCCGGATCCTGCTGCATCGTTTCCAGGCGTTTCACCATCTCTTCCACCTTGCTCACATTCGCTGCCAGATCGATGATCTCATCCACATCCCGGCTGATATCGTGCTTATACACGTCACATGCATAAGTATTCACCTGTACATGCTGGTCAAAGCCCACCTGATACTCGATCTTCTGATCCGGAGATGCGTTTCCGGTCAGATACGTCGGATTGTACTTTACGTTCAGATCCTGATCGTTATGGGACTCACAGTAGAAGTAATGTTCCGGCCGCAGATCCGTTGCTGCCCAGTTGCTCTTGTTATAGGTGATATTGTAGCTGACACCTTCCTGATTAAACTTATTATATACTTCTTTCCCCATGACCAGCTCACCGGTCGATGGTACCAGATAGCACGCTGTCTGGTTATTTGCTGCATTCTTGTACGCAGTTTCCGCATCATTCACCAAAACCGGCTGATAGGTGTATGCCGTAGGCGTTTCACCCTCCTTCGCGCGCACCGTGATCGCCGCGGTCAGAGCATTCCCGTCCAGATCCTGCTTCGGTACCATTTTATCTAGTCCGTCATAGGCCAGACGGAAACGATAGTAGGTAGACGTATCGATATTCTGCTCCACGAGATTCACACCATTGTAGTTTGCTTCCGTGATATCATACAGATTCGCGGTATTCACTGCCGTCATCTCATCCAGATCTTTAAACTCAAACGCCTCGGTGATCTGGTATTCCTTCTCCATCGGCTTGGCAAAGGTCAGGGAAGTATCCGTGCGGTATCCGGTAAAGATATAACGCCCGGCATAATCCGCGTCACCGGTCTTGTATGCCTCATCCCGCAGGGCACGCAGGCTGTCGATGATCTTCTCACGGTCAGAAGTTTCCAGAGAATCAGAAGCACCCCTCTCGCACTCGGTGATCATACTCTTTACCACCGATACCGTCGTTTTGATCGCGGTCTCGGTCAGCTGCAGCCAGGACTGTGCATCCGGGATATTCTTCTTATAGAACTGCTGGATCTGGGACAGATCGGTACGCAGACGCAGTGCACGAATCGCCACGACCGGATCTTCGGAGGGTTTCTGGATCTTCTTGCCGGTTGACAGCTGGGTATTTAAGCTGTCCTGCATCATCTTGTTCTTATTGATATTCGAAAGCACATTGTTCTGCATTACTTTGTTTGTGATTCTCATAAAAACCTCCTTACACCCCTGTCTGCAGGATCAGTCTGTCATACACTTCCTTCAGCACCTGAATCATCTTGGACGCGATGTTGTACTGCTGCTGGAATTTGCTCAGGTTCACCGCTTCCTCGTCGTTATCCACGCCACTCACACTGTAGCGCTGGTTCTGAATGTTCTTCTGCATATAAGTATAGTTTTCGGTAAACAACTGCGACCTCTGCGAGTTCAGCGCCACATCTCCCAGCATATTCACCAGATACTGATCCGCCGCGCAGCCGCGGAAGCTCATCATACTCTTATCCGTCCGCAGCTTCAGGAGAGTCTTCACGATATCATTCTTTTCCACACCGCTGCTTTCCTGTTTCAGCTCGCTGCGGGTTGCCAGAAATTCCGCTCCGTGATCCGGATCCTCCAGCTCGGAGTTCACGGTGAAATTGCCGCCCTGTGTCATATAGTAGCTGTCACCGGTATTGATCACACCGTTTGTGCCGTTCACGGTCACCGTTTTCGTGCTGCCGTCTTTCTGACTGGTCAGCGTATAGGTATTGCCGGACAGCGCCGTCACCTCGTACTTCGTCCCCGTCTCATCTGTCAGGATCGATCCGCCGGACGTCGCGTTCTTCACACCCAGCTTAAAGTTCGACGTACCATCCAGTTCCATGGTCCGCGTGCTTCCGGTAAAATCAGCGATCGTATAGCGCACGTCTTTACCACTTGCATCCGTCCCGTCCACACGGTCGGTCTTGCTGCGTACCAGATCCCTTCCGCTGACCGGATGCTCGCCGGTAAACATCACATGTCCGTCGCTTCCGTCATCGAGCTTGCCACCCTGTACGATATCATTCGCCGCCTGTGCATACAGACGTACCCACTCATTCATCTGGGACAGATAGTACGGAACCCCTTGGTAATGCACGGCACTGCCGATGGCCGCTTCTTTATCCCTCGCACTGTCCGGCACGAAGCGTACATTTCCGTTCAGATCCAGATTTCTCTCATTGTCCAGCGTGATGGTATATTCCGCATACGGAGATCCTTCCGTATAGCTGTAGGTCCATTCCTTGAAGTAATAATTCTGATTTGCGATCTGGATGATGCCGCCGCTCTGCGTCAGGTTCAGCTTGGTCAAGTCCTTCAGGTGGTTCTCCGTTGTGCGGATCGTCACCGTCTGCGCGCTCTTGCCGTCGGTATCCGTCGTCATCCCGGTGCCGGCTACACTCCCCTGGAAATACTCGCCGTTATTCCCGTCGCGCATCTGGAACAGTCCGGCCAGTTTGCCGCCGGCTGTCGCACTGTACACCTGCACCGCATCCCCCTTACGCCGGTAATCGTCTGCCGTCCAGTCACTCTCTCCGGAGATATAGATATCAAACAGCCCCTGGATATCTGTCTGGTTCACCTTCACCGTACTTTCCCGCGGCACGCAGGTCAGGGTCTTATAGCTGTTGCCGTCCACCAGCTGCTCCCCGCACACCTTCACCAGATAACGCGTACCGCCGGTATCGCGCCCCACATCGGTATAATCGATCACCGGCACTTCGGTCACTTCCACATCCGCGATCTCCGCCAGCTCATCGATCAGGATATCACGCTGGTCACGCAGCTCATTCGCTACCGCACCGGAGTTCATCTCGATGACATTTACCTGCTTGTTTAGGGAAGCGACCTCTTCCACGATGGAATTGATCCGGTCGATATTCACCTTGATCTCCTGGTTTACATCGTCCTGCAGTTTCTGCATATTGCTATAGGTATCCCGGAAATAGGTAGTCAGATTTCCTGCCGCACCGATCATCTGCTGCCGGTACTTCGTATCATCCGGGTTCTTCGCCAGCTCCTGCATCGCATTGTCATACTCGTTGAAGATCGTGGTGAAACCCTTGATCATGTCATCGTCTTTATAATAATCCTCGACGCATTCCATATAATACTTCTGCACTTCGTACTGCCCCAGCTGTGTCTGGTTTCCCCAGTACTTATTGTCATAAAAAGTATCCCGGATCCGCTCGATCGCGATCGTCTCCACACCTGCCCCCACGCAGCCGTAGGTAGTAAACATACGGATGGCTTCCGCAGCCTGTGTGGTCACCTGCTGCCGGCTGTAGCCCTTGGTCTCGATGTTTGCGATATTGTTCGCAGTCGTATTCAAGGCTGCATTGGCTGCCTGCAGACCGGTATATGCGGTATTGAGTCCCATAAAAGTGGATGACATAGGCTTTACCTCATTCTACTGATAACTTACGTTCCAAGTGTATTGATGATGTGCTCGATGCACTCGTCGATCACATTGATAAAACGGCTGCTGGCATTGTAGGCATTCTGGAACTTCACCATATTGGCCAGCTCTTCATCGGTCGCCACACCGATGGAACCCTGCCGGTTGGCTTCCACGGCCTCCACTGTCAGATCCTGATTGTCTTTCAGGTTCTGGTAGACATTCCCGGAGTTGGCGATCTGTGCTACAAAGTTTGCATAATAGCGCCGCAGCGAAGTCTTGTTTGCCAAGGTCGGGTTCAGCAGATAATCCTCATTTTGGAACACATCCCGCAGCTTCTCTGCCGTGCCGTTTCCGCCGTCTTCCGATGCATCCGGCAGTTTCAGTCCCAGATGGGTCGGGTGCTGCCGCAGATCCTCGTTCACCACCAGATTGGCTGTGGTAAACCAGGTAGTATTGTCTCCCGGGTGGTATGTCTTTTTCTGGTTAAGCGGATTCACGTCCGTTCTCGGCAGATCCTCATCCACGTGGGTTCCGTCTTCCAGATACTCCTCACAGGAGATACGCTCAAACAGCTGGATGACGTTTCCGTTCTTGTCCCGCAGATATCCAAAAGCGGGATCCACGGCTTCCGCCGCCTCTTTCAGCACGTTGTTCATCGCGGTTACCGCATTGTGTACCAGTCCGTCAAATTCCGCCATCACGTTCATCAGGATGGAATCGGATACAGTGGCGTAAGTCTCTTCATCCTGCAGATCCGTAAAGTTTCCGCGATGGTTGCCGCGTGCCAGCAGCAGCCCCTTTAAGGTCCCCACATCCGTATCCAGCTTGGACGAGATCGGCAGATTCCAGTTATATACAGCTCCGGTCGCCACGGTCGGCGGATCGGTATGCGGATTGTTGCGTACGGTATCCTGTACATACCTGACGATCTGCCCATGCTCATCGCGTGCTTCCACGGTAGCACCGTCTGTCCAGAACACGTTGTAGAAGCCCGGTTCTCCGACCGTCTCATCGTCTTCTGCCTGGCACGCCATCTCATTCACGCCGTTCATAGATACGAAGTCATGGTTTTCCGCTTTCACCAGCACGTTTCCGAATTTGTCCTCACGATAGCTGATATTGATCATCGCCCCCAGCTTATCCAGCGCCAGGTTTCTCTGGTCATACAGATCATTGGGATTCTCCACACCGCCGGTAGCGATCCCGCGGATCTTCTGGTTCAGCGTGTAGATCTCGTGCCCCAGAGCATTGATCTCATCCACCGCGCCCTGAATGCGCTGGTTCAGTTTATCCTGATAATTGGAAAGATCGCGGTACACGTTCTGTGCCGCTTCCACAAAGGAGTTTGCATACTGTACGGCCATCGACTGCTTGACTTCACTGGTAGGCTCCTTGGCCAGTTCCGCCAGTGCCGTCTGCAGATCGTTCATGGAGTTTTCAAACGTCGGTCCGTCCAGCTCGCCGAAGATCCCCTGGATCTCCTCGATCGCCGAATAGGATTCGTTGTAGAAGCCCTGGCGTCCTGCCTGGTTCCGGTACGAAGCATCCACAAAACGGTCACGCACCTGACGTACTTCCGTGATGTACACGCCCAGACCGGTCTGCTTCATCGACACACCGATCGACGAATTGGACAGACGATGGTATTCTCTGGTCCCGTAGGATACCTGCTGTCTGGTATAGCCCTCGGTGTCGGCATTGGTGACGTTATGCGCCACCATGTTCAGTGCCTCCTGGCTGGACTGCAGTCCCGAGGTTCCTATGTAAAGATTGGAAAACAAACCCATAAGCTCTTCCCTCTTCGCATTTTACTGTTTTGCATCAAAGCGCTTTGTCCCGCTCCCCATAATGCTTCCGTTTGCGTATGCGCTACTATTATAATCGGCTGTTTCGGGCGCTGTCTTTAGGGATTGCAGCAGATTCATCTCAAACTGCACCATCTCCAGCGAATCCTGCAGCAGATCACGGTTCTGTTCGTTCACCTGCTTCATCCGGCGCATGGTCTCCTTCAGACGGTCATGCAGATCCTGCAGTTTCTTCTGTTCCTCCGGATGCTTGTCCATCATCGTGATCAGGTCCCCCAGCTTGATATCCGGCTTAAGATTCGTTACTTCCGCGATATCTGCCATCGTGCTCATCCGGTCTTTTTCCAGTTTCTGGATCCGTGCCACGATCACCTGTTCTGCCTCTGTGATGCGGTTTAAATTCTCCAAATCTGCTTTGATGATGATCGGCGTCTTTTCCTCCGAGAGTTTGATGAGCGTCCGGTACTCCGTATTCTCCTGCTCCAGCACCTCTATGATATGTTCCATCAGACTGGCCATTTTACTGTCCTCCCAATACCTTAAAATAGCGTTTTTCTTGTCCCGATAAGGTAAAAAACGGTACCTGCAGGTTTTGCCTTACAGATACCGTTTTCATAACTGCTTGCAACAGTTATTTGCATCCCTTTTTACAGTTCGTAATTCTCCAGGATCTTATCTGCCACTGCATTTGCACTGATATTATACGTGCCGCTCTGGTAAGCCGCCTTCAGTGCTGCCACACGATCCTCCCGGATATCCGGCGTTGCTGCCACCGCCTGTTTTGCCACCTGCAGATCCTTACCCTGTCCTGAAATGTTCAGCCTGTCTTTAAAATCCGGAGCCGCCGCTTTCGCGCTTTCCCGATTCCCCGCAGGTTTGGAAACATTATACAAATTTTGGATCTGCGAATATGTATCTACTCGGATCATATTCCCATTCCTCCTTTACCTTTCTTGTGCTGCGATACTCACTTTCTCAACTCTTGTTTTAAATATCGGCAACTTCCCATAAGACTTTAGAGGTTAACAAAATATTTCTTAAAGCCGTTCGATTCTATACAAAAAGCGCCGTTCCCTTTCTATTTCGGGAACAGCGCCTGAATTGTTTATATATCTTGCTTCGAAAGCACAGATTTATTTTGCCTCTTCTGCTTCCTTCTCTGCCTTCTTCAAAGCTTCCGCACGCTTCTCTTCTACCTTCTTAGCTGCATCCGGATTGCTCTCCTTCATCAGCGCTACCATCTCCTTCAGCAGGGCAACATCTGCCGGATCTTCCGGTGCCGGCTCATCTCCCTTGCCTTCTTCCGCCTTCTTCAACGCCAGCTTTTTGGCCTTTTCCGCCGCACCGTTGATGGCCTTGAGCATGATAAACAGGATCAGGGCGATGATCAGAAAGTTTACTACTGCAGATAAAAATGCTCCGTAATTAAATACCACTCCGGCGATTTTGAACTGTCCGCCGATCTGTAAGCCGTCCTCACTGTTGCCGCCAAAGATCACTGCGATCAGGGGATTGATAAAATTCTCTGTCAGGGATGTCACGATGTTGCCGAACGCAGCACCGATGATAACACCGATGGCCATATCCATGACATTACCCTTTAATGCAAACTCCTTAAATTCTGCTAAAAACTTCTTCATCTCTATTCTCTCCTTTTCTGTGTTTTACCGGGTCATTGAAGCATGAAAAAACTGAAAACCGTGCCGAATGCCCACCCTCAAACATTGTTAAGTATACTCGCATCTGCGCAAAGTGTCAACGGAAGGTTGCCCTCACTCAATCATCAAAGCGAAACTTCATATGCGCATTCTCTTTCTCCACCGCAGCACACAGACGCTTCAGGTTGCGCATATACTTCGACATCATCACTTCCGCTTCTGCCACACCGGTGAAGCTGATCTCCGTCTCCTTACCGATCTCCGTAAACCAGTCATGCAGTGCATCCAGATTGTATCCGAAGTACTCCGGCAGCTCCATCTGCTCCCCCAGCACGGAGTAAAAATCATCCGGATTATATACCCCTTTTAAGTCAAACTCGTATTTCATCGTTTTTCCTCCTTATCCTCAGCTCTCCTGCAAGAGCCACTTCTTTTCAAACTGATCCGGCGGCAGCGGCCGTCCGAAATAGTATCCCTGGATCTGGCTGCATCCCAGATCCCGCAGGATCTCCAGCTGTCCGCGGTTCTCTACGCCCTCCGCGATCGTCTTCAGATTCAGTCCCTCTGCCATCAGGATGATGACCTTGACGATCACATATGCATTGTGATTTGTCTCAATATCGTCGATCAGCTCCTTCGCGATCTTGATCCGGTCAAAGGTAAAATCCAGCATATTATTGAAGCTGGCATAGCCCGTACCGAAATCATCCACCGAAAAGGTGAGTCCTGCATCCTTGAGCTTCTGAATGATATCTTCCCCTGCGATCATACGGTTGAGTGCAAACCCTTCCGTGATCTCCACATCCAGCCACTTTGCCGGCACCTCCTGTGCGTTCATTTCCTGAATGAAATGCTCCGCAAAAGCCGTATCCCTCAGCTGTACGGGTGACACATTGATCCCCGTCACCAGTTCTCTTTTGTATTTCTCATTCCATTCCCTGATCTGGCTCATCGCCGTCCGGTTCACCCAGGCACCGATATTGCCCATCAGCCCCATCTCCTCGGCAAGGGGTATGAACTCGCCCGGCGAGATGAACCCATCGACCGGATCGATCCAGCGGAGCAGCGCTTCCATGCCGATCAACTCCCCGGTAGCGCAGTCTACCTGCGGCTGGTAATACAGCTGGAAGTCCCGGTCATAATCGGCCGACTGCAGCTTCACCTCCAGCCGGTGCTGTCTGGAGATCTGTCCGATCAGCTCGGAATCATAGAAACGGAACTCCGTACGGCTGTGCCTGTGCTTGATCGACAGCCGTGCCGAATCCGCAAATTTTAAAAGCTGTTCCGTGTTCTCCGCATCCTGCGGATATTCCGCAACACCGATGCTCAATGACAGCCGGAATACCTGCTCATCCACTTCGATCGGCGCATCCATCGCTTCCTTGAGTGCCATCACCAGATGCACCAGCTCATCCCTGCTGCCGTAATCGCGAAAGACGATGGAAAACTCATCTCCGCCCACGCGGAACGCACATGCTTTTTCGTTCTCCAGACTCCGCAAACGCTCCGCCACTTCGATCAGTACCTTATCGCCGGTTTCCACGCCGTAGTTATCATTGATCGACTTGAAATAGTTCAGATCCATCGTAGCCAGTGCAAATTCCGCCTTCGGATCCTCCGTCACGATCTGGTTCAAATGGATCCTTCCGTACTTGCGGTTATACAACCCGGTCAGCATATCCTTATAGGACACCTTCTCCAGCTGCTCGTTGGCGACTTCCAGCTCCCTTGTCTGGTAATCCACCCATTCTCCCAGCTTGCTGTTTTCCTCTTTCTGCTGTGCCAGCAGAGCCTGCGTCAGTTCATTCGCCTGCTGCGTCTTCCACATGATGAGATACGCCAGACAGCTGATCAGCAGGATGTAAAACTCATTCTCCGTCAGAATACCCAGCCGGTAAACACCGATCACTACCGGCAGCAGTACCAGGCCGTAGATCCAGCCGGCTCCCATGGACTTGCGGATATCCAGCGGCTCTTTCATCAGCTTGTCCGAGTTCTCCATCGCTGTTTTCAGCGACGGATCGGCAAAGGCAATGCCCAGCACGCATACGCACGCCATATAGATGATGTCAATGTAAATGTTCTCTGCATCCAGCCCGCCCGCCGTATAGTAGGTATAACGCATCTCGAACAGGTTGTAGATCAGCAGAGCCGCAAAGACCAGATAACCGGCACGCGTATGCCGGAAAACACCGCGGATCGACAGGATCAGCAGCATCATCACGATCACATACATCACGGCAACCAGATAAAACAACGCACTGTACGAAAAGGTTCCTTCATAGGTATTGATGCCGAAACCGTAAATGTACAGCTTCCGTACAAACACAAAACCGGACACACCGATCAGAAAGGTATCGATCAGCAGCCGGAAGATATCCTGTTTGCGGAAATCCGCAATGATATAGGCTGTAAGTCCTGCGCCGAACAGGTAATTCGGCATCAGATACATCTGGTCGCTCACGGTGATCAGGAGTTCATGCCCCATCAGGATATAGGTATACAGGTACAGGATAATGTCCGAGAGCATCCACGCGATGATCCCGCACATCACAAAGATCGCCGCTTTTCTGTACTTTCCGGCGTGTTTCAGACAGCTGGCGATCAACAGTACCGCAGCCAGTGCCGTAAGCGGCGAAAAAACATTGTAAATGATATCGATGCCCGCCACGGTCGCAGTCGCATAGATCAGCCAGAACAAGGTCATGATCGCGATCAGGCTTTTCTGCAGCTTCCCCATAAGCAGCCCCCGTCAGAAATGATTCTCCCTGCCTTTCCCTTGCGTGGAAGGCGACGGATGAGATGTTCCCCTGTATGTCAATCCAATCTTGCAACCGGTTCAAATCCCTTCGTCTTCTTAAAGCTCATCTTCCCCGGGAAGGAATTCACGGCATCCGACGGATCCAGACGCTCAAAATTGAGTTTTTCCAGTGTTTCCCGGTCTATCGCAACCGATACGATCGTGATCTCCTCATCCTGCCCGGTCGCAGTGTTCAGAATCGTATCCACAGCGTGGATCACCACCTTTTCCACGGGCAGCAGTGCAAACGAATCTCTGGCGATGCGCAGGATACAGCTGCATACATAATCCTGCACCAGATCAAAATAGGCCGATTTCGACAGTTCCTTCTCTTTCAGATTGCCCTTCGCATCCAGCACATATTCCGCAGGCGGTACCACTTCTTCGGATTTCACGCGGAATTCCACCTCCAGCAGTTTCGGATCGTCCGTGCCCACCTCAAAGTCACTGCCGTACTCCAGGATATCATCATAAGGCCGAAGCTCTTCCACCACGTCCAGATAGGCATCCACATCCCCTGCGAGCACCTTTTCCGCCATTTCGTGTAATGTCTTCCATTCTTCCATTTCCGCCTTGGTATCACTGCGCAGGGAAGCCAGTGCTCCGCCTGCCGGTGCCGGGCGGTCAAACACCTCTTTCCAGTCAATGGGTTCATCCGCCACCTTATGCAGCGACTTCATATATTCGATCTGCTGTACAAAGCTGTCGTAAGTAGCTTTATTCTCTTCCAAAAGAGCCGCATTCTGCTGCTGCGTCGGACTTACCGCACTGTCTGCGATCGCACTGTCCTTTTTGCTGCCCTTCTTTCCGGTATCCGCTTTTGCCTCTTTTTCTTCCTTCTTATCCTTCTTAAAGAGACTTGCAAAGCCCTTCTTCAGATTGAAGCTCTTTTGATACGACACACCGGTTCCCGGAATACCAATGGATGTCGTCGTCCGCCCGGTCGTGGAAATGCTCTGATGGATCCCCTTTCTTCCCACGCTCAGAGACGCGCTCTTGTTACTCAGATTCAGTTTAACCCCCTTGCACAGCGTAATGCTCTTACGAAACCGCAGTCCCATACTCCCTCCTCCTTAAATAGTTTTCTTTACTCGTCAAGATTTTTCGATGATGCAGATGGCCAGAAAGACAAGGCAAATTGTAAAGTTATTTTGCAACAGTTCCTTACTGTCAAAAAAACTCATCCCGCATAATACTTACCGCAGTGCCTCGATCGGCACCCACTTCTCCGGATCCAGGATATCATCACTCACGTGATACCACTTGTCTCCGGCATACGGATCCCCGTAAAAATCCCACTCCAGCGGCTGCCACATAAAGTCCACGCCACCTTCCTTGGGCTCCAACGTCATCGCGTTTCCGGTAAACGGGTTGACCGGATCTGCAACGATCCCCTGCGTGGCCAGTACTGTCGTGTCGGCATTGGTCATAAACTGCGTATCCACGGTAAACGCTCCGTTACTGTCAAAATCCTTGACCAGCAGCACCGGATTGACCGCCTCCACATTTACTCCGCCCGGCAGCAGCATGTCCTCCCGCTGGGGCAGACCGTAGCCATGGTCCGATACGATGATGATTCGGGTATTGTCAAACACACCCTGTTCCCGCAGATAGTCAAACCACGCCCCAAGCTTCAGAAATGCCGCCATATTGCTGTGGTAATGCCCCACACTTAAGCCCTCGTTATCTCGGTCGAAATGGAGTGTCAGATTTCCGGCGTGCTTATCCGCCGCGATATCGATCCCCGTATAATCCGCTTCCCGCTCATCAGTATAATCCGGCAGTGCCAGCATCGATTCCGCATGGGTCGTGTTATTACCGATGGCCAGGAAGTGATCACGATCCCCCTCTTCGATCCGTGTCAGTTCCGGCAGATTTTTTAGCACCGTGTATCCTCTTCGGAATTCGCCCTCTCCCACAAAGGATGTATGATCCGCCGCAAGGAAACGTCCCTTGCCATAGATCTCATCCTGCAGCATAGCCGGAGCGATACGGTAGATACTGTAAAAGAAAAAGTTCCTCTCGCGTGCCGCCTTCATCCCTTCCAGATCATAGCCGACCGGCAGGTTCTGCTCCAGGCTGTATGCCGAAATGTACGGATACGGATCGTATATGGAATAATCCGTAGCCGAAGCTGCCCAAAAGCCCGGATCGGTAACCGTCACTTCAAATCCGTTCTCCCCAAAAAGGATCGGCTGCACCAGCAGTGCTTCGATGTGCTTCCGGTGACGGTCTTCATCTGCCACCGGCAGATGTTCCGTTGTATATTCATATCCTCCGTACAGGGCCGGTCCGCCGCTTCCGGTTCCGCGTCCAAAGGACAGCGTGTTCGGATAATAGGTAAACCCGGCATACATATCATACAATTCCGGCTTTTCCTCAAAGAGAAACGGTACATAAGCCGAAATGGCACGATCCATCATCAGCACGATCACGTTCCGGCCTTCCGTTGACAGCGGCAGCACATAATCCACCTCTGCGCCATCATCCACCTCATGGATCCCCGCCTTTGTCGCCTGTATGTTCATAACCGCCATCGCAGTAAAAGTCAGGCAGACCACCGCCGCCAGCCCATCCCGCACTTTGCCGCCTTTGTCCCAGAGCAGCCATCCGGCGACCGCCGCTGCACCTAGAGCTGCCAGATTGATTGCTTTCGGAAGCAACGCAAAATGCGGCATCTTTTCAAACTCCAGCATGGTCGATACATTACCGACCACTGCCTTGAAACCGAGCATATCCACCAAAGCGATGAACAAAAGGATCAGCAGCACGCGCCCGTAAGCAAAGCGTCCCTTTTCTTCCGCCATCGCGTAGATCAGGCTGCCCCATACCAGGAACACTCCGGATGCTACGGCAAACGCCGCATACGCATAATGCAACGGATCCGTTGTCCGGTCGATCACGAGAAAGTCCATCGGTGCCACCGATAGTACCAGCAGCGGGATCACCAGTCCCAGCAATAGTGCCAGCGCCAGTTCCAGAAGGATCACGGTAATGTGAACGTTTTTTCCTGTCGTGGTCTGTCCCCTGCCTGGTTTCCGTTCCGCCGATTTCGTACCTTCCGCTTTTTCCGCCCCCTGCTGATTGCCGTAAGATCGTTTTTCGAAAATACCCGTCTTACCAAGCCACACCTTCGTCGGTGCTGCCAGCAGCGCCAGCACGATCAGTCCGTATAGGAACAGACTTTCATGATCCTTCCAGGCGATCCGCTCCTGCAGCTTGCCTGTCGCCAGCAGAAATACCAGAAACAATGCCGCGATCACCACCGGTCCGATCATGCCCAGCCGCTCCGGATGTTTTACGATCTTCATCACCACGTTTTTGCACATGGAGTACAGGTTGTTCATCGTCCAGTACAGCACGAGTCCCGCAGGGCTGTGATACAAAAGTACCAGAAAAACCAGCGCCAGCACCACCGGCTGGATCTTCTGTTTCAGCGTCGCATCCCTTGTATAGATCACGCTGCTGATCAGGTTGATACCGGTCATCAATACCGGCAGCACATTGATCGCAAGCCCCCCGAGCTTCAGCATCCTGTCTTCCGCCCCAAGATCCGCGATCAGCCAGAAACTTGTTCCCTGCAGGCATTTTAAGTTCGACAGAAAATGATACGCCGCAATAAAGAACGGGATCTGTAATAATAACGGGATCAGTCCCTTCAATGCATACAGCGGTTTATAATCCATCTCCGCATAGTAGGCATTCGTCATCATATAACGCTCATCGCCCGTAAACGTCTTCCTGATATGGGCGAGCCAGCGTTCCATCGCCTTCTGCTTCTTCTGCTCCGCCTCCTGGATCGCATCCGCCCGCAGGTACAGTGGCAGCACCAGGGTGCTGATCGTCATACTCACGGCGATGATCGCATATCCCTCATGCCCGAAGAAGCCATTCATTATGGTAAATACTACTTCGATCAGATATTCAATTGGTGATATCACTAAACGGTATAACACTTCCGGTCCACTTCCAAAACTTCATAATCCATAATATTTTACCATATTTGCGCTTGAATGCAAATATCGTCTTTCCCTGTCTTCCCGGGTTCTTCCCGTAAGAAAGAAAGCGAAAAAAAGGCACCCCCTTACGGAGGTGCCCTGTAGTAAGTCGAAACTGTGAATTACAGCTGAGGACCTGCAGCAACCAGTGCCTTGCCAGCCTCGTTGGTCTCGTACTTCTTGAAGTTCTTCTGGAAACGAGCAGCCAGATCTTTTGCCTTTTTCTCCCATTCGGAAGCATCAGCGTAGGTATCTCTCGGATCCAAGATCTCGGTGCTTACGCCCGGCAGAGAAGTCGGAACTTCGAAATCGAAGATAGGGATCTTCTTGGTTTCTGCCTTAGCGATGTCGCCGTTCAGGATCGCATCGATGATACCACGGGTATCCGGAATAGAGATACGCTTGCCGGTGCCGTTCCAACCGGTGTTAACCAGATATGCCTTAGCGCCGCTCTTCTTCATCTTCTTAACCAGCTCCTCGCCGTACTTTGTCGGGTGCAGCTCCAGGAATGCCTGGCCGAAGCAAGCGGAGAAAGTCGGGGTCGGCTCGGTGATACCACGCTCGGTACCAGCCAGCTTAGCGGTGAAACCGCTCAGGAAGTAGTACTGTGTCTGCTCCGGAGTCAGGATGGATACCGGAGGAAGTACACCAAATGCATCTGCGGAAAGGAAGATTACGTTCTCTGCAGCCGGGCCGGAGGATACGCCGTTTACATTCTTTGCAATGTTCTTGATGTGGTCGATCGGGTAAGATACACGAGTATTCTCGGTAACGCTCTTATCGTCAAAGTCGATCTTGCCGTTTGCATCAACGGTAACGTTCTCAAGCAGAGCATTTCTCTTGATTGCGTTGTAGATGTCCGGCTCGTGCTCCTTGGAAAGGCCGATAACCTTTGCATAGCAGCCGCCTTCCAGGTTGAATACGCCGTTGTCATCCCAGCCGTGCTCGTCATCACCGATGAGCAGTCTCTTCGGGTCAGTGGACAGCGTAGTCTTACCGGTACCGGACAGACCGAAGAAGATAGCAGTGTGCTTACCTTCCATATCGGTATTTGCGGAGCAGTGCATGGAAGCCATACCCTGCAGCGGCAGGAAGTAGTTCTGCATGGAGAACATACCCTTCTTCATTTCGCCGCCGTACCAGGTGTTCAGGATAACCTGCTCACGGGAAGTTACGTTGAACAGAACAGCGGTCTCAGAGTTCAGGCCCAGTTCCTTGTAGTTCTCAACCTTAGCCTTGGAAGCAGTGTAAACGATGAAGTTCGGCTCAAAGTTTGCCTCTTCCTCAGCGGTCGGCTTGATGAACATATTGGTTACGAAGTGTGCCTGCCAAGCTACCTCCATAATGAAACGTACAGCCATTCTGGTGTCCTTGTTAGCACCGCAGAATGCATCTACTACGTACAGCTTCTTGTTGGACAGCTCTTCTACTGCCAGCTTCTTGCAGGCATCCCAAGCTTCCTGGCTTGCACGATGGTTGTCGTTCGGATACTCCTCAGATGTCCACCATACAGTGTCATGAGATGTTGCATCGTCAACGATGAATTTGTCTTTCGGGGAACGTCCGGTGTAGATACCGGTCATTACGTTCACTGCATCCAGCTCAGTGTTCTGACCCTTGTCATAACCGGTCAGGGACGGATCCATCTCATCCTTGAACAGCTGCTCATAGGACGGATTGTAGATGATTTCCTTAACACCGTTGATGCCATACTTGCTCAAATCGATCTGTGCCATTTCTTTTACCTCTTTCTTTTTATTTGATGTAGTTTTACGCTACGAACTCACCAATACAATATTATACATGATTCCCCCATAAAATCAACAAAAACCTTCCATGTTCATAAAATGTTAACGCTTCCGATTTCCCCTCTCGTAACAATTTCCTATAAAGCAAAAAAAGGCGCCCCCTTTCGGAGACGCCCCTTTACGTTCAGTTCTCAGAAAACTCAAGCCTTGCCATCGCAGCCCAGTACGTTCTTGATCTTGTGAGCTACCATATCCTTAACGGCCTGACGAGCCGGCTTCAGATACTGTCTCGGGTCAAAGTGATCCGGGTGCTCAGCGAAGTACTTGCGGATGTTACCGGTCATTGCCAGACGGATATCGGAATCGATATTGATCTTGCAGACAGCCAGCTCTGCAGCCTTACGCAGCTGCTCTTCCGGAATACCTACTGCATCCGGCATGTTGCCGCCGTACTGATTTACCATCTTTACGAACTCCTGCGGTACGGAAGAAGATCCGTGCAGAACGATCGGGAAGTTCGGCAGTCTCTTCATGCACTCTTCCAGTACGTCGAAACGCAGTGGAGGCGGAACCAGGATGCCGTCAGCATTTCTGGTGCACTGTGCAGCTGTAAACTTGTATGCGCCGTGGGAAGTACCGATCGCGATTGCCAGAGAATCGCAGCCGGTCTTGGATACGAACTCTTCTACTTCTTCCGGACGGGTGTAAGCTTCCTTACCGGACTCTACAACCACTTCATCCTCGATACCTGCAAGGGTACCCAGCTCAGCTTCTACCACTACGCCATGTGCGTGTGCATATTCTACAACCTGCTTGGTCAGAGCGATGTTATCCTCAAAGCTCTTGGAGGAAGCGTCGATCATAACAGAAGTAAATCCGCCATCGATGCAGTCCTTGCAAAGCTCGAAAGTATCACCGTGATCCAGGTGCAAAGCGATAGGGATGTCCGGATGCTCGATCACGGCTGCCTCAACCAGCTTTACCAGATACGTATGATTTGCATAAGCTCTTGCGCCCTTGGAAACCTGCAGGATCACCGGTGCCTTCAGCTCATCCGCTGCTTCCGTGATACCCTGAACGATCTCCATGTTGTTCACGTTGAAAGCACCTACAGCGTATCCGCCGTTGTATGCCTTCTTGAACATTTCTGTTGTTGTTACAAGTGCCATAAAACAAAACCTTCCTTTCTTGAAAATTTGTTTAGGATTAGTCGCAACTTATTATATACAATTCTCCCCCCCGGTTCAAGCTAAAAATGCGTGAAATTCAATGTAAGCGCTTACCGCGACTCCATCACGGCAAAAACCTCTTGTCCGTTTCCGGATCTGCCGTTCTGCTTCGCGCAGCCCAGTGAGCCATGGGGACGGTTCTTGTGGCTAAAGATCTTTGAGCTTGTTGCCATAAGAACCGTCCCCGTGGCTCACCGCAGCAACACGCCGACAATCTTCTCACTCCTTACCACACCCACTCTCTCATCCCGGCTGTCCACACTCTCATCCGCATTGTCCCCCAGCACAAGATAAGCTCCTTCCGGAAGGGTATAGCCGGCCAGCGTCCCGCGGCCGTACATCGCTGCCTCCTCCGGCGATAAATGATCCCCCGGCACGTGTGCGATCCGCTTTACCAGACGGCAGCCCAGCTGCGGCGCATCAAAGACGATCACATCCCCGCGCTGATACTCCCGCCTCAGCTTGCTCACCGCCACGATCTGCCCGTTGTGATACGCCGGCTCCATCGAGGCATCCCGAATGAGTACCAGCTGTACAAAAAAAGCCGAGACCAGCCACGCCGCCAAAAATGCTGCTGCCGCACAGAGCAGCCATACACGATTCTTTTGGACAAAGCGGATCACACTTTTTTTCAGCGCCTTACCCTGCCGGTCCGGATGCGGTTTCCGTGTCTCTCCCCTCGCGGGGGTGCTTCGTTTTGATATTTTTCGCTTTCCGCCGCTTCTTTCCGGCGCTCTTTCCGATCGTTCCTTTTTTTCAGAATTCTTGCGGTTTCCGGTAGACGACATCATCGCTCTCCACTTCTTTGCCCCGGTTCTCATCGATATGCAGTAAGGCAAACAGCGCCTTCTTCATCTTGCGGAAATAGATCCCGAAAACCGCTCCCAGCGCGATCACCACACCGGCCACTGCCTGGATCACGTAAGTCATGACCGACGGATCGATGTAAGCATACGCCGTCACGCCGAACAAAAGCATTGCCGCACCGAAGCACCAGGCCGTAAACACGATATACTTCAAAGCTCTTCTCATCCCGCCTGTGCCTCCTTTCTGCGTGCGATCTGTGCGAGCACTTCCGATACGATCACGTCACCGCCTACGGCTGCCGCGTGATCCGGATGACAGATGTACTCCTGCACCAGTGCCTCCGTATGTTCCTGATACTCCGCGGAATGTGCCAGCAGATCTTCGGCCACCGCCCGGATCTCTTTCATCTGATCCGGGTTCAGCCGTTTGCCGATCATATCCCGCAGCCGGATATCAAACGGTTCAATATCGATCTCTTTGTAATCTTCATTCATGATCTTCATCGGCGTGTCAACATACAGTACCGGCCGCCCCGTCGTAAACGCGTACTCCCAGGCGATGCCGGACCAGTCCGTGATCAGCAGATCCGCCTCCATGACTGTATTATTGGAAGAAAAGTCGGTCTGGATGTGCACGTGTTCCGACTCGTACTTTTCCTTCAGCTGCTGCATATACTCCGCTTTCAGACGCACTTCCTGCGGATGCGGACGCACGGTCACATCGTAATCCCCCCTTGACAGTTCCGCAAGCATCTCCTCCAAACAGCTGTCCACGATATTGTCCGCCTGCCAGGACGGTGCGATCAGGATCTGCTTTCTCGTATGCTTCTCATGCGTGCCTGCGCGATAAGCAGCACGCATATCATCCAGCAGAGGGTAGCCCACCTCCGCCAGCACTTTTTTCCGCAGGTCATACTTCTCTTCGATTGCCTGCTCTTCTTCCTTCTGCAGCTTATCCGCGCAGAAGACGATGTCAAAGTATTCCATACACATCTTGCGCATGGTCAGGTTATTGCTTCCGATATTGTGCTGCACATAGATATACTTCATATCCTGCCGCAGATAACTGCGCTTGATATGAAAATGTTCCAGATCCGGCATGGTCATTACCACCACGTCTGCTTCCAGCTTCATCATCAGCGTGATCAGTTTGTTCTCACCGATGTAATAGGCACGGAGTTTCGGTTCTTCCGAAGCCTTAGCAAAGATCGCATCCTTCGGATCGCTGGTGATATAGTGGATCGTCAGATCCGTGTACTTCAGGATATACTCGATATAGCCCTTAAAATACTTATAAAAACCGCTGCCCTCGGAATAGAAGACCAGATGCTTGTTCAGCACGGAGAAGAAGCGCTTATAGTCCTTCCGTTCCCGCTTGCGGTTGGCGGAAAAATAGCCTTCCTTCTTCCTGCCGCCCACGGTCTGCAGACCGGCCAGCGCCTTACGGCTCTCTTCCAGCTGCTGGTAATCCACATATTTCTTTGGTGGGATCACCGCGTTCAGCGCATACATCTGTACGATGGACAGCAGGTTGGACGCTACCCAGTACAATGCAGTCCCCACCGGCACGAACCAGCCCAGATACAGGGATAATCCTACCGAAAAGGCCATCATCCCGTACTGATTCCACTTGCTCTGTTCTGCCTGCAGTACATTGCTCTTATTCTGTGTGTAGCTCATCAGCCACGCCGATGCGGCTGCCGCCAGCGGTGACCACAGCAGACGCAGTCCCGTCTGCGAAGGCACCTGCCCCAGATTGACCGCGCCCCAATTCATATTGATCGTCGGATCCTCGATCCCGGCACGGATCGCTGCCACCACGCCGATCAGCAGCACCAGCTGTACGATCATCGGGATCGTTGACAGCAGCGGGTGATAGCCTTCTTCCTTAAAGATCCTGGTCTGCTCCTCGCCCACCTTATCCTTCTGTCCGTAGTAACGCGCCTTCAGGAAATTGATCTGCGGCTGTATCCGGATCATAGTGATCGAATTGATGTGTGTCCAGATGGATAACGGCAGCAATACCAGCTTGGAAAACAGTGTAAACAAAAGGATTGCCAGACCGTAGTTGCCGCAGAACCGGTAGCACCAATCCATGCACTTCTTCAGCAGACGCGATAACGGTCCTTCCACAGGAGCCCGTTCCTTCTGCCCCGCAGGAGCATACCGCACGCCGGTCTCCTTCAGAGCCGAATCCTCGATCGCGATCCCGTCCTGCTCCATCTCGGCGATCTCCGGCAGGTACAGATCCTCCCATCCATCATCCCAGCTGTAATAATAAAACCTCCGCGGGCTCTCCTCCGGATTGCAGGCACGCACGGCTTCCTCATCAAACGTCTTTCCCTGCGCCACCTCCTTTAACAGCGTCATCATATTGGCATGCGAATTCTTTGCAGACGAGATCTTAAACGGATGATGTTCGCCTGCGTTCTTCACAAAAAAGATCGGATACTGACCGTGTCCGTAATTTCCGTGATCTGCCGTAACAATGATCGTTGCACTATCATACAGGCCAAGCTCCCGGAGCTGGTCCAGATACTCCCCGACCATTGTGCAGTTTCCCTCCGCTTCATCGATCACGTTGTAGATCCGGTCGGCTTCCGAATGCAGATTTCCGTCAAAGGTATACGGAAGATGAATCCCCGCCAGATGATACACGTGCATCCACTTTGCCGCATCTCCTTTCTGCAGCCGCTCCGTCGTCAGTTTGTTATAAAAATCCTGTACATCCCAGGAAAAAGCGGAATCCCCCTCTGCCGTTGCCTGCAGCGCTCCGAAATCTTCCGTATCCACGAAGAAAAAGCGTTTCAGCTGGTGCGGCATATAGTTAAATGCCACCAGCGAATACATCTCCTTCGCAAATTCCAGGTTGCTTCCGATCCGGTACCGCCCATGTTCCACATTGGTATATTTTGCGCAATCCGGATCCAGAAAATCACTGTTATCCGTATACACGCTTACCTGTATGCCTTCCTGCGCCAGTACGTCATACAGATCGGTCTCCCCGTAGGCCCGCCGGATATAATCTGCATAAGTCTCCTGATTCAGATACGGCACGCCGGTCAGCAGATACGGCAGTGCCCCCTTGGTCGTCGGATACATAGACGTCGTATCCTGATAATAGGTAAAATCCTCAAACATCTCCTGATAATACCCATTATAGTGCTCCCGGAAGAACAGATCTTCCATATCCTCCCCGTCAAAGGTATCCAGGATAAAAAAGATGATGTTCTCCTCCTGCCCCAGAGTAAGCAGATCCCGGTTTGTCACCACGACCTCCGAACGCACCGGCGCATTCATAATATGTTTTTTATAAAAGGAAAAACACAGCGTGACCAGCTGTAATCCGAGCAGTACCGCACATACAAAACGTCCGAACGCATATATCTTTTCTTTGATCACCAAAATGCTGAAGACCGCAGCCACGACAGCGCCCGCGATCAGCACGATACTGGCCCAGGCATACACCGGATGCCGGTCAAAATCGATCGACACCCCGTTCAGCACGCCATAGTGCCTTGGAATAAAATTCCCCTGCACATAAAAATACAGCAGCGTATTCAAAAGGAAAGTAAAGACGATCCAGCCGGACTTTTTCTGCCCGATGCAGCGGTACAGCACCTCCGCTATGGCAAACAGGATCAAAAAAGATGCCGCAAAACACACCACCACCACCGGCAGCAGCTGCGACAGTCGAAACCAGAATTCACTCTCATTGGCAAAATAAGCATCTAACGGTGCAAAGACCGTAAACATAAATGCCGAGGCTAATGCCCATAAGAGCCAGCCCCGTGCATTCTTTTCCGTCTTCCATTCTTTAAACAAATACATTTTCTTACACTCCGCTCCGTTCCATTACCTCCGGAGCGTTTCCGGCATTTTACGCCAGAACCTTCCTGATATTTGCAAGTATTTCATCCTCATTAAAAGGCTTGCTGATAAAATACTTCGCTCCGGCACGCAGCGCACGCATCAGCTTGTCCTGCTGCCCTGCCGCCGTGATCATGATCGCATTTGCCTTCGGATCATAAGCCAGAATCTTCTCCAGAGCCTCCAGACCGTCCATCTCCGGCATCGTGATATCCAGCGTCACCAGGTCCGGCTTGCACTTCATATAGGCTGCAAGACCTTCCAAACCGTTGCTCGCCTCCATGGCCACACGGTAGCCGTCTTTTTCGAGGATGTTGCGCAGCATCTGTCTGGACATTCTGGAATCGTCCACGATCAGCACTCTCGCACCTTCGCCTTCCGAGGTATCCTCTTCGGTGGTCACACTGCCCAGCTTCAAAGGCTCCTGCCCGGGTTCAAAATCACTGTCCACAGCGATGATGAGTTCCAGCCGTCGTCCCTCCAGAACGACCGGCAGCACATAAAAGTCACCTTTGGCCACCTGCCCCGCAAAGCCCTGCGGCGGATCCATATCGATATTGACCGCCTTTTCACTCAATGCACTGGCCAACAGCCCGCTGTTCACATTGATAAACTCACATACCGCATCGTAAGCATCATCATAGACCGCATCCATATCCTGCTTGGAGAACGAAGATGCCACCTGCAAAAAGGCGCCCTGCTCCTCTGCCTCCGCGATCGCAATATAGACAGTATGATCACCGGCGATCTTCTGGCAGGCCAGATGCGTGTAATTCATTTCCTTGCTCTTTCTCGCTTTTTCAATAAAGAAATCACGGGATACAAAACGCGTGATATTTCTGGTGAGCAGCCCGGCGATATCCAGCACGTACGGCTTGGAAGAATATACAAACATCGGCAGCAGCTCATCCAGATCATCTTTTTTCAGTTTTTCCATCTCATCCGGTGCAAAACCGATCTTTGTCCGGAAATCCTCAAGATATTCTTCCAGTTTTTCCTTGGAGATATCTGTCATATCCATCAAAAGCTGTACAAACTGCAGGTAAGCATTTCCCTGCTTCTTCAAAAGTCCTCCGACCTGTTCATCCGTCAGCAGCCCCTGCTCCACGGCGATATCACCGAAACGACGGTCCTGCGTCTTTTGCAGCTCATTGATCTTCTCGACCTGTGCTTCGGTCAGGATCCCGTCCATCACGGCAATGGTGCCCAGCTTTACACGTACGGACATCTGCTCTTTGATCAGTTGGCGATAATCAAATTCATTGATAACTTCCCGTTCCTGCAGGTAGTTCCCAAACAGTTGACAAAACATAAGACACCTCCATCGTAAAAATCATACTCTGATTATACGTTATCTTTGGACAAAATTCAACATTTTCCCGCTTTTCAGCTGTCATTTTTCGTCAAAATGTATCATTTTCACCCTGTTTTGGCTTTATCTCCGGCTCCGGGATCACAGATTCCGCTCGCGGCGGATATCCAGACGCTCTTTTGCCAGAGTGATCGCCGCATTGACCATAACGCCAGCTACTGCGATGACTACGATCGTTGCGATATCGCCGACACCGACAGCAGCCAGTTTCAGCAGATTGCGCAGCGGCGGGATCACCAGCACGCCCAGCTGCAATACGATCCCGATCAGGGTGATCACATTCAGTGCTTTGTTGTTCCAGGAGTCTTTCGTTGCAAACGCCAGACTGCCCTTGGTCTTGCAGACATACGCCATCAGCATCTCGTTGATTGCCAGGGTACTGAAGCAGTAGGTACGGCACATCTTGAGCAGTTCTGCATCGTTACCCAGATTTGCCAGCAGATTGCCCATTCCGTAGCGTCCGATTACCGGGAGCAGGAATGCCAGCAGTGCCACGCCCCCGCTGATCACACCCTGGATCACGATGTTTAAATAATCCCCACGGTTTAAGATACCGGCTTTGACATCACGCGGTTTCTCGTTCATCACGGCATCCGAGCCCACATCCATACCAAGGGCCAGAGACGGCGCCGTATCGGTCAGCAGGTTCACCCACAGGATCTGGATGGTTGACAGCGGTGAGGAAAATCCGGCAAAGATCGCCGAAGCCATCAGCACCACTTCACCAAAGTTGGAACGCAGCAGGTAAACCACGGATTTTTTTATATTATTGAACAGGTTACGGCCTTCCATCACGGCATTCTTGATGGTGATAAAGTTGTCATCCACCAGGATCACCTCGGCAGCATCCTTCGCCACCTCAGTACCGCCGATACCCATAGCCACACCGATATTGGCTGCCTTTAAGGACGGAGCATCGTTTACACCGTCACCGGTCATGGAGCAGATCTTGCCGTGCGACTGGAATGCCTGCACGATCTGCACCTTGTTCTCCGGGGATACCCGGGCAAACACGCGGTAATTCAGCACATTCTTGCGGAACTCCTCCGGATCCATCGCATCGATCTCGGCACCGGAGATGCTCTGGGAGATATCCGTTGCAATGTCCAGTTCCTTTGCGATCGCAAAAGCCGTGATCTTGTGGTCACCGGTGATCATCGCCACATCAATGCCGGCATGATGACACTCATCCACCGTCTCCTTTACGCCTTCCTTCGGCGGGTCGATCTCGGCAGCCAGCCCGACAAAGATCATATCCTCTTCCTGTGGCTTTTCATCCCCCTCGCGGTAAGCCAGTGCCAGCACACGCAGCGCCTCGGAGCTCATCTTATCCGCCGACTTGGTCGCCAGCAGCACGTCTTCATTGGTAATATCACGCACACCGTTATCATCCAGGATCCGGTTGCATCGTACGATCACGGAATCGATGGCACCCTTGGTAAAGGATACATTCTTTGTCGTTCCGTCCGCATCCACCTTGCTCAGCGTGGTCATCATCTTACGGTCCGAGTCAAAGGGGATCTCGTCAAAACGCCTGATCTTGCCCATGATCGCATCGTAGCCCAGCTTATGATCCTTGGCATACTTTACAAAAGCCGTCTCCGTCGGATCACCGATCTCCTCGCCGGTCTCTTCGGAATACTTCGCATCATTGCATGCCAGAAAACCGGTCAGTAACTGTCCGAATACCGGATCTTTCTTGTCGACTTCTTCCTCCGGCTTTTCCTCCCCCAGCAAAAACCAGCGGACTACTGTCATCTTGTTCTGGGTCAGGGTACCGGTCTTGTCGGAGCAGATGACATTTACGGCTCCCAGCGTCTCGACTGCGTGGATCTGCTTTACGATCGCATTGCGCTTGCTCATCTTCTGGATACCGGCGGAAAGCACCAGGGTGACCACCGTAGCCAGACCTTCCGGAATAACCGCTACTGCAAACGCGATCGAGATCATCAGGGTTTCTACGAGTTCGGTCTTATAAACAATGAGCTGGCAGACAAACATCAGAATGCAGAGCACGACACCTGCGATCCCCAGCACCATGGAGATGCTGTTTAAGTTCTTCTGCAGCGGCGTCTCCTCCTTGGTGATCTTGTTGAGCATACTGGAAATCTTACCGATCTCGGTATCGTCTCCGATCTTTTCTACCACGCCTTCACCGCGGCCGTACTCCACCAGCGTGGACATATATGCCTTATCCTTGCGGTCGGCAAGGGGTGTCTTTTCATCGCTTTTTTCGCGGTGATCCTTTTCCACGGCAACGCTCTCACCGGTCAGGGCCGATTCATTGACCTTCAGCGAACTGGTTCCCGTCAGATGCAGATCCGCCGGTACCACACGCCCGGCTTCCAGGATAACATAGTCCCCCACTACCAGGTCGGCTGCCGGGATCTCTTTTTCCGTACCGTCACGAATGACCACGGCCGTCGATGCATTGATCTGCTTAAGTGCCTCCACGGATTTTTCCGCGGATACCTCCTGCACGGTACCGATGATGACATTGGCCAGCACCACCACGATAATGATGACACCGTCCACCAGCTCCCCGGTCGCAATGGAGATGCCCGCTGCCACGATCAGTAATATCAGCAGCGGCGATGCAAACTGTCCCAGCACGATGGCCAGCATACTTTTCTTCTTTCCCTGAGTGAGCACGTTCCTTCCGTTTTTCGCCCGCTCCAGGGCTTCCTGCGTTGTCAAACCTTTGGTCTGCTCTTGATTTTCCACCTTTTTCTCTCCCTTTAATGTCGCTTCAAAAATCTATGATCCGCTATTGTCGCGGTGCCCTTTGTTTTGTCCGTGACAAACAATAATAATACCTTTTCCCCTTGCCCGTTGTCAATTCCTTCCGGTTGACATTTTTGCTCCTCTTACGGGACAGCCTGCAAAGGGCCTATACGCAATACAGGAAATGATTTCCGTTATTACGTATAATAATACCGGGGAGAACTCTCCCCGGCATCCTTCCTTACAAATTATGTATTATAAACCAATTCATCCTATTACATACTCGCCTTGTAGATTGCTAGCATCGCTTCTTCATTCAGCACCTTGGCAGAACCCATCTCGCCGCCCACACCGATCGCGCATTTCTTCGCCATCAGCGCCAGCTCTTCTTCCGTCGGGTTCACTCCCAGCTCCCGCAGGTTTGTCGGCATATGTATGGTACGGTAAAATTCTTCCATCGCCTCAATGCCGCACAGCGCGATCTCTTCATCACTGCCGACCTCCTCCACGTCCATCACATTGATGGCAAACTTCCTAAAGCGCGGGAGACAATCCTTGTAGACATAGCGTGCCCAGCTGCCCCAGATAGCGGCCAGTCCGGCACCGTGTGCCACATCGTACAGTCCGCCAAGCTCATGCTCCAGCTTATGTGTCATCCAGTCACCGCCGTCATTACCACAGCCGGTCAGGCCATTGTGCGCCAGACTGCCGGCCCACATCACCTCCGCACGTGCATCATAGTTCTTCGGATCCTCGTTCAGGATCAATGCATTCTTTTTCACGGTCCGCAGCAGGCCTTCCGCGAGCGCATCGGTGATCTCCATATTGCCGCCGTTTGTAAAATAACGCTCCATCGTATGCATCATGATATCCGTACAGCCGCAGGCGGTCTGGTAATCCGGCAGCGTCATCGTCAGTTCCGGGTTCATGATCGCAAATTTCGGCCGCGCGTAGTTGCTGCTGTAGCCGCGTTTCACAAGTCCCTCTTCCTTCGTGATCACGGAAGAATCACTCATCTCGCTGCCGGTTGCCGCAATCGTCAGGATCACACCCAGCGGCAGACATCCGGTCGCCTTGCGCTTGTAATCATAGAAATCCCACACATCTCCTTCATTGGCCACACCGTAGCCGATTGCCTTTGCCGAATCGATCGCGCTGCCGCCGCCTACACCGAGGAGAAAATCCACCTTTTCCTTTTTGCAGAGTTCGATCCCTTCGTATACCAGTCCCAGGTGCGGATTGGGCACTGCACCACCCAGCGTCACATATGGGATCCCTGCTTCTTCCAGCTTATCCGTTACACGTGCCAGCAGCCCGGAGCGTACCACGCTGCCGCCGCCGTAGTGTACCAGCACCTTTGTGCCGCCGAATTCCTTTACCAGATCCGCCACCTGATTCTCGGTGTCCTTGCCGAATACCACTTTGGTAGGGGTATAATAGTTAAAACCGAACATGATGTCTTCCTCCTGTTTTTGAAGTAATTATGCCGTCAAACACCGGGCTCCTCTACTTAAAATCTGTTTTTCCCCATATCACTTCTTGTTTTATTGCTCAAAGCTGAAACGGTCAAAGCTGAAGTCTGCCTCCGCATCTTCCGAGCAGAACTCAAAATACACGGCATGCCGTCCCACGATCCCCGTGAGCAGCGGTGCCGTCAGCTCCGTTTTGCTGCCGTCAAAATCCAGCGTCGCCACCACACGGCCATGATAGGAATCCAGCCGTACTCTGACACGCACCTTCTTCGCCTCTTCCAAAACAACACTCACCCCTTTGGGTGCATTGTTGCCGAACTGCAGATAACGAAAGCCCACGGTCGTACCGTCGGTAATGCCGACCACCGGCGTGGAGATCTCATCGGTCTGTTCATAGCCCGGCCGTATATAAGCCCGTTTTTTGCTGCCGTAGATATGGCAGGCATATCCGGCTGAGATCCAGCAGTAGGCATCCAGTCCGTTGATCTGCGCTCCCTGTGAAGTCATCTCCACCGGCTTTGCAGAGACCGGCTCTCCATCCAGATACCTGATATCTCCGATAAACAGCCGCCCATCGGTGCCCATAGCCACATCGACCGGTTCGATCATCGCCTGTCTGGAATACTCGTTCACACCGGTCTGGCGGTGATAAAATACATACCATTTGCCATTCACTTCCATGATGGAGCCATGGTTGTTTCCCCACTGGTAGGTCATCGTGCCGCGTCCGTCCGCATCCTTTAAAATCTCGCCGCCGTTAAAGGAAAAATCCCCGCCCTCGATAAACGGGCCAAACGGGGTATCGCTGAAACGATAGGACAGGAATCCGTTGTTAGCGGTATAAACCCCAAGCTCCGGTATCGGCTTTTCATAACGTCTGGAAAAGATGTAGACATATTTGCCCATCACTTTTCTCGGGCTGGATGCTTCAAAGAACGCATCGATCAGAGAGATGTGTCCATCATCCACCGGATCCCACGGACAGGTGGAATGTCCCATCGGATTGGACACCAGCGTCTCTTCCTTGATCGTTGCCATATCGTCTTCCATCTCTGCGATGTAGCAGGGTGCCGCACAGCCTCCCCAGTATGCATACACACGGTTGTCATCGTCCACCAGTATGCCCGGGTCAAAGCCAAGCTTTGTCTCCACCGGATTTTCAAACGGTCCCCACGGTGTCCTGGAGCTTGCCACCACGACCAGGCTCCCCTTGCGCTCCGCCGCATACATATAATACATGCCGTTCCGCTTCACGACATCCGGTGCATACAGGATCGAATCATAATGTGTCTCATAAGCCACACCATGACATGTCCAGTCAGTCAGGTCTTCCACCGGCGCAGACCACACAACATAGTTTCTTCCGCAGTACTGGTCCCTCTCAATATCATGGGAACCGTAAACATACACGCGTTTCTTCCCCTCATGTTCAAATACTCTCGGCTCGCCGTCGGGCACATGTTCCCACAGCGGCATATACGGATTGGCGCCTTTGATATAATTCTTCATCTTTTTATCCCCCGTTTCCCGGTTATTCTGTTCCTGTTTTGAAATTAACATAAGATGCGGCCTTTTTCAAGCCGCATCTGACCCTTCCGAAAACCGATCGCAATCCGATGTTTTTTCCTAGGACACCTGCCGGTTTCCGGCCAGCACTTCTCTGTAATCTTCCAGATTCTTCTTGAGCAGTTCCGGAATGTTCAGGCCATACGGACATTTCGGAAGGCAGGCCCCGCATTCCACGCAGTTTTCGATCTTTGCCATCTCCGCCTGCCAGTATTCGCTCAGCCATCCCTGACTGGGGGCGCGTCGCAGCAGCAGACTCATGCGGTTGCACTGATTGATCTGTATCCCGACGGTGCAGGGCGCGCAGTAGCCACATCCCCTGCAGAATTCCCCTTTCAGCTCCGCCCGTTCCCCTTCGATAAATGCGGTCATCTCCGCATCCATTCCCGGTGTATGCTCCATATAGGAAAGCCACTCGTCCAGTTCGCTCTCCCTCTGGATTCCCCAGATGGAAACTGCCCCGTCGAACTGATCGATAAAAGCCATCGCTGCCCGGGAATTGCGGATCAGCCCTCCGGCCAGCCCCTTCATACAGATCAGGCCCACATTGTGCGCGTTGCACATCCGGATCAGCTCGATCTCCTTTTCATCCACAAGATAGCTGATCGGATACTGCAGCGTATCGTACAATCCCGATTCCACGATCTCTTTTGCCACACCAAGTTTGTGTGCCGTTCCGCTGATGTGCCGAATCTTGCCCTGCTCCTTCGCCTTGCGCATGCAATCGTACATTCCGTTATCTTCGCCCGGCTTCCAGCAGCTTCCCATCATATGAAACTGGTAGATATCGATATAGTCCGTCTTCAGTTCGTTCAGGGAACGTTCCAGATCTTTCCAAAAATCCGCCGGCGTCTTTGCCGCAGTCTTGGTCGCGATTACAATCTCTTCGCGCCGAACATAGCCGTCGCCGAAAGCGGCTCCCACCTTTGTCTCACTGTCGCTGTAGGCCCTTGCCGTATCAAAAAACCGTATTCCGCCATCATACGCCTTCCGGAGAAGGTGCACTGCATCCTCCTGTGAGATCCGCTGGATCGGCAATGCACCAAATCCGTTCTGCGGGACCGTGATCCCCGTTCTTCCGAGAATTACCTGTTTCATAAGCAAACCCTCCATACCTTGCCGTATTACACATTCCGTTATCATGGAATGATAGCACCCAAAGTGCAAGTATGCCGCTAATATCTATTATGCACTTTCTCAGCAAAACACATCAGATCTTTGATGTTGATCACTTTACCGTCATCCAGAACAGCTTTACCGGACATTCTCCCAAATACCTGGTGTTGATCCGAAACAATAGCTTTATAATCCAGGCAGGCTGCCCTGTCGATCACCGGCACAAAATCCATCTCAAATCTGCCATCCGACGATGTAAACTGCCAGGGCTTCATATAACTGTCCTCTGGGATATGGAACTCTATATCATCAATCTTATGAGCCACGCCATTATAAAAGATCACATTTTCCGTCGCTGCGGACGTATTACCGAATCCGTAACCGATATTGAAGCCAAATGCATTTCCATTAATATCTCCATTTCCTGAGCCCCAATACCAGGTATTGTCATAAGTCCATACTCCGCGCCCCCAGTCCAGAGTTCCGAAATCTACTCCCGGATCGAATTCATAAGTTTTTCCGTTATATTTTATATATCCCGAAGCACGCATGCAGTTTATCTTCTGATTGTAATAGAAGGCGTGACGCTTATCCCACGGAGTGGCTATGACCATAGTATCCATATCCGGCTGTGCCAAAAAAATATCACACTCAAAAGTTTTTCCGTCACAGAAATCATTAAAGCGGCATCTTATCCGTCTTTTTCCATTTAAGACATCAAACTTCATCTTTAGCCTTTTATCCATATATTTTGTTGGCCCTGTAGAAGAATCGGCAGGCAGTCCTATCCTTCCCATTGGAAATGCATTCAGAACCGTCTCAGTATGTTCCCACGGCGAATCACCGAACTCTATCAGTGAAACCGACTGCAAGCCAATATAACCGTCATCCGAAACGGTAAAAGCAGCTGCAAATGATCTGTTCAGTACAAGGTAATAATCCCATTCTTTGATACGCCACTTAGGCGCCCTGATCATTGATCTGTCATACTTCTGCACAAGCTTGCGTGACCATCCGGGTTCCCTAAGCTCACCATGTTCATTAAGCAGTTCCTGCTCATCAGTCACTTCATGATTTCTGCCTGTAGTTTTCATCATGCTCTCCTCTTCATATCCCATTGATGCATCCCTTCTGTTCGCAGTGACAGTCACTCACCTGTTCATAGACCTTTCCACAATATCCTTCACGTATGATGGTGTAACCGCTTCCGGAACAGGCTCCAGATGTTCCAATGGTATATGATATTCCAATGACTTGTCATCCGCAATAATATGAAGAACATTGAAATTCTTACGCAATTCCGCCCTGTCATAATCCGTCGATACGTGCCAATAATATGTTTTTTCACCATATACAAGTTTACGTTTATTCTTTGTACTAATGCTCATTCTTCTTCTCCACGCCTCTCCGTGCAAATATCATCCAGCCATCCCTCATCATATACCGATCCGTAATTCTTATAGGGAACCGCCCTGGGCTTCCCCATCTTGTACAGCTTGCAGTTCTTCGGGCCATAGCAAAAGCTCTCATAGCGAAACTTCTGTGACACGCCCCAGTCGTACTCAATAGCCACATTTGACATACAAGCCCACTTGCAGGTAAAACACTTGCTCTTCCAGCTGGTGGCTGCAAGCATCCTGCAGCCTCGCCAATCATATACCGAAAGCTCCGGCACCTCTCCGACCCACGGAGATGCTTTGTCTTCATCAGGCATTGGTGCTTCAGAGATCTTCTTCAAACCACCCACACGGTAATAGTCCGCGTATTCCAACTTCGGATACATCTTCGTCCACGCAGTACCGCTGATCTCATCTCCGATATGAAAATGAAACTTCTGCTGTTGCTTTTCGGATATTGCAACGGCATATTCCTTCGTTACACCTTCCGCATCGCCTTTTAGAAAAATGTTGTATCCGGTCGTGTTGTGGGTACGATTATCCAGGCGATACCTCCACACATTCGAACGTGGCTGAACCGACAGGATCACGCCTCTGAAACTGATTTTGTGCTGAATACCATTATCCAACATAATTAAGACCTCATTAAGTCATTATCCAAAATTACGTGAACTTGGTGCCAGTCACTTTGAACTATTGTTTACAGTGTCTGGCACTCCCTTCTTCTTGAAATAATCCTGTTCACAGTAATTGGCACTCCTCTCACCGTCAACATTTAAATTTTTATCCCCAGTTTTTTTGCTACAATATATGCTGTTCCAACCGTTCCTCCAACTATCCCAAATACCCCAAAAGATTTTTTTAATTTGTCTATTTTTTTCGTCTGACAGCTCTGACATATATTCTTTTTGTCATATGCTGATAATGGTTTTTTACATTTCTTACATACTCTCTCCATGTTTATCACCCCTGTTTATATAGATTGTCTTTTTTTTTCTTTTTATTCTGTTATCCTTAACTTTTGATAATTGATTGAGTTTATTCTCGATTTCTATACAAACATTCGGAAACAAAAAATCATTATTATGATCGCATGAATTCAAGAATAGCACCTCATCACGATCATCCAATTGTTCCGATTTAATATAGCTCAATAATTGCTGTGCACTAAGTTTAGCTGCTTCTTTCTCTCCGCAGCTTAAATAACATCCTATCTCAATACGTGTAGCCTGACATATAGCCATCAAATCACTTCGAATAATATCCATTTTTCTCCGTTCCGTTTGTCCACCTTTATTATCAAATATTCCATGTTTATTATTTTTCTTTTCATCAAAATATTTCTTTTCTTTACTTAATTCTTTCATCAACTTGCATTTTGCTGTTGTAACTTGGCCCAATATTAGTAACAATTTATTCATACGTAGCCTAGCATCTTGAATCTCTTGCGCTTGCTGATATTGCATCCAACAGCTTTCAAACTCAGCAATACGATCGTCGTGAAGTCCTGTTGAAACATCACGTAATTCAACCTCAATTTGCTTCAGTTTCTCCATTACTTGCATCATACTCAGTTGCATTTGTAAATCCGCAAGAGCTGTGCCCAAGTTAGTCCTAAATATTTTATTCTTTAAGTTTATGTGTTTTACTATTTTCTTACCATCCTTTTTAATAATCTGAGCAAGTAATTCACCTGTTTTTTTGACTTGAATCAGATATTCACCAGAATTTAGCATTTTCTGTATTTCCGGCGTTATATCTGCCACCAATTCTGTATGGCCTATAACCCCCTCCAAAACATTGTAAACATCCGGAGCGATACGCTGTAAATTTTCAGCCTTTCCAAATAATGAAAGTATAGTTGCCTGTTGTTCCTCGCTCATCGGCACATAATTACTAACCCCATAAGGGTTATCTCCTTCTTCTATCAGCCGAATAATAGATCTGTTTTCATATACATATATCTGATTATTTTTATCTTTTGGGCAGCCACAAAAAGGGCAGACTTTAGCTTTTTCTGATATTTTTGCCTTACACTCACCGCAATATACAAGTGCCAAAACTAATCACCTCCCAAAATATCCCATCCAAACCAGTTATTTCAAGCCCAACGCAAACTCATTACAATTTTCCTTTAATCTGTTCATAAACATCATCTTTGTATCGTTCCTTATATTTTTTCAATTTAGCTATAACATCTTTATAAATAGTTGGTCGCAATCCGCCTTTCACTTCCCCAACAGATTTCACCCTATATACCTTATTTAGATTTATTAATGACGGTACTTTCAGTCCTGCATCTATCCAATCTTCTTCTAACAAAGCATAATACGATTCCTGAAACTTTTCATATTTATGTATATTAGATGTAAGCGCCAATAAATAAAGATCTCCCGTCAAAGAATCTGCTGAAATAGCAATCATTGCAGGTCTGCACGGTTTTCTATCCACTTCTCCATTCTCAAAAACAAGGCCCTTCGCCAATGCAATTGTTCCTTTTTTTATTAATTCCATTTTAGTACACCACCAATTCTCCATCCTGAATATAAACAGTAAATATCTCATCTTTTATATCATTTCCAATTCTATATAATTCCTCTCTGTATTCATCAATTGGAAAATCCTTATCATATGTGAACTGATTACCATTAATCTCCGTAACTGTTTTATCTGAATAATCATAGCTCCCAATACATTTTAATATAGTCTCAGTAGTATTCGCAATTTCTATTACCGTTATAGGAAGTGTAGCCGCTATCCCCATTGGCCCCATCAGCAGAAATGGAAATTTCATTATCCCACTAAAAACAAGTTTATGATAAGAATTTTCAACCTCCTCTCCAGTCATTCTATCTATATATTCTTTCAATATCGCCGGATTATAGTCCTTTTTTGTAACATCAAGAATTAAACTATAATATTTATGTATTTCTTGTCTTTTATCTATACTCACTATAAAACCATCTCCTATACACTTTGTTGAAATCTAAATAAAAATTCCGATTACTATATCATTTTGACAATTATATCGCAAATAATAGCGATATATCTTTTTGTATCCCATTTATCATCATACCATTATCTACACGCTTTTATTCCAGATTTCATATCCCTGTCGCCTGGCTGATTCGTATACAGGTTGCATATTCTTCTGTAGAATATTGTAAAACTCTTCCTGTGTATTACCTTTACGATATAACTCCTGCCAAGCCCAGATAGAATGCAGATTATCCCGAAAACAAGCCTCGTATAGTTTTCGAATTCTCGGTTTTGAATGAATATAACCATAAAGCAGAAACTGATTTTCCGCGAATCTTGTAAAAAAAGGATCCCATTTAGGCAGCCGATTACTTTTAACACTATTTAGAGATGAATCCATCGGCATTAAGTTCCATAACTCGTCATTCATCACAAATGACCAGGGAATAAAATGGTTCACTTCATACTGCTTTGGTACTACCGCATCCCCGGTAAATACATCCTTTACTTCACACAGATCTATAATTCCCTCCCATAGTTTCCGTACTTTGTTTAGTTTTCTCATCTTTTCATCCATCGGTGCCAGTTTATAAACAAGCCCCGGTACCTCAGGATTATTGTTTTGTAGCCACTTTACTTTTTCATACTGGATCCATCCCAGAATAGACACCGTATTATCCCGAATCATTTCTATCCAGTCCTTCTGGAAATAGATTTCCTTTTTTAATTTAGCAGATTCCCCCAAAGTATACGGAAGAAGAACGAACTCTGCATTTATCCTTTGAATATAAGAAATCATTCTCCTTGCGCTTTCCCACTCAATAGGTAAATCCACTTTTGAAAAGAAACCAGCCAGAGCACGATATGGTACCATTTTCGTCAACTGCTCTTTTGCATATTTCAAATCGTTATCATATTTTTTTATCGCATTTCTTATTTCCACCTTTGATGCATTAGCAGAAATATCACTCAATTCTGCAAGTCGAAGAACGGCTCTTTCCAAACCATCTCTTACCTGACCATCCGCTTGCAGGCCAGATAAGTGAATATGAAACTCCCGTACAGAGTACCAAGCATTACAGATCATCTCATTAATCACTGTATCAAAAGTGGTTTCATCAACTCCTTCCGATACCAGTTTTACCAATGCCTCTAGCCAGTAAAACTTATAACAGTAAGACGGATCTTTCATCATATGTGAAAAACCTTCTATATCAAGAGAATTATAATATTTTTCTTCTACCTTCAAATGGTATCCAAACTCATTAAGACTTTTCTTTTCCATATACCCATTTTCTTATCTTGTTTCCATTAATTTCCAAGACTTAATTGCTCTCTTATATCCCTTTCTTTGTATATCTGCATTTCGGAAAATTGTCACATCCAAAGAACTCTCCATACGGACCTTTTCTTTTTGCCAAAGTCCCTCCACACTTAGGGCATTTCAACATACTATTCTTTGTTTCTTCATCCATCCGCATTCTTGCTATTTGTTTATCCTTCTGTATTTGTAGTTCTTTCCGTTTCTTTACTTCCGGATCATTATGAGCACAATATTTGCAAGTTCCAAGGTTCATACATATAGGAACCGTGTACCGTTACAAAAAGCTACATGTTTTCGTTAAATTACATGCTACCTTTTATACATATCATATTTGATTATTTTGTAAGATCCATCTCGCCAAGATATTTAATAAATGTGTCTATGATACTTTTGTTGCGATTTTCAATGTCATTTTCGTTGAAGTCTGCTTTAGAATTAGCCAACTGCAGTAATTCTATATTCTTAGTACCTTCTTTCTTCTGCTTACGAGCATTCTCATACCCTTTATAATACTTTATTTTATCGCTAAATCTGTAATCAGAAGCTCTTATATTAATTCGTTTTTCCAACAAAGCTTTATTTCCGAGTGCCTCCAGATTCTTCCTGTTCTTTAACCCCTTTTCTTTGTCTTGTCTATTCCTTGCGTATATATGTTCAATCTCTATCACCGTATCGAGCGGAAAAAGCGCCTGTTCATCCTGTCTATAAGCCCACCATGTCAACATTGATTTTGTTATGGCTCTATTGTTGCTAAAAGAATAATTTACAAAAGCGCTTCTTACACTATCACCTTCAAACTTAAAATCACTAAAAAGAACCGGCTGATGATTAACGATATTTATCATTTCTGCATAGACAGGTGTTCTTAATGCATTGACACCGGGATTTGTAACTGCATAAGTCCATATAAAAGCTATGATTCTATCTAAGAAAATACACAAAGCATCCTCGGCAAGGTTTCCTGCACTATCCTTATTAGACATATAATATACCGACAGGAAATACGTCCACATTCCGTTTGGAGCATAATTCAAAACAAACAGTTTTCTGAGTACCCTCTCGGTAAAACGCTCTTCATCTTGTTTCTCTATGTCACTCCAAAAATTAGCAAGGTCTATCAAGCTGTCAAAAGTTTCTTCATTCTTTAATAGCTTATACGATTCTTTCTCATAAAATTTTCTAAGAGCTTCTGTTGTAGAACTCTTTATTCCCTGTTTCGCCCTTTCATAGTACATGTAGCGAGTAAATATTTCATCCATTGGCGTACCTTGAATCGGATGAAATATCTCATTACACAAGGCTTCTAACTCTTTCCATTTATTGATGAAATCATCCTTTTTTCCAAGCCCTGTGAAATACTTATAGAACTGCGCCTTAAAAATATCCGCATCAGACAAAGGCTTTCCTCTATCGTTCAATGTTGAAAATATCCTAAGGGCAGTATCCTGAGATTCAGCCTCTATCACAAGTAATACACAATTATTCAGTATACGAATAGGCAGAAAAGAAAACTCGTCTGGGTATGCATTTAAGAAATCATTTATTTTCTTCTGAAAAAATCTATAGTTTTCTGCGTAGTGACTTTTCTTTCCACTTGCATCACCATTTGTAAGTATTGATAGGAATTCCTCTTTTTCATTGTCCGTTGCAACTTCCGAGTTTATTTTAAGCGCTGTTTTATCGGAATCTCCAAACTCATCTGTTTTCCAAATGCATTGTTCTATCAATCTGGCTGTCTTCTTTGCCTTATCATTCTTCATAGATCCATACCGTTCGTAAAAAGCACGAAGCAAGAGCATTAGCGTAGTCAATCTCTGTTGACCATCTATTATCTCTGCCTTACCTTCATTTATGTAAGTAACCATAGGGCCAAGGAAGTATTCCTCATTAGAATCAAACTTTTCACAGTTTTCATCCGGAAATGCAAATGAGAATAAGTCATCCCACAATGTTTGACATTCTTTTTCTTCCCATGCGTATGGGCGCTGGTAATCAGGTATTAAAAAATCTGCATTTTTTCAGAAAATAGTGTTTTTACTGCCTTTTGGTCAATATTCGACTTTGCCATATTTTTCTCCTCTTTCTAGTACGAAAAATCTTCAACTAATGACAGAACAGAATTCTGCTCACTTGGAGAGCCTTCAATCTATAATGTGTTGGCTGTCGTCTTATTCTTACTTTACCCATGTTTACCTCCCCGGCATACTCTTTATCAAATCGGATAGCCTTCTCAAAATATCACTCACAGCATCATTATAAAAGTATTGCTGAAGATTGTTGTTTAGTTCCCGTCTTGTAGAAGCATTCATGTACGCATCAAGAATATCCTCTTTATTATCATCATACTCATCTTTTAAGTACTTACCAAAATGACTGCGGAAAGCCATTTCCTTCTTCTTGTATGCATCTATCTCTTTTGAATTTCCATTATTTGAAGCAGGCTTGTTCGGAGCGATATTTTGACTTGCTTTGCAAACCTCAGGTATCTTGTTTATGCTTATTTTTCTCTTTTGCTTTTCCTGAATGTAATTATCAAAATCACCATCGTCAGACACAATGAAATACTCAGCATTCTTTTCTTCTATCATACGGTCAGATAAATCATTCATGAGTATTACATCAAGAGCATTCTTAACCCCCTTCATATCCTTACGCATCCTGACATATTCAAACTTAGCCGGTGATTCAATAATCCTCCTGTGTGTTCCAAAAGTCATTTTGTTAGCGTCTTCACTATAATAAATCCTGACCACATCCTTAGCATCCAGTTTGGCTATGCCATTAAGTCCCCGGTCTTTGACATTTTCAAAATCAATATAAAAAATCCTCATGTACATACCCCCTTACGCCACTTTACCGATCCAGCCATATCTTCTATTATTTTCTTTAGCCTTTTGGCTGCACAATATTCATCGCTGCCATCATCATCTCCTATGATTCTAATCAAAACTGCCATATCTATACTTCTCCTAAAATCTTATCAAAATCTATTCTCTGAAATTCTACTTCGTCCCGACATCCTTCACCCCATCAACGCTTCTGGTCGAAGTACATCTCCAAAAAACACGGAAAACGTTGGCAGCGTATTATACTCATAATCTCTAATAAATTTGTCATTAGCATTCATTTCATGTTCATTATCATTATCAAACTAGTCTGCCCCCAACAAATTATATATACAATATTACCATATATACCCCATCAGCGCAATTAATATATGTGAATTATGCACAATTCTTCTATTTCTATGTTATGTCAACTTATAAATCTCTGCTATATTTATATAGTAGCCGGCAGCCACCATCCCAAGGTAACTGCCGGCCACACTACTGGCTCAGAAATCATCTACGTCAAAATCACCGTCTTCATCCTCATCGAAATCGTCATCTTCGTCAAAGAGATCACCGTCCTCATCCTCGTCTTCGTCGTCCGAATACCCTCCGCTGTTCTCGCGGATCATCTCTTCCTCGAACTCGTCCCGCTGCCACCGCTCAAAGAAATCCAGCTCACCATCGTGGTTCCGATCAAACAGTTCATCTGTGTGCCTTAACATAAGCCTACCTCCTCGTCTTTGTCTGTAGTTCTGCCTATTCTTCCGCTGTTATCGCATCCTCCACATTGCTCGTCAGATGAAACCCCTTGCAGAATCCGCACCAGTAATAATCCAGCTTCTTGCCCCGCATCTGTTCGCACCGTTTCCGGTTAATGTTTGCCTCGTGTTCGTCCCGGTACCGTTTCTTCCTGCCACATTGCCACCATACTAATCTTGTCATATCCGGTTCCCTCCTTTGGTTTTGTTGGTTACCGTCTCCCCCTCTATGGTTTCACGCTATATGGATCAATCCCAATCGTCCGGCTCATCCTCCAGGTAATCCCAGGCATCGTCTTCGTTCTCGAAGTCGCCACGGTTATCATAATAGAAGCCATCCACATCGTAATCGTCCACGTCCCTGTTCGAGTAGCTGCCGGTAGATGTCCTGCCGGAACCGGTCGTTCGTGAAGAACCGCTCGTCGTCCGGGACGAGTTTGTGGTCCGCGATGCTGTTGCCGGTCTCGGCGTAGGTGTCGGCGTGCGGTAGCTGCTTGAGCTGCTGTAGCCGGAGCTCCTGTAACTGTTGCTGTTGGAGCTCGACCAGTAAGACGGTCTGGAAGGTGTAAGCGCCACAAGCAGCTTTAATACGATCCACAATACCCAGATTGCTAAGATTACTTTACCCAGATAGTCAAATATATCCTTCATATCTACCACCCTTTCTGCCGGCTCCCGGCTGTGCTGACCTACCGCTCCCCCCCGTCTATCTCCTATTATCCACTTTTCCGGTCCAATATATGTTACTTTAAGAATTCATTATCACTATTTCCTGTACATATTGGCCTTCCGGATTTAAGAAAATACCATTTTCTTTTTCTTTTTTTGTTAAAAATCACAATTGCAAACGCTTGTTCGATATGTTATCTTGTATATAGAAACCAGTTATTCGTGTCCAAAATATAGGACACCATTTATGAGACGATACTATGCAACAGCAGTTATCCTTTTTTCCGGAAGAGAATATCGACCTGAGGCCACCGGTCTCGCTGAACTGGAACCTCTGGCACGGATGCACGCGTGCAAGCACGGGATGCCTCAACTGCTATATGTACCGCCGGGATGAATCCGTAGGCCGGGATCCGTCCGTGGTTCAAAAGACCGATCACTTTGACCTGCCGGTAAGGATCCTGCGTTCCGGGAAAAATAAAGACCGGTACAAGATCCCGGCCGGTTCACAGATCTGGACATGTTTTTCTTCGGATTTCTTTCATCCGGATGCGGATGACTGGCGAAACGACGCCTGGGATATGATGAAGGAACGCTCCGACTGCAGCTTTTTTATGATCACCAAGAGGCCGGAACGGATCGCCGATCACCTGCCGACCGGCTGGGGGCCCGGCTGGGAGCACGTAACCATTGCCGTCACCTGCGAAAATCAGGCAATGGCAGACAAGCGGCTGCCGGTATATTTATCGCTCCCGCTCTTCCGTCACTCCGTGATGATCGAGCCGATGCTGACTGCGGTAGACCTTCGCTCCTATATTGCAAACTGCCGCTGTCCCGACGGAAGCCCCACCATCAAGCACGTTTCCGTCGGCGGCGAATCCGGCCCCCGTGCACGGATCTGCGATTTTGATTGGGTAAAAGATGTGCACGAACAATGCACAGAAAACGGAATATCCTTTTACTATCACCAGACCGGAGCCAGGCTGCTAAAGGACGGAAAACTGTACAACATCCCCAGACCGCTGCAGCACTCTCAGGCACACAAAGCCGGGCTGGATACGACATAACATACACCGAAAGGAGGTTGCCAATGACCGATACCGTATATCAGATCATCGCCGTTGATTTTGACGGAACACTCTGCTTCAGCAACTGGCCGGAGCTCGGCGAGCCCAATCTCCCGCTGATCCATTACCTGATCGAACAGAAACGATCCGGTAACAAGCTGATCCTCTGGACTTGCCGTGCCGGCGAAGCCCTGGAGAAAGCTGTCTCCTGGTGCCGTGAGCAGCAGCTGGAATTTGATGCCATCAACGACAATCTTCCGGAGATTGTTGAAAAATACGGCAACAATTCCCGGAAGATCACTTGTGATTACTATATTGATGATAAGGCTGTGCTGCCGGATATGCTGAGCGCGTAAAAGCGCACCTTCCGGCCTTACTTACGCAGTATTGCGGCGATCCATTCGGGATCCGGCGCTTCCATTTCAGGATTGAGTGCCATTTCTTCCATCACGCCCTGAACCGTTGCCCAGAAGCACACGGAAAGCAGCCTTGCATCTCCGTCCCGGAAAACGCCGGAGCCTTGGCCTTTTTTGATCACCTCGGCGCACATATCGATCGTTCCTGTGGAGAGCGCGATCTTCCTTACTTCTTCCGGCATCCCCACGCGCCTTGCCTGTCCCATCAGCACAAACATATTGAACACCCAAGGCTCGTTCTTGGCATATGCGAAGAGCCGTTTCAAAAAGCCTGTAAAAAACAGCTCCGGCGGAACCTCTCCCATCTTCTCCACCGAAGACGTGGCCCCGGCTCCCATCTTGACCAGTTCCAACAGCAGTTCTTCTTTCGACTCAAAATAATGGAACAACAGTCCCGTGCTCATCGGAACCGCTTCCGCGATATCCGCGATCTTTGTCTCGTAATATCCCCTCTTCACAAAGAGGTTCAATGCTGTCATCAGGATTGCTTTCCTGCGTTCTTCTTTCTGTTCTTTTCTCGTCATACTTATTCCGCCTTAAATGCTATGGTTTCTGTGCTGCGCAGCACTTTATACGCTTCTGGTTATCTGTCGCTCTGCATTTTTATGTTGCATTTTCCGTGCCGCTCTGCACTTTCCTATTGCTGGTTCTGCGCTGCGATACACTTTATAAATTAATATCTCTGCGCTGTTTCTTTAAGATCCTCTGGATCGCAAACTTGCCGCTCGCTGCTGCCACCGGCAGTCCTCCGGGAGAATTGGTCCACTGGCCTGCAATGTACAGGTTTTTGATCCCCTTCAGCTGCCCCTTCATCTTGATCTGCTTGCCGCCCGGCGTGGTGACAAAGCTCATGTAGCTGCCGTGATATGCATGCATATATCTCTCGTAAGTAAGCGGTGTCCAGGCATCCAGGAATTCCAGGTCCCCTGCAAGCTCCGGAAATGCTTCTTCGATCCTCTTGCTCACTTCCCTAACCAGCGCTTCCTTTACGCTCTTATACTCTTCTTTGCTCAGGCTCTTCCAGTACTCGTAATCCTCATCCGTCTGGGAAAGGCAGGTCTGGATCACCTGTTTTCCGTCCTTTACGCATACCGGATCGTAACCGTATGCCTTTACATACATTCTGCTGAAGCTGCGGTTGCCGACACGGATCGGATCGATCTCGATGAAGATCGTCTCGCCGCGCTTAAACTCCGTGCTGACCGCGTAGGCTACCTGAAAACCGCTGGTTGCGGGATAGGTCTTCGGCGCGTCATAAGCCTCCTTGAGTTCCGCCGGCATATATTTTGCGGGAAGCATTTTGTTAAACAGGATATGGGTGTCAACGGTCGGGATCACATAGTCGGCTTCCACAAAAGAACCGTCCGCAAACTTTACCCCTGTAGCATTCCCGCCTTCCAGAACGATCTCCTCCACACCCTTATTATAGTGGATCACACCGCCCAGTTCCTTGAACTTTTTCTCCATCCGAAGGGACATCTGCAGGGATGCGCCCATCGGGATGCTGCCGTTGCCGTCTGCCATGGTCGCATAGGATACCAGGAAGGAGTATGCCGCATATTCCTTCGGCAGGTAATCGCAGATCATCCGCTGCAGCAGGGGCGATTTAAAACGCTTGCTGTACTCTTCCAGTGAGATCTTTCCGAATTCCTTCATTACCTTGGGGAAGTCCTTCATAGATGCGCCCATATTGATGTAATCTTTGATGCCCCACATCTCCATCGGTTTACCTGCAGGAAAGACACACTGCTTGGAGTATTCCACCGCCTGAATGAATTTCCGGATCTCTGCTTCATCTTCCGGAGAAGCCGCGATCAGTTCGCGCTCCGTCTTCTTCAGATCGTTCCAGAGCGTTACGCTCTTTCCATTATATGTGGAAATGTAAAATGCATCAATAGGTGCATACTGCATATCGTCGGAAAGTGCTCCGACCTTGCTCCACACATCGTACATCTCGGTGCCCTTCTTGGTTCCGGTAAGCCAGTGGATGCAGTTATCAATGTGGTATCCCTTACGGTTCCAGCCGATGCACTCGCCGCCGGGAATTGCATTTTTCTCAAATATCTCTGCTGCAAAGCCTGCACGCAGCGCGTAGATGCCTGCTGTCAGTCCTGCGATACCACCGCCGATTACTACTATCTTTTCTTTTCCGTTCGCGTTCATAGTTAACCTCCATCTTGGTTTTTGTTATTTGGTTGAATTGGTTTGGTTATTGGTTTTTCTTGTTTGGTTTTTTATTTCATTGAATCTTCGTTCATTGATTATGGGTTCATTATAATCATCGTCAAATCATTTGTCAAGCATTTTGTTGAATTTATATTCAATGTTTTTTCAATTGCAACATCAGGCGTCACAAACCACGGGGACGGACCTTATGGTTCTTCCGCCCGTGATTTCCTCTGTTTTCCTATCCCCCCTGATCACCTCGGCTGAAAAAGCATCGGATTCCGCAAAAATCTCAATTTCCGATGCTTTTCTCGCCCGCTCCGCAAGAAAAAAGCATCAGAATTCGCTAAAATCTCAATTTCTGATGCTTTTCTCCCCAGCTCCGCAAGAAAAAAGCATCAGAATTCGCTAAAATCTCAATTTCTGATGCTTTTCTCCCCAGCTCCGCAAGAAAAAAGCATCAAAATTCGCAAATATTTCAATTTCTGATGCTTTTCTCCCCAGCTCCGCAAGAAAAAAGCATCAGAATTCGCTAAAATCTCAATTTCTGATGCTTTCCCCCGGCCACAAAAAAAGAAACCTTGGAACCGTGTACCGTTACAATATTGTTACATTACTTAATATTTATGTAATGATACACGGTTCCTATGACTTTTCTATTATTTTGTTTGGGCAATTCTGGAATATATTCCAATAAAACCCACTATCGCACATCATCATTTCTTGTGTAACGTGCATCTTTGTACGTTCCTATTTTTTTTATCTTTTTTTCTTTCAACATTTTGCCAAGTACTAATTCTACTGTTTTCACGCTTATATCAGGAACTTTTTGCATAATATCCTGTTTAGATATCGGAACGATTGCACCAAGCAATATGCTTTCAACACGCTCGGATTTCTTTGCCTTTTTAAGGGATATGTCTGTAAAAGACTCGTCCAGATCTTTATAACATCTATATAAAATCTGCATGAAATTTATGATGAATGGCACATAATCATTCTTGTTCTCATGCCATGATTCCGATGATATTTGCAGTGCCTCGTAATAACCGGCCTTGTATTTGTTGATCTGTCCCTCATATGAAATGTATCTGACGATATCATATCCCGATATATATAACAATAGAACGGTTATAAGTCTTGAAACACGACCATTTCCATCAAGAAATGGATGTATGCACAAGAAATCCAGAACAAAACACGGTATAAGCAGAAGGGATGGTATCTCTGAATCTTGTCTTGCCTCATAATACGCCAATATCAATTGTTCCATGTCATTTTGTACGTTTTTCGCCGAAACAGGTTTGAATCTCACACGCCTGTTTCCATCCGGACCGTACTCCATTATAAAATTGTTTGTTTTCTTATAATGCCCGGCTTCCAGACGATTTGTCTCTTCCTCTATTGTTTTATGAAAAAGACATATCACATCTTCTGACAGGTCAAGATCCATGTATGTGGTATGGATGAGATTCAAAGCGTCCTTATATCCTGAAATCTCCATCTCATCATGCGTTACAGGAACTGCTCCGGCAACGATATCTCGTATTCTGTCATCTGTTGTTACTATACCTTCAATAGCGTTACTGCCTTTTACAGATTCAATTATTGCTTTCTGTCTGAGGCTTTCAAATGTTTCACTATATTGGAGTTTGCGAAACTCTTCACGGGATTTTAAATCGGCTATTATATCAGCAAGACCAACTATATTCCCTGGAATAGTGTCTTTCAAAAATGAATAGTCATATTTATGCATACTTAACTCCCCAAAGAACAATTTACTACCTAAATATTATCATTTTTTAGGTAGTAAATCAAGTCGACCTACAAGTTTCTTAGTTGCCTGTTCAAGACCACCTTCTCGAAAATCTTTCAAGAAGATAGTCCCTTTCAGTTCCATTTTCTCCCGTTTCAAGAGCCTTGTCGATCATGATATTCGTAGCCGCCTCTTCAAAGGTCGGATCGCTGACGTTTGAAGTCTGCACCCTGACACCCAGTTTCCCTCCTTCATCATCTGCCTGGGCGTAGATGGCTGTTGGAAACCACGGGGACGGACCTTGTGGTTCTTCTGCCCGTAGTTTCCTCTGTTTCCTATCCCCCTGATCACCTCGGCCGAAAAAGCAAAAAGCATCGGATTCCGCATAATTCTTGAATTCCGATGCTTTCCTCCCCAGCTTCTCAAGAAAAAAGCATCAGAATTCACAAAAATCTCAATTTCTGATGCTTTCCTCCCCAGCTTCTCAAGAAAAAAGCATCAAAATTCGCAAAAATCTCAATTTCCGATGCTTTTCTCGCCCACTCCGCAAGAAAAAAGCATCAGAATTCGCAAAAATCTCAATTTCCGATGCTTTTCGCGCTCGCTCCGTAAGAAAAAAGCATCAAAATTCGCAAAAATCTCAATTTCCGATGCTTTTCTCGCCAGCTTTACAAGAAAAAAGCATCGGATTTCGTATAATTCTTGAATTCCGATGCTTTCACTGCGTCCTCTGCACCCACAAGCCAGACAACCGCGAGAGCCTTGCCATATTTATCCATACGCTTCAGAAGCTATACAAAGATGCCGTAGCTTTCCCGCTTTAATTAGGACTTCCGTTCAGAAGATCCGTCAGGGTGTCTTCGGTCCTATCCTTCAGCTGCAAAGCTTCGCTACAACTTCGTTGATGACCTTACCGTCCGCTTTCCCCTTTAGTTCTGCCATCACTGCTTTCATGATCTGGCCTTTGTTCTTGGTGGCGATCACTTCTGCAAACTTTTCTTTGAGCAGTGCCTCCACTTCCTCTGCGCTCATCAGCTTGGGCGCATACTCACTGATCACATCATAACGGAACTGATACTCCGCCTTAAGCTCATCTCTGCCTGCAGGGCAGGTATCGATCTGCTCCTTTACGGATTTTAATTCCTTCAAAATAACACGGTCTACCAGTTCTTCACCGATATCGTCCCGATGTCCCTCATCAATCGCTACCTTTTTAACCGCTTGGATCACCGAAGAAATGGCATCCTTTCTTGCCTTGTTGTGCTCCTTCATTGCTGCGATCATGTCTTTCTGTAATGTTTCAAATTGCATTTTTTTATCCTCCTGTTTGTATTTTTTTCTCTCATTTGTCTTATCCACACCTCTGCGTGCAGATATCCTCAAGTCTTCTCCGCGTCTCTATGCGCGGATATCATCAATCCATCTCCTCTAGGATTCCTTCTAAAATATCCACTGCACTTGCAACCATCTTAGGGCAAAACTCTGTAAATAATCCTTCCACTCTGGCCTTCTGCGCTCCCTCTGGAGTAGAAATATCATATCCAAGAAGATCATTACATTTGTAAGATCCGTTTGCTTCCTTAAAACGACTCATCATAAGATCATTTATGCTATTTGAGAGTTCGCGCTCTTCCTTATTTCCAGGGTGTGTCTCACCATACAAAAGCCCCAATACCATAAGTGCTCCTGTACACGCTCCACAAACCTCTCCCTTACGCATCCCGCCTCCAAAGCAGGATCCGAGTCGGAAAGCCTGCTCTTCCGATATCCCACACTCTTCTGAAAATGCCGCCAGCACCGACTGTGAACAGTGCATTTTTGCGGAAAAATATTCTAATGCCCTATCCCGCTTATTATTCTCACTCATCTTTATTTTCCCGGTCTTCCACTTTTCTGCATGCTTCATTATATATTCGCAGCGCCTCCAGGACTTTGTCCTGATCGCTCTTCTTGATCATTGAAAAGACCTTTTTATACTCTATATACATGTCTTTCTCGATTTTTGTGAATCTGTCATTTCCACTCTCGGTAAGTTTCAGAACAACGCTGCGCCTGTCTGTCTTCGATGGTTCCCTTGTAACAAATCCTTTTTTCACCAGTTCTTCAACGCTTCGGCTCACCCCGCTCTTGTCCACCTTCAATATCCCGGCTAGTTCTTTAATACCGATTTCCGGTTTGCGCCCAATCTCTACAATCAAAAAGCACTCGGCCTTGCTGGCACCACATTGACAGCAATCCGCTTGATTTATATTGTCCAGATGACATTCTAATTCTCTTGTATATTCACGAAGCTGTTGTATTTTATCCATTGACTCTTCCGCCTTTTGTTTGATGATATTCGCATTTATTGCATTTGTCAACTATTATTTTTAAAAATAAGAGGACTGTTTGAGCACAGTCCTCCAATCACTAATGATAACACTGTTTAATTGCTTGTAAATGGGGATGGTCCTTCGCGAACCGTCCCCTCATAAAATAAATCTTCAATTTTTTTCTTACCATATCTACTTTTTATTACTTTTCTTCAGTTCATCAAACTTCGCCTGCATAGTCGGATTGCCTTTTGTCAGTTTCTTAACGCTGACCTCATCAACCTTATTGTTCGCAATTCTAAGCTGATTGTCAGACCCCTGGAGTTCCTTTTTTACTTTCTCCAAGTGCTGGATTGTCTTGTCAATCTCGTCTATTGCTTTGTCAAAATGAGAATGCGCGATCTCGTAATTGCGGCTAAAGTCATCCTTAAACTTTAGCAAACTATCCTCAAAATTGGAAATATCGATATCCTGATTACGAACCACCGCAAGCTCCTGCTTATACATTAAGGCATTCATCGCTGCGTTTCTAAGGAGCGTAATTATAGGGATAAAGCACTGCGGTCTTACAACATACATCTTGTCATACTTATATGATACATCTACGATGCCGGCATTATACAACTCGCTCTCGTTTTCAAGCAAAGAAACCAACACCGCATACTCACAGCCCTTCTCCCTGCGATCCTTATCGAGTTCCTTGAAGAAATCCTCATTCTTATGCTTTGTGGATGTCTCATCCATCTCATTCTTCATTTCAAACATGATGGAAATTATTTCGACACCGTTTTCATCACATTCACGATATATATAGTCACCCTTACTTCCGGAACGAGCATCATTATCCTTTTCAAAATACGCATTTCGGAAAGCCGTTGCTCTAAGTTGGTTAAACTGAATTTCACAATGCTGTTCTAGTGTTTCACCAACCATCTTAGTTGACATTCGGGTCTTCAGGTCCTTGTAATAGGCAATCTGCTCATCTTTCTGCTCAAGAAGCAGTTTTCCCTTGTCCTTTTCCTTTGCAAGCTCGTTTTCAAGATCGCGTTTTTCTTCTTCAACCTTCTTAACAGCCTGCATTACTGCAATTGTCTTCTTATCTTCTGTTGCATCCAGCTGCGTCTGTAACTTCTGCGCTTTGTCCTCAGCTTTTTTTAGTTGATCCTTAAGCTTTTGCAGCTCTTTTTCATGAGTTTCCTTAACCTGAAGCTTTATCTCACTTTCTTGAGCTTCCAGTTCAAGCTCATGTTTCTCCTGCATATGCTCTTCAAGCTCACTAACTCTAGAGTTGAGATCCTTCTCGAACTCCTTATCTCTTATCTGCTGAATAATTGAACTGAGCTCTGTATCGTCAACAGTAAACGCCTGCCCGCAATGCGGGCACTTCAATTCTGCCATAGAAAACTCCTTTCGAAATTGCAAAAGACGTGTCTCTATAAGTTGCTTTGCCTCTCCGGATAGCCATACTTTCACCTCTCTTAAGGCAAGGAACAACTAATCTACCTGTCCCTTTTGAGCAGTTCATCGACTGCTTTTCTTAGGGTGTCCGCTTTGGATAGGCCATACTTTTTGGCATATGCCTCGAATCGTGCCAGATCCTCATTGGAAAGTCTCATACTAACCTTATTTGCTTTGGGATCATCCAGCTTCGGCCTTCCGGCTCCTTCTCTCCTGGGCATTCTGCACCTCACTTTCGTCTATATACCGATTATAATATATGGGAACCAAAATTCAAGTGCATTTCAGAATCCCAGCGGTTCGCCTACCAGTATCACATGGATCCGATCCTTGTGTCTGGAGAATCTTGTGATCAGGAATTGACAGCAGATCGTATCCGGCGACTTGCAGTTCATACATGAGCCTGTCTTTGCGCAAGGTGTCTGTAATCCGAAGCGCTGCGCATTGATGGGGGCCGCCACATTTCTCGCACGCTTCATTGCGCCGTCCACATCATCGCAGATCTTATTCATCCCCACAATGCAGAGCACCTTTTTCGGCCCCTGCGCGATCATGGAAACACGATTCGAATTACCGTCTATATTCACCATAATTCCGTCTTCCGTCATGGCATTTGCGCTGGTCAGAAAGAAATCCGCGTCATAGCCCTTTAACATGATCTTGCGTTTTTCTTCCGGTGTCTTTGCGGCATCACGGTCTACAAATTCATAGTTCCCGTTTTTGAGCGCCGTTACCAGTCCGATCTCATGAGCACTCATTGCACCGCCCATGGTGACTGAAGCCCCCTGCGGGATCAGCTCTAAAGCTTTCTTCAGAGCTTCTTCGGCCGTAGGCGCATAATACCCGCTCATATTGCGGGATTCCAGCCCCTTGATCACCTTCTGCGCCAAGAGTTCATTACGCTTTACGATATTTTCGTTCATATCTTTCCCTCCTTAAACTTCCCATGGATATGTAAATTATACCATTTATAGGCGTTTTTTCACAAGATATTGTTGGATGTTTTGCACAATTTGGGTGCATTTGTGGTTTAGAAAACTTAGTCAGCCCCCATACTGCTTGTGCCAGAATTTATCTAAAACCATAGAAGAAAATTCCGGTCCCCGCAGAAATGATGATCAGTAAAATTGGAGAGATTCCATTCTTCTTTATTTTTCTGGATCCCCAAAAAACAGTGCCAAGTATTATCACCAAAAGAACCGCAATGATATCTATTCCCGAAATCATGCTTCCACAGCAATTCTGAACCATCATATAGATGCCCATTGCCATTATTATTCCGATAATGCATGGTTTCATTCCGCTAAGCATCCCTTGAAAATATCTGTTGCTGATAAATCTCCTGAATATTGCCGTTACCAATATGATTATCAGAAACGCAGGGAGCACAACTGCCAGTGTAGCAATCAGCGCTCCAAGAATCCCTCCCTGAGTACTGCCGACATATGTTGCCATATTGACCATCAATGGACCGGGCGTACTCTCACTTACAGCAATCATATGAGTAATCATTTCGTCATCCATCCAATCGTAAGTTAGTACGATCTCACGTATCAGAGGTATCGATACATAACCCCCTCCAAACGAAAAGAGTCCGACCTCAAAAAAAGCAATAAACAGTTCTAAATAGATCATTTTACTGCCGACTCCTTTCCTTTTCGATTATGTATCGCATAAAAGACCAAGCCTGATACAGCACCCAAAAGCAGTATCACCAAAGATGAAATGTGCAAGGCCAGAAAATTTATGACAAGCATGCTGATCAGGGCGGCAATCATTATGATGATCGGGAATGGTTTTTTATCCATTTTCTTAATCATCTTTATTGCTGCGTCCATTATTAGAATAGCAACAGCAATTTTGATCCCCCGGAAAGCATTTGATACCCACTTTATCTCCAAAAAGCGTTCCAGGAATTGTGAGATCAGAAAAACTATACAGAAAGACGGCAGTATCATACCGAACGTTGCAATAAGTGCTCCCGGTATTCTTCGTAATTTGTAGCCAACAT
>JAGBMJ010000096.1 GCA_017634975.1 Lachnospiraceae bacterium | reverse complement strand
CGATGGATGAAAGACAAAGAATCAGAGAGGGGCGGCTGATGCCGCCTCCCAGCCGCAGATTGAATGACAAGAGTTTGAATCAGATTTTGACAGCGAGCAAGAGCAGTCTGGTGACAGCGGGGGAGATTAGCAACAGCAATGCCAAGTCGAAAGGCACAGGATGGCACCTACAAGGATATTGCGCATCCGATCAATTCGGAAACACGCGAAGAATTGCAGAGTAGGATCCTGAAGACATTCGAGCAGATGTCAGACAATTGAACACACACATCAGGGGGGTGGAATAAACAGGACTTGTCAAGCGACGGGTCCTGTTTTTATACGCTCCTTTTTACTTTTCTAAATGAAAGGGATATGTTATAATAATATGCTACAGTCCGGGGCCGGTGCGGTTCCGGACAGAAAGTGTTGCGTGAAAGGATTCGTATGTATATTATCGTAGGACTGGGAAATCCGGGCAAAAAATATGCCGGAACAAGACATAATATGGGCTTCGCCGTGATCGAGAGACTGGCGGAACGGCACAGGATCGCCGCTTCGGAAGAAAAGCTCAAAGCCGTATACGGAAAGGGCGTGATCGCGGGGCAGAAGGTGGTTCTGGCGGAACCGCAGACGTTTATGAATTTAAGCGGGGAAAGCGTACGGGCGCTGGTGGACTATTTCAAGGTCGATCCTGAGAACGAGCTGATCGTGATCTATGACGATATCAGCCTGGCGCCCGGACAGCTGCGTGTGCGGCCGAAAGGCAGTGCCGGCGGACATAACGGCATCAAGAACATCATCCAGATGCTGGGGGGCGATGTGTTCCCGCGTGTGCGTGTGGGGATCGGAGAAAAGCCGAAAGGCTGGGATCTGGCAGACTATGTGCTGGGCTATCCCGGCGATGCGGATAAGAAGCTTTTGGACGAGGCGTTTGACCGGGCGGCCGATGCCGTGGAGATGATCTTAACGGACGGCGTGGATGCCGCCATGAACCGCTTCAATACAAAACAGGCATAACTGTTGTGAAGACACTTTTAGCTCCGTCAAGATTTTTCGATGACGCAGATAGATAGAAAGACAAGGTAAATTGTAAAGTTATTTTGTAACAGTTCCTTAGGTATGGTAACCGAATGAAATTACTCAATGATCCTATAGAGAAAATAGAATGGATGCCGCGGCTCAGGAGCATGCTCCGGGCGAAGTGTGCCAGAGCGGCAGTCTACGGCAGCAGTGCGTCGCATGAGCTGCATTTGATGAGCGCGCTTGCGGAGGGGGAGGATTCCGTGCTGATCCTGACCTATTCGGAGAAGCGCGCGAGGGATATTTATGAAGAATACCTGTTTTATGACAGGGAAACACTGCTCTATCCGGCGAAGGATCTGATCTTTTACCAGGCGGATATCAACGGACGGCAGACCACCATGGAACGCCTGAAGGTGATGCGGCGTATTCTGGAAGGGACACCGGGGACGGTCGTGACGACGATTGATGCGCTTCTTGGCTATTGCCTGCCGCTGCAGATCCTGAAGGAAAACATGATCGCGATCACCGCAGGTGGTGAACTGGAAGAGCGTGATCTGGCGGTCAAGCTGATCGCAATGGGATATGAGAAGAACTATCAGGTGGAAGCGCCGGGGCAGTTCTCTGTCCGCGGCGGTATCGTGGATATCTTCGATCTGACGTCTCCTAACCCTTACCGTATCGAACTGTGGGGGGATACGGTGGATTCGATCCGCAGTTTTGATGTGGAGAGTCAGCGTTCAATCGAGACGCTGGATGCCGTGACGATCTTTCCGGCGTCTGAGATGATCCTGACCGAGGAGCAGCGTTACGAGGGCTTTCACCGGATCAAGGCGGAGGCGAAGGAGCAGCGGGAAAAACTCCGTGCTGCGATGCAGACGGAGGAAGCACACAGGATCAAGATGCAGCTGGATGAATTGGAAAACCAGCTGATCCACGGAAACGGGATGCTGAATCTGGAAAGCTACCTGCATTACTTCTATCCCAGGGAGGAGACCACGACCTTTTTAAAGCTGTTCGGGGAGAAGCGGCCGCTGGTCTTTCTGGACGAACCGGTGCGGCTGATGGAACATGTTCATGGCGTGGAAGCGGAATTCCGCGAGAGCATGAGCCACCGACTGGAAAAAGGGTATGTACTGCCCGGGCAGACCACACTGCTGCGAAACAGTGAGGAAGCACTGGCGGAAGTGGCGGAAGGCCGCAGTGTGCAGCTGGCTGCGATGGAACCGACAGAACGCTTCTTTGACGGGGAAGAGCGTTTCACGGTCCAGGCGCGTACCCTGGCTTCCTACAACAACAGCTTTTCCGCTCTGGTCGGCAATCTGAAGGAGCTGAAAAAGGAAAAATATAAGATCGTGATCCTTTGCGCATCCAGAACCCGGGCGAAGCGTCTGGCGGATGATATGCTGCAGGAGGATTTGGTGGCCTCCTATACCGAGGATGCGGAGAAGGTGTTGCAGCCTGGAGAGGTCGTTACCTTCTACGGACGCATCCGCAAAGGCTTTTCCTATCCGGAAGTGAAGCTCACGGTGATCGCCGAGACGGATATCTTCGGGGCGGAACGGAAGTCGCGCAGCAAAAAGACGCCGAAGTATACCGGCGGCAAGAAGATCCGGGACTATGCGGAGCTGCATGTCGGCGATTATGTGATCCATGAAAACTACGGTGTGGGTATTTACCGCGGCATTGAAAAAGTGGAAGTGGACCACGTCTGGAAAGACTATATGAAGATCGAGTACAAGGGCGGCAGCAGCCTGTATGTGCTGGCCACCTCGCTCGATATGATACAGCTCTTTGCGGATAAAGACGCAAAGAAACCAAAGCTGAACAAGCTGGGGACGCAGGAATGGCACCGCACCAAGGAAAAAGTAAAGGTAGCGGTTGCAGGCGTGGCAAAGGAGCTGGTGAGCCTGTACGCTCTGCGCAGCCAGAGAAACGGCTACGAATTCGGCAAGGATACCGTATGGCAGAAGGAGTTTGAGGAGCTCTTCCCGTATGAAGAAACGGAAGACCAGCTGAATGCCATCAACGCGACCAAGGACGACATGGAAAGCACCAAGATCATGGATCGTCTGATCTGCGGTGATGTGGGCTTTGGTAAGACGGAAGTGGCGATCCGCGCGGCTTTCAAGGCTGTACAGGAAGGCAAGCAGGTAGCCTATCTGGTACCGACGACGATCCTCGCGGAACAGCATTTCAATACCTTTTGCGAACGCATGGCACAGTATCCGGTACGCATAGAGATGCTCTCACGCTTTCGGACGCCGGCACAGATCAAAAAAGCGCTGAAGGATCTGAAGAGCGGTCTGGTGGATATCGTGATCGGTACCCACCGTCTGCTGTCCAAAGATGTGGTCTATTCCGACCTGGGACTGCTCATCATTGATGAGGAACAGCGTTTTGGTGTGGCGCACAAGGAAAAGATCAAGCAGCTGCGCGGCAATGTGGATGTGCTGACACTGACGGCAACACCGATCCCGCGTACCCTGCATATGAGTCTCGTGGGCATACGTGATATGAGCCTTCTGGAAGAGGCACCGCTCAACCGGCAGCCGATCCAGACCTATGTCTGTGAGTTTAATGAAGAAATGGTACGTGAGGCCGTGCAGCGTGAGCTGAACCGCGGCGGTCAGGTGTATTACGTATACAACCGCGTAAACAATATTCAGGATATGGCGGCAATGGTGGCACAGCTGGTACCGGAAGCCAGCGTGGCTTATGCCCATGGGCAGATGCAGGAGCGTGAACTGGAAGATATCATGCTCCGTTTCATCCGCAAAGAGATCGATGTGCTGGTATCGACGACGATCATCGAGACCGGTCTGGATATCCCGAATGTCAATACGATGATCATCCACGATGCCGATCAGCTGGGACTCTCACAGCTGTACCAGCTGCGCGGACGCGTGGGACGTTCGGACCGTACCAGCTATGCATTCCTGATGTATCAGCGCAACAAGGTATTGAAGGAAGTGGCGGAGAAACGTCTGACTGCGATCCGCGAATTTACCGAACTGGGCAGTGGCTTCAAGATCGCGATGCGGGATCTGGAGATTCGCGGCGCCGGCACATTGCTCGGCAAAGAGCAGCACGGACACATCGAGAGTGTGGGCTACGATCTGTACTGCAAGATGCTCGAGGAAGCCGTGCGGGAAGAGCAGGGCGAGACGGAATCCATCGAAGGAAACTGTACCATCGACCTGGATGTGAATGCCTATATCCCGCCGGAGTATATTGTCAATGAAATGCAGAAACTCGATATCTACAAACGGATCGCTGCGGTGCGGAGCATCGAGGATGCGGATGCGATGCGCGATGAGCTGAAGGATCGTTTCGGGGCACTGCCTCCGCAGGCGGAGAATCTGCTGCGTATAGCGCTTGTCAAAGCCAAAGCCGTGGCATATCATATTACCGAGATCCGAGGAAAAGTGGGACGGATCCGTTTTATCATGGAGAGAACGGCACCATTGGATACGACGCAGATCCCGGTGCTGGTCAATGAATATGCGGGCGACCTGCGGCTGCAGACCGGACCGGATCCGGAATTCATCTATCTGTATGAGATCGAGGGCCTGGTCGAACAGGACGCAGAACTGCTGCTGGCACAATGTGAAAAAGTCGTGGAGAGTTTCGGAATATTATATCCCGGATGAGGTGTATGAATGGAAAATGAACAGCAGAAAAGCATAGGTGTTCTGATCGTCAAACTGATCCTGCTCGGGATCGCCGTGCTGGGGGCAGTCCTTATGCTCATGGGAGTGATACTCGGATGGTTTAAGCGGGAAGCGGAGATCAAAAAGCCGGCTTTGTCACAGGAGAGCCTGCAGATACAGGAAGGGGAAAAATATACGCTGGAGATTACGAACTACCATGACCTGGGAGAGCCGCCGTTCCGGTGGGCGATCGAGGACCGTGAAGTGGCATCTGTCCGGGATAATAAGGACGGTACGGCGGAGATCGTGGCTAAGGCGCCCGGTACTGCGACGGTTACGATCAAAGCGGAAAACTGCGAAGACATGCAGTGCAGTGTTGTGGTGACCAGAGCGCCGATCGCGAGTATCGCCGGCACCGCGTGGGAGACGGAAGACGGGGATTATTTCTTCCTGGAGGACGGCAGCTATTATTATTTCGTAAGCCCGAAAACGGAAAACTATATCAAAGGCACCATCCAGATCAAAGAGATGACGGGGGATGAGATGCTCTCCACGGAAGCGGCGATCCTGGTCAATTCCGTAGACCGTGCTGCGTATTTTAAGCTGGATACGGTAGCGGATCTGGAGATCTATTACGGCAGCCGCCGGCGCGGCAGCCGGTACACGATCTATGTGGCGGCCAACGAAGAAGAAGCGGCTATCTATGACAGCGGCTGGAGCGAGGCACTGCCGGCGAAAAAGATCGATCTGCTGACCGCTTCGGCACTTGACGGAAAATTCCCCGGAGGGGCAGACATTCCGGTGGATATCATTTCGGATACTGCAGGAACTGTGGCAGCATCGTATTCGCCGGACAATCCGTTTACTGTACCGGACGCAGATTTTTCATTCGACGGAACCTATAAAGAGAGCTTAAATGCGATCCAGATCGGCAATGAGCTGATCTTTAAGCGGGGGGATAAGGAACATAATGCACTGTACCGGCTGCCGCTGGATGGGAGCGGTGCACAGCCGGAGCTGGTCTATCAGCCTGCGGACGGCAGGATCGTAACGATCTTCGGAACGGACGGGACGCAGCTGCTGATCGGAGAAGGGGATGCGCAGAACGGATCTTACGGCACGGATTCCCTGTACCGTATGGATCTGTACGGAGGCTCCCCGGTGCTTCTGGTGGAAGATGCTGTTTCGGATTTCTGTGTATGCGATAATACGATCTACTATACGGATTACAGCAGGCTCGTCAAGTTGTCTATGAGCGGCCGGAGCGAAGTGATCTGGGAATACGGCGTGTACTGCTACGATGTTACGGAGGATGATCTGCTTTTCTTGTTCGATGGCGATGTGTGGGAGCTTCTGGATACCGGTACCGGGGAAGACTGCGGCTATCTCTGTGAGAGCTGCAACCAGTCCTATGAGTGTGATATCGCGGAGCAGTCGGGGGACTATCTGTACTACCTGGCGTATGATTACGATACGGAAACGGTCTCGCTGCGGGCACTGGATATCTGGAATGGCGCGGAAAACCTCCTGAGCCCGTCCTACAGCGGCACAAAGCATGATACTTACTGTGTTCTCTTCAGCGGAAAGTACGCATACTTTACTACGGAAGACGGAGAGAGCCTTGTGCGGCTTGATGTGACAAGCGGAGTGCAGAAGCAGATCTATTTTGACGATCTCGATTACTGGTATGCCAACGAGATCGTAGAGGTGAACGGGCAGCCGCTTCTGTATCTTTACGATGAGGACGGAAACGGCTGGTATGTGTCGCTGGATCAGGATATGAATCTGAACGTGGTGACGTCCGCCTTCTAAATTACTTGCTATGTGGCAGATGATACGATATACTAGTAAAATGATTCTCATAGTGATATTATAGGTGATTAGTTATATAAAACATTAGTTTTAGAAATAGAAAGGAACAGATATGGCAGAAACGATATTGGAGATCAAAGATCTGAGTGCCGGGATCGCAGAAGAGGAGATCCTGCATAACATAGATCTGCAGGTGGGGCGCGGAGAAACGCATGTCCTGATGGGGCACAACGGTGCCGGCAAATCGACCCTTGGCAACGTGATCATGGGCAGCCCGGTCTATCAGGTGAATGCCGGCCAGATCTTTTTTGAGGGCGAAGAGATCACGAAACTGAGCGTGGATCAGAGAGCAAAGAAAGGGATCTTCTTATCCTTCCAGAATCCGCTGGAGGTTCCGGGACTTTCTCTGGAGGCTTTTCTGCGCAATGCGATCCGGGAAAAGACCGGCAAGCCGGTTAAGATCTTCCAGTTCAAGAAGCGTATGGAAGAGGTCTTAAAACTTCTGGATATGGACGCCTCCTATGTGGAGCGTGATCTGAACGTCGGCTTTTCCGGCGGTGAGAAGAAGAAAGCGGAGATCTTCCAGCTTTTGATGCTGGAGCCGAAGCTGGCAATCCTGGACGAGACGGACTCCGGGCTGGACGTGGATGCGGTACGTACCGTTTCCAAGGGGATCGAGATCTTTCAGAAGAACGGAGGTACGCTGCTGATCATCACACACAGCACACGTATCCTGGACTCTCTGACCGTGGATCGTACTCATGTGCTTGTAGACGGCAGGATCGTGGCGGAGGGCGATGGCAGCCTGGTGGAAGAGATCAACCGGGGCGGCTATGCAAAGTATACGCAGGAACAGAATTCATAAACGAATACGAGGATTTATAAATGGCAGAAATGCGAAAGGACAATCCCATCGATATCTCCGAAGATAACAACCGCGAGCTTTTAAATGATGTGGAGCGCGGGCTGTATGACTTTAAGGATGAAGAACGCGACGAGGATTTCTATAAAGTTGACGAAGGACTGACCGAAGAGATCGTACGGCAGATCTCGGAAGAGAAGCATGACCCGGAGTGGATGCTGGAATTCCGCCTGAAGTCTTTAAAAATCTATAATGAACTGAAGGTGCCGGATTGGGGACCGCCCATCGACGGTCTGGATATGGCGCGGATCGTGACCTATGTAAAGTCTAAGACCGAGATGAAGGCGAGCTGGGAAGAACTGCCGGACGATATCAAGAATGCGTTTGAAAAGCTGGGTATTCCGCAGGCGGAACGTGAGCAGCTGGCCGGTGTGGGTGCGCAGTACGATTCCGAGCTGGTTTATCACAATGTACGTAAGGATGTGGAAGAGCAGGGCGTGGTCTATACCGATATGGAAAGTGCACTGACCGGACCGTATGCCGATATGGTGCGGGAGCATTTTATGAAACTGGTACCGCCCACGGATCATAAGTTTGCTGCACTGCATGGTGCGGTATGGTCCGGCGGCTCTTTTGTGTATGTTCCGCCCGGAACCAAAGTGGATATCCCGCTGCAGTCCTATTTCCGACTGAATGCACCGGGAGCCGGACAGTTTGAACATACGCTGATCATCGTGGACGAAGGCTCGGATGTGCATTTCATCGAGGGCTGTTCCGCACCGAAGTATAACGTGGCCAATCTGCATGCGGGCTGTGTGGAGCTGTTTGTCGGTAAGAATGCGCACTTAAGGTATTCAACGATCGAGAACTGGTCCAAGAATATGTACAACTTAAATACCAAGCGCGCCATCTGCGAAGAGGGCGGTACGATCGAGTGGATCTCGGGATCGTTCGGATCTCACGTATCGTATCTGTATCCGACCTCGGTATTAAAAGGCGACGGCTCCCATGCGGAGTTTACCGGTATCACGTTTGCCGGTAAGGGACAGAATCTGGATACGGGTGCCAAGATGATCCATCTGGGTAAGAATACATCGAGCTTCATCGATACCAAGTCGATCTGCAAGAGCGGCGGTATCAGTACCTACCGCAGTTCCGTGGAGATCCGGAAGCAGGCGGAAGGCTCCAAGGCCTCTGTGAACTGCGGATCTCTGATGCTGGACAGCATCTCGCGTTCCGATACGGTGCCGGCGATGGACATCCGTACGGATAAGGCAGATGTGGGACATGAAGCAAAGATCGGACGGATCAGCGATGAGGCGGTATTTTATATGATGAGCCGCGGCATCAGTGAGGCAGAGGCACGCGCGATGATCGTAAGCGGCTTTGCCAACCCGGTGAGCAAGGAACTGCCGCTGGAATACGCGGCTGAGATGAACAACCTGATCAAACTGGAAATGGAGATGGGGTAAGTTATGGAGAGTAAGAGAATTGTAAATCATCTGCCGGTGCTTACCTGGAACAAGCTGGATTTTAACGAAGCAAAGATGCCGGTGGACGCGGCATTTGGACAGAAGAGCTATCGGCAGGAGGTGCAGCTGCCGCAGGGGATGAAGTTTGCGGGCGAGCTGGATCGTGCGGGATTTATAGATTGGAGCAGGGCACACGGGTGCGAGAATGTGCCGGAAGCCATCGTGGCAGGCAAGTTCCCGATGTATGCGCCGGAACAGTTTCAGACCGGTATGGGTGCGGAGATCGATGCGCTCATGGACGAAGCCGGTGTGAAGACACAGCTCTACGAGGTGGAAGGAAAGATCGAGGCACCGGTGAAATTCACCTACGACCATTTTGAAGATTCCGCAGCGCTGGAATCGGTTCTGATCCATGTGAAGGCGGGGGCCGAAATAACGCTCATCCAGTACTTTGACGGTAAGGAAGGTACAAAGGGCTTTGTGGGATCTTCCACACGTGTTTACCTGGAGGAAGGAGCCAGGATGCATCTGATCAAGGTGCAGATGCTGCCGAAAGAGTATGTCTTCTTTGATGATCTTGGTGTCAAGCAGCAGAAAGAGGCTGACTTTAACTATACACAGCTGGAGCTGGGAGCACAACGCACGTATCTGGGGGCATGCTTTGACCAGATCGGGGAGGCTTCCGTACTGCGGGCGGATCTGGGATATATTGCGATGCCGGAGAGTTTTCTGGATTATAATTATGTGGATACCTTCCGCGGGAAGAAGAGCGTGGGCGTGATGCGCTTCCACGGTGTACTGTTTGAGAAGGCGGAAAAAGTCTCCCGTGAGACCCTTGATTTCCGTCAGTATTGTACGGATGCCGAAGGTGATGAGGAAGAGGACATCCTGGTACTCGGGGATGACATCGTCAATAAAGCCAACCCGATGATCCTCGGCGAAGAGGAAAAGGTGAGCGGGCGGCATGCCGTGACGATCGGCAAGCTTTCCCCGGAGATGCTCTTCTATATGCAGAGCCGCGGTATTGACGAAGCCAAGGCACAGGAGCTGATGGTACGGGCGCGTATCATGGAAGTGGCCGCACGCATCCCGGATGAAGAGATCTACCGTCAGGCCGGCTATTACGTGGACCGCGCTTACTGCAACCGTACCGACTGTAACGGGCTGTGCAAGTAATTACAGCTTCCTGTCGTACGCTTGAGGACGCTGTGTGCGGTAGCATACGTTTAGCGAGGACCGGTTCCGTACGTCCGGGGGACATCTGCTCCGGACCGACCGGAGACCCGGCAGGCGGGACAGGTGTCAGCGAAGCTGACGGACGAGGTGTATCCGTTACGATATAGAATAATTAAAGGAATAACGTATCATGTTAAATGTCAAATCCATCCGCGGGGATTTTCCGATCCTGCAGGATCCCAAATACATATATTTCGATAATGCAGCGACCAGCCAGCGGCCGAGACAGGTGATGGAGGCCGTTGAGCATTTTTACAAAACGACCAATGCTAACCCGCTGCGCGGTCTGTACGAGTGGAGTGTGGGCGCAACCGAAGCGTATGAACAGGCGCGCCATACCGTGGCGGAGTTCGTTCATGCCAAAGAAGACTGTGAGATCATCTTTGTACGAAATGCCACGGAGGCCCTGAACCTGGTGGCGTATTCCTATGCGATGACCAATGTGCAGGAAGGTGACGAGATCGTACTTACGGTTCTGGAGCACCACAGTAATCTTCTGCCCTGGCAGATGGTAGCGGATGCGAAGAAGGCTAAGCTGGTCTTTCTGGAGCCGCAGGCGGACGGGATCATCACGGAAGAGATGCTGAAGGCGGTGATCACATCCAAAACAAAGATCGTTGCTATGACGATGGTCTCCAATGTGCTGGGCCGGGTGACACCGGTGGCAAATGCCGCTAAGCTGGCACATGCCGCGGGAGCCGTACTGGTACTGGACGGTGCGCAGGGCGTACCGCATCAGGCGGTGGATGTACAGGCGCTGGATTGCGATTTCCTTTCTTTTTCCGGGCATAAGATGCTGGGACCGATGGGCATCGGTGCATTGTATGCGAAGCGTGCATTGCTGGAAACGATGCCGCCGTTCTTACGTGGCGGTGAGATGATCGAATATGTAACGCGAAACAGTGCGACCTATGCGGAGCTCCCGCACAAGTTTGAGGCGGGAACAGTGAATGCGGCAGATGCGGTAGGGATGGCTGCCGGGATCCGGTATCTGCAGCAGGTCGGTTTTGACGCGATCGAAGCCCATGAAAAGAAACTGACTGCCATCCTGCTCGAAGGGATGAAACAGCTTCCGTATGTGCAGGTGTACGGACCGGAAGATGCGGCGTTACACAGCGGCATCGTGACCTTCAATATTGAGGGCTGCCATCCGCATGATATCTCCACAGTGCTGGATGATGAACACATTGCCATCCGCGCCGGACATCACTGCGCACAGCCGCTGATGGAATACCTGCAGGAACACTGCCGGATGGAATTCCGCGCGACGGCCAGAGCCAGCGTCTATTTCTACAATACCGAAGAAGAAGCGGAGCGCTTTATCGATGCGATGGGTAAGATCCGCAAATGGCTGGGATTCTGATTCGCAAATGGCAGGGATTTAATCAGTAGGTTGCAGGGCTTCTGATCTGGCTCTTGCATTCCTTTTGAGTGGCGCAACAATACATCTTGCCTTCTCTTTTGAGGGATGTTGCGTGTCGGTGGCGCACGTTTTACACCGATCGAGCCGGAGACGAGACAGCTGTCATCGAAGCTGACGGATGAGGTGTTCCACCATAGTTGTCACCGCAGCCTGTAGCTGCATCATTCTACCAAACCGCATACTATTTTGATACATTTAGGAGAAAAATATGAGCTTAGAACTGAAAGATCTGTATCGTGAGATCGTAAACGAGCATAACCTACATCCCTCACATAAGCACGACCTGGAGAATCCGTCCATGATCTTAAATGGCGTGAACCCCAGCTGCGGTGACGATATCTATCTGTCTCTCAAACTGGATGAGAACGATATTGTGACCGATGGTGCTTTCAACGGCTCCGGTTGTGCAATCTCGCAGGCATCTGCGGATATGATGCTGGATGTGATCATCGGAAAGTCCAAAGAAGAGGCATTGAAGCTTGCTGAGACGTTTATGGGAATGGTGCGCTCGACCGTGGATCCGGCCGAGATCGAAGCGCTCGAAGAGGCAGCAGCTCTTGAGAGCATTGCACACATGCCTGCCCGTGTCAAATGTGCCACCCTGGGATGGAAAACAATGCAGCGGATGCTGCGCGACGGTGAGAGCGAAACACCGGTCACGACAGAGAACGAATAATTTTCTTTTTGTATTTTGATTGCGATGCCCTATCTTAGGGTGGGGCGTTGCTTCTTCTTTCTTCTTTAGATCCTGATGCTTCCCGTAATCGCTCCACTCAGAAAAAGCATCAAAACCCGGAAAAATCCACAAATCTGATGCTTTCCGTAAGCACTCCACCCGAAAAAAGCATCAAAATCCAGCCAAATCCACAAATCTGATGCTTTTCGTAATCGCTCCACTCAGAAAAAGCATCAAAACCCGGAAAAATCCACAAATCTGATGCTTTCCGTAATCGCTCCACTCAGAAAAAGCATCAAAATTCAGCAAAATCCACAAATCTGATGCTTTCCGTAATCGCTCCACCCGAAAAAAGCATCAAAACCCGGAAAAATCCACAAATCTGATGCTTTTCGTAAGCGCTCTACCCGAAAAAAGCATCAAAACTCGGAAAAATCCACAAATCTGATGCTTTCCGTAATCGCTCCACCCGAAAAAAGCATCAAAACCCGGAAAAATCCACAAATCTGATGCTTTCCGTAAGCGCTCCATCCGGAAAGCAGAATCCCACGGCAAATCAATACGAAGCAAATCAACTTAAAACAAATCAAGAAAGGAATTTCAAAATGAAACAGAATAATGAATCAAACTTGCTTAACACTACTTTTTTATATGAGGAGGCAAGACGCCGTTATCAGGAAATAGTGGTATACCTGCAAAAGATAGAGAGTGAAAATCAAAAAGCGCCCAGTGGGCTTATCCATATTGTGAATTCAGGAAAACGTGTTCAATTCTATCTTCGGGATGGAAAATCAGATAATGGAGGAAAATACATTCGTAAATCCGATGCACAGACAATTCGGGCTTATCTTCAAAAATCCTATAATGAGAAAGTGCTGAAGTACTTGAAAACAGAGATCAAAAACCTGGAAATTTTACTGAAAAAATCAGATGGTATGACGAAAAAGATACAGCAGACTTATTCGGATTTTCCCAAGGAGGTCAAGCAATATATCACGCCGATAGATATGTCAGATGAAGACTATATAACAAATTGGCTTAGCATCCCTTATGAAGGAAAATCGATTCCGGATCATATTCCGGTGTATCAAACCGACAATGGGGAAATGGTACGCTCCAAGTCGGAACTGACGATCGCGAACAAGCTGGCGGCTAAAGGGATCCCCTACAAATATGAGTGCCCTTTGATGCTTTCAAACGGGACAAAGGTCTATCCGGACTTTACGATCCTGAATGTCAGAATGCGTAAAGAAGTTTTCTGGGAACACAGGGGGATGCTGGATGATAGAGAGTACGCGAGACAAGCGGTGTTCAAAATGAAATCTATGCTGAAGGACGGGATTGTTCTTGGAAAAAATCTGATCATTACAGAGGAAACGACAGCGAATCCGCTTGGAACGAATGAGATCGATACAGTGATATTGAGTTATTTCATCGCATCGGAAAGTCAGAGTAGATCGGTCAAAGGCTGAAGCAGTCCTGGGCTGAAAAAAGGTATATTGCAGACGTCAATAATCCAATAGGACAAAACCATGGGGTAACTACATCTCTAAGGGACTCGTACCGGAAGGTTTTATTTACAGATAATTCTTTACACACCCAAATGCGCAGATCAGAAGAGGTCTTCTTCGATCACCTGCAGCTCTAGAAAATCAAATTCCACGGACTCGATAAAATTATCCTGATAAAAGCGTGTCTTAGCGGCGTGCTTAAATTCTTTGATGTTTTTCTCAAGCCAGATCGGAATGGCCACATCCAGTTCATGGCACCCTTCTTCCAAAGCATGCAGAACCTTATGTGTACGGGTATCCTCTTCGTCCCGCACGATCGTGGTCTGCTTGATGAGATGTGCATTTTTCCAAGTCTTTATCCATATACGCATAGTGACAGTATACCATACATTACGGTGTTTCGACAAATTCATGTTTATCGGTGAGCCATGGGGACGGTTCTTGGGTGAGCCACGGGGACGGTTCCAATGGCATTTAGATAAGCATCCCTAGGCTCATATACTCATATTTTTACCAAAACAGAGATGAAATATTCTCTGTTTTTTTTATTATTTTTTCCTTGAAAACACTTGACAAATAGGCTGATAAATGT
>JAGBMJ010000095.1 GCA_017634975.1 Lachnospiraceae bacterium | reverse complement strand
GTAATCCGGCTTTTTCGGTGCATCCTTTTTCCCTTCCTGTACCAGAGAGGTGAAGTCGGTCTTTTTCCGCTCACCTTTGACCGGTTTGGACTCGTAGAAGAAACTGGATTTTCCCCAGCCCTCCACATTGACCGCAACCCGTTTTTCCGGATCCGCACTCTTCTCCACCGCTGCACCCGCTTCTTTCTTTTCAGCCGCGTATTCCATAGAAGCCTCCTGCGAAATGCTAAAGCGCTGCTTTTTCGGTTCTGCGTGATATTCCATGGTATCGCCCTTGCTGATGCTCCATTCCTGCGTCTTTTTTTCCGCGTTCTTCGGCTGCCCGGCGTCCTTAGGTTCTCCCTGCAGTTCCACTATTGAAGCGATATCTGCTTCATACGCAGCATCCTTAGGTTTCCCCGGCAGTTCCACTCTCGAAGCGATACCGACTTCCGGCACTGCGTCTTTTCTCTCAGCATCTGCCTTCTTCGGAGCCTCTTCTTTCTTCGGAGCCTCTTCTTTCTTCGGAGCCTCTTCTTTCTTCGGAGCCTCTTCTTTCTTCGGAGCCTCTTCTTTCTTCGGAGCCTCTTCTTTCTTCGGTGCTTCGTTCTTCGGTACTTCGTTCTTCAGCTCGTCCTTCTTGGGTTCTTCCTTCTTGGGTTCTTCCTTCTTGGGTTCTTCCTTCTTGGGTTCTTCCTTCTTCGGCTCCTCGTTCTTGGGCTCTTCCTTCTTCAGTTCTTCGTTCTTCGGAGCCTCGTTCTTCACATCTTCCTTCTTCGGCTCTTTTGGCTGTTCCGCATTTTCTTCCCCGAATACCTGCGGATTCTGCTCTCTGACCGGCTCCGCAACCTGCTCCAGCAACGCCTTTTCCCGGTCCTTGCGGATCTGCTCGATCTCAGCCACACCATACGCCAGCTGCGGTGATTTCTTTGCGATCACTTCCAGCAGGCTGCTGTTCTTATCGGTAACACCCCCCGCCAGTTCCGCAAAGTTGCTCATAAACTGATTGGTTGTCTCTTCGATGTCGCGGACAAAATTCACACGCTGTCTGGTGGAAGCACTGAACGCATAACGCATCTTGTTCTTCATACTTCTTCCGAACTTCAGCGTGTTCCATTCGCTTCGCCGGTTCAGATAGTAACGCGTTGCCGAGTGCAATTCGGATAAGGATCCCATAATATCTCTTACGCTGCTCCGCTCATCCAGCTGCGAACACTCTTTCAGTGCATCCCGCATTCTTGTGTATTCGGCGCTGTTCTTCTGATCCTTTCCGTAACGTTTTTCCTGTGCATCCAGTTTGCGGGTAAATTCCTGTACCTGCTGCTTTAAACTGCTGCGGATCGCATCGGTTTTTGCCGCATCTGCAGTGATCCGTCTGTCCTTTTCTTCCTGCGCCAGCGGTTCATTGCGTTTTGTATACTGCATGTTATTATCTGCAAAATTACGCTCCCGCTGCATACCGCTCATCAGGTCACCGACCAGTTCCAGATTGCGCATCTGTCTGCCGTACGTCTTCGTATTCATCGGCGCCCGCTCCATAAAATTACGGCACTGCTGTACTACAGCATCTTCTGCAGCACGGATCTGCTCCCGGTCTTTGGTCTTTCTGGCTTCGTCCAGGATAAACAGATGCTCCCGGACCGCTCCCATCCCAAACTCCAGGTCGGTACTCATTTTGATCTTCTCTTCCGCACGCATTGTCTGCTGCAGGATCTGCTCTCGTTCTTCCGGATGCCGGTATGTCGAAGTGATCTTATGACCGGCAAACCAGCTTTTTACGGAAGCACGCAGCACATTCTGACGTTCATGATGCCGGTCTGCGCCGATGCATGCCACATCCATCAGTTCGTTGAGCTGGGAGAAGCTGTTGATACGGAGCAGATTCTGTTTATCGTCCGAAAAATAGACTCCTTCCGGCAATTCCGAGATACCGCTGCCGCGATAAAACTCTCCGGTCTCCATATCATAGAAGCCTCTCCGATGCGCCTGTCCGTCCTGTTCCACAGTCATCTGTGTACGATCAACCAGATTGAGGCCTACGGCATGTGAGGTGAATCCGATAATGACACGATCTGCGTTTCGCACTTCCTGCGGCCGGAACAATGCATCCCCATGATCTATCGACATGGAATAGATCACCGTGCCGCCCACTCTCGGCTTCAGTCCCTCCGCATTATCATTCTTTCGATAGTCCACCCTGCCATGATTGGTCCGGTCGCCGAATCCCGGTACCGGATCCATCTGGATCGTATCGATCACAACTTTATCGGCATACTTTTTGTAAATCTCATGATTTGCGATCCAGTCTTTTAACAGTTCGGTACCTTCCCCGGCTCCACAGCCTCCGCGGCTGTGTCCGGTGATATCGATATGGATATTCGAAGGTGCCTCCTCTCCTGCTTCCCATCGTTTAAAGATCGGCGTCAGGAAATCTTCCCCGATTCGGCAGACCACCTGCCTGGTATTCTCGATCGAATAATCCCCCATATTTGCCGTTCCGCCAAGAGCCAGCGGGCCCGGTATGAAAAAGCGTTCTTTCGATACTTTTTTCCCATCCTTTGTTACAAACTCCGAGCTCTTTCTCCGAATAAGGTTCTTCTTTTCATGGCCTCTTACCGGAGTCCGCTCACCGTACTCTTCCCGGAGCATTTTCTCTGTTTCCGTCTCGCCATCGGTACCCGCATAGAGACCTTTCCCTTTCCAGGCACTGATCCCATGATGCTCATGGGTCGGTAACATATATCCGGAACCTCCGATATCGATCTGAAGCACATGAGAGCCCTGATTGTTATACTTGGTTCCCATGGAATGATGGATCGGTACCGTACGTTCTTCCTCTGTTCCAAGATATTTACGGTCGGTATCCTCATAAATATCCCCACCCATGACAAATTTTGCTGCATCGCGGAGTCCGATATGAGCTCCGACCTCTCTGCGTCCTCCGTTATTTGTCCACTTTTCCAGTTCTTCCCTGCTCATGGAGGGCAGTATATAGGTATTCTTTTCCCTTACATTCCTGCGGTCCTTCTCATCCCGCAGTCTGGCGCTGCGCTGATATGCCTGCAGCTGTCTGCGGATCACCCGGTCCCTTTCCTGTCCGAGAGTCTTCTTCCCGTCCTCAAAGAATTCGATCTGCCCAAGTTTCTTCTCCCGGTTCGCCTGCTGCACCAGCCCGGCATCCTTCGGAAATTCTGCCCAGTAGGATCTCTGATCCATACTTTCTATCAGTCCGCTTCTTACGGACCGCAGATTTTCCCGCTCCGCTTCATCTGCAGCATTCAATGCGCGCTCGGCAACATAGTCCATCATATCCGAAAAGATATGCGCCCGACTTTCCCGGTTCAAGACGCGCACGCCAACGATATTGTTCAGCAGATCCCTGCCTTCCTCTCTGGCCTCTTCCGGCGCCGTCTCCACGCATTTCACGAAGGCATCGAGTGCCTCCATATCGGTAATATTCCAGCCGTTTGCCAATGCGGTAGCCTGGAAAAGATACTGTCTTCTGCGTAGATCGTCCGGATCCGGGATCTCACCCGCACGACGGATTGCCTCAGCAGCCCAGTCTTCACGTGCCTTCTGTACATCATGGATCGTCAGCAGATTGCCTTCCAGACCCTTTCTGTACTCCGCCAATGTCTTAGCATCCCGCTCCCGATAATCCACTGCCGGTGCTTGCGCGATATTCTGCGCCACACCCTGCGCATTTCTGCCCAGCTGCAATTCATCGATCTGAGGTCCTGCGCCGTAAAGAGCCTGTTCAATCTCATTGTTTTCAATAATCTGAGCATTCCCATTTCGGTCATTTGCATTCGCAACATTCTCGATACCTTCGATCCGGAAGTCATCTTCTCCATCATCCCGGTTCAGCTCATTTTGATCATTCCGTTCTCTGTCATCTTCTCCGTAGTCAAAATCATCGTCATCACGATCCTCTGCTTCCAGTTGAAAATCATTATTATTCTGCCGGTTCTCTTCTTCCGCCGCGTTTTCCCGTTCTGCATTTACGATGACATTCTCCGGCTCGTTTACAGCATTGTTATGGATCTCAGGCTCATTATTCCCCTGTTCTTCCTGTTTCTGTTCTTCCTGTTTCTGTTCTTCCTGTTTCTGCTCTTCCTGCTTTATCTCCTCACCCAACTGTTCCAGTTGCTCATCCAGTTCCTCATTCGGATCCGGATCCTGCTCTGCCTGCCGTCCCAAGAACTCCAGTGCTTCATTCCGCAGCTTCGGAACAACCGGCTCCTCCTCATCCAATTTCTTTTCAAACTGTTCAACATCGACCGGTTCGTTGTTTCGCTCCCCTTCTTCCAGTTCCCGGCGAAGCTTCTCATCTTCCTCCTTCTCCCGGTTTTTCTCAAAATTGAGGAGCGCCTGCATTTCCTCCTCGCTCATCTCTTCATCGACATCCACCGGTTCTTCATGGATGATATTATCATTCGGAACAGGAAGCTCCTCTTTTTTCTCCGGTGCTGCAACAGCCTTCGCATCTTCCTTACGTTCTTCCCCTGCGTCTTCCTTCGGCTCCGCCTTGGGCTCTTCCACCCGTTTCTCATTTTCCGCATTGTTCTTATTCCGGCGGATCTGGTAGCGTGCTTTCAGATTCTCTTTTTCCGCGAGACTGAGTGCGCTCGCCTGGGAGATCTCTACGATACCGTGATAATCCGAAGATAACAGGTTTCCTTCCGCTGGAATCTTTTCCGCATTCTCCATATCCGTCTTCAGTTCCACAAAAAGATCATCACGCATCTTTTCCGGATCTGCTGCATCGATGTAATTGGTTTTGACTATTTTAGCACGTATATTTGCATACGCTTTTTTGCGGTCTCCGTGTTCCCGCATCGAAGCATCACAGACCGTTGCAAATGCATTCAGATCACTGATCGGCCATCCCAGGTTTAATGCCATCTGATATGCGCTCACATGGCTGCTTAAGGATTGCATGGCCGCCGGCAGCGTCTTCGTATCGAGAGACTTTTGAAAATCGGTCGATAATTTATTTCTGTCTTCCCCCGCCAGATCCTCCGGTTTCAGCTCCTTCCATACATCCAGCTCTTTATTGATCTTCTTAATTGTCTTATCCAGAGCAGTTCTGTATTCCAGCTCCTTTTTCCGGCTCAGTTCATTGTTCTTCTTTGCCGCCTGATACTTGTTCATGATCTGGTGCAGACGTTCCCCTTCGATCATCAGATCAAACGGCCGCAGCACCTTACCGTTCTTTAAGGATATCCCGTTGTCGATCACTGACGTCACATCATTGCGACCGACAGTAACATAATTGAGCATATCCCTGCATTCTGCCGCGATCGGCGTGCTCTTTTCCGAAGTCGGCTGTGCCACTTCTCCAAAGCGATTTGCATAATAGGTCAGAAGCTCTTTCTTCTTTCCCTGACTCTTTGCGATCTCTTCTTTCAATTTATCACTGATCGCTTTTGCATCCTTCCGAAACACTCTCTCCTCGTTCAGCTGCGCTTTTTTCAGAGGAACATATACGTTTTCTCTGCTGCCGGCATCCGTTTCCAGACTCAGTTTATCCTTAAGCTGCATTGAATTTGTCGCATGATCCAGATATTTTTTCGCTTTTGAATCCACATAGATCTTAAATGCCTCCGGGGATAATTTACCCAGAATAACCAGATCTTTTTTTAACTGCTGTCTTTCTTTTGCTGTGATCATGTACTTTTCCTCCGTAAATATGATCTTGATCTTAAACACTTGTTGGATTTCATTATAAACGGCAAAGTGCAAGCAAAGTGCAAGCAAAAATCACTTTTCCAAAAAAATATTTCCATGTATAGAAAAAGCGGCGATCCGTTTCCGGTCGCCGCCAAAACACCACCTTTTTCCCCGGGTTTTATCCGGGCCTTACCGTTTGTCCTTATCCATGTATTCCAGCGCTCCCACTGCGAACAGCGCATATAACCCGGCATGCAGGATAAGCCTCGTCCAGCAGATCAGCACATTTTCTGCCGTGGATTCATATTTCGGATCCTGATTATACTGCCCGCACTGCAGCAGCAGTTCCTCTTTGCCGCCCTGCTGTTCGATCAGTTCCATCGCCAGCTTCACCGGCTGCTGACCTTCGACCTCCACGCCTTCCATCTTCTGCATTGTCTTCCAGAGCGAGACCATCGGCACCTCCAGCATCTGCAGGTCGTTTTCATTCAATTTTTCAATTTCCCATCAAAAAACCACCATGCTCTCACATGGTGGTCAAAGGATCACAATTCTCCTTTTGGGGATTTACTTTTTCATGCCCGTCTGGCTGACTTTCTTCATGTTTGCTTCGTGTGTTCTTGATTCCACGCTCAGGTTGGTGAATTCTCTCTTTTTCTGTACGCCTTCCCTTTCGCTCAATTCAGTCAGAGAGATCTTTTTCCGCGCTCCTTCCTTATCCTGTTTTGCCGCCTCGCGGGCTTTGGCTGCAGCATTGGAATCATAGAAATAATTCTCGCTGTCCCAGCCATCGACATTATGCGCTTTGGTGGAATCCGGCTTCTGTGCCGCTTTTTTCGGCTCTTCTTTTTTCGGTTCTTCTTTTTCCGGTTCAGGATGCTTTGGTTCCGCTCCTATAGAAAAACTCGGTCCTTTCCGCACTTCCGGTTCTGACTTTGCTTCCTTTGCTTCCGGCTCCGCTCCTATGGAAAAACGCGGTCCTTTTCGCACTTCCGGTTCTGCCTTCGCCTCCTGTGCTTCCGGCTCCGCTCCTACGGAAAAACTCGGTCCTTTTCGCATTTCCGGTTCTGCCTTTGCTTCCTGCGCATTAGGTTCTGCCTTCGGCTCCTCCGCTTTTACTTCGTCCTTCTTTTCCGGTGCAGCTTCTTCCTTATTTTCGACCGCTTCTTCCTTCACCTTTTTCTTAGGAGCACGTTTCTTTTCCCGGATATCTGCAAGCTCATTGATACGGACCGTCTGATATTCCATATGCTCCTGTATGGTCATATCCGTCCGGGTGATGCCGTCAAAGGCGCTATCTGCCTCTTGCATCAGACCGGAAGCCATGGATCTTGCATCCTTTGCAAATTCGATCCTCTTTTTTCCGAAGTCGGAGCCGGTCTTAAATAAGCCGCCTGTTTTCTTCTCTATATACTGATCCGATGCTTTGTACATATCTTCCAGAGCCGTCCGGATCTCACTGATGGAAGAACTGTCTGCAGAGAGCTCCGATACCTTTTTTACGGCATAGTAAAACTTATTATACTCGGAGGAATTGTTCGATCCTCCGGATTTTAAATGATTCTGCATATCCTCAAGAAGCTTTCCCGCCTTTTTGCTGATATCGCCAAGCTGCTCCTGCATATGCCCGAATTTTTCGTAGCGGCTGTTCGCCTTCATGCTCTGCGCCCGTAATGCGGAATCGCTGAGCTGCTGGCGTCCTTTGGAAGGTGTAAGTCCCTTCTCCTCATATACCATATCTCTCTGAAGGATCGAATAGACATCACTGATCTTCTCCAGACGATCTGAGGTTTCCGGCTTTCCCTTATCCGCGCGCATCAGGTCTGCGGCATCTTTTAAGATCGCTGTACGGAGTTCGCGTCCTTCCTTTGTATTCTTATCTGCCGATGCGTATTCTTCCAGCTTTTCCTGAAAGCTCTGAAACGTCTCGTACTCCTGCTTAGACATGGAGTTCTTAGCCTTTGTATCTTCGATCAGCTTATCTACCGTCTTTTCAAATTTCTTATGTTCATAAGCCCGCTCGTGTTCGCTTTCGTAGGAAATATCCAGAGGATTATCCAGCATGTAATCTTTCACGGCACCGGCTATAATATCACGGCGGCTGTCCTGCATCCGTCTCGCATAGGCTTCCGTACCGGGTATAAACCTCTTCCAGCTTTTGGACGTGGATTCACGATCCAGCTCCAGGCTCTTTAAAAGCTTCGGCATCTGTGAATAGCTGGTAAGCCGTACAAGGTTCTGGTTCTCATCCGAAAAATATACGCCCTTTGGCAGATCCGAAAGCCCGCTGCCCCGGTAGCATTCCCCTGTCGATGTGTCAAAGAAGCCCTTACGGTGGGTTTTGCCGTCTCCTACGATACCCCTCTGGCTGTTATCCACCATATCCTGGGTGCAGGCATGCATGGTCGTTCCTAATATGATTCGGCTTGCGCCCCGTACGCTCTGCGGATCAAAAAAATTGGAATGATTGACAGAGAGCGAATGTATCAGCGTAAGATCCAGATTCGGATCCGGCTTCTCATCCTTTCGGAAGTCAATTTTTCCATGTCCCTTCATGGAACCATCCGGTCCGGGAACGGGATCATAAAGAATGGTCTGGTACTTTACCTTGTCATTAAACTGCTTATACTCCGGATGATTGCTCACCCAGTCTCGGATATCCTTAACGGAGACTCCTGCCGACACGGCGCCCCTGCTGTAACCGGACACATTGATATTCAGATTTTCAGGTTCAAAATCCGGATTCTTCTTTTTTTCTTCGATCCATGTATTAAAAATGGGTGTCAGATAGTCCTTGGCGACCTGAAGTGCTATAGCATTGCTGTTATGTATTTTATATTTTCCCGTATCTAAAAGGCCATGAAACCAGCCCCTGGAATTCGGCTTCGGCATCGGGCCCGGTATGGTATAACGTGTCTTATTGACATTTTTATCCCCCACCCGGATATTGGTTTCCTTTTTACGTACGCTGTGAACATCCGGGAAACCGGTAACCGGTGTCCTATCGCCATACTGAAGCTTGATCGGTTCTTCCCATAACTTCAGGTTCTTTCCGTTATAGGTATTCCCGGCAAAGCCGTGGTAATCACGCTCCGTCAGATGCAGGCCGCTTCCGGCCACATCGATCTCCAGTACATTTTCTCCCTTTAAGAGGGACTTATTGCCGTTTGCATTATGGATCTTCACGGTACGGTCCGCTCTCTCTGCCTGCTCATGGAGTGCATCCGAGCCGTCAAAAACATTGTCGCCAAAGACTTTTTTGGCTGCCGTCCGGTTGCTGATCTTTATGCCTGCCATATCCTGCACGTAATTCTGCTTGAACTCCTCCTGCTCGACATCATCGCTCTTCTGCATGACATAATCGCCTTTTGCACGTATCTCCTGCTTTTCTTCATAGCTTTTCTTATTATGCTCCATGGCAAGCAGCATGTATTTTCTTTCGAGCTTTTTATAATCGATCCCCGGCTTTCCGTTCTTTGCCTTTACATTTTCGTTATCAACACCCTCTACAAGGGTATTAAAAGCCCCCTTCCTGTTTGCGATATCATGTACTGTCTCGTCTTCCGGAAATTCCGTGTAGTGCAGGTCACGGGTTCTTGCCGCTTCCACCAGTCCCAGCAGTCTGCTGCTTTCCATGTCCTGTCCCTTGTCTGCCAGCTTTCTGCAATATGCTTCCATACCGTCCAGGATATAATCGCGGAGATCAACAGTACCGGTGTGGATATTTTTTATACTTTCAAGAAGCTCCCCGCCGTCCGTCTTCAATTCTTCATCCTGCGCTGTTTTTACGGAAAGAGTAATTTCCCGGATGAGATCCATGTCATTTACGCCCCAGTTATTCTTGAGCGCATCCGTTTGGGCATCGATTGCTGCTCCCGCAGGACCGTTCTTATCCGCAAGAGCGTCCTTCTCCTGCGCAAGTGTCTTTATAAAGGTATTTTTATATGCCGCGGTTCTCTCAAAACTTAAGCTGTCGTTATAAAGATCGCTGTTAAAAGACTGCAGCAGCCCCTCTTTGATATCGGCGGTATCCTGAAAACCGATCTCTTCAAAGTCTTGTTCTATTTCAGCCTGCTCTTCTGCCACTTCGCCTTCAAAGGCTTTAATATCCTCCTCGTTAAGCGCATCGACTCTTCGCAGTTCATTATCATCCAAAACATTAGGAACCGGCTCGATCTCCACCTCATCATTTGCCTGCAGATTTTCGATCTCTTCATTTACCTGCCCGTTCTGAACCTCTTCATTGGGCTGTACGTTGTTCCCGTTTGCTCCCTGTCCGTTTCGTTTCGGCATATTCTTATACCTTCCTTTCCGTATGCTGTTCCAAATTGCTTTTGGGCTTTTCAACCTTAACTATGACAATCCTACCATATTAAGTGCAAGCAAAGTGCAAGCGAAGGAGGCGAAAGTAAAAATACTGCGATCAAAAACCACCATGCTCTCACATGGTGGTCTAATACGATGGTTTATTTCTTTCTCAGCACCGGATCAGGGATCTTCTTTTCTTTTACTTCCGGAACCCGGTTCCTTTGCTCGATTTTTTCCTTCTCTTTTTTCTTATGCTCCTTTTGAGCGACCTCTTCCTCATATTCTTCCAGGATGCGGTACATCATCGTCTGCAGCGGCGAGGTCTTATCCCGCACTCTTCCGGAAATCTCCAGCAGGTTGACCGACATATTCTTTCCCGTGCGGATCATTTTCTGCACCGTGGAGATCATCTGCTTTTCCTTCTCGCTCCCGGCTTTTTGCAGGGCATCCATGGAATTCCATCCGTGCTCCGTGGCAAAGGCAACCGCCGAACGATGGAGCTCCTGATACGCATTGTTCATTTCGCGGATGCTGTATTTTTGCTCATCCAGAGATGCGCATTCCAGCATTGCCTTTCGCATACGCATAAATGCCTTGTCCGCGTATGCAGGATCCCCTCCGATCATTTCCACCGAACGGAACATTGCTTCCAGACCGGACCGGTTATTTCCAAGCATCGACTGGATCCGCATGCAGGCATTCATTTCGTCTTCCCTGCTGTTTTCTTTCTTTGACGCTTCTTCCTCATACTGCCGGTTTTTCTTTCGGAAATTGCGCTCCCGCTGCAGACCGCACAACAGATCGCATGCATATTCCAGATTCTTCCTGCTCGTCCGTCCGATCCGCTCCGGCACTGCCTCCATATACTGCCGCAGCTGCAGTATCAGCTCATCTTCCGTTTGCGTGATCTGCTGCGGATCCTCCCCCTTCTGCTTTTCTACCTGATACTTGCGGATGGTCTTTCGCAGATCATTTATGCCGTACTTTTCTCCTTCCGAGTTCAGCAGCATCTCCTGCGCACGGATCACAGAGGCCAGCACCTGTTCCCGCTCCTCCGGATCCCGATATGCGATTTCCAGCGGCCGGTCCACAAAAAACTGCTTCGCGCTCTTTCGGATCCGGTCTGCCGAATTTACCTTTCCCGTCTTTGCATCAAAAGGAATGTGTTCCAGCAGGTCATCCAGCTGCGATAGGGATGTGATCCTGAAAAGCGTATTTTCCTCAGCAAAATAGATGCCATGGGGCAGTTTTTCCAGTTCCTCCGCAAAATAATACTCTCCGGTTGCCGCATCGAGATACCCTTCTTTCCTGCGGATCCCGGCGGAGAGATCCAGGATCAGATGCCCTCTCCCGCGCTCAGGAAGCGTCATCTCTTCCGAATCATCCCGGATGTTCAGATCACAGATCACCGGTCCGGCATCTTCCCCTTCCGTCGTGATCTGCTTTTTCGGCAGGGTTGCCTTTCGGGAAAGTGACTGCGAACGTTTCCGTTCCAGTCCTTCATAATCCTGCGCTCCAAGAACATGATCCACGGCGGATCTGGTCACCTTAGCGATCTCTTTTTCGTCCGGTTTCGCATCCGGTGCCTTAAACTGCGGATCGTCCGGATACTCTTCTTTACGGATGACCTTGTTGGCAAAGTTCACCAGCTTTGCCACGGCTTCCTGAAAGGCGGGATCCGCATTTCCGTCGGGATAGAGCTCCCGCCCGGCCTGTTCACAATAACTGCTCATCTGATCCATCAGGATCTGTCTCTGCTCCCAGCTGTCCACCTTTGTCGTAAGCAGTTCCGCCAGCACCGCTTCGCCCTGCTCACGGATCTTCTTTTTGGAAGGTATGTGATCCAGGATACCTATGAAAGTATCCACCATCTCCATATCGTCCGGATTCCAGCCCATCTTCAGGATCTCCGAAACGGCATTCATACGTCTGGTGAACACTTCGTCCGGTTTTTCTTTTTGAAATTCTTCTTCGACACGCGTTTCCGCCCGTTTATAGAAACGCTCACGGCTTTCCATTACCTCTTCGTGCGTCAGCGTATCTTCCTGCTTCTTTTTCGTATACAGATCCAGTTCTACCCGGTCCACAGCGCTCAGCAGCTGTTCAAAGACATAGGCGACAAAAGGTTTTCTTTCCTCTTCTCCCGAAGTTTTTTCCTCCGTATCCCCGCTAAACACCGAAGCTTCCGCAATCCAGGGAAAAGTATCATCAAAACGCTTCTGTGCATCCGCTATGCTTTGCTGCAGTTCACGCTGCCTCGTCTGCTCGTCCTGCTCCGCGATGCGTTCCGCTTCCCCGGCCATCTCCGGAGCGATGCTGCGCAGGGCATCGATCAGATCCCGGTACAGTCCATGATCCTTTCCGAGGCGGATCACCAGCATACGCAGACTCGTCAACAGAACCTGCAATGCCGCCGGATCCTGCATCACAGTAACCTCCTCCGGCTCCTGCGGATCTTCCAGCGCATCCAGAGCCCGGTAAAAGCGTCCTTTTTCCTCCGGCAGCAATACCTGCGGGTTCATTTCCAGACCTCGCCGCAGTTTATCCAGCATCTGTTTTTGCGATTCACTCATCGTTGAAATTGCCATACCTGCTCTCCTTTTCCATGTTGTCTTTCTCCTGCTCAGTTTTTCGGTGTCTGTCTGTGATGCTGAGATCGCAGATCCGTCTGCAGATCATCAAAACGCACCAGCCGCTGCAGCCGCCCTGTATTACGCCGCAACTGCGCCGCATCCATCGACTGCTGCATCTGTTTGCTCAACGGAAGCTCCGGATCAATCCCGCTTTTCGGATCCTCTTCAGGCAGTGCCGTCAGGTTCAGATCTACCTGTGCCTGTCCTGCCAGAGCCCATCCTTCCTTTGCCAGCTCCTGCACCTTTTGTACGACATTATTTTTGATACCGAGAAATCCCTTTTTTCCTACCATACAGTGATAGGCACTCTCTTCCAGCTTAGCCAGTGCTGCTTCGACTTCCCGTGGCGAATGGTTACGGTTCAGCCCTGCCACCAGGCGCAGCTGCTCGATCACGGCCTGTTCCTCCGGCGCATTCCCGCTCTTTCCTCTGGCCAGTGTCTCCTCCAGATCACGCAGGATACGTTTTGCGACAGCGCACACTTCCTGCAGCGCGGCATAATACTCTGCCGCTCCCTGCCTCCGTCCGGCTGCCTGCACATCCTGCGGTGCCTCCGTCCAATCCTTCAGTTCCGCGGATCCGCCGTCCGTATCTTCCTCATCCGCATCTTCATCGTTCCAGTCGACCGGGGTACAGATGCGGATAAACGGCTCCTTTTCCTGTCCGTACAGATACGCATCTGCCTCACACAGCTGCCGGTACTCACGATACAGTGCCTCGAGCCGTTCCCGGACCGAAGCATCCTCCAGCGCCCATCCGGCCCGTTCTGCCGCCTGCCAAAAAAATTGTTCCGAGCCTTTATCCGTCATACGCCGTCAGCCATCCTTTCTGAGGGCACTTCTGTGATATCGCAAACACATGATTGTCAGATCATCAAACTGCTCTGCATCTCCCACAAAGATATCTACATCCAGCTTTACGCCATTCGCCAGTTCTGCCGGTGTGGCATCGGGATGCAGGTTCAGCGTATCCAGAATGCGGTCGGTACCGTACAGTTCATCACTTGCGGCGGTCGCTTCCGGTACACCGTCGGTGTATACAAAAATCGTACCTCCTGCACTTAGATCGATCTCATAATTCTGATACTTCACACCTTCCATACCGCCTACGACAAATCCGTGTTGGTCTTTCAGCAGTTCAAAACGCTCCCCTTTCTTTACAATGGGATACTCGTGTCCGGCATTCGTCGCCGTGAGGATTCCGCTCTCCAGATCCAGGATCCCCAGCCATACCGTAACGAACATATCCCCGAAATCGCCGCCCTTTAACAGTTCCTCATTGACCTCTGCCAGGATCTGCGCCGGAGATACCCCTGCCAGTGTCTTGCCCCGGATCATCGTCAGGGCCGACATCATAAAGAGCGAACCCGGTACGCCTTTTCCAGCCACGTCCGCGATGACCAGAGCCATATGCGTAGCATCCACTTCAAAGAAATCATAGAAATCACCGCCCACTTCTCTTGCGGGTTTCATCATCGCAAAGATCTCCACCTCCGGTGTATTCGGGAAATCCACCCGCAGCATACCGTTTTGGATCTTTGCTGCCAGCTCCAGCTCCGTAGCAGCCTTTTCCTTTTCTCCGGCCAGTTCTATATTCTTTTTGGTATAGCGGTCGATCTCCTGCACCATATCCGAGATATAATCCGCAAGCAGACCGAATTCGTTCCGCTGCCGTACCTCGTCCATTTCCTGTACCACTTCTTCACTGTTTTTGTCTTCCGTATATTTCTGCATGGATTTCATAACATGGCGAAGCGGACGCACCGCTTTGAAATAAACGAATAAAAGCAGCAATACCTCGGAAGTCATCACCAGAAGCAGGGCGATCCTGGTCAGTCCGGAAGTATTATCCTTGAGTATGTCCTGTGCCTCCGCCCAGTCATAGGTGATCGCAAGCACGCAGCGCGGCTTATCCTCGATAAAAATCGGATAGTATACTGTCATGCTTTCGTTTGCTTCGTTCAGATAATCTACCTCGTAGGCCACCTCGTGACTGTTCGTCTTCAGCATATCCGCCAGTTCTTTGTGATCAGCGATATCGTCCCAGCTCTCTCCGAACCGGTTCTTTTCGATCAGATGTGACAGGAATTCCATATGTTGCTGGTCAAAGTAGTGAAAGAAGTAATCTCTGCTTTCCCCGCAGTCTTCCTGGTCCATCTGAAACAGCACTCTTCCACAGTATTCCCCCTGTGCATCCTGAGAGATCCTCAAAAACAAGATATTCTTATACTGATATTCGTTTTGTTCGGATACCAGATCATAAAACAGAGTAAAATACTCGTTCACCACTGCACATGGCAGGTATTCCTCAGGCATATCCTTGTAAAAGCCCCGGTCGATCTCCCCATACTCCTGCTCCCAGGTCTCGATATAATCATAATACCGCTCCATAAGCTGATCCGATTTCTCATCGTCTATGCCGACATAGAGCTTCGGAAACAGTTCCGTCAAAATGCCGGGATCCGCATCGATGGCATCCAGCATACGTTCGGTCAGTTCCACGGGATATTCCGATTCAAAGATATTCCCGTAGACACGTTCCAGTCCGTCCGACAGCTGATCCTGCTTAGTCTGCACATATACGATGACCACGGCACAATACAGGATACCGCTGGTGACCAGCACCGCCAGCAGCGAATAGATCATCGTGACCAGTCCGATCTGGAACAGGAGTTTTCTGTTTTTCTTTTTTATTTTCTTCTTCGTAGTATCCTTTGGTTTCATATGTTCACTCACTATCATTCCCGTAATATTTTATGCACAGCATCGTGATATCATCGAACTGGTCTGCAGTCCC
>JAGBMJ010000094.1 GCA_017634975.1 Lachnospiraceae bacterium | reverse complement strand
GAGTTTCACAAGACCTATTTTCTCTGCAAATTCCTTTATCAGAAGGAGTCCGGCATCAGATGACAGGTCACCTCCGTCAAAGTTAATTCTAAGATAGGGGTTGCTTTCGAGCGCAGTGTCTTTTATACTATTCATAGGGCTTCTCCTTATGGTATTTTGTTTCGTTTTGCACTTAATATTATACCAAATCAGAAGCTCTTTTTTCATCTAATAGATGAAAGCAACAGTATTAAAATGTCAAGGAACTATGCGGTTTTACGCCACCACCGATCTATTTGGTGAAAAATACAGGATAAATTAATCCAGATGATGAAATCTAATGCGAAAGACATAAAACATAGATTATAAAGGGAATAAAATGATTAAAAAAAATAGGCACAGGTTTTGTAAAATAAAATATAAAACGCGTAGACAACAGGCTGAAAGATGTGCACCTATTGCAATGGTATTCATTCTGCTTGCAGGGTATATGTTTGCGGCTTTTTTGTTTGGACATATGAGAGAGCAACGACAGGATTATTATGAGTATTTGTTCATGGCAATATCTATCGGGGGATTGTGTATTGGATGGTTTTTTTATTCGGTATCAGGTAATTTAAAACGAAATAATTTTAAAAAGAATGGAATATGTTTTCCTGGGTATATAATTGGCGCCGAGGAAATATGTGATTCTACAGGATCTGGTACTTTTTTTTTATTAATCTTATTTGATGATAACGGAAAAAAAATAAAATATTCTGAAGCATATTGCGGTGATCCTAACATTTATTTACAGAGCCGCAGTTGCAATATATATAGGTATAAGAATAAATACATAGAGGCGGATCTTCTACATGTTGAAGAATTAACTGATAAACATTATTTGAATATACCGATCACGAAGTATAAAGGCTTGTCTAAGGATACCTATGTTTAGTTTTAATTATACTCGCGAGCGAAAATAACTGCCGTTTCTAAACTGCGGCCGCGGTATATGCATTTAACGTAAATTCAGGCCTTCGGCATGAATTTACGTTAAAAAGTATAATCAGTCAATGATTTATGAAACGGTATATATCCCCAAACAGAGCTTTGGAGACTTAACTATGTTAGTGGCAATGAACGAAGTAACAGAGATATAGTAAGATGTTGGGGCATATGTCCCCTGTATGTTGGCAATTAAAAAAGTGGAGGTTATAAAATAATGCTTGCAAAGCATCAGATTTTATGTTAATATTCGAATGTTTGGTATGAATTGCTTTTAAACAGTTAGTGGAGGTTTTTCATGTTACGGACAGTTTTGACAATCATTTTTATTATTGTTTGCATAGCACTCTGTGTGATCATTCTCGCACAGAAGGGGCGTGATCAGGGCATTGGCGGTCTGACCGGTTCTTCCTCCTCGGGGGATACCTACTGGAGCAAGAACAAAGGCCGTTCGAGAGAAGGTATGATGATCCTGCTGACCCGTATTTTTGCGGTAACGGCGATCGTACTTGCAGCGGTCCTGAACATTTCAAGATTTTAAAGATCAGCCCCTCTTTGGAAAGAGGGGTTTTGTTTTAGGGTATTTTAGAAAAGAGAGCGTATGGGTAAGAAAGAAAAAATAAAAAAAAATACAGGTAAGAGCACGACAAAGGGAGCGGGAAAGAATAACGGTTCCCGTAAAAACAAAAAGGCAGAGAATGTTAAGTACGGTGTCATAAAGAGTGCCGGAAAAGGCGAAACGAAAAAATCAGATACCAAAAAGCGTGAGGAAAAGAAGACTGCCGGAAAAAGTGTGAAAAGATCTGCAGAACGGCAGGTACACCGCAGCAGTAAACAGATCTACACGGGAAATCTGATCACGAACCGCAAGGGCTTCGGCTTTGTCGAGGTGGAAGGGTTCGAAGAAGATATCTTTATCCCGCACAATATGCTAAATGGTGCGTTTCATAAAGACACCGTAAACGTTGAACTGATCACCGGTCGCGGGCGCAGACAGGAAGGGCGTATTGTCAAGGTGCTGGAACGGGGGATCAAAGAAGTGATCGGAACCTACCGTGAACAGCGCGGCTTTGGTTTTGTGGTGCCGGACAATCAGAAGATCACGGATGATATCCATATTGCCAGAAAGGAAGCACACGGAGCGCAGGACGGACAGAAAGTCGTTGTTTCCATTCTGCATTACGGGGATGCATCGCACCGGCCGACCGGGGAGATCACAGAGATCATCGGCAATACCGGTGATCCCGGAGTGGATATTTCTGCGATCGTGCGCGGCTATGAACTGCCGACGGATTTCCCCAAAGCGGTACTGTCTCTCTCCGAAGAGATCCCTGCAAAGGTAAGGAAGAAAGAGATCAAAGATCGCAGGGATCTGCGGGATGTAAAGATGGTGACCATAGATGGCGAAGATACCAAGGATCTGGACGATGCCGTATCCCTGGTGACCGATAACCGTGACTATATTCTGGGTGTTCATATTGCGGATGTGAGCCATTATGTCAAAGAGGATGATGCGCTCGATAAGGAAGCGTTGGAACGCGGAAACAGCGTGTATCTGGCAGATCGCGTGATCCCGATGCTGCCGGAGCGGCTCTCCAACGGCATCTGCTCTTTGAATGCCGGGGAAGATCGCCTGGCAATGAGCTGTATCATGCGCATCGGCCGAAACGGTGTGATCAAAGAATATGAGATCTGTGAGAGTGTGATCCATGTGGACCGCCGGATGACTTATACGGCAGTTGCCGGCATCTTAGACGGTGACGAGGAACTGATCAGAGAATACAAACCACTGGTAGGGATGTTTAAGAAGATGCGCACACTCGCGAGGATCTTAAAACGCATGCGTACCAAACGCGGTTCCATCGACTTTGACCTGCCGGAAAGCAGGATCCTTCTGGATGCTGCCGGAAATGTAACGGACATCAGGGCTTTTGAGCGCAACGAAGCGACGGCGATGATCGAGCAGTTTATGCTCTCGGCGAATGAAACAGTTGCAGCACATATGCATGCTTTGGGATATCCGTTCCTGTATCGTATCCACGAGACCCCGGATGCAGACCGGATCGGGGATCTGTTGACATTACTGGCCGGTTTCGGTTATCATGCAAAAGGCAAAGCCGAAAAGATCAAACCGAAGGAGATCCAGGCGATGCTGGCCGGGATCGAAGGCCGCCCGGAGGAGGATATGATCCGCACGCTGGCGCTGCGCTGTATGAAGCAGGCACGTTATGATGTGGAATGTGTCGGGCATTTCGGACTGGCGGCGACGGAGTACACGCACTTTACTTCGCCGATCCGGCGTTACTCGGATCTACAGATCCATCGTATTTTGAAAGAAGAGCTGCATGGCAAACTGAAGAGCAAGCGTATCGCACATTACGAGAAACTGCTGCCGAACGTGGCAAAACAGTGTTCGGACCGGGAGCGGCGTGCGGTGGATGCGGAACGCGATACCGATAAACTGCTGATGGCGATCTTTATGGAGTCACAGATCGGACGTACCTTTGAAGGGCAGATCAGCGGTGTGACCGGCTGGGGGATGTATGTGGCATTGCCCAATACGGTAGAGGGAATGGTACCGATCTCCAAGATACTGGGGGATGATTTTGACTATTCCGAAAAAGAATATGCACTGGTCGGGAGATATACCAAGAAACGATTCCGGCTGGGCGAACATATCAGCGTGACCGTAGCAAACGTGGATACGGTGCTGCGGACGATCGATTTTGCGCTGAACTGGGAAACGGGGGAAGCAGAGTATGGCAAAAAGTCAGACAAGCGGGGGCATAAAGCTCGTCGCAAATAATAAAAAAGCATATCATGATTATTTTATCCTGGAGAAATACGAAGCAGGCATTTCGCTTGTAGGCACGGAAGTCAAGAGTCTTCGAGCCGGTAAGTGCAGCATCAAGGAGGCCTATGTCCGCATCGAGAACGGAGAAGTGTTTGTTGTGGGTATGAATATCAGCCCGTACGAACAGGGAAACATCTTTAATCGGGATCCGCTGCGGGTGCGAAAGCTGCTGCTGCATAAGTCGGAGATCAACAAGCTCGTCGGGGATACTGCCGAAAAAGGCATCACGATCATGCCTCTGCAGGTCTATTTTAAGGACGGCCGGGCAAAGATCGAGATCGGTCTGGCCAAGGGTAAGAAGAATTATGATAAGCGACAGGATATCGCAAAGAAAGATGCCAGACGGGAAGTCGAGAGAGATTTCAAGGTGAAGAATCTGTAAAGAAATGTTGAAACAAAAAAGGGTTTAGGTTCTGCGGCAGGGAAGCAGACAAGACGGAAATGTGATTGTGGTTTTGTGACGTATGAAAGAGCTTTCATGCAGATAAAATCGAAACATGAATTATAAAATATCGGGAACATGACTTATTGATTTTTGGGGAAGATCCGATATAATAAGTATATAAGCAATGGTAAGCAGGAAGGATAGGTTCGCTTGCTTACAAGTACTTTACAAAATAATATGGGCTTGACAGGTTTCGACGGGGTATCTTAAGCTGAAGAAGCCATCCGCAGGTATGCGTAAATACCAAAATTAAACTAAACGCTGAAGATAATTTAGCACTCGCTGCCTAAGGGCAGCTGTCCTGCCTGACGCACCTACACGACAGGGTCAGGGCATCGGTTTGTAGGAAACGCGTATGTTAAGCTTTGCGCATACGGCTGATCCATGAAGCTACTGAAACCGCTACGGTGTTAGTGATGGGGCGGCAGAGGGAATGTTAATCCACTGACTATGATGGTAGAAGGGCGGGGGCGGATATTTCGGACGCGGGTTCAAATCCCGCCAGGTCCACTTTCGGTGCTGTGAAGGCACGAAAAGGGAGGAAAGGCGCGCTGTATCTTTCATGGTGTGGTGCGTTTTTTCTGTTTGCAAGCAGATTTCGGTTGACATAATATTATTATCTGATATACTATATCTTGTGGTCAGGTACAAAGCGTTTTCATATTCCTGACATTCAAACTATGGAGGATAATGATTATGAAATGCCCATTCTGCGGACATGAAAACACCAGAGTCGTAGATTCCAGACCGGCGGAGGACAATGCTTCGATCCGTCGCAGGCGCGTGTGTGATGAGTGCGACAAGCGTTTCACGACCTACGAGAAAGTGGAGACCATCCCTCTGATCGTCATCAAGAAGGATAATAATCGTGAACCGTATGACCGCAAAAAGATCGAGGACGGCATATTGCTGGCAACCCACAAACGTCCGATCAGTGCCGATGCCATCCGCAATCTGGTGAATGACATCGAGAATGAGATTTTTAAGCGTGAAGAAAAAGAAGTTCCCAGTGGCGTGATCGGTGAGATCGTCATGGAAAGACTCGAGAAACTCGATACCGTTGCTTATGTACGTTTTGCATCTGTATATCGTGAATTCAAAGACATCAATACCTTTATGGATGAACTGAAAAAAGTACTGGACAGAGATTGAAGCTGACTCTGTACGGATCCCCTTTGGTTTTTTATCGGCCAAGGGGGTTTTTGCATTATTGGGAAAAAGGAAAATGGATAACAAAAAGCCGGATCAGCAGGAAGAAAAGAAACGTGTGAAAGCTGCGGAGTCTGAGACGAAGGCGGCGGAGAAGCCGGAAGGCCGTATCGAGCAGGGCTATTTTTCGTATCCGGATGTGGCTGCGGCAGAAGCAGCGGTAACGGAACGGGAAAAGATACAAAGACTGGAGAAACAGCTCGATTACCGGCGGCCGCAGCTGGTGTATACGCTATATACAAAAGCGCTGGAAGGTAATGTCTTTCGGACGGCGGAAGGCTATGCCTATCTTTTACGGTTGCGGGAATATCTTGAACAGAACCGGGAGAGCCTGCCCGAAACCATTCCGGGACTTCCTTCGGATCTTCTGCAGGACGATACGGAGCTGAAGGAGACCAGAAGCCGGTTGAATGAAATGAAAGATGTCATGCGCCGGATGCGCAGTGATCTGAAGCGCCTGCGTGCAGGACGAAGTATTACTTATGTGGTCATTGCGTTTCTCATCGTTGCGGTAATCGCTATGCTCGTGATCGCCGGGGTCAGTGACAATCCGAATATCTTAAATTACGAACGTGTGCTGCAGGATCGGTATGCGGAGTGGGAGATGGAATTGAACGAACGTGAGGCGAAGATCCGTGAAAAAGAACGGAGCCTTCCGGCCGAGGATGCCGCATTGGATGCGGAGAGTTCGGAGACATCGGAAAATCATGTACCATAAGCAGCAAGTGCTTTCATCTGTTCGGAATAATTACAAAACAGCTTTGCATTTCACATTTTACACATAATTGTATAGTAATTTAGAAATATGGTTTGGATAAAACAGTCCGAGGGACTGTGCATCAGAAAGAATCGTGTATCGGAGGTTGGCAGTACATGGAAAGATTGAAGATCCTTGTCGTAGACGATGAAGCGCGTATGCGGAAACTGGTAAAAGACTTTCTCGTAAAGAATGAGTATGACGTAGTGGAGGCAGAAGACGGAAGCGCAGCACTGGATCTTTTTTATGCGGATAAAAGCATCGCACTGATCATTCTGGATGTGATGATGCCGCAGATGGATGGCTGGGAAGTGTGTAAGGAGATCCGCAAGATCTCACAGGTACCTATCATTATGCTGACGGCGCGCAGCGAAGAGAGGGATGAACTGCTCGGATTCCAATTGGGCGTAGACGAATATATCTCCAAGCCTTTCAGCCCGAAGATCCTGGTCGCACGTGTAGAGGCGATCCTGCGTCGTACCAGCGGAGGCAGTGCGGATGGGCGTATGGAAGCCGGCGGGGTCGTGATCGATAAGACAGCACATTCCGTTATGGTAGACGGAGAAAATGTAGAGCTCTCCTACAAGGAATTTGAACTGCTGACCTACTTTATGGAAAATCAGGGGATCGCTCTGTCACGTGAGAAGATCCTGAACAGTGTTTGGAATTATGATTACTTCGGAGATGCCAGGACGATCGACACACATGTCAAAAAACTGCGCAGCAAGCTGGGAGCCAAGGGGGATCTGATCCAGACCATCTGGGGACTCGGCTACAAATTCGAGGTAAAAGAGAAAGAATGAAGGAACGTCGGGTCAAGTATTCACTGAAACGGCAAATGGCAAAGATCTTTATTCTGCTGATGAGCGGAACGATCTTTATGTGCTGGTTTGTGAATGTTTTCTTTCTTGAGAAATACTATGTGCAGTACAAAAAAGACAATCTGCTGGAGGTATATTATCTCCTTCTTGAGGTGCACTCCGGCGATTCTTTGAAATCCGGCGAGATCGAGCAGCAACTGTCCAATCTCTGTTCGATCTATAATGTCAATTTTATCGTGACGGATTCCAGTTCCCAGACGCTATATTCGACCTACAAAGATCCGCAGCAGATCAACATGCAGCTGCGGGATATCGTATTCGAACGTGACAACCAGTCCAAAAAGATCATTACGGCTACGGGAGACTACACGTTAAGCTATATAAAGGATCCCTACAGCAAAACGGAATATCTGACTATGTGGGGAAACCTGGACGCGGACTGTTTCTTTATGATCCGTACTGCGCTCGACAGTATCCGGGACAGCGTGCATATGTCCAATGCCTTTCTGCTCTATGTGGGACTGGCAGCGATTCTTCTGGCTGCCATCGTGATCTGGGTGGTCACCTCTAAGATCACGGATCCGCTCATGAAGCTGGCGGATATTTCCAAACAGATGGCCAATCTGAATTTTGAGACCAAATATGAAGGCAACAGCAGAAATGAGATTGCTGTACTGGGTGAAAATATGAACCTGATGTCGGACCGCCTCGAAGAGACGATCAGTCATCTTAAGACAGCAAACCTTGAACTGCAAAAGGATGTAGAATCCAGACGGAATGCCGATGAACGCCGCAGAGAGTTCATTGCCAATGTATCGCATGAACTGAAAACTCCGATCGCATTGATCCAGGGATATGCGGAAGGATTGAAGGAAGGCATCATTGACGACAGGGAGAGTCTGGATTACTATTGCGATGTGATCATGGATGAGACACACAAGATGAATCATCTGGTGAAACGTCTGATCTCTCTGAGTCAGGTGGAATCCGGCGCAGATGCGATGCAGATGGAGCGGTTTGACATCAACGATCTGATCGTTCACTGCATTCAGTCGTTTGCTCCGCTGACCGAGCAGCAGGGGATCACCATCACGTACGAAGAATGCAGTGGCATGTATGTATGGGCAGATGAGTACCAGACCGAAGAGGTACTGCGGAATTATATCTCCAATGCGGTGCATCACTGCTCCGGTGAAAAAGAAATCGTGGTAAAAGCGGAATGCAATGAGGATGGCAGACATGTCCGTATCCGTGTCTTTAATACCGGAGATCCGATCCCCGAGGAGAGCCTGGAGCGGATCTGGGATAAATTTTACAAAGTAGATAAGGCCAGAACCCGTGAATACGGCGGAAGCGGCCTGGGACTCTCCATCGTCAAGGCGATCATGGAATCCATGAAGCAGGATTTCGGTGTGCAGAACTGCGAGGATGGCGTGGAATTCTGGTTTGAGCTGGAAAACGGACGGGAACAGGAAATTATATAAAATATTATATTTTTGCCTTGTTTCGGCTATAGTTGCATAGACAAATCAGAAGATCTGTGGTAACATAAAATCATTATGAAGAAGATGAAAAAAGCGCTGTTGGGCGTTGCAGCGGCAATGATGTTCTGCTTGTGCGGCTGCTCGACCGATGCGATCCCGGATTTGAGCGAAGAGGATATGAAACAGGTGGAGGAGTATGCGGCACATCTCCTTCTTAAACATAGTGCGAACTATGAGATGACCACCGTCACGATGGAAGAAATGGCAGCGCAGCGCGCGGAACTGGAGCGCCGGGCGGAGGTACAGGCTCAGATCGCGGTCAACAAAGCCATGAATGTGCCGGATCCTGAAGAAGTATCCGATGCCGGAGAAGGAGGAGCTTCCTCCGGCGAGACTGCAACAGCAGAAACAAAGGTATACACGGATATTGATGATTTCTTTGGGGAGGATGCGCTGGAGATCAATTATGTCGGATATGAAGTGTGTACAACTTATCCGGCCGATGCGCAGAACAATGACTGGCAGGGCGTGGTAAGGGCTACGGAAGGCAATTCTCTGATCGTATGTTATTTTTCCGTTAAGAACACAGGCTCCGGGGATGCACTTCTGGATATGGCCGGTAAGAGCGCAAAGTTCAATTTTCGCATAAACAACAGTGTATCCAAGCCGGCACTGCGTACCCTGCGGCTGGATGAACTTTCGATGTACAGGGAGACGATCCCGGCCGGTGGTTCTGCGGAAGCGGTGCTGATCATAGAAACAGATCAGAGTACGGCAGCGTCACTGACATCACTGAAAATGATCATGCGCTATGGGGATAAGCGTTCGGAACTGTCATTGCTGTAAGGCTTTTATGGATCCGGGGTTTATAATAAAAAACAGGAAACGAGGTATGGGGTTATGGAATCAAAGATTTTGATGGAAAGCGGTACCAATGAACTTGAAGTGCTGGAATTCACACTGGCGGGAAATGCGTATGGCATCAATGTAGCAAAGATCCGTGAGATCATACCGTATCAGCCGGTTACTCCGGTTCCCAATGCACATCCCAGCGTAGAAGGTATTTTTATGCCTCGTGAAGTGATGATCACGGCGATCGATCTGAAGAACTGCCTGCAGCGTGGCGAATCCGAGCCGAAGGGCCTTTTCATCGTAACCAATTTCAATGGTCTGGATATGGCATTCCATGTAGACAGTGTTGTTGGGATCCACCGGGTATCATGGAAGGATATCATCAAGCCGGACTCCACCATTTCAAATTCGGAAGACGGTGTTTCAACCGGTATCATCAAGAAAAATAACAAACTGATCATTATTCTCGATTTTGAGAAGATCGTTACGGACATCAATCCGGAGACCGGTCTGAAGATACAGGAGATCGATGAGATGGGAGTCCGTTCACGCAATGATACTCCGATCCTGATCGCGGAAGATTCGGCACTGCTGAACAAACTGATCGTGGAATCCCTGCACAAAGCAGGCTATGTCAATCTTGAACATACCGAGAACGGACAGCAGGCCTGGGATCTGATCTGCCAATGGAAAGACGAGGGAACACTTGATCAGCATGTACAGTGCATCATCACCGATATCGAGATGCCTTTGATGGACGGTCACCGTCTGACCAAACTGGTCAAAGATGATGATAAGTTAAAATCCATACCGATTATCATTTTCTCCTCACTGATCAATCCGGAGATGCGGCGCAAAGGAGAACAGCTTGGAGCCAATGCGCAGCTCACCAAGCCGGAGATCGGAAATCTGGTACGCACTATCGATAACGTACTTGGCATCAGCGAATAAGCGAAATACTCTACGGCCTGTGGCTTGCGTCACAGGCTGTTAAACTTCATGTTTGAGGACAAGGGGACGGTTCTTCTGTCCTCAGTAATTCATGTTTATCGGCGAGCCATGGGGACGGTTCTTGTGGCTCACCGGCTCGACAAACATGAATTTATTATTGTACGACTTAAGTAAATATGATAAACTAAAGTATATTATGTAAATTAACGGGAGACGCCGGTATGGCATCAGAAGAAGACCGCCTGGACCAGCTGCTCAAAGCTGCACAGCAGCAGATGGCAGGCATTGCGCAGGGGCAATCGAAGAAGACGGCTACGGTACCCCCGAAGGTCGGGAATACTACGGAAACAACCGGGATTGCAGAAGAAGAATCTGCAGCTCCGGCTTCTTTTGATGTGCCGGAAGCTCTGCAGGATGCGATCTTCTCGGAATCGGCTCCCGATACAGCGAACGATCCGGATCTGTTTGGCGAAGAATATCAGCCTTCGACCGAGAATTTCCCAATGAAAATTTTTGATGAAATTCCGGAGGAGATCTATCGGAAAACGATCATGGCGGACGATCCGGAAGAAGAATCGCCTGCAGAATCTGTTACGCCCGATGTAGCTGATGAATCCGGTATGCCGGAATTTCCGGAAACGGATGCACCGGTCGTAAATGCATCCCCGTTTGCCGGTACGGAAACTACTCCGCCTGCCACAGACGATGATCCGAACAAGATGATGAGTCCGGATGATATTGCAGCGCTGGTGGCATCCATGGGCGGAGGAGACGATACGCCTGCCGAGGAAGATTCGGGTGAAGAACTGCCGGAATTTCCGGAAGCGGATGCACCGGTCGTCAATGCTTCTCCGTTTGCCGGCGCGGAAACGGCATCGTCAGCAACAGACGATGATCCGAACAAGATGATGAGTCCGGATGATATTGCAGCGCTGGTGGCATCGATGAGCGGAGGAGACGATACGCCTGCGGAGGAAGATGCGACAGCAGAAGAGACCGCTGAGAACGAACCGGTAGAAGAAACGCCTGCTCCAGCAGCAGACGATGATCCGAACAAGATGATGAGTCCGGATGATATTGCAGCGCTGGTGGCATCGATGAGCGGAGGAGATGATACGCCTGCAGAGGAAGAGCCGGAAAAAGATGCACCGGTTGAAGAAGCGGCACCGGTTATCGACGACGATCCGAATAAGGTGATGAGTCCGGATGATATCGCTGCATTGGTAGCATCCATGGCCGGTGGTGAAGAAGCTCCTGCGGAAGAAGAGACAGTGTCTTTGAATGAGAACACGGGATCGGATGAAGATGATCCGTACAAATCCATGAGCCAGGAAGAGATCAATGCTTTGATGGGCATGGACGGCGTAGACGGAACGAATGCGTCCGGGGAAAATGCAGAGAGCGCACCGCAGGCCGATGAAGGCATAAGTGATGATATCGGAGACCTGCTGGATGGCGGATTGGATCTCGAAAATACCCCTTCGGGAAACACCGATACGGATGAGATGCAAAACATGGGGATCGAAGACATTGAGGAACAGCTGCGACTTGCTGCACAGATCGATGAATCTCCCGACCCACTGGATGACGATACCGATGTAGTTTCTATCCTGCAGGAGATGGGAGAGAGCGACCCGGATCTGTCGGATCTGGGTGATTATCTGCAAAAATCCGATAACAATGAGCTGCTCGATAACAGTATCTTAGAGCAGATGGAAAACGCCGGCATGGAAGCGGAAGAAGAAACGGACGGCGAAGAAGAACCGGATAAAAAGAAAGCTAAGAAAAAGAAAAAAGAAAAGGAAAAAGGCGAAGGCGGACTTTTCGGCCTTTTCAAAAAGAAGAAAAAAACAGAGGAAGGTGCAGAGAACAGGGAGACAGCAAAGGAGAAGAAACCGGGATTCTTTGCACGCCTGCTGCAGACCCTGACAGAGGAACCGGAGGAAGACGAGGAAGTACCGGAAGGGAAACAGACCAAGCTTTCCGGTGAAAACGAAGCCATTCTCAAAGAGATCGATGCGGAAGGCGAGGATCCGAAAGGAAAGAAAAAGAAGAAAAAAGAAAAAAAGGCCAAGCCGAAGAAAGAAAAGGCAGAAAAGCCAAAGAAGGAAAAGAAACCCAAAAAACCGAAAAAAGAAAAGCCCGAGGAACCGGACAATTCCAAAAAGATCCCGAAGAAATATATCGTGCGGACCTTTATGCTTTCCTTATCCATCCTTGCGGCAATCCTGCTGCTTTCGATGTATGTGCCGTCGCTTCTGGTCTTGAAGCAGGCACGAAAGGCCTATTATGATGCAGATTACAAGACGGCGTTTCTGCAGATGTACGGAAAAGACTTAAGCGAAAGTGACCGGCTGATCTACGAACGATCCAGATTGCTGGTAACCCTGAGCCGGAAATACGAATCCTACGAAAACTATCGCATGATGGGAATGCGCGCCGAGGCTTTGGATGCACTGCTGCAGGGTGTGAAACGTTATGAGGATCTGAAAGACGAAGCAAAAGAACTGGATGTTGCTCCGGAATTTGCAGAAATCTATTTTAAGATCGTTTCTGCATTGAACGGCGACTTTGATATGACTGAGGAAGAAGCGAGAGAAACGCTTACCTATTCGGCCTTTGACTATACCGGAAAGATCGAAGCAGCCGCGAATGGTCTGCCCTATCGACTGATGCAGGACGAAGTAAACGAAACGATACTGCAGCCGGTACTGGAGGATCTGCTAAAGAATCCGCCACAGCCCATGCCGGAGGTACCACAGGATGAGAATACTGCAGACGAGGTGCCTGTGACAGACAGTAACCAGCAGCTTCCTGATCTGTTGCCGGAGGAGCAGCAGTATCTGGAGCAGGGCGGAACAGAGGAAGGGGCGCAGGACGATGCTGTGATCCTTGAGATCCCGGTACAGCCGAATAATACCGCTATCGGAAATGCTACAAGTAACAACGCAAACATCGATCTGCAGATCGAAAGCGGACAGTTTTAAAGAAGTTGATTTATCATTTTGAGAGGAATGTTGGATTTATGATCGCAGTATTGGATTATGATGCCGGGAATACCGGAAGTGTTGTCAAAGCGATACAGGCTTTGGGACAGGATGCCGTATTGACCCGTGATATCGCAACGATTAAAAGTGCCGAAAAAGTGATCCTCCCCGGGGTCGGCGTATTCGGTGACGCTATGGAAAAACTGAAGAAATACGAGCTTGTGGATGTGGTTCATGAGACCATCAACAGCGGCAAGCCGTTTATGGCAATCTGCGTCGGGCTGCAGCTTCTGTTTGACAGCAGCGAGGAAAGCCCGGGAGTAAAAGGGCTCTCTGTTTTTCCGGGACAGATAAAGCGCATTCCGGCCACGGACGGACTCAAGGTGCCGCAGATCGGCTGGAATTCTCTGCATCTGGAAAGAGACAGCAGGTTGTTTAAAGGCATCAAAGAAGGCGCTTTTGTATATTTTGTCCACAGCTACTATCTGGCGGCGAAGGACGAAGGTATCGTAACGGCAACGACCGAATATGGGACACACATCCATGCGGCAGTGGAGAAAGACAATGTCTTTGCCACGCAGTTTCATCCGGAGAAGAGTTCCGAGGTAGGACTTACGATATTAAAGAATTTTTTGGAGATCTGATATGCACACAAAAAGAATCATTCCCTGTCTGGATGTCAAGAACGGACGGGTGGTCAAAGGAATACAGTTTGTAAATCTCGTGGATGCCGGTGATCCGGTGGAATGCGGTAAGGCGTATGATGCGGCCGGCGCGGATGAGCTGGTGTTTCTGGATATCACGGCTTCGTCGGATGCAAGAAAGACCGTGGTGGATATGGTGCGCCGTGTGGCGGAGACCGTATTTATACCGTTTACGGTAGGCGGAGGGATCCGTACGGTAGATGATTTCAAGGAGATCCTGCGGGAAGGCGCCGATAAAGTGGCGGTCAACAGTGCAGCGATCATGAATCCACAGCTGATCTCGGATGCAGCAGACAAATTCGGCAGCCAGTGTGTAGTACTCGCGATCGATGCCAAGCGGCGTGCGGACGGCAGCGGCTGGAACATCTTCAAAAACGGCGGCCGTGTGGATATGGGAATCGATGCTGTCGAATGGGCGATCAAAGGCTGCGAACTGGGAGCAGGAGAGATCCTGCTGACCAGTATGGATTGCGACGGTGCGAAGAACGGATACGATCTGGAACTGACGCGTATGGTATCGGAGAATGTATCTGTACCGGTGATCGCTTCGGGCGGTGCCGGCACGAAAGAGCATTTTTACGAAGCATTGACCGAAGGAAAAGCGGATGCGGCACTGGCTGCTTCCCTGTTCCATTTCAAAGAACTGGAGATCCGTGAAGTTAAAGAATATCTGCGGGACAAGGGCGTTTCCGTGCGTCTGTGATCAGGGTTTATGAACGGATCGTTTTTGATCCTACATGAAGATGATCCTACACAGATAAATCGCGTATTTATTCGGAATAAGAAAGCGGATCATAAGTTATATAACGTAGGTACATATATGGCAGGTTTGAGCGGCGGCTGGCAGGATGCGCTGGCCGGAGAGTTTAAAAAAGACTATTATAAAAGGCTGTATCAGAAAGTCAAAGAAGAATATAATACACGGCAGATCTTTCCGCCATCCAAAGATATCTTCAATGCACTGCATCTGACACCGCTGGAAAAAGTGAAGGTGGTGATCCTCGGACAGGATCCCTATCACGACGACGGACAGGCGCACGGCCTGTGTTTTTCTGTCAATAAAGGTGTGAAGATCCCACCGTCCCTGGTAAATATTTATCAGGAACTGCATGATGATCTGGGCTGTACAATCCCGAATCACGGCTGTCTGACCAAATGGGCGGAGCAGGGGGTGCTGCTGTTGAATACCGTACTAACCGTACGGGCGCACGAAGCATTTTCCCATCGCGGGATCGGCTGGGAGACCTTTACGGATGCCATCATCGAGCAGGTGGATAAACAGGACCGGCCGATCGTCTATATGCTCTGGGGTTCGCCGGCGCAGAAAAAGGCGGAGATGCTGCACAATCCGAAGCATCTTGTATTAAAAGCACCGCATCCCAGCCCGTTATCGGCCTATCGCGGGTTCTTTGGGTGCAGACATTTCAGCCAGGCCAATGCGTTCCTTACAGAGCATGGCGTGGAACCGATCGACTGGCAGATCGTATAGTAAGTTTCATTCCTGGGAATACAGAGCGGTCATCCGGAAGGCAGGATCATGGTCAGCCGGACGGATGGTTAATGTTTTTGGAAAAATCAGAAAGAGTATCGAATATGGCAGAAATAAGATTGAATAAATACCTGGCGGAGAGCGGCATCTGCTCCCGTCGGGAAGCAGATAAACTGATCGAAGCCGGCAAAGTGGCCGTGAACGGCCACGTGGCAGGACTTGGTGTTAAACTGGACGGCAGCGAGGTTGTTACCGTAGAAGGACGTGAAGTAAAACCGGCTGCAAAGAAGGTGGTGCTGGCGTTTTACAAACCGCCCGGGCTGCTGGTCAGTGAAGCGGATCCGCATGCGGAAGAGACCATCATGGATTACATCGATTATCCGATCCGTGTGACGTATGCCGGCCGGCTGGATAAGGATTCGGAAGGACTGATCCTGCTCACCAATGACGGGGATCTGATCCATGCGATGATGACGGGCAGCAAAGGGCATGAGAAAGAGTATATCGTACATCTGAACAAGGAACCAATGGCGGAGGATATCGAAAAACTCTCCAAGGGTGTGTATCTGCATGACCTGAAAAAGAAAACGAAACCCTGCCGCGTCGAAAAGATCAGCCGTACGGTAGTACGTATGGTATTGACTGAAGGGCTGAACCGGCAGATCCGCCGTATGTGGTCACAGGAACATTATCATATCAAAGCGCTCAAACGTATCCGCGTGGTTAATATCTCGCTGGGCAATCTGCAGCCGGGCGAGTATTGCGAACTGACGGCAGACGAGACGAAGAAACTGTACAAAGCGGTCGGTTTGTCTCTGAGCTAATTCCGGCCTTCCTCTGGAGGGGCATCTTAGGAAGGGACCCGCGAAGGTGAAAGGGATATAATATGCGTAAGCTTTTTAGCCTTCCGCTCGAGGGGAAGGTGCCCGAAGGGCGGATGAGGTGTTACGCCTATAATTTATACTACTGAGATATACTTATGAAAATCGGCATGTTTGACTCCGGTATCGGAGGATTGACAGTTTTACATACAGCGATCCGAATGCTTCCGCAGGAAGCCTATTTTTATTATGCGGATACCGACCATGTTCCTTACGGGACCAAAAGTGTGGAAGAGATCCGCAGGTTTTCCGCAGAAGCAGTCGACTTCCTGCAGAAACAGGGCTGCGATGCTGTGGTGATCGCCTGCAATACGGCAACCTCGGCGGCAGCATCCTATCTGCGTGAGAAATATACGATCCCGGTGATCGGCATTGAACCGGCGGTCAAGCCGGCCGTGGAACATGGCGGAAGCAAACGGATCCTGGTGATCGCGACTCCGCTGACCACGCGGGAGAAGAAACTGCATGATCTGATCGAACGTGTGGATGAAGCACATCAGGTGGATCTGCTGGCACTGCCGAAACTGGTTGAATTTGCGGAACGCGGCGAATTTGAATCTCCGGCAGTATGTGATTATCTGAAAGAAATGCTTAAAGATGTGGATCCCGGACAATACGGAACCCTGGTTTTCGGGTGTACGCATTTCAATCATTTTGCAAATGCACTGGCGCAGATCCTGGGGGACGGGATCGCAATGATCGACGGAAGCGAGGGAACCATCCGCTATCTGAAACACCGGATGGAGGAAGCGCAAAAAGCGAGTGAAGGTACCTTATCGGTGCAGTATTATCAATCCGGCCGGAAAGTGGATGATACGGCGACGCTTACATTTTACAAAACGGTTTTAAATCATCTGGACCTAATATATACTCATAAACGAAAATGATTTCCGTTATTGAGTATAAAATAAACAGTAACCCGGTACTGTAAATAAATATTTACAAAGAAAGGAATCTGTATTATGGAACGAAAAAATGCATGGAATGAGTACAGTGCAAAAGACCTGCGGGAGCTGGAGAGTCTGTGTGACGAATACATGGACTTTCTGAGCAAGGGAAAGACAGAACGCATCTGTGTGGAACTGTCGATCGCGATGGCAAAAAAAGCCGGATATCACGACTTAAACGAGATCATCGGCAACGGCAAGAAACTGAAACCCGGTGATAAAGTGTATGCGGTAAATATGAAAAAAATGATCGCACTGTTCCAGATCGGTAAGGAACCGCTGGAAAAGGGAATGGCGATCCTGGGCGCGCATATCGACAGCCCGCGCATCGACGTGAAGCAGAATCCGCTCTATGAAGACGGAGGGCTGGCATATCTGGATACGCATTATTATGGCGGCATCAAGAAGTATCAGTGGGTGACGATCCCGCTGGCGATCCATGGTGTGGTATGCACCAAAAACAATAAGGTGATCGAGGTGAATATCGGCGAAGAAGATTCGGATCCGGTATTCTGCATTACGGATCTGCTGATCCATCTTTCCGCGGAAAACCAGGAGAAGAAAGCGGCAAAGGTGATCGAAGGAGAAAACCTGGATATCCTGATCGGCAGCCGTCCTTTGTCCGAAGGCAAAAAGGATGAGAAAGAAAAAGAAGCCGTAAAGAATAATGTATTAAAACTGCTTGAAGAAAAATACGGTATGGACGAAGAAGATTTCCTTTCGGCGGAACTGGAGATCGTTCCGGCCGGCAAAGCCAGATCATGCGGCATTGATAAGAGCATGGTCATGGGTTACGGACAGGATGACCGTGTGTGCGCATTTACCTCTCTGAAGGCAATGCTGAATGTGGAAAAAACGGATTATACGACATGCTGCCTGCTCGTGGATAAGGAAGAGATCGGCAGTGTGGGCGCAACCGGTATGCAGTCGAGATGGTTTGAGAATACGATCGCAGAACTGCTGGGTTATACAGAGCGTTACGATGAGCTGAAGCTGCGCAGATGTCTGGCCAATTCCAAGATGCTGTCTTCCGATGTGAGCGCGGCATTTGATCCGCTGTATGCATCGGCGTACGAAAAGAAAAACGCTGCTTACTTCGGAAAGGGCATAACGTTTAATAAGTACACCGGTTCCCGCGGCAAGTCCGGCTCGAACGATGCCAATGCGGAATATATGGCAGAGATCCGCAAAGTACTGGATGATGCAGATGTGGCCTTCCAGACATGTGAACTCGGTAAAGTCGATGTCGGCGGCGGTGGCACGATCGCTTATATTATGGCGCTTTACGGCATGAACGTGATCGATTGCGGTGTTTGCGTACTCAATATGCATGCGCCTTGGGAGATCACCAGCAAAGCGGATATCTACGAAGCCGTTAAAGGTTACGAGGCATTTTTGAAAGAGATCATGTAATGAGAAAAAAAGCAAAGGGACTGATTTCTATTCTTTTTATTTCTTTGATCTGCTGTTTTGCAGCGGGGTGTTCTTCGCGTGAGGAATTAAAAACGGAACAGAACGTTGAAAATAATGAATCCTTATCACTCCGGGATGATATATCTTCCGGGAGTGATGAGGATTATGTTTCTTCCGAAGTGATCGATACAAAGCAAGATGCAACAGAGGAAGATGAAAATTTAATTCCTAATTTTACTGAAGATGAGATTCTGAATATGTCGGATAATGAATTGTGTCATTTGGGAGCTTTAGATTTAAAAAATTGTCTGGAAAATGTATCTATATGTCCGAAAACAGAAGATCTGATATTTGAGGAAGGATATAAGTATATCAGTTTTGCAGCAGATACTCCGGCACAAAATGAAGAAGAGGCCACACAGATTGCCAAAGAAGAATTTGGAAAATTTCCTGAAATATACCACGGGAGATGCGATTTGTTGGGAGAAACGGAAGAATATTGGTTTTTTATACGATGCCTTGATCCGATGCCTGGTGATAAACAACCGTTTATAGTCGTATATAAGCAGGATTATTATGAAACAAAAGAAAGCTGGCCTGAGTTTGAGCTTACAGAAGATTTTATAAAAAATTATATGGTTAATGTAAAACAGACTATTAGCTATAATATTTGCATAGGGGAGTTTATTATTCCGGATACGGATGGAATGCTTTTCAGACGATATACAGTGAACCCGATACTAAGTGATTATGGGCTATATGAAACTGAGTTAATATGTCGAGAATGGCATTTTTATTCGGATGGTTCTGTCGAATTTACAGCCGAAAACGTGAGAAAGGCGAAAAATTGATATTTCATAACAAATAAATAGAACTATGCCTATTTCCTTGGAGATCACCAGCAAGGCGGATATCTACGAAGCTGTAAAAAGCTATGAAGCATTTTGGAAAGAGATTATGTAATGGGAAAACAACCCAAAGGACTGGTTGCGATCATTTTTATTTCTTTTGATATAGGAACCGTTTACCATTACATAAATGTTAAGTGATGTAACAATATTGTAACGGTACACGGTTCCAAGGTGGAAACTGCGCCGTTGTCTGACGAATTCCAGAATGCTGTCTTCGGATGTAAGCGCTGCGTTTGATCCGCTGTACGCATCGGCGTATGAAAAGAAAAATGCGGCATATTTCGGTAAGGGCGTGGTCTTCAACAAATACACCGGTTCTCGCGGTAAATCCGGATCCAACGATGCCAATGCGGAATACATCGCACGGATCCGTAAAGTACTGGACGATGCAAATGTCGCATACCAGACTGCGGAACTCGGCAAAGTGGATGTTGGCGGCGGCGGCACGATCGCTTATATTATGGCGCTGTACGGTATGGAAGTGATCGACTGCGGTGTAGCGGTTCTGAATATGCATGCTCCCTGGGAGATCGCCAGCAAGGCGGATATCTACGAAGCGGTGAAGTGTTATGAGGCTTTCCTTAAGGAGATCATGTAATTGTTTCGGTATAGAAACTGTTCAGAAACCAAGGGGTTCTGAACAGTTTCTCGGTATATAATTTATAGTAAACGAAAGGATTGCGAACATGGCAGAGAGTAAAGATTTATTGCAGGTATTATGGAGCGGGGCGGATGTGCTGCGCGGAAAGATGGATGCCAATGAGTATAAGACATACCTGCTTGGCATGATCTTTTTTAAGTATCTGTCGGATTCTTATCTTGCAAGAGTTTACGATCTGTTGAACGATGTAAAGCCGGATAACCTTCAGGAAGCGCAGGCAGCGTACGAAGAAGTGATGGAGACGGAGGATAAGGAAGACCTCCTGCTGGAGATCAGGGAATCGCTTCATTACACTTTGGATCCGGATATGACCTATGTGAGTATGCTGAATGCTGCAAGGGATAACGCATTTCAGAGGGAGAAACTGCAGGCGGCATTTAACCGTATCCAGGAATCGGATGCACTTTTCAGCGGCCTGTTTGCAGATGTGGATCTGTATTCCAACAGGCTGGGGACAGGCGATCAGAAGCAGAGTGCAACGATCGCGGAACTGATCAAGGTGCTGGAAGGAGCGAACCTGATCCACAGTGAAGGAGATGTCCTTGGCAATGCTTATGAATATCTGATCGGTCAGTTTGCTTCGGAAACAGGCAAAAAGGCCGGAGAATTCTATACGCCACACGGACCGGCACAGATCCTTTGCCGTATCGCCATGACGGGGCAGGAGAGTAAGAAGGGTCTGCAGGTTTATGATCCGTGTATGGGCAGCGCTTCCCTGATGCTCTCCTGTCGTAACTATTCCAAGGAACCGGACTATATCAAGTATTACGGGCAGGAATTAATGCCGTCCACCTATAATCTGGCGAGAATGAATATGTTTCTGCATGGCGTGCTTCCGGAGAATCAGCACTTAAGAAATGCGGATACACTGGATGCGGACTGGCCGACAGATGAAGAAACGGAATTTGATTGTGTGACCATGAATCCGCCGTATTCCGCGAACTGGTCTGCAGCAGAGGGATTTAAGCAGGATGAGCGCTTCATGGATTATGGCGGCAAACTCGCCCCCAAGTCAAAAGCGGATTATGCGTTCCTGCTTCACGGTTTTTATCATTTGAAACAGAGCGGTACCATGGCGATCGTGTTACCGCATGGTGTGCTTTTCCGTGGTGCGGCGGAAGGTTCTATCAGAGAGATTCTTTTGCAGAATGGTTCGATCTATGCAGTGATCGGTCTGCCTTCCAATATGTTTTATAATACTTCCATACCAACTTGCATCATTGTGCTGAAGAAACACCGTGAAGGCCGGGATGTGCTCTTTATCGACGCATCAAAGCTCTACGAAAAGGAGAAAAAGCAGAATGTGATGAACCCGGAGCATATCGATGAGGTGGTTCGGCTCTACAATGAGCGCAAGACGGTGGACAAGATATCCTATCTGGCTTCTTTTGAGGACATAAAGGCCAATGATTATAATCTGAATATTCCGCGGTATGTTGATACCAGTGAAGAGGAAGAAGAGATCGATCTGGCAGGTTTGTCGGAAACTATGAGAAAAACCGATCAGGAGATTAAAGCCGGTAATCAGGCGCTGATGGAAATGATGAATGATCTTTGTTTTGCAAAAACAGAGACCAAAGATGCCTTTGATGCATTTAAAAAGGCTTTTGGGGAGGTGTAGGTATGGCGAATACACCGAATATCAGGTTTAAGGGATTCACTGACGCTTGGGAACAGCGTAAGTTAGGAGAGGTTCTTTCGTTCCAGAATGGATTTAATGGAGGACGCAAGGCTTTTGGAGAGGGTGTACCGCTTATAAGTGTGATGGATATATTGAATAATCAATTCATTTCCTATGATGTTATTCGAGGAAAAGCAACTGTCACAGATGATGAATATGAGAGATATGCTGTTCGATATGGAGATGTGTTATTTCAAAGAAGTTCTGAAAATGTGGAGGATGCGGGAAGTACAAATGTATATATAGATACTGATAAAATTGCTATTTTCGGCGGATTTGTGATTCGTGGTAAACAGATATATCCGTACCGACCTAAGTTTATGAAATACTTGCTTGATACGAAAAATGTGCGGAATCAAATTACCAAAAAAGCACAAGGTGCGCAGCATGTAAATGTATCACAAGAAACATTGCAAGATGTAATGATTACACTACCAAGTGAATCGGAGCAACTTAGAATAGAAACATGTTTATATAATCTCGACAACCTTATCTCCCTTCATCAGCGTAAGTGTGATGAGACAAAAGAACTGAAAAAATTCATGCTTCAAAAAGTGTTCCCGAAAAATGGGGAGCAATTTCCGGAGATTAGATTTGCCGGTTTTACTGACGCTTGGGAACAGCGTAAGTTGGGAGACATGCTTGATAGATACGAGGATCCAGTCGAAACACCGCATGACGGATATGAAAGAATAGGTATACGAAGTCATGCAAAAGGAGTCTTCCATAGTTATGTTGAACCCGGCAAGGAATTAGATACTGCAAAGATGCATAGAGTGGCAGCGGACAAGTTTATTTTGAATATCACTTTTGCCTGGGAACATGCAGTAGCAATTACTGAGGAAGAGGACGCTGGAACCCTTGTATCGCATAGGTTTCCGCAGTTTTCATTCCATAAAGATTTGAAGTCACATTTCTTTAAGTTTTTAATGCTGGATCGAAAATTCAGAGAATACCTTGAGTTATGTTCTCCTGGAGGTGCGGGGCGTAATAGAGTACTCAATATTAACGATATGCTGAAGTATAAAATCAATGTCCCGAGCGTTGAAGAACAGACAAAAATCGGAGAATATCTTGACACTCTTGACAACCTTATCACCCTTCATCAGCGTAAATGTGATGAATTGAAGGAATTTAAAAAGTTTATGCTTCAAAATATGTTCCCATAGAACAAAAATATAATTTTTTGTGTGATAGGAAAATATGAAGGAGGTATTCGTATGGGAATCTATCTGAATCCGGATAATGTCAATTTTAAGGGGACTCTGAAAGCGGATATCTATGTGGATAAGACGATGATGATCGATGTGATCAACCGTTTTATTGAAAAGGAGAATAAGTATATCTGCGTATCCAGGCCGCGTCGGTTTGGCAAGACCATCGCCGGAAATATGCTTGCGGCATATTATTCCAGAGGGTGCGATTCAAGAGAATTGTTTCGGGATTTAAAGATAGCAGAAGCGAAGAGTTTTACGGAGCATTTAAACCGCTATAATGTCATCCAGATTGATTTAAACAGCGAATATCAAAATACAGAAGATAAATCTAAAATGATATGCCACCTGACAAGGAATATCAGAAAAGAACTCCGGAAAGAATATCCCGATGTAGAATTGGAAAATGACGACGGATTGGCGCGGGCCATATTAAAGGTATATGATGCAACAGGCGACAGATTTATCATTATATTGGATGAATATGATGTGCTGGTACGCGAGCAGGCGGATCCGAAACTCTTTGCGGAATATCTGTCATTGTTAAACGGTCTGTTTAAGAGCAATACTTTAAAACCAGCCATTGCTCTGGCGTACCTTACCGGAATCCTGCCGATCGTCAGGGATAAGATTCAGTCAAAGCTGAACAATTTTAGGGAATATACCTTCCTGGATGCGGGAGAATTGGCCGAATATATCGGGTTTACCGAAAATGAGGTACAGGAGCTTTGCAAGCGCTATGATATGGATTTTGAAGAATGCAAGAGATGGTATGACGGATATGCGCAGCAGGGAGTTGAAATCTATAATCCGGAAGCGGTTGTGCAGAGCATGGAAAAAAAGAAATATGGCGGTTATTGGGGAAAAACATCATCCTATGAAGTAATATCCGATCAGATACGTGGTAATGCGTTTCAGACATATGATGATGTGATCAGAATGTTAGCGAACGAAAACATTCCTGTCGATGTAGAGGCATATCTGAATACTATGAGCGGTTTTTCCTCTAAGGATGATGTGTTTACTTATCTGATCCATTTGGGGTATCTGGCTTTTGATGAAGATAATAATACCTGCCGTATTCCGAACAGTGAAGTACGAAAAGAATGGATCCGCGCCATTACCCGAATGAGCGATTACAGTAAAACGGATCAGATCATCCGGGATTCAGAGGAACTGCTAAAAGAAACGCTCGCCGGAAATGGGGAGGCAGTGGCCGCTGCTCTGGATATTAGCCATATTCATGTTACAAGCAATCGAAGCTATAATAACGAGGATGCCCTGCAGAGCGCGATCTATCTGGCATATATCTATGCATTAAACAAATATACGCTCATCAAAGAAATGACTACCGGAAAAGGGTTCGCGGATGTATTATTTATCCCTTATGTACCCGATATTCCGGCTTTGGTGATCGAATTGAAACGCAATGGAAACGCGGACAGCGCGATCAACCAGATCCGTGAAAAAAAATATTTTGCATCATTGGAGCATTACAGCGGAAATCTTTTGTTTGTCGGCATCGATTATGACGAGAAAAAGAAAACGCACACTTGCAGGATAGAGCGATTCAGCAAAGAATGAGTTATAGGGGAGCTGATCATGGCAGAATTGGAATCCGTAATCGAACAGCGTCTTATCGATCAACTGACGAGCGGAGAATCCCAGTGGACGTATTGTCCGGAGATCCGCACGGAAGATCAGTTGTGGGACAATTTTAAATATATACTGGAACAGAACAACAAAGCACGTCTTAATGATACACCTCTTTCTGATTCGGAGTTTGCGAAAATAAAGAACGATCTTTCGCACGCATCCTTTTATGATGCCGGCAGGTGGCTGGTCGGGGAAAACGGCAGGGTTTATGTGCATGTGCAGCGTGGCAATGAGACGCTTCACCTGGTAGTGCTGAACAATGAGCATATCGCAGGCGGAAGCAGCGTATATCAGGTGATCAACCAGTACCAGGCTTTCAAAACAGAGGATCCGGAGGACAAACGCGACAGGCGTTTTGATGTGACACTTCTGATCAACGGGATCCCCATGATCCATATTGAACTCAAGAATAAAGAGCATTCCTACATGGACGCCTATCGGCAGATCCGGAAGTATATTGCCGAGGGAAAGTTTCATGGGATCTTTTCCAATGTTCAGATGTTTGTGGTAAGCAATGCCATAGATACCAAATATTTCTCAGCAGCGCGGGATACGGAACTGAATCCGAAATTTCTGACCGGCTGGCTCGATGAGGAGAATATTCCGGTGTGCGATTATCTCGATTTTGCATCCCGGGTGCTCCGTATTCCGGAGGCACATGAGATGGTAGCGAAATATACGGTTCTGGACAATGACAAAAAGAAATTGCTGATCTTGCGGCCTTATCAGATCCATGCGATCGAGGCGATGCGGAGGGCATCAAAGCATGGAAAATCCGGATTTATCTGGCATACAACGGGCAGCGGAAAGACTATGACCAGTTATAAGGCAACCAGAAATCTGCTGATGGATATTCCGTCCATTGACAAGACGGTATTTCTGATCGACCGTAAAGATCTGGATCAGCAGACCAGGATGGCATTCCAGTCCTATGCGGACAACGATACGATCGATGTGGACGATACGGAATATGTGGATATGCTGATAAAGCGTATGACGGATGACAACCGGCAGATGATCGTGACCACCAGACAGAAGATGCAGATCATGGTGAGCAGGCGGTTGCAGGAAGGGACGAAGCAGTATGATAAGATAAAATCCCTTCGGATCGCTTTTGTCGTTGACGAATGTCACCGTGCCGTTACTCCGCAGACGAAGCGGGAACTGGAACGTTTCTTTACCAATTCGCTCTGGTACGGTTTTACGGGGACTCCGATCTTTGAAGATAACAAATACGAGCAGAAGGGGGATCTTCCCCAGACTACCGCGCAGATGTATGGCCCCTGCCTTCACAGCTATACCATCAAGGAAGCGATCCATGATGAGGCGGTACTGGGATTTATGGTCGAGAATCTTGGTAAGGAAGGCTTAAGCGAAGAAGAGGAAGAAAAACTGTATGATACGGAAGGACATATGCGGAATGTCCTGAATGTGATACTGAACCATTCCTATAATAAACTGGGCTTGCAGAACGGACGCGGCCGGAGTTATGAAGCGCTGCTTACCGTGCGTTCCATTGCCATAGCACAGAAATACTATGAGCTTCTGAAAAAGATCAAGAATGGTGAGGATGAACTGAAGATCAGTGAAAACACGCAGAAGGCCCTGCCGGACTTTCCCAGATTTGCGATCACCTATTCCCTTTCGGAAAATGAAGAATCATCGCAGGTGAACCAGGAGAAAATGAGCGCGTCCCTGCAGGACTATAACGAGATGTTCGGCACCAAATACGGGATTGACAATATCAGCGCTTACAACGGAAATCTCAATGACCGTCTGGCGCGGAAGGAAAAGAAATATATGTCCCGCGACCAGCAGCTGGATCTGGTGATCGTGGTGGACCGGCTGCTTACCGGTTTTGATGCACCGTGTCTGTCTACGTTGTTCATTGACCGGCAACCCATGGCACCCCAGAATATCATACAGGCTTTTTCACGAACGAACCGTCTGTTTGATAAGGAAAAGCAGTACGGGCAGGTTGTGACCTTTCAGGCGCATGATAAATTCAAGAAAGCGATCAATGAGGCGCTGACGTTATATTCCAGAGGCGGTAAGGGAAATCCGATCTCAGAAGACTGGGAAGCGGTTCGCGATGCGTTTGTCATAGCTCTGAAAGCGATCCGCGGTCTGGCTCCGACACCGGCAGAGGCGGCAGGGCTTTCCAGAGAACAGAAGAAAGCGTTTGTGCATCTGTTCCGGGCGTTGGATAACACATTTTCGCATTTGAAGGCTTTTTCTGTCTACGATCCCATAATACTCAGGGAATGGGATTTCAGTGATGAGGAATATGAAGATTATGCAGCCGTGTACCGGAATGTGGTAGAAGAATTAAAGGGCGAAAAGGATGATCAAGAGAAAGAGGATACGGATCCGATCCGGGATGATTATGAACTGAAGGCCTACAGCAGGCTGAGAGTGGATTTTGAGTATATCGTAGATCTGCTGCAGGGATTTGTGGATACACTGGATCCGGAAACGAAAGGATATGACGAGGCGGATTTTGTACTGAAAATCAGTATGCTTCGGGATCTTATCCGGGAATTTGCTCTGACCAATCCGAAGTTGAGCGTACTGCTGGCAAAGGTCCTGGATGAGATAGAAGAGAATAAGGAAAAGTATATCCGGCAGAATATATCCGTTATCATCAATGAGATGCGCTATAATGCGATCGATAAAGCGATACGCGCTTTTGCGGAGAAATGGTGTTTGGATTTTGAAGAAGTAAGATATGAGGCATTTCATTTCAGAAACGGTGAACTGGCCAATGAAAACCAGTTAAAGGAACACGCGGATTTTACGGCATACTGTGAAAAGAACGGGGACGATATAAAGAAGTTCAAGTTCCGGACAGCGCTGATCCATAATTTTAAGGAAGTGCTGATGCCGGAGATCCTTCCGCTGATGGACTGACATTATACTAGTACATCGAACAATTAATAACTGGCCAAATCCGCCGTGCGATAGTCTGTAGGCAATGAAGAGGAAGGAGTCGTAGCGGGCTACGGCGACTGACGATGAAGCAGCATACGGGCTATCGAACAAGGATATGGCTAGTT
>JAGBMJ010000093.1 GCA_017634975.1 Lachnospiraceae bacterium | reverse complement strand
CCATTCACAGTCGAATCGCGCACTTGCTGCGCGATTACGACTCAAAACACTTTGAGTGAGATGGGTTTTGCCCATCGCCCCAGGCGATTTTTATTGGCAAAACCCGTTACTATCACAGCACGAAGGGCTGTGAATAGTAACGTAAAGGCAGATTCATGGGCTTTCGAATATCTCCGGAACTTGATTTTCCGGAGTATAAGTGGTACACTAGATGCGGTTAGATTTATCTAACCACATCTACTGTTTCCATGATCATCGTTAGGAATAGCAATGCAGAATATTACATTGTGGATGGACGTATGCCCTGTGCCATAGCGGTGATCCGGAAGAAAGTGAGTTGAAAAGGATGAATTATTTCATACGTCAATTCGGCAAACCGGAAGGTGGATTTGGAAGATTTCTCTCCGGAATCATGAACCTGTCGAATAATAAAATGTATAAAGCCAATATCCGGATACTGAAGGGAAAGAAACGGATACTTGAAATCGGTTTCGGAAACGGAAAACAGTTGGAACTGATCCAAAGAGAGTACCCGGAAGCGGAATTGTATGGGGTGGATATCTCCGCGGATATGTTTGATGCTGCGACGAAAAGGCTTGGAAATAAAGCAGATCTGCAGATAGCGGACGCCTGTGAACTCCCTTATCAGGATGATTTTTTCGATGCGGTGATCACAACGGATACCTTCTATTTTTGGAAGAAACCGGAACAGGTATTACAGGAAATTTGCAGGGTTCTGTCGGAGGGGGGAATATTTGTGAATACTTATAACCGAATGTATGCGGCTTCGGTTGGAAACTGTTCGGAGGAAGATTGTATGTACCGTGATATAGATCTGATCACATCTGCAGAAAGAGTGTCGCTGCAGGAAAAAGGACAGGCAAAAGTTGGTTTATGTGAAAGACAGATTGTCTTCCGGAAAGAGTAGGGAGCGTTGAAAGATGTGAGAATCCTCAAGATCCGATAGGGTGTTTTGTATGGGAATGCCGATAGGCTAGAGGCTTCATATGCCGGTATTGCTGAAACACTTTGGCGAAACGGCCCTGGTTGGTATATCCGACTTTGTTTGCAATCTGTAGGATAGAAAGATCTGTATCCGCCAGAAGACGTGCAGCCTCTTTCATACGAAGAGAAGTAAGATAATCAGATATGCAGTTCCCGTACACTTCCCTGAAATAATTCTTCAGGCTGGTCTCACTGATCCCGAATTGATCGGAAACTTTTTTTACAGGAATATGAATGCTAAGGTCTTCGACGAAGATGTCGAGGGCCTTTTTTGCAATCCGGCTTTGCTCGGGGGTAATGTAATGTGGTGTGACGGATATGATACTATTGTCATACAGCAGAGAGTGAAGAAGTTGGATAACCTTGCAGCGAATCTGTCCGAGGTTGATCGGAGTGGATGAAATAAGAGCTGTAAACGGGTTTGGACGGGTATCCGTGTGTTTTCCGAGAAAAAATGTATTTTCCTGAATATAGGAGGAAAAGAGAGAGGGGATATCGAGTTCAAAAAGATTAAGGAACTGTCTGGTTTCAGCGTTGTACAGTCTTTCGATAAAATAGATCTCGTATCCGGTATAGGAACTGAGAGGATACGAAAAATTGCTCAGATGTTCTTTTTTGCCGATGCAGGTAATCCCGGGCGAGATATATCCGACAGCGTTTTCAAGATTATGAAATTCACATCTTCCGGACAGACAATAGTTGATCGTATACATGGATGAGGAACTGCTGTATATATCAAATGGGATCTCGTAACCCTCTACTTCATTCAGCACCAGATAAATGCCGGAAACAATGGGGAAAGTCGTCATACGGATCTGACCGTTGTTGAATTTATGCTCCAGAACGTGAACGTTTTTTGTGTCCGAAAGAACCGCACTTATCTCTTTTGCAAAAGTTTCTTTTGTCATAATAACTCCATCCGTTGTAAAGTACTATGAATTTATCATATCATAAATCAAATGCTAAATGAACCTTTTTTGCTGAATGGATATATATTTTTGTCTAATCCGGAAGTAAGATCCGTAGTATAACAAGGAGGACGGATATGAAAACAAAGAGCAAAAAAGGAAAAAAGATTATTTTGGGAGTGCTGGGAGGAGTGCTGGTTGCAGTACTTGGGTTTTGCGGCTTCTTTGCATTGAAAGTCAAAGCATTTGAGGAACAGGTAGGTTCCTTTGATGTAAAGAAAGCAGATATGGTTTTTGATACCTATGGAGATCCCGAAAATCCGACGGTGCTGATGGTGCATGGGATGTATATGGATGGAAAGATGCTGGCGGATTATTGCAATGAACTCTCGGAGAAATATTATCTGATCGTACCGACGATGCATGGAATGGAAGGAAATCAGGATACTGTATTCGATTCGATCGATAATGAATGCGCCTATATTGAGGATTATATAAAAACAGAATGTGGTGGTCATATCGAATATGCATACGGTATATCCATGGGAGCCACCACGATCTACAATATGCTGGAACGGAAAGAAATAACCATTGATAAAGTAATCCTGGACGGGATCTATGTTGCGGATCAGGGACCGATGGCGGCATATATGACTTCCACGAATTATTATGATTTTCATGAGAAGGCTCTGGCAGGAGAAGATTTTGATCTGGGTATCATGACGATCGCCTGTAAATTGATGGGGATCACCGAGGAAGAAGCAAAAGATATGGTTGTAAAAGATATGACAGCAAATCATATGACCTATGAAAATATGAGCCGCGCAGCCTATGCATGCTATACTTACGAGGTGGATCCGCAGGCGATGATCATGGATACCGAGATTGCATTATGGTGCGGCAGTGATGAGCCATATGCAATCAAATCACACAATATCATTAAGGCACATATCGCAAACTATACGGAAACACTGTTTGACGGGTATGGGCACGGAGAACTTCTTTCAAAACACAGAGAAGAATTTGTAACAAAAGTGGAAAGCTTTTTTGCGGAATAAAAAGACGGATTACTCACTGTTTAATAGATCTAACGTGTATTTATGGTATGGGATCAAGGGAACGGTGGATAAGAAATTCGCTAACAGTCTGGAGGAACTGAAGGCAAAAGGGTATCCGTTTCAGGTGAAGATCTTTAAAGAACTCGGTCACGGAGGGCTTGCCGGGGAACACCCGGACCGGTTTGTCAGCGAGATGACGGAGGCATATGAGGCCAGTCTGGTATAGGATAATGTAAATATATGCCTGTTGCAAATTAGAGTAATCAGAGAAGAACTGTCGGAATCTGAAAGGATCAGGCAGTTTTTTGTTAAATGTCGCCATTATGCTTGAAAAATGGGCACTTTTCGTATAGAATGAGAAAGCTACATTTGCAATGGGAGAGCGAAAATGGGACTGTTTGAATTGATACTTTTGGCAGTCGGTCTGGCAATGGATGCATTTGCCGTATCGATCTGCAAGGGATTGGCCGTTAAGAAAATAACAGCCAAAGAATATCTTCTCTGTGGAATCTGGTTTGGTTCATTTCAGGGCATAATGCCATTCATCGGTTATCTTGTCGGCTCACGTTTCGAACACCTCATCAGTATCATAGCACCCTGGGTTGCCTTTGTACTGCTTACCCTGATCGGCGGAAATATGGTGAAGGAAGCATTTGCACCGCCGGAGGAAGTAAAACCGGAATTTGACGTGAAAACCATGTTTCTGATGGCGGTGGCCACCAGTATTGATGCATTAGCAGTCGGCATCACTTTTGTGGCAGTTCCGGTTAAGGTATTTGAGACAGAAGGAATCTCAAATGTTATCTTAGCGGTCATCGTGATCGCAGTGATTACCTGTATTATCTCTATGCTCGGTGTTAAGATCGGACATATCTTCGGGACACGTTATAAATCCGGTTCTGAGATCATGGGCGGAACGATCCTGATCTTCATTGGTTTTCGTTCGCTGATCACACATCTGGATAAATCACAGGCATTATCCGACAGCGAAACCATTTTCGGCTTGCTGATCCCATTCGTCGGAACGGTTCTCGGCGCGGCCGTTGTTTATGCAAAGAATAAAATATCCGATAATCTAAGGATGATACTGGTAGGCGGTACCTCCGGTATTATGATCTCGATCGCCGTTTGGGGAATGATTGAACCGGCAGTTTTGGGATTAAAGGCCAGGTTTGAAAATGGGATCATTCCTGTGGTTGCATTTTTCTGCGGTGGCGTTTTGCTTCAATACATTCTGGATAGTATCATCCCCCATACCCACGTATATGCGGATATCACGGAAGGACCCAAGAGTAAACTGGATCCGGATATGAAGGTGATGCTGTCGGAAGTGATCCATCACATACCGGAAGGAATTGCTCTGGGGGCGATTTATGCCGGAGATTTTCTGAAGACCGAATGGATCACGGCATCCACAGCATTGGTTATGGCGATTGCAATCGCCATCCAGAACATTCCGGAGGCACTGTTTGTATCCCTTCCGATACGTGAAAAAGGAACCAATACCGGGAAAGCGTTCTTAATGGGTGTTATTTCCGGAATGCCGATCCCGCTGCTTGGTATCATTACCGTTATTATTTTGCTGCTTTTCAAAAATGCGCTGCCCTATGCTATGGCGCTGGCCGGCGGAGCATTGATTTATACGACGATTGAGGAAATTCCGCAACTGGCATCTAAAAAAGATAATGACAAAGGGGCTTTTGCATTTGTACTGGGATTTGCTATCGTAATGTTTATGATCTTTGTCTGAGAGGAGCCAGAAGTTCCCTGTATGAAGACGTGAAAAACGACCGGACAGTGGTCGTTTTTTGCTTGCATGAATAGAAAGGTTGTACTATAATCATAGGTTAGCAGAGACTAACGATGATTCTATGCGTGTTACATAGTGGGATGGGAGGCGTTTCGATGACTGACAAAAAATATAAAGAAATATCCGTAGGGGAATTTACCAAAGCAGCTGAGGTCTATGAAACAGACAAGGGCGGCGTATACAAGATGTGCAAGAAAGATTACCCGGATGTTCTTGCAGAATTGGAAAAGGAACCCTTTACAGATCTGCTGGATTGCGGATGCGGACCGGCGCCGATGCTCACGCTGTTGCATGAGAAATATCCGGAAAAACATTATACCGGGATCGATCTGACACCAAAGATGATCGAAGTGGCAAAGGGCAAGAATATGGAAGGTGTGGAACTGGTGGTAGGAGATTGTGAGAATCTTCCGTTTGCACCGGAAAGTTTTGATGTGGTGATCTGTTGCGAGAGTTTTCACCATTATCCGAACGTGCAGGATTTCTTCGACAGTGTATACCGTGTACTTCGTCCGGGCGGGAGACTGATCCTGCGGGATATGACGATGGATAACGGGGCGGTACGCTGGTTTTGTAATCATGTCGAGATCCCCATCTTTAATCTGTTTGGAAAAGGGGATGTACGGATCTACGGAAAAGAGGATGTCAATCGTCTGTGCAACAGGGCGGGACTGGTGATGGAATCATTTGAGAGACGTGGTTTCTGCCGCCTGCACAGTGTGGCCAGAAAGCCGGTAAAGGGCAGACAGAAGCTGAATATTGAACTGGGGGATGTGCAGGAAACCGCATTGATCCCGTTAGCGATCAAAGCAAACGAAAGCAAACGGGCAAATCACCGGATCTACGATGCAAAGGCGATCGAGATCATAGACAGTTTAAAGATCGATACGGAGAAATATGACCGGTTTATGTCGCATGAAGGTGTTGTAGCGAGAACGATCCTGTTTGATAATGAGATGAAGAAGGCTCTGAAGAAATACCCGAATGCGATAGTGGTCAATATCGGCTGTGGCTTTGATGATCGTTTTTCGCGTGTGGATAACGGACAGGTGCTCTGGTACAATGTGGATCTGCCGGATTCTATAGCGATACGCAGAAAATGCTTTGAAGAAAGACCGCGGGAGTTTTTGATCGAGGGGGATCTGCTCTCGGAGAATTGGACAAACGGAATACCGAATGACCGTGTCACCATCGTGATCGCAGAGGGACTGTTCATGTATTTTACCGGGGAACAGGTGAAGCAGATCCTGACACGGATCAGCGGACATTTCCATAAGGGTTATCTGCTGGCGGAACTGATGCATCCGTTTGCAGCGAAGAATACGGAGAAACATGATACCGTGAAGAATACCAATGCTGTATTCCAATGGGGGATCGAGGATGGACATGAGCTGGAGGAGCTGTGTGACGATTTTCAGCTCCTGCGTGAGACCAGTTTCTTTGAAGAGATGAAGAAGTATACGCTGGCCGGGAAGATCGGGAATGTGTTTTTCAAAAAGTTTAATGACCGTCTGGCGGTATATCGTTTCTGGGAGTGATGCGGTCCGTCAACCGAATATGTAGCGTACGATGCCGTCAATGAAGATTTTGATCGTGTCTGCGTAACAGTCGGCATACATCTGCTCACGGCCATGTCCGATGAGAGCCATGGCTTTGAACATATTGCCGACGATCTTCCAGTCCAGATCGGCGCGGGGAGATTTGAGCAGACCCAGCATATGCTGAATCGTGACTTCTTCATTGCCGGCATTTTTCCAATATTCTTCCGGCCAGCGGGCTTTGAGCTGGGCAATCTCACTTTCGCTCAAATATGCAAAAATATTATTGTCTGAGATGAAGAGGCCGGTCAGGTCTTCTTTAAAGCCTTTTTTATCTATTTTTCCTTTTTTGGTCAGTCCGGACAGGAGTTCCTTGGACTGGTTTCTTTTGTATAATACGATCTGATATACAAATTCTTCTTTCGTTTTGAAAAAATTATAAAACGTTCCGGTGGCAATACCGGCGCATTTGGTGATATCGCTGATCGATGTCTTCTTCAAACCATAGGTTTTGATCAGTTCAAATCCGCTTTCCAAAAGCAGAGTTCTGACTTTTTCACGTCCTGCTTCGTCAAAGATCTGTGGCATTTTTTTACCTCGGAAATAATATAATAAATGAATATCCGATAAAAACAATTCATTTGTGCAAATATACCATTTATGAAAATCTTTGTCAAATGCTATTGACAATGTCGTTAGTATTTGCTAACTTATTAACTGCAAAATGAATAAAATGATAAAAATATTCATATAAAACACAAAATAAACAATTGGAGGGAAAAATGGGAATCGTTACGATTGAAAACCTGCAAAAAACATTTGCAGATCTTACTGCGGTGAATGGGGTATCTTTTACGGTAGAACAGGGAGAGGTACACGGGATCCTGGGGCCGAACGGTGCAGGAAAGAGCACGACGATCAATTGTATGACGGGGCTTCTGCCATATGATGGAGGAAAGATCAGTTTTGAAAACGGACAGTCGATCGCCAAATGGAAAAGGAACATAGGGTATGTACCACAGGATCTTGCAATTTATCCGGATCTGTCGGCGAAAGAGAATGTACGGTTCTTTTGTTCATTGTATGGTTATAAGGGAAGCGAACTGAAAGAAAAGGTAGAAGCGGCATTGGATTTTGTCGGACTTTTGGAAGTAAAGAGAAAGAAAGCATCCGAGTATTCCGGAGGTATGAAACGCAGACTGAATATGGCGTGCGGGATCGTGCATTCTCCGAAACTGATCATAATGGATGAACCGACAGTCGGTATTGATCCGCAGTCACGCAATCGAATTCTGGAAAATGTACATGCACTAAACGAAAATGGAGCAACGATCATATATACCACACACTATATGCCGGAGGTGGAAGAGATCTGTAATAAGATCACGGTCATCGATCACGGAAAAGTAGTTGCCGGGGGGACCAAGGCGGAGATCATCGAGAAGATGGGAAAAGATTTGGAGCTGGATGTAGAGTTCTCTGAGAAGGATGAGAATCTTGAAGGATTTGAAAACGCTATCCGAAATATATACGGTGTACACCGAAGTACGGTAACTGTGGAAGAAGAGAAAAAGGTTTGTAAGATCTTTTATGCAGAGGAAGTGAAGGTGCTGGAAGATGTGATACGTCTGGCAGCGGATGCGGGACTTACGATTACGAACATACGTAATCTGGAACCCAGTCTGGAAGAGATCTTCCTGACACTCACAGGAAAAGAATTGAGAGATGGAGAGTAGGTGAGATCATGTTTTTATTACAGCTGGGAAAAGAGATCAAAGTATTCTTCACAAGTAAAGGTAATCTCATGTTTATGTTTTGCATGCCGCTGCTGCTGATCACGATCTTCAGTTATGCGCTGCGGGATTATATAGGTGGGGAATACGGGACATTTCAGAATGCAAAAGTATACTATTATGTTGAGGATGAAGGAGCGGTTTTATCCGGATTCGAAGAGATCCGTCAGAAACTGGAAGGCCTGGGAGTGTGCTTTGAGCAGGTGAATGATTACAAGGCAGCCTGCAGCGAAGTGGAATCCAGCCGGGCTTATGGTGTGATTTCCGTAAAACAAGACGGTTATGGCTACTTCCGGAGTAGTTTTAATGAGCCGGAGGGAGCGAAACTGGTTAGAACTCTTTTTGCTCAGATGGCGGGAGATCCGAAAGAGTTTGAAAGAACGGAGATAGGAAACGGTGTAAAAAGAACACAGATCGAAGTACAGCGGTTTGAAGCGAAAAATTATTATACTTTTGCAGGATTGTCCTTCTCGATCATGTTTATGGGATTACTGGTGGCATTCATGGTCTATGACGAAAAAGAACACGGAACGATCGAACGTATTAAACTATCCAATGCTGGCATACCGGGAATGGTCTTTTCCAAAGTGCTGACCGGTGTCGTATGCGGGATGGTAATGATCGGGGCATCGTATCTGTATTCCCGTACAGTTCTGAATGTAAACTGGGGAGATAAGACAGTGTATATCCTGTTGATCCTTCTGTGCCTGGTGATCTTCAGCGCAGCATTCGGCTGTGTTGTCGGAATGATCGGAAAGAACAAGACTATGTGCCAGAGTATGGTGATGATGTTTGCAATGCTCTGTGGTTATCTGGGAGGTTCGATCACGCCGTTGTATCTGCTGGAAAATGTGCCGGTACTGAACCGGATCATACAACTGAGCCCGCTATACTATGTGAACCGTTCGGTAACCAGCCTGTATAACGGTATTGTGGATGAGAAGATGCTATACAGTATCCTGGTGCTGGGAGGGCTTACGATCATGCTGGCCATAGTGGGAATATTTGCAGGAAAGAAGGTGGGTAAAAAAGTATGATCAGTGTAATGAAAAATACTTATACATTATTTCGAAGGAATAAGGAATTGATCTATCTGATCACGATACAGCCGGTCATGATATTCTTGCTGATGTCGTTTTTGCTTCCCTACAAATCAACGCATGATATCGTTGTTGCAAAGGAATGCGATTCCGAAGCGGCAGCAATGGTACTGGAGAATCTGCAGGCATTGGAAGGTATCAGTGTACGGGAGATCGATGCGGAGAAGATCACGGAGAAACTGATCGGAGGAAATGCAGAACTGGCGGTTCTGATCTCGGATTCTGAGAACATTGAACGCCCCTTGGTGGAGCTGATCAGCATAGAAGACTCAGAAGTGGAAGACGCGGTGGAACTGTGCGTAAATGAATCATTACGAGCATATCGAAGCGGAGATACAGGTGCGGGAGCGGAGGTTTCCGTGAATGCTGCACTGAAGAAATGGATATCCATCTCCAATTCACTGGCATTCATGATCTTTAAGACGCTGACTGCCGGAAATCTTTTGGGAGCGTTGATCATCGAAGAGCGCAGGAACCGGATGAAAGACCGTATCATGTTAAGTGGCGTAAAGAAGTCATCCTATCTGTTGGGAATGGCATTGGTGTATCTGGCATTTATGATGATCGGTTCTGTCAGTTATTACCTGGTTGGGCTGGTTCTGAATTTTGATTTCGGAATGCGCAACTCTCTCGGATTCCTGCTGATGTTGTTTATCAGTAATGTGCTGTCGGTTTCGATCTACGTCTTCTTCGCTGCTTTTTTGAAAAAAGAGGATGCTCTCGGATTTGTGGGAACATTTATCCTGATGCCGATGTCGTTGTTTTCCGGTGTATTGTTTCCGTTTCGGTATATGCCACAGGCAATGCAAAGGATCGGTTCCTGTTTCCCGCAGAGATGGATCGCATACGGGATCGAAAAAATGCAGCAGAGCGGAGCGATCAGCAGTGGTTTGAAAGAAGCGCTGATGGTGCTGGTGGTATCGGTGGTATTGTTTGTGATCGGTATGTGTTATGAAGGAAAAACAAATAAATCAAAAAGGAGAGCATCGGTTGGGTTATCTTAAGGATGTGGCAGACCGGATGATCGTGATGCGCTCCGGGATGATCGAAAAGGAGTTCCGGCATGAGGAATTTTATAAACTGAGCGATATGAAAATGATCGGGATGGGACTGCGTGTTCTGTCAGAGATACCGGAATTTGAACCGACAGGTAGAAAAAAAGGAGATACGCCGATACTGCGGGTGGAGAAGATCTGCTTAAAACGGGGGAAACGAACACTATTTGATGACATGTCAGCGGAGTTTTACCGTGGACAGATCACCGCGATCACCGGCGTAAACGGAGTAGGAAAAACGACCTTTTGCAAGATCATTAGCGGAGAGATAAAGCAGCAGAAGGGATCCGTTTTTATTTATGGCGAGAACACACCGGCAAAAAAGCGTATCCATGACTGCTTTTTTGTCGGGCAGGATGCAGATTATCAGATCTTTACACCGACGGTTTTGCAGGAAGTAACTCTAAATACGGGATTTTCGGCAGATGATGAGGAAGTGATCCGTATGTTGAAGGAGTTTGATCTGTGGCAGTTTCGGAACCGGCATCCGGCATCCTTATCCGGAGGGCAGAAACAGCGGGTCATCCTGGCAGCTGCACTATTGAGAAATCGGCCGATCCTGATCCTGGATGAACCGACCAGTGGACTGGATGGGCGGCATATGCGGATCATAGCGGAATACTTAAGAAGAGCAGCAGAAAAAGACACATGCATTCTGGTGATCACACATGATAGGGAGTTTATCAATATTGCTGCAGATGAGGTACTGGAGATTCATTGATTTTCTGTGAAAAAATGAAATTTGGTATGGATTTTCCTTGAAAATAGTGGTAATATATATAGTTAGCATAAACTAACTGTAATATAACAACTCTGTAACCAAGGAAGCGAGATATCATGAAACTGAAAAATTTCGTAAAAGACGGCCAGAAACTCCCCTTATTTGGGGTGGGACCATACATTGTATATGGAATGGTGATGGTAAATGTGATCGGAATCGTTTTGCTTTGTTATGTTTTCAAAATTGGATTATTGGAGGCAACATGGATATTAATATTTCGGGTGGTTGCGGTTCTTCTGATGATCCTTGGCGGGATTCTATGGTATAAAGGGGCACTAGGATCGGACATGGATGCCTCCATAAGTGAGAACCGACTTCAGACGAAGGGGATATATTCATGGGTAAGAAATCCCATGTACAGCGGAATTTGGATAGCGCTAACCGGTATCACATTTATGTGGCATAATATATGGACATTGATTCTCCCACTGATTGACTGGGGGATTATGACAATAGCGCTGATCAATACAGAAGAAAAGTGGCTGCTTGGACTATATGGAAAAGAATACGAAGAATATAAAAAACATGTGAATCGCTGCATTCCCTGGTTCCCGAGGAAAAAAACATGATTGTAAAGGATGTAGTTTGGATATGACGGACATTCTGTTTGAATATGATCATATATTGATACGGTCGGAATACCGGACACCGGATATTCATAAACATCTTGCGGCGCATATCGTATTCGGAATAAAGGACGAACTTACCTGTATCGTAGGCGCAGATACATTCAAATGCAGGGGAGTATTTATCACATCGGATAGGGAGCATACCATATATGCAGAAACAGGCGATATGCTGTTGTTTCTATTGGATACGACCAGCGACATGGCAAGGATCGTAGATGAAAACTATCTTCATGGTAATGACTATGCCATGATGGAAAAGGCAACTGTAGATAACATGGCAGATATATGGAAGAAGTGTTCCGATGATCTTAAAGAAGCGGATCAAAGACTGCTGGAAGTGTGTGGAATTCACATGGGTGTTAAGCTGACAACAGACGAGAGGGTACAGAGCGTATTGACCTATCTGGAAAGCAGCGATTCGATACCAACAGATATTATGGAGCGGCTGTGTCGTGAAGCAAGCCTTTCGGAAAGCAGGCTGTCGCATTTATTCAAGGCGCAGATGGGAATTGCCCTTGGAAGATATCTTGCTCTTGAGAAGATGAAGAAGGGATATCTTCATTATTGCAATACAAGAAATATCACTGAGGCGGCTCTTAATGCCGGATTCGACTCTCCATCACACTTTGCGGCTACCTGCAAGAGAATGTTCGGCATATCCTTTTCTGAATTTGTCAAAAGTTAGTGTTACGATTCTGAAGATCAAAAGTTAGCATCTATTTGAAAGTAGGATAAGAAATCTCCTGTTATCATGGGATCATCATGAACGGGAGGTTTTTATTATGGAAAAATATGATGTGAACCAGCCCATCGTCCTTAAGAGAGGCGTATACCAGTTGAATGACGAGGCAAACTTCAATTATCAGTTGAACCGTGTTATAAACTGGGATGGCGGAGAACTGTCCGATGTAAAGAAAGTAGCCGGAAAGATCCGCAACAGTGCCGATTGGAAGCGGGAACTGATCGGATTGGGTGATGCGGCTATGAAAGAGGGAAGAACGGGAAATGCGATCGCATATTACAGAATGAGTGAGTTTTTTATGTATGATGGTGATCCGGATAAGAGGAAGTATTACGAGAAGGCGACAGAACTGTTTTATGAGTATTATGCGGATTTCTTTGAAGGAGATCATCCGAGGATCGAGAGATATGATGTGCCGTTTGAACATGTAAAGCTCCCTGTGATGCATGTAGTGCCGGCAGGGAAGAGTAAGGGAACGATACTGATCCACGGCGGAAATGACAGCTATTTCGAGGAGTTCCTTTTTACGGTGCTTTATATGCAGGAAAAGGGCTTTGAGGTTTATATGTTTGAAGGACCCGGACAGGGTGGTGTGATGCGCTTGCAGGGAATGCATTTTACGCACAAGTGGGAGAAACCGGTAAAAGCGATCCTGGATTACTTCAAGCTAAAGGATGTTACGATCATCGGTATCTCTCTGGGAGGATATCTTGCGCCAAGAGCAGCGGCATTCGATAAGCGAATCACGAAAGTAGTGGCCTGGTCGGTTTTCCCATGCTTTCAGGATATATTGGTTAGTATGCAGCCGGTCAATGTACAGAAGGCATTTCATATCCTGATGAAGCTTCATGCGCGCCCGCTGATGAATATGGTATTTACGAAGAAGGCGAAAGAATCACCGATCATTGACTGGGGCATCAAACATGGATGCTATGCTTATGAGGCGAAGGATGCCTATTCCTATGCCAGGAAGCTGAAGAAATATGATCTGGCGCCAATCGCGGACAAGATCACACAGGATATGCTGATCTTAGGGGCAAACGGAGATCATTTCATTGATTATACACTGATCGGCCGCGAGATCAATATGCTTAAGAATGTACGGTCTCTGACTTTCCGGCTGTTTACCGACAAGGAAGATGCTCAGAATCACTGTAATGTCGGCAATGGGCAGCTGACGATTGATGTAATCTGCGATTGGATCGAGCAGACGGACAGGAATAAGGAGAGAAATAGCAATGTTCAGCAATGAGTATGATGAAACGGATGCTCCGAAATGTATCCCGAGGAAGAAATCTTCTGATATAACAAAAAATATACGGGCGCTTATATGTGGGATACTCGGCTGCCTGTGCTATGGCGGCGGAGATTGGCTGATGATGTACGGAGATCCCACAAACATGGGAAAACTATACTGGCTTACCGTTGGTACAGCTAAGATTCCTCAGTGGAGATATATACTTGCAATGACGCTTGCCTTTCCGGGGATCCTGTTCTATGGTATAGGTCTCTTTGCGATACAGGACTATATCAAGGACGAAAAGCGCAAAAGGATATATCATTATCTGAATGCTTTTGGTCTTACACCTTGGATCGCGCTTCATCTGATCTATGTTGTGATCCTTAGCCTTTTTGCGTGGCTGAACAACAATGGATTCGCAAGAGATGCACTTACGATATGTGAGGCGTTGTATGATAATTTTGCGTGGTTGATTCCGGTAAGCGAAGTGGTGATGCTGCCGGTATTTCTGTACTGGTTTTATCTTCAAATCACAGGCAAGACTTTGTTCAGGAAAGGTATGGCATTTACGAATGTGTTGGTTATATTTGCCGTTTTGAAGATGATAGCATCCATTATGCCTGTAGGTGCTTTCCGACTGGGATTTACGAATGGTCTAATGAGCGAAAGCATGATCTTGTGGTTTACATTGATGTTCCTTGGGAGCGGCAGAGAGAATTCATAAAATGAGATGAATAATGGTCTGGGAAATGGAAAAACGATGCTGGTGAGGGTTGACAAAGTTCTCGTTTCGTGATAGTTTATGAATGTTAGCAAACGATGTTAGCAAACACAATTAACAAAAAGGAGCGATATGCCGAGAGATAAGACAGAAAACCATGGAAAGATCCTGGAGGCGGCAAGGGAAGAGTTCTTGGAGATGGGATATGAGAAAATGAGGGAGCGCTTAGTGCATTGAAAACACTGGAGAAATTTTTCCTTCCGGGATGGAAGAAATTCTTCGGAGGATAAAAAACAATAAAATAAAGGTCACAGTATTCACCGTCTGTCTTCGAGTTTTGAAGGCAGGCGGTGAATTTGCGATAAGGGTATGCTAACAAAAAAACAAAAATGTTAACAAACAGTAACCGCGGGAGTCTGAACGGTTGCGACGAATAAAGGAGAAAAAAGACAGTGCTTAAAGAAACTATAGTGAAGAAAAAACATTTGATGCTGTACATAGCATGCGTATCCGGGCTTGTAGCTTTGGGTGGTTGCGGCAGGCAGGAGCAGGCAGAGGTGGAGGAAGTAACGGAGGTTGAAAAGGATATCGGTGATACCAGTAAGGTGGAAACTGAAATTAAAAATATGGAGGAATGGGAAGGCACATGGTGTTCCTTTACAGAGTATTGTAATGATGAAAAGATGCAAGATGCCTGGGGCGATATTGCTGATTCGTTCGGAGTGTAGGAAGAGCAACTAAAATCCATATTTGACAGTCTGTGCTTTATTACGGATGATGTTGTGAAATTTGAAATTACAGATGGTGTGGTCACGGCCTATGATACAGCGGATAAAGTGGTTTTTTCCGGGAAATACCACATAGTGGGTGTATTTGAAGGTGATAGTGATAAGACCGTGTTTGAAGGGAAAAAATCCTATCTTTTTGAAACTGCAGATGAGGGCGCAGGGAATTTTAAATATCTTTGTTTGATGCCTCGCTGCCCGCAGGAGCATTCGGATGATGGAATAGAGCTGGCTAATCATTTCCATTTCAACTATGGATCTACCATTGAAAAGGCAACAAACCGCAGTGGGTTTCCATCTATGCTGGATGATGGTATTACAGAGAAAGAAAAGCTACAGACATTATATGGATTTTTTCTTGGCAGCGAGAATTAAGAATAGAATGGAGGTATAAGAATGTTTTTGGAAGTAAAAAATTTAAAAAAGTATTATGGAGATGGTGATAGTCAGATTTGCGTACTAAATGGCGTTGACTTTAGCGTGGGAAAAGGGGAACTTGTGGTTATTCTTGGACCTTCCGGATCGGGAAAATCCACTGTTCTTAATCTGATCGGCGGATTAGAGACAGCAGATGATGGCAAAATCATTGTAGACGGAAAATCAGTAACCAACGAGAATAAAGACAGTGTAGCAAAATATAGACGAGATACATTAGGCTTCATTTTTCAGTCGTATAACCTGATTCCAAATCTTACGGTAAAGGAAAACATTGAGATTTGCTGGAAAATTGGTGATAAGTCTTTGGATATTGATGAGGTGATTGAATTTTTAGGATTGACCGCGCATAAAAACAAGTTCCCAAGACACCTTTCCGGTGGACAGCAGCAGAGAACCGCTATTGCGCGTGCTATTGTGAAGAACCCAAAGCTTCTTTTATGTGATGAACCAACAGGTGCGTTAGACTATGAGACATCTAAGGACACATTAAAACTCATAGATCGAGTAAAAAAAAGATATGGTACAACAGTTCTGATCGTAACACATAATGAGGCGATTGGTAAAATGGCAGACAGGATCATAAGAGTAAGAGGTGGAGAAATTATAAGTAATAAGGAAGTAGAAAATCCGCTTTCTGTAGATGAAATAGAATGGTAGAGAGAATATGTATAAGAGAATATTAAGAGAAATATTGGAAAACAGAATAAGATACATGGCATTGATGGTTATGACGATTATTGCCGTAGGGATGTATATAGGCTTTTTGTGCGGAACCAGTAGCGCAGAAATGTTTTTTGTTAATTTCCAGAAAGAGAATAAGATGGAGGATGGATATTTTACACTGGATGGGAAACTGGACGATAGTATCCGCAAGGATATAGAAGAATTGGAAGTAAGCGTCTATGACAATTTGTATGCCGATTTAGTAAGTGAAAAGGGGGCTACTGTCAGAGCATTTTGCGAAAGAACCGAAGTTAATATACCTTATGTGGCAGAGGGCAACTTACCGAAAGAAAATGAAATCTTTTTGGATCAGATATTTGCATTAGAGCAGCAACTTGCAGTAGGGGATCCCATTATACTGAATCATGAGGAGTACATTATTAGCGGTGTTGGAGCATTTCCGGATTACACAATCAGTCTGGAGGATTCTTCGCAAATGATAGCGGACCGTAGAACTTTTGGTGTGGCAATGCTCTCGGAAAAAGGATTTGCCAAGCTGGATGAGAGGGATATCAGCTATAATTACGCAGTTCTGTTTCGGGATGAAGCAATGACCGAGTCTGAGCAGAAAGACTTGATGCGGGAGATTATATCGACAGCGGCATGCATAGCGCCCATAAAGAATCATGGAAATCTGGACGAAGCATTTGAAAAGATGAGTAATGCGGCAAATATTGAGAATTATACGGATACCATTAGTAATAAGAGGATTTCTGCTGTTGTTCCTAAAATGGAAAGCAATATGGAAATGGCAAAGATATTTGTGGGAGTACTATTTGTGATTATTGCTTTTTTGTACATGATTTTTATAAAACAGACCATGAATCAGGAGTGTTCTGTGCTAGGAACCCTTCTGGCGTTAGGGATTAGTAGGAAAGATATTCTTCTTTCCTACATGTTGCCACCGTGTATTGTGACTTTGGCAGGCAGTCTGATAGGATGTGTGCTGGGAAGTAAGGTGCTTTATCACATTCCGGTAAATAGTCTGGAAGGCTATTATAGTATTCCTAAGAGCATTTTGCATCTGGATACAGCTACATTGCTTGTGGCCATTTTTGCACCAATCCTTTTAATTATTGTAATAAATACGATTGCAATTGCCCGAAAACTTTCTATAAAGCCGTTGAAGCTTATTCGAAAGGATATTGGAAGTAAGCGTATCCGGAATCATAGCAGATTTAACGGTTTAGGATTTGATTTTCGATTCAGACTCAGAGTATTTACTCAAAGTCTGGGAGCATATGTCTTACTGCTGGTTGGAATCTTCCTGGGCGGATGGCTGATGATGTTTGGAATCGGTATGTCTTCGTCCTATGATGCCTATATTGAAGACCAGGAGGCAGAGGCGGTCAGCCAGTATCAGTATATGGTATCGGAACAGTATGAAGTAGATGCGACCGGCATGGAAAAGGCGACCGTTGGGTGTTTTGATTATTACAGCGAAGCCTTTGGGCAGAGTTACAGTCTGACCGGTGTAGGCGTGTGTGAGGACAGTAGGTACTTCAGTGAATTAAAGGCTGTCGGTTTTGGCGAGATTATCGTTTCCGATGCAGCAGCAAAGAAATTTGATATCCGTGTGGGAGACGTGATCGAGCTGGAAAATTCCGCTACGGGAATTAGAGATAATTATAGAGTAGTGGACATTGCCGCCTATAACATGGGCTTGGCAATATTTATGAAGCAGACGGAAATGAATAATATTTTTCGAAAGCATGTGGATTATTTTAATTATTATTTTTCTGATACAGAGTTGGATATTCCGGAGGAATATCTAATATCAGTAATGACAAAGGATTCATTAGTAGCGAATGGAGTCATTATGAAAAGTGTTACGCGGAGCATGATCATCCTGCTCATTGTGATGGCAGTCATAGTGTATCTGATTTTGATGTATTTATTGATAAATATGATCTTGTCACAAAATGAAAGCGGTATTTCCCTGCTTAAGATTTTTGGATATACAGAGAAGGAGATTGGCATATTGTATATTAGGGCAAATACAATAGTGGTAATTATTTTGATTTTGATTACACTGCCGCTTCAAACTATGTTAATGGGGCCCAGTTGGTCGACTTGTATCGCGACAATTCCGGGATTTCTGGATTTTGTTATGGGAACCGGGGAATATGTCATTATTGTTGTAACAGGCATTATCTGCTATTTGATATCCAGTCTATGCTCGGTATATAAGATAAAAAAAGTATCAATGACGATTATGTTGAAGAATCAGGACAGATAGAGTGTGAACTTCCCTGAGCTTGCACACTCAAACATAACTGTACCTTGAAAAAGATACCTGCAAACTTTGGAAAATAGCGAAAAAAGAAAAAAATGGTATGGATTTTTTATGAATATGGTGATAACATATGAGGTTAGCGAATGCTAATCAAAGTGCGGCAAGACATACAATAGTGGAAGGGGGCGGTATCTGCGACTACTGGACGATAGGTAACAGGGTAACTGATCCGCAGTTAATGAAAATGGAGACATTGTAGTGAAGGAAAATCATAAAAGAAATGCTATAACAGGTTTCGTCGGAGCGGTTTTGTTTATGATCGGGGATTGCCTGCTCTATGTTTATCCCGGCAGAGACGCGCATATGGACATTGATCCTGTATTTGCAGAAATGCCGGTATGGAGATTTACGGCATCAGCATTTTTAGGATTCTTTGGGATGGCGTTGATGCTTTTCGGATTTCAAAGCCTTTATCAGATGACGAAGAAGGTCTGCGGAGCAATAATGCAGAAAATCATGCTTATCGGCGGGGCTGGGGTCGGAGGTACTGCATTTGCGCATTTTAATCTCGGGAGTCTGATGCCGTTGACATATAAGGCGATATTGTCAAACGGTGGTTCTGTTGATCTGGCAGAAAAATCATGTCATACAATGGCGGGTTGGATCACTTCGATCAATCTGGTCATAATAATAGCACTGTATATACAGTTTATTGTTCTTGGATATATGATAATCAGCAAAAAATCCGGCCTTTCGAGATGGTATATCCTGGTCAGCCCCATAGGTGCTATCGCATTGGGAATACTATGGAGTGTCATTTTTAAGGGTACTGTCCTGGAAGGCGCATGGGGAGCATGTGAAAGTCTGGGAGAAGGATATATGTATATAACAGCTTGGGCATATTGGAAAAAACAGACGGCTGAAGGGGATGAAAATGGATAAGAAATATGCAATACAGGGAATAATAGGATGTGCACTTTTCGGTGTCGGAGACTGGCTACTCGGATTTGTTGATCCGGGAGAAGTTTCGGAGGAAGTGTTCTATTTTATCAGCGCAGGACATGGCGCGGAATATCCGGATTGGAAGATCATGGTCACGATGGTGTGCGCAATCATAGGAGTACTGTTTCTTTGGCAGGGCTTTGTACATATCGCAGACCTGATGAAAGAAGATAAGGATAAGGAAGGGGCGAAAAGAGTTTTTACATTCCTGACATATTCCTGGCTGACCATACATTTTGTAGTAACGATCATAGTCTTCATTTATTCATATTCGTGCAGGACACTTGGAAACGAGCAGGCGGTGATTATAACAAATGGGCTGGATAAGGTGTTGGACCCCTGTATTCTTATCGCATACTTTATCCTGAGTGTAGCACTGATCGATCTTATTATCGTGATAGCAAGAGGAAAGACGAAACTTAAGAGGACAGATGCTTTTATCACACCGCTTACATGGATGCTCATAATTGGAACGGTTTCAATGGTGTTACCGGCAAGTCTGTTCTCAAAAGGCCTATACACCTTTTGTATGAATGGCGGGATGATTGCCTGGTTTATCCGCTTGCTGGTTAGACCGGGGGCAGAATTTCAGGGAAAGGAATAGTAGGAATAGTAGGAGACTAATTCTCAGTTGACAAATCAGTAAAAACAGGATAACATATCAAGTGATATGTTGAGAGATGATTTTAATATAATACAATTGCATTTAGATATTTTTCAGACCGGTTCGATCAGTGCGAACCGGTTTTTTGTTTCAACATATCAAAATACAAATATTGATATGTAACGGAAAGGAGCTGGCTGTGAACGATACGGAAGTAAAAGATAAACTGCTTCGGAGCGCCTGCGATGAATTTATCAGATGCGGATTTAAAAAGGCATCCATAAGAAATATTGCGGCAGGTGCGGGTGTGACGATCGGAGCTTTGTACTACTTTTTCAAGAGCAAAGAGGATCTCTTCCTTGCGCTTACGGAAAAACAGGCAGAGCAGTTTGATGAACTATTCGAAAAATGGATAAAGGATGAATTAAAAGATCCTTCTCTGGCAGCGTCTAATGAGCATGCAATGATGGAGTTTTTTCTGAATCACAAAGAGGCTTTTATCCTGCTTACCGAAAAGGCGGAAGGAACATCTTATGAAGGGTATGCGGCACGATGTCTGGATCGATTTACCGAAGTCTGCAGGAGGTTTTTCTGTAAATATATGGAAGATCCGGATGAGGATCTTATAGTTCTGATCGCGCAGGTAAGATATAACGGAATTGCAAAGATCGTAACATCGGACCTTTCGGATGAACGGAAATATCAGCTTTCCGGGTATTATGGATCGTATTCGGAAGCCGGTTTTAAGAAATTGATACAAATAGCAAGGAGGAAATAAAAGACATGAAAGAAAGATATGACTTGAAGAAAGACGGAATATGCGGAAGATGGTTTGAGGGAACAACAAACCGGGAGAAAGTTGTGATCGCCATTCCGGGTACCGGAACTGCGGAAGAGAATATGATGAAGCTATTGGGGTATATTCCGAGAGCAGGATACTCGATGCTGGTGATCGGACATTCCGTCTGGAACGATGATCTTCCTACGGATCCGATACAGGTGCCCCTGGAATATGTTGAAAGAGCAATCGAACTGCTGAAAAAAGACGGTTTTAAGCACATTGCGATGTTCGGAGTGTCTTTTGGCGCAAGATACGATCTGGTCTGTGCATCGATGTTTAAAGAAATCGAGGTTGTAATATCCGCAGCACCATATGACTATATAACGGAATCGGTCAAAGGTGTTACCAAGCCGCTTAAATGCTCGACGATCACATATAAGGGAAAAGATCTTCCTTATATCGATGTTAAGGTGCTTCATCATAATCTGCTCGGCGGTTTTATCAAATTGTTATTCAGTAAAGGTTATGGCCTGGGAAATATGATGCGCTGGGGATATAACAGTTGTGTTGAGAAAGAAGGAGCAAGAGTTCGTTGTGAAGATATCACAGCAGACGTTTTGTTGCTGGCGCCTGCTGTTGATGACTGCTGTCCTTCCGATGTTGCAGCTCCCAGAATAGAGAAAAGAATCAAAGAAGCCGGAAAAGTAAAGAGATTAAAGACCGTGATCTATCCACAGGGAAGTCACATTATTGCGCTTGATCTGAATGCTACGCCGGACAGAAAGAAGAAAATGCAGTCCATGCTGACAATGGAGAAAAAGAATCCGTCAGCCTGTGATAAAGCTCGCCGGGACAGCATGAAGGAGGTCATAGATTTTCTGGATAAATGGGACATATCTGAATGAGGGAACAGATCCTGGTAGTTGATAACGGTAAGATTGTTCAAGCCGGGAAGCATGAAGATCTTGTAGAAGAGGAAGGTATTTATCGAAGATTCATCCTTGGAAGACAGGAAGCGGAGAATTGGAAGATATAATAAGGATAAGCTGCGATGCTTATTTCAGAATTTAAAGAATGAAAGGAATCCGGACTGATGAGTCAGGGATTCCTTTTTTTATATGTCACAAAACCAAAAATGTATGGATTTTTCGTATAAATGGTAGTATTATAAGAAGTTAGGAATGCCTAACCTCAATAAAAAGAAGAAATAACGAGGAGCAAAATGATAAAAGCAATAATTGTCGCATTAATCTTATGCCTAATAGAAATACTTGTCATCGTGATCGCAAGTCCGATGGCAAAATCTTCAGTGGTATTGCGGTTTCTGCCGGAGGATGTGCGGGAAGCGGCTAAAGATCACGTTGATCCTCCGAAACATAAGCAGATGATCGCGCATTGTCTTTTAGCTTTCTTTCTGATCTCGATGTTTGCGGGAATGATCTATATTGGTCTGGATGGAGTGCGAAGCGACATAGGATACTGGGAACTTACGCTTCGTTTTATTGTGATGCTTTATGTGATGAAGATATTCGATATTGTCGTACAGGATCAATGGCTGGTGATGACGGTCGGATATTTTAAGAAGATATTTCCTGAAACGGCGGAGTGCACAGGATGGAAGGATCGTAGTTTCAATAATAAAAATCAGATCATCAGGATCATCCTGTATCCGTTTTTATGTATGATGACAGCAGGAATCTTCATGTTGTTCAGATAACAATTAAGCGCTATCTTTGCATCGCCTCTGATAAGGTCTCGGAGTAATCTGGGGCTTTTTGCTATAGTAAAAAGCCAGCTGGGGGATGCGCACTCGAATGTAAGGAATATCTAAACTAATCTTGACAAACGGGTTAGATGCTGCTAACATACAATGTGACCAAATAATAAAAACGGTCACAATAAAGGAGGGCATATGCCGGACAGAGTATTTACACAGGAAGAGAAGGAGAAACTTCGGCAGATCATGTTACAGGCCGGTTTTCCCCTGATAAAAAAATACGGAGTGACGCATACAACCGTGGAGAAGATCGCAGATGCGGCGGGGATCGCAAAGGGGACTTTTTATCATTTCTGGAAGAATAAGGAAGAATATATGGCGGAGTTGATCCATTATCACAGGATCACAACATATCCTAAACTCATTGGAGAAGATGTACTTGCGGGGAAAAGGAAGCTTGGACGTGAAGATGCCCGTGCATATCTGCGAGCAATGGTGGATAAGGAAATAAGCATATATCCGCATTTGTCACTTGCCGACGAGGCGAGGCTTACCTCTAAAACAAGTAGTTTTGATCCGGATGCAAAGAAGGAAAGCACTATAGCTGCCGGGCTTCTTGGGTATTTAGAGAATGTAAGAGGGGATGTGGATCTTTTGCTGCTCGCAAATATGATAAAAGTACTTGTACTTACTGCCGAGGCAAAAGAAGAATTACATGAAAGCGTTTATGAAAAAACGATAGACACTTTGATCGATTGTATATTGGATCAGGTTTTTGAACAGAAAGATATGTGAAGAGGCTTTTTCGGGGAGGAATTTGCTGTGAAAGGAATACGATTTGAAGCAGAGAGGGATGGTTTTTACGGAGCCTATTTTGCAAACAAGATGGAGGCGGATCACGCCTTTATCGTAATGCTGGGAGATGATGTAGACGGCTTACTGGCAAGGAGTGCTGTGAAATGGCTTCATAAAAGAGGATATAACTGTCTGGCAATGTCACCGGCAAAGAAGGATTACGGACATCATAATTATCCTCTGGAGCGGTTTGAAAAAGCGATTGTCTATCTGAAGCGGCAAGGAAATGTAAAGATCGGGATCATCGGAGGTTCCACGACAGCAATGCTGGCACTGATCGCAGCGTCCTATTTTCCGGATATTACAATGACGCTGGCATTTACACCAAGCGATTTTGTGATGGAAGGTTTCTATCAGGACGGGAAAGACGGAATGAAGGAACGCCCGGGAGACGGTGAATCGACGGTTTCCTATCATGGAAAACCGCTAACCTATTTTCCGTTTGCATACCGGCATCCGGAATACTGGCAAAAGATCATGGAAGAAACGAAGGGGACCGGCAATATGCTTTGTTCTGTGGAGATGTTTGAAGAGAGTGAGAGAAGACATCCGTTGCAGGAAGAAGAAAAGATCAAGGTGGAAAACATCAAAGGGCATGTGATGATGGTCGGTGCCAGAGATGATACACTCTGGAATGCATATAAGTATGTTAAACGAATGGATGAACGGTTAAAAACGCTTCCGCATGAATGCACGTATGATGCGCTTACTTATGAATACGGAACTCACTTTGTATTTCCGCAGTCCATTATTAAAATGATATTACCGGTCGGAAGCAGATTTATTCTCGGAAAATTGTTCCGCTCTGCCAAAGAGCATCCGTTAGAATGTGAAAGGACAAGAGTGGATATCGATGAAAAAGTGCAGGCGGCGTTAAGAAAGTGGTAAGGAGGAGCAGATAAATGATCTTATTTATAGAATGCCTGATTGCGATTGTTTTATTTTCATTGATCGTTGTACCCATGACGGCAAAGGATCCTCTTGGAGTGATCAGTGATTATCCGCCGGCGATCCGAAAACGCTGCGTGGAACTGGGACTAACAAAGGAGACAGAAAAAAGATTTGAAACAAAGGATCTGATCCGCAAAGGTGTAGCGATCATTGTTCTGGTACTGGTGGCAGCATTGGTGATGATCAAGGTAAATCATGCGCAAAGTTTTATACAGGGTTTTGGCTACACCTACATTATCTGGCTGGCGATTGCCTGGTTTGATGCGTTGGTACTGGACTGTGGATGGTTCTGCCATTCGAAACGGGTACGAATTCCCGGGACGGAAGATATGAAGGAATATCACGACTATCTGTTTCATATCGAACAGAGTTGTATCGGTTCGCTGCTCGGATTGCCTGCGTGCCTGCTCGTAGGACTGGTAGTTATGCTACTTTCGTAAATTTGAAACAAAAAGGCTTGACAAAATATGGTTAATATGATTAACTAGCTATAGTTAACTATATTAACTATAGAGGTGCGATTTGCCGAAGGATAAAACTGCTACAAATGCAAAGATCATACAGTATATGAGAGAGGAATTTCTCATGTATGGTTATGAGAAGGCTTCTCTTAACAGAGTATCCGCGAAGGTAGGAATTACAACTGCCGGCTTGTATAAGCACTTTAAAAGCAAAGAGGACATGTTCTGTTTTCTGGTGAAGGATGTGTTGGAAGACTTCCGGAATATGACAGATCGTAATGTGGAGCAGATGGAAACGGACATATCCTATAACCCCTTTGCAGATGACTGGGCAACGATCTGGGTAGATTTTATCTTTAAGCATTACGAAGGGATAAAACTGCTTATATGCTGTTCGGAGGGATCGCCGTATGAATCCTTTGAGGAAGAATTGATCGAACACGAAGCAAAAGAAGATAAGAGATATTATGAAATACTGAAGGCGTCCGGGAAGAAAGTAAAGGAAATTTCTGATGAACAGTGGCATATGCTGGCGACAGCCTATACGCATCTGGTATTTGAAATTGTAAGGCATGATATGAATAAGAAGGAAGCAATGAAACATATGAAGTTTGTCAGCGAACTTCTTTATCCCGGATGGAAGGAAATCTATGGGATAGGGTAAAGCAGAAAGTTCATAGCAGAAAGTTCATAGCAGAATCGTAACATGGAAAGATCCCGAGAAATCGGGACTTTCTTCATTTTATGGGAGAGTTAATACTATCCCGAACAATTAACTTACAAGGGAGGAAGATTGTTTTGAAAAATTCTTCTACAGGGGTATTATTGCTTATAGGGCTATTTGGAAGCGCATTGTGGCTGGTAGCAGATATCATATTAGGATACTTGCCTGGGGGGATCGCAAAAGCCGGTTTTATGAGTGATCCGCAAATTCTTGCGGAGATACTTGATGGGGCGCCACTGTGGCGTTTTCCGGCTTCTGCCGGATTTGGAATGTTAGGCATGGCTATGTCGGTATTTGGGTATTTGGGGATATATGTATGTTTCCGCAAACAGAAGATATTATCAAAACTGACGGTTTTTTCGGGAATCGCAGGAACTGTATGTGGTGCGGTATATCATGTTATATGTACATCATCGGAATGGTATTATGTGCGTATGAGCGAAAGCGATGTTAGATATGAGTATCTTTCGGAGTTTATGTCGCAGCATGAGATACCTATGCGTTTGTGCGGGGGACTCTTTTGTTTGTTTGGCATTTGTTTATTTATCGCTATGATAGGAAAGAAAACAGTATTTAGCAGATGGGGGGCTATATTCAATATTATGATCTTTTATCCGATTTTAATGGTGATCGGGTATCCCGGATATATGAGTTTGGGTGCAATGATCATGTTTGCGGGACTTTTTGTGATGTTAAAAAAGTCTGCAATTATACAAGAAGAAATGCAGTGTTTTCAAACTGAATAGGAGGAGTGAATGAAATGAGACTGGGACATGTAATCTATGTTGTAAAGGATTTGGATGCAGCTGTAAAAGAATGGCGTGATAAAGGTTTTACGGTTGAGTATGGCAGAACAAAGAAACCGATAAATGCGCTTGTATATTTCAGTGAAGGCCCTTATATTGAACTTTTGAAGGATGGAGGTATGAGCTCCATGGCAAGAAAGATTATGCGATTGATGGGAAAGGGTGAGTTCATGGATCGTTTTGATTATTGGGCGAATGCTCCGGAGGGATGGACGAGTCTTTGTATTGAAAAGGATCCCGGAGGGCTGGAAGAAGAGATTGCGTATCTTGATACTGTCGGGATCAAAGGAACCTACATGAAGGATCTGAAACGTGTAGATACACAAAACAGGGAGCTTAAGTATAAGTGTTATTTCACACATGATTACAATATGCCGTTTCTAATGAGTTATTTCAATATAGATCCCAAGCCGAAGAACTATGTGCATCCAAACGGCGTGAAAGGTATTGCAAAGGTTATCTACAGAACGAGCAGGAAAAATGCGGAAGCGTTGAGCCATCTGGTGCAGGATGATATCCTGCAGGTTGTGGAAGGGGATAAGACAAGTATTGAAGCGGTTGAATATATAACAACTTAGATGTTGCAGCAGCGTATCTATGTGTAAAAGCCTTGGGAATCCTCCGAGGCTTTTTTTAATTGAAAAAGTGCTTGACAAGAAGTTAGGCAAGGCTTACTATAATAAAAAGTGAGAAAAATCTCATATAATTACTGAGGTGGTCGAAAATGGGGATAATACAAAGGATCACAGAGAAAGAGATTGTACAGGAGCGGGCGCTGAAGACCAGAGAGAAGATTCTGATGGCAGCGTTGGAATTATATACAGAGAAGGGATACCACAAGACAACGGTGGATGAGATCGCTAAAAGGGCAGGAGTATCCACCGGGATTGCTTATCGTTATTTTAAAAATAAAAAGGAACTTTTGCTGGCCGCATTGACATTTGCTTTTGAACATCTCAAAGAACTGGTTGGGATATCGGAAGCAGATTTATATAACGGCGGGATCGAAGAAGTACTAATTTTTTTTGAAAAGATGCACATAGAATACCGGGCATTTCACGAAGAGTTGGAAGGTCTTCGGCACAGTGATGAAGATGTGCGAAAATTGTATCTGGGCGTGTTGGAAAACGCGTTAATGCGTTTACAGGAGGCATTGCCGAAGGAGATTCGGGAGAAACCGCATTCCCGGGAGAAACTTCACATAATGATTGGACTGATGGAGAATTACTGTCATACCTATATGGAGGGTTTGCTCTCGATAAAAGAACTGAAATATATGCGCGGGGAAGTGATACGGATCATACAAAAAGAATTGTGGGAGGAGGAATGAGAAAGTTATGGCAGAGAATCATATTCCAATCGAAAAATTATCCTACTGCGAGCCGGTAAAGGAATGGCTTACGGAACGATATGGAGCGAAAGAGGCAGATGCTATATGGAATAAGGTGGTTGAAAACTATAATTCTTATCTGGCAGAGATGGAGGATGTGGGCGGAAAAAAGAGTAATCATGCAAAGGCTATCTACGGTGGACTGCTGGTATTTGCATTATATCCGGCGCTTCCGGACCAGCCGCCGATCTCAGAACTGTCGGATTTTATAAATCATATGTTTTTCGGACCGTTTGTGAAACTGGGAAAAGTGTTTGATCTGAACCGTTCTTTGGATATGGCGCTGATCAATAAAGTATTTGAGAACTCGGGAAACAGGGATCGGAAAGATATCCGGAAATACCCTACGGGATTTGTAAATGTCGGTAAACCATATGATAAAGAAAACAAAGTGGCTTCCTATAACTTTACGCAATGTCCGAATGCGGAATTTGCGAAAAAGCATAATCTGCTGCACGTATTACCGCTTTTATGTAACAGTGATTTCTTTGCGATGGAGCAGGTGCATGGCAGATTGATCCGGTGCGGAACCTGCGGAAACAGTGATTTATGTGATTACCGGGTGGTCGGGAACAAGAATCCGTTAGCGCAAAAATATGAAATTGAAACAGATGATGGAGGATTTCTGGTAAGCAGAGAAAGGGGAGATGTGAAATGAAGTTTGAAGAGTTTGGGCTGGAAAATGAAAAAACGCTGATGCTGCTTCCCGGTACGGGGTGCACATGGCAGATCAATTTCGGGGGAGTAAAGGAAGAACTGGAAAAGAAGTATCATCTGATCTGTGTGAACTATGATGGATTTGACGGGGATAAAACTGTTTCGTTTCCGGGGATGATCTCCGTAACGAAAAAGATAGAGAAGTATATTCAAAAGAATCACGGAGGAAAAGTGGACGGAGCCTATGGATCCAGCTTGGGCGGCAGTTTTGTGGGGCTGCTCATTCAGAGAAAGAATATCCATATAGATCACGGATTTATCGGCAGTTCAGATTTGGATCAGGGAAGTCCATTTGCAGCAAAGATCGCAACAAGGATCATCGGGGGAACGCTGCAGGGTTCGCTTCATGATCCGGGAAAAAGGAAAAGACTTTTTAAACTGTTTGAATTGGTTTTGGGATTGAAAGCGGATGATAAGGTTCGGGAATTTGCGGAGCAATATATATCTGCTATGGAAGATTATCATCCGGATGCGATCATGAGAGAGTATTATTCGGATTATGTGACGCCTTTGGAGAATGGGATTGATGTTCCCGGAACTACAATCCATGTCATTTATGCTTTGAAGATGGGAAAGAAATACGAGAAGCGTTACTTGCAGCATTTTGCAGATCCGGATATTATAAGGTTTGATATGGCACACGAAGTCTGGATGTTTGATGATAAGTGGCGCAAACCGGTAATGGATGCGATAGAAACGAGGATGGAAGGAGATAACGAAAGATGAGATTAACAACGATAAAGTATCAGGGAAAAGAATGTGTAGCAGTACAGACAGAGGATGGGATGGTGACGCTGGAATCTGTCGGCATATATGTTGCAGACATGAATGAACTGGTGCGAAGATATGATGAGTTGCAGAATGTAATAACAGAAAAAATGGCGGGAGCGAAAACGCTTGCAAAAGACGAATACAGTGTATTAGCACCGATCCCGGTGCCGATGCAGGACGTAGTCTGTCTGGGTGTAAACTATCATGATCACATCAAGGAAACGGTGGATGTACTGGATTTTACCAAAAAGAAAGATGCAGTGTATTTCTCGAAACGTGTGAACCGTGCAAATGATCCGGATGGAAATATTCCTGTATACGACTTTGTGGATGCACTGGATTATGAAGTGGAACTGGGCGTGATCCTGAAGAAGGATGCATTTAATGTGACGGTAGAAGAGGCGGCAGATGTGATCCTGGGCTATACGATCATCAACGATGTGAGCGCCAGAAATCTGCAGTTCAAGCATCAGCAGTGGTACAGAGGAAAGAGCCTGGATGGTTATACGCCGATGGGACCATGTATCGTGACAAAGGATGAGATCGGGGATGCGCATGATCTGGAAATCTGTTGCTATGTGAATGATGAGAAACGGCAGGAGAGTAATACCAAATATATGATCACCACGGTAGAAGAAGCCATCTCCGAACTGTCACAAGGCATGACGCTGAAGGCAGGAACCATTATTGCAACCGGCACTCCCGGCGGCGTGGGTATGGGAATGAAGCCGCCGGTATATCTCAAATCCGGGGATGCGATCCGCTGTGAGATCGAAGGGATCGGAAGCCTGAAAAATACCGTCGGGTAATGCCAGAATCATTTTGGCAGAGGCGTGGTCTCCCAAAAGAAGGAACTGATTTCCTCCGGTGAATACTTTTTGTGGGCAGCCCACCACCGGATCGTTTCCATAAAGTCACAGACCATATGATTTAACGTATAATCGGTCGGAATATCTGAAGAGGCATTTTTCAGACAGTTTCGGAAGAGACGGGTGAGATCCTTCTTAAAGTAGCCCATAAAGATCTCACCGCTTTCTCCGCTTAAAATGCCCGGGAGATACTCCATATGCTCCTGCAGATGATACAGTATATGTGTGGTTTGGGAGCGGATATCATTAACGCATGAGAAATCATGCGTTTTTTCTTTATGCAGCTCTTTCGAAAATACATGGCCGAAAATATCTGTGCAAAAGGCTTTGAGCAGATCGTCTTTGGTCTCAAAATGGCTGTAAAATGTGGTACGGCCGATATCGGCGCGGTCTATGATCTGCTGGATCGTGATCTTTGCATAGTTCTCTTCTTTTAATAATCCGGTAAAAGCATCAAAGATGGCCTGTCTTGTTTTTTTCTGCCGTCGGTCCATAGTTTCCGAACATTTTCTCCTTTTTGTTCCGTAACGAACGGATTGCGTATTCTGATCATTGCTATTTCTGAAAACAGAAAATAAAATCAGATCTTAGATACTGAACACAATGTTCGTTATCAGATACATGGTACATAATATGCTGCCATTCGTCAAGGAGATAAAAGAATGTTAAAAAACTGGCTGGAAAATGAACCGAAGGAAACGCTTTTTTGCGCTGTAGTTTCCGTGATCTGTCTGGTGCTCAGTATCAGCGGGATACTGAAAGATACGATCCCGTTGGATACACGGCCTGGGCTGCGATCGTACTGTGCGGGATTCCCATCCTTACAGGTGCGGTGAAGGGTGTAGTGTTTGAACACGATATCAAGGCAGACCTGCTGGTTTCACTGGCGCTGGTTGCTTCCGTAGCGACCGGGGAATACTTTGCAGCCGGAGAAGTGGCACTGATCATGCAGATCGGTTCCCTGCTGGAAGATTATACTTCAGGCAAGGCAAGAGAAAGCATAGAGAAACTGATAAAGATCACGCCGCAGAAGGCAAGGGTGATCCGGGGTGGCCAATCACAGGAAGTAGCAGTGGAAGAGGTAAAGGTAGGAGATCTGCTGAGTGTGATCGCCGGTGAAACGATACCGGTGGATGGTACGATCCTGGAAGGTGAGACTACGATCGACCAGTCGGTAATGACCGAAGAAAGTATTCCGGTAGATAAAAAGGCGGGGGATAAAGTGTTCAGCGGGACATTGAATCAGTATGGAACATTCACCATGAAGGCAGATTCGCTGAGTACGGACAGTTCCCTGCAGAGGATGATCAAGCTGGCAGAGGAGGCGGAAGAAAACAAGGCGCCGATCGTTACAGCGGCAGATAAGTGGGCTACATGGCTGGTCATTATAGCTTTGTCCTGTGCAGTCCTTACATGGATCATCACGGGAGAATTTATCAGAGCGGTTACGGTTTTGGTGGTATTCTGTCCGTGCGCCTTTATCCTGGCTACGCCAACGGCTGTTCTGGCGGGGATCGGAAATGCTGCGAAGTACGGGATCATAGTAAGATCCGGCGATGCCTTGGAACGATTGGCGCGTATCCAAAAGATCGCGTTTGATAAAACGGGAACGCTTACCTGCGGAAAGCCGGGAGTATCCGGAGTATACAGTGTAGATGAACAATACAGTGAGGATGAGATACTGCATCTTACAGCACTTGCAGAACAGCGATCCGAACATCCGCTTGGAAAAGCGATAGTAGAGCATTTCCGACAGAAGGGCGGAAAAGAGACGCCCGTGGAGGAATTTCAGGTGCTGGCCGGACAGGGGATCTCGGCAGTTCTTGACGGGAAACAGATCCTGGCGGGGAAAAAGCAGTTTATGGCTGCGCAGAAGATATTGTTGAACGATACCGAAGACATCAGCAGATCTCTGTCGGATGCCGGAGCGACGATCGTATATGTTGCGATGGAGCATAAAGTGATCGGTATGATCGCCTTGAAAGATACCATCCGGGAAGATGCGGCAGTAACCGTTGAAAAACTGAAAGCTCTCGGGATCGAACCGATGCTTTTGACGGGAGATAATATGGCGGCAGCTGCAGGGGTGGCACAGACTGTGGGGATCGTGGATGTTAGGGCGGATCTCCTTCCGGAAGATAAGATGAAGATCCTCAAAGAGCAGGCGGGAGGAAAAGAAGGTGTCTGCATGATCGGCGATGGTGTAAACGATGCGCTTGCATTGACGGCAGCTGATGCCGGGATCGCGATGGGCGGGATCGGTTCGGATATTGCGATCGAGTCGGCGGATGCAGTACTGGTGAGCGATGAGATCCGGCGCCTGCCGTATCTGTTCCGTTTAATGCAGAGAGTAATGACCAAAGTAAAGATTAATATTATTGCATCACTGATCATCAATCTGTCGGCGGTCATCCTGTCGACAGCGGGCATACTTACACCGGTTACGGGAGCGTTGTGGCATAACTGCGGTTCTGTATTTGTTGTCGTGAATGCAGCACTGCTGCTTCGGATGAAGGATGATTGAGAACCATGGGGAAACCACGGGGACGGACCTCGTGGTTTTTTGCGGCCGTTATACTAGTACATCGAACATTAATTAACTAGCCATATCCTTGTTCGATAGCCTGTATGCTGCTTCATCGTCAGTCGCCGTAGCCCGCTACGACTCCTTCCTCTTCATTGCCTACGGACTATCGCACGGCGGATTTGGCCAGTTATTAATTGTTCGATGTACTAGCGAACGAGTCTTGTGGTTTTAGATGCAGGCCAATCAGGTTAGTCGGCGGTATTTGCTTGGAGAGATTCCGGTGATCTTTTGAAAAGTGCGGAAAAAATAAGCATAGCTGGAAAAACCAAGGAGTTCCTGCACTTCGGTAACAGTTTTTCCTTCGCGGAGAAGCGTTTCGGCTGTGCTGATCTTTTGCAGGGTAATGTACTGACCGATAGAGATGTGCATATGTTTTTTGAAGAGTCTGGCAAGATAATCCGGGTGAAGATAGAAATGGGCGGCCAGAGCAGAAAGACTTATGTTTTCCGACAGATGTTCATTCAGATAGGAGATGATCTCATTTACCTTCTTTTGGGATGTGGAGATAGGAAGAGATGAAGTTTTTTTCGGATCCTTCAGAGCAGTCTTCATAGAGTGGATATCATCTAACAGACGGAACAGATGGATCAGAGCCATAAGAGAGCTTCGATCCGTATGGGAGAGCAATTCGTCAAAATGACGGATCAGCTCTTCTTTTTTTTCATCAGTCGGAAAAACGACCACAGGATGATCCGAGTCACTGAGATAGCTGTATTCTGCACTGCTTTCCCATAGAACGGATTTCAGCCATTTGTCGTGTATCGTCAGGATGTAGCGTTCATATGGAATATTGACTTCGTGGAAAAGCTGGTGCACGCAAAAAGCCGGAATGATAAGCAAGGCGCCGGCAGGAACGGCCTGTACGGTATCGTTTAGCAATACATCCGGCAGATCCGTCAGAGTAAAGTAGCATTCTAAAGCATTGTGTGAATGCGGTCCTACGGGATACTCGGATATCGAATTTCGGTAAGCGATATCGAAGGGGGAGCTTACATAGTAAAGAGGTACATCGGATGTTTTGCTTTTGCCCTGTTCAGCCATACAATACAGCCCTCCAAAGAAAGGTCGGAATATTACATAAAAATAGTATTCTATGTACATATTATTACGAAGTGTCTTTGAATACAATAGGATGCAACAGAAGAATTGAAAAAATTGAAAAAATATCATGAATCGTAACCTTAAACAATAAGCAGGAATTCTGAAAGAGAAGGAGAAAAGAGTGATGGAAAAAGAGAACAATGAAGTACGGATCGGCATTATAGGTCTTGGAGGAATGGGAGGAAATCATGCGCGTTCGATCGCGGACGGAAAAGTGCCTAGGATGCGTCTGACGGCTGTCGCAGATACCCGTCAGAGCCGTCTGGAATGGGCGAAGGAGGAATTGCCGGCGGAGGTGGCACGATTTACCGACGGAAAAGAACTGATCGAGTCCGGTACTTGTGATGCGGTGTTTATCGCTACCCCGCATTATCAGCATCCGGAATTTGTGATCTATGCATTGCAGCATGGATTACACGCAATCAGCGAAAAACCGGCCGGGGTCTATACGAAACAGGTTCGGGAGATGAATGAGGTGGCAAAGAAAAGCAATAGAGTATTTGCGATTATGTTTAACCAGCGGACCAACTGTGTATATCGAAAGCTCTACGAAATGATGCATAGCGGAGAACTGGGAGCACTCAAGCGTGTAAACTGGATCATTACCGATTGGTATCGGACACAGAGTTATTATGATGCTGCCGGATGGAAGGCTACCTGGGACGGGGAAGGTGGCGGCGTGCTTCTGAACCAGTGTCCTCATCAGCTGGATCTGCTGCAATGGCTTTGCGGATTACCGGTAAAGGTACGTGCATTCTGTCACGAAGCCAAATGGCATGATATTGAAGTAGAGGATGATGTTACTGCGTATATGGAGTTTTCCAACGGAGCAACCGGAGTTTTTGTTACCACGACCGGAGATGCTCCGGGGACCAATCGGCTGGAGCTGACTTTTGAAATGGGAAAAATCGTATGCGAACATGACAGGCTGATCTATGACCGGCTGAAGGTAAATGAGAGAGAATTCTGCAAAAATGAGCAGAATGGTTTTGCCAAGCCAGAGATGGAACGGATCGAAGTGGAAACGGATGGTGGGAATGAACAGCATGTGGGGGTATTGAAAGCTTTTGTCGGAAGGATCCTGGATGGAACACCATTAGTTGCCGAGGGGGAAGAAGGGATCAACGCTCTGATGCTTTCGAATGCAATGTATCTGTCTTCCTGGCTCGATCAGACGATAGAACTTCCGGTGGACGAAGAATTATTTTTGCAGGAACTCAATAAGCGGCGCCGCAGATCAAACGCGAAGGCAGACACGGGTATCGTGTTTGATACTACGGGAACCTATTAAGGATACGAAGGAGGATAAGAAAATGAAATATGAAAAGATCACGGGCTTTGCAGATGAGATCGCACCGGAACTGGATGTGCAGATCGGTTATTTGAAAAAAATGGGTATCCGTTTTGTGGAGATGCGTGGTGTGGACGGCGATAATCTGATCTACCATTCGGATGCAAAGGTCGCAGAGATCAAAAAGAAACTTGATGATGCGGGAATTGCACTTTCGGCATTGGGAACCCCTCTCGGAAAGATCGGTATCGAGGAGCCGTTTGAAAAACATTTTGACGACTTCAAACGCGCCATAGAGATCGCGCATAAAATGGAAACGAGAAATCTCAGAATGTTCAGTTTTTATATCCCGGAAGGCCGGCAAAAAGAATGGAAAGGCGCTGTTTGGGAGCGGATTGGTAAATTTGTGGATTATGCTTCTGCGAATGATGCGGTGATACTCCACGAGAACGAAAAAGGGATCTATGGAGAAAAAGCGCCGGAATGCAGAGAACTGATGGATGCTTTTTCCGGAGAGCATTTCATGGCTATCTTTGATTTTGCAAATTTTGTGCAGGTAAAGCAGGATACTCTGGAAGCATACGAACTCTTAAAGGATCATATCGCATATATCCATGTGAAAGATGCACGTATAGAAAACGGAACGGTAGTACCATCCGGATACGGCGATGGTAATGTGGAGAAAATCTTAAAACAGTTGTTTGCAAACGGGTTTGAAGGGTTCCTTTCGCTGGAGCCGCATCTGTTTGGATTTAAGGGCTTTGAAAATCTCGAACGCGGAAGAACAGCTGTATTGTCTGAAGTCGGAGAAGCGCTTGACGGACCTGCAGCTTTCTCAGTGGCACATCAAGCCCTTCTGAATATCCTGGAAAGCATCTGAAAATAGGACCACAGGGAACCACGGGGACGGACCTCGTGGTTTTTTTGTGCGTCAATCGAATTTAAAGTAAAACTTTAAATATTTATATTGACACTTAAGCACGAAGATGATATATTTACCGTGTCGACAAAAGAAATTTAAATATTTAAACTGTTACTTTAAAAACTGGAGGTTGGAGATATGGAAGAGAAATTAAAGAAAAGACGCAGCAGGCTCAGGATCATGCAGGCGCTCATGTTCGGGATTATCATGTTTTTGTTTTTACAGGTGACAGATTTTGTCGGAGTGATCTTCACGAAAGGGGATGTGTATGAGATACGCAGGGAAATGCCGCTTGGGGTGACCAACGGACAGGAGATCAATGTGCTGTATATAAACGGCGAGAACTATGGCGATGCAGATGTTAATGAGTATATGCTTCTGGACGAGGATGGGGAAACGGATCTGAAATACTGCGCATTGATGCATCAGGCAAAGAGGTTGGCCTATTCGATCCTTCTGGGAGCAATGCTGATCGTGGCAATTGTGATCGCAAACAGCGCCATCGGCGCGTCTCCTTTCACACATAAAAACGCAAACAGGATACGTCTTATCGGAGTGCTTCAATTTGCGCTGGCGATCGTTCCGGGGCTGGTAAGGTTTCTGATGTGTTTCTTTAAGTTCCAATATGTCAATGCGGAACTGGATGTAAACGGATTTTATATGTTCGCTATTGCTTTTGCGATCATGACACTGGCGCAGGTTTTTGATTATGGTGTGAAGCTGCAGGAAGATATCGATAGTATCGCATAAGGAGGATCGATATGATAATCATCAGACTGGATCGTGTGATGGCGGATCGTAAGATTTCGTTGAATGAGCTGGCCGAAAAGGTTGGGATGACAAATGTGAACCTGTCCAATCTTAAGACCGGAAAGATGAAAGGTATCCGCTTCGAAACGCTGGATGCTATCTGCAAGGTCCTGGATTGTCAGCCGGGAGATCTTATGGAATATAAAAGCTAAGCAGATAGAAAGAATCTATAGGAGAAGACCACGGGGACGTACCTCGCGTTTTTTTGAAAAAATGCAAAAAAGGATATTGACTCTGCCCTTGGGGAATCCCTTATGCTGGGATCATCAAAGGAAAAGGAGGCAGTAACATGGATAAGAAAATGACATCCGGCGAGATCGCCAAAAAAGCGGGAGTATCCCAGAAAGCAGTTCGTCTTTATGATGAGAAGGGGTTATTGAAACCGACCGGTTACTCGGAGGGAAATTACCGGCTTTATGATGAGGGAGCATTGGCAATCCTGGAGAAGATCGTAGCCTTAAAGAACATCGGTTTTTCACTGGAAGAGATCCGGGATAACCTGATCGCGGGGGATGCGGGAAATGTGGAAGAGGCGCTTCGTATTCAGCTGAAGCAGATGGAAGAGAAGCGTTATCAGATTGAAAAGGTTTGTGCTGCGATCCGTCGTACACTGGAACGAAAAGACAAGGAACTCGACTGGGATGATGTGGCCGTTATGGTGCAAAACATCAGTCTGGATCAGAAAGCGGATGAGCATCACTGGGATGCATTGAAGCATACCGCAAAAGAGCAGGACTGGTATGAGAAGATCTTTGAAAGCCTGAAGATACAGAAGGGCGAAAAGGTGCTGGATCTGGGCTGCGGCTTTGCAAAACTCTGGAGAAACAACTGGAACAGGATTCCGGAAAATACAAAGATCTACGGCTATGATCTGCACGGCAGCTGGGCCGACGATTTCGCAAAATATGTGGAAGAGCATCGCGCAGAACTCCCTGACAATGTGGAGATCGCGCTGACATTCGCGGATCTGGAACAGGAGGATACCTGGGCAGGGATCGATACGAACAAGGAATACTCCATGATCCTTGCGCATTATCTGAAGTATATGCTGAAGGAACCGGAAGTGTTGATCCGGCGGGCATCGGAAGTCCTTGCGCCCGGAGGGGTATTCTCCGTGAACGGTACGACAGTCAGCAAGTGGTATCTCTTTATGCAGAATGTGACGGGGAAACTGGGGATCAAGGCAGAGTTTGTGGATGATCTGATCCGGGCGCAGGAGGTGAAAAAAGAGAAAGAGTGTGCAGTGCTGCAAAAGTATTTCAGCAAAGTGGAAACGGTAAAGCTGACCAACCACTGGCATTATGAGGATGCGGAGGAACTCTTGCAGAAAATGAAAGAAGTCTTTGCGGAACAGGAAAAGTTTATCTGTGCTAAGCAGAGCCGGATGAAGGAATACTTTGCCGAGCGGATCGCGAAAGACGGCGAGATCGTGATCGACATCGATTCAGAATTCCATCACTGTTTCAAGTAAGAATAAAAACCATGAGGACCGTCCCCATGGTTTCAGAATAAAAACCATGAGGACCGTCCCCGTGGTTTCAGAACAAAAAACCATGAGGACCGTCCCCATGGTTTTAGAACAAAAAACCATGAGGTGCGTCCCCATGGTTTTTTTTGATTGACATACGGAAGTGCGGTATGTATAATAACCATCGTTGCAATATGAAAATGAAAACCATTTTCATATTAAAAAACAAAAATGCATTATATAGGAGGTTGGAAAACATGAAAAGAAGAATGATCATGGCTATGGCTGCGATGTATACCGTAAGCTGTATGGCAGGATGCGGGTCTGCAGTCAATGCAGATGCGGAGCAGCCGCAAGGAACAAGTGGCGTTGAAGAAGGGGCGCAGGCAGGAGCATCCGCAGACCCTATTCAGGTGGTTACCACGATCTTTCCGGAATACGACTGGGTGAAAACAATTCTCGGAGATCAGACGGCAAATGCGGAGATAACAATGCTGCTGGATAATGGGGTGGATCTGCACAGTTTTGAACCTACGGCAGAGGATATTATGAAAATCTCGGACTGCGATATGTTTGTCTATGTCGGCGGAGAGTCGGATGAGTGGGTGACAGATGTGCTCCGGGCCGCAGATAACAAGGATATGGTAGTGATCAACCTGCTGGATGTACTTGGGGAACGTGTGAAAGAGGAAGAAATCGTGGAAGGCATGGAACATGATCACGATCATGAGCATGAACATGAACATGAACATGAGCACAGTCATGAGAAGAGAGAAGTACCCGAAGACAGAACCCTTTCCGACTATGAAGGAGAATGGCAGTCGCTGTATCCGTTTATGAATGAGAACTTTAAAGCAGAAACCGCTTCATATATGGCAGAGGCAGAGGGATTTGAAGAGGAAGAAGAAGCTTGGAACTTTTTCTATAAAGGGAATGAGACAGACGTGCGCTATGTCAATATCAAGGGGGATGAGATCGAATTCATAAAGGAAGACGGCACGAAGACGAGCGGTACTTATGAATATGATGGATACTATTCGGATTGCTGGGGAGAAACAAGTATCCGTTACCAGTTTAAGAATACGGATACAACATCAGAGGCACCTGCAATCGTGCAGTTTGATGATCACCTGAATTATCCGACAAAGGCAGAGCACTTCCATATCTATTGCGGCGAGGATGGCACGGAGATGCTGGACATTATGTATAACTGGCCAACCTATTATCCGGCGGATATTACATCTGAGGAAGATATGATCCATGAGTTTTTAAAGCATTATATTACTGAGGAAGATGAACACGAAGAACATGACCACGAGGAAGATGAACACGAAGAACATGATCACGAAGAACATGATCACGAGGAGCATGAAGAGGGTGAGCATGAACACGAAGAGGAAATGGATGAGCATGTATGGCTGTCTCTGAAAAATACACAGTTATTGTGCGATGCGATAGCGGATGGTCTGGGGCAGATCGATGCAGAAAATGCTGAGGAGTACAAGGCGAATGCATCGGCATACAAGGCACAGCTTTCCGAACTGGACGCAGCCTATGCGGCAGCTGTGAATGAGGCCGGAGTGAAAACGCTTCTCTTTGGAGACCACTTCCCGTTCCGGTACATGGTGGATGATTACGGACTCTCCTATTATGCGGCATTTGCCGGTTGCTCTGCAGAGGCGGAGGCAAGTTTCGATACCATTATGTTTCTTGCAGAAAAAACAGATGAACTCGGTCTTTCTGCAATTATGACGATCGAAGGACCGGAACATAAAATCGCTGAGGCGATCAGGGATAATACAGAAAAGAAAGATCAGCAGATTCTGACACTGGATTCTATGCAGGGAACCACTTCTTCGGATGTAGCAAACGGAGTGACATATCTTTCGGTTATGACGCAGAACCTGAAAGTGATCAAAGAAGCATTGCAGTAAGACTTCCGATGAATATGAGAACGGTATAATTGGCAACAGCTTAAAATGAAAATGATTTACATTTTTATATTTAAGATATCGAGCAAATGAAAAAAAGGGAGGAAAACAAAGTAATGAGAAGTAAGAGATTTATGGCAGGGCTGATCGCCGGAGGAATGGTTCTGGGTCTGGCAGCATGCGGACCGGAAACGGTCAGTGCGACCGGCGGCGAGGCACAGAGTGCCGGGATACAGACAGCGGAATTGCCGGGTGGTACGGCAGATACGGCACAGAATGATCCGGCTACTGCAAAGAACGGAGAAGCAAAGACGGAAGTGATCGCCGCGATCAATTCCGAACCGGGATCCGGCTGGGATCCAATCACCGGATACGGGCAGCGTTATGACCCGATCCTGCAGAGCACACTTACCAAAGCCTATGGCGGAGAGATCACCAACGATCTGGCAACAGGGTACAGCGTAAGCGATGACGGAAAAGAATGGACCTTTACGATCCGTGAGGATGCATATTATTCCAATGGCGATCCGGTGAAGGCATCGGATGTTGCTTTTACCTACGAAGCAGTAAGAGACAACAGCACAAGCCTGGATCTGAGCAATATCGTATCGGCAAAAGCCATAGATGATACCACGGTTGTGTTTACTTTGAAAGAGCCGGATTACACCTTTGTGTATGTGACTTACAAAGTGGGCATTGTACCGGAGGCGCTGTATGACGAAAACTATGGACAGCAGCCGATCGGATCCGGGCCGTTTAAGCTGGTTTCCTGGGAAAAGGGGCAGCAGTCCGTCTGGGAGTACAACGAATATTATTACGGCAAAGAGCCTTCGATCAAGCGGATTGTTTTGCTTTTTATGGATGATGATGCGGCTTTTCTGGCAGCGCAGAGAGGAGATGTGGATCTGGTATTTACCAATCAGAATCTGGCCATACAGGAAATCCCGGGATACCGGATGGAAAACATCGAGTCGATCGATAATTACGGCATCATTTTTCCGACTACGCTGAACGAAGGAAAAGTATCGGAGGACGGAAGAGCGATCGGAAATGATGTGACCGGGGATGTAGCCATCCGAAGAGCGCTGAGCGTAGGGCTGGACAGGGAGGCGCTGATCACGGATGTGTTTAACGGATATGGAAAAGCTTCGTTTTCGATGTGCGATACGATGCCCTGGTTTAATGAAGAAACCGTGCTGAACGAAAGTAATTCCGGTATAGATGCAGCGATCGATATTTTGGAAAAAGCAGGCTGGGTAGATAGCAATAATGACGGTATCAGAGATAAGAACGGTGTGGAAGCGGAGTTTGAACTGTACTATACGGCAACAAATGCCAATCGTCAGGCGATGGCAATGGCGGTGGCAGAGCAGGCCAAAACGCTGGGGATTGCGATCGAGCCGAAAGGAGCTTCCAATGATGATGTGAAAGCGGTTGCTTATTCGACTCCTTATGTATTCGGGCGCGGTGATTATACACCCAACGAGTTTTACCTGATGACGGCGACAGATACGATTGGCAGTGGCTGGAGCAATACAGGATACTATTCCAATCCGGTCGTGGATGAGTATATGAGAAAGGCAATGGCCTCTGCGGACATCAACGATGTATATAAATACTATAAACTGGCACAGTGGGACGGAAAGACAGGAGCCAGTCTGATCGGAGATGCGCCGGATTGCTGGCTGGTGCGCGCGGATCACTGTTATTTTGTAAGGGAAGGTCTGGATATCGGAGAGCAGCCGATCCAGCCGCACTGTGCGAATGGACAGGTTGTGCTGAGTAATATCTGTGACTGGGAATGGAAATGATATGGCAAAGAAGATACTGGTACGTTTTTTCAGGGCAATCATACTGATGGTAGCCGTGAGCATTGTGACTTTCGGGCTGGTGGAATTATCGCCGATTGATACGGTGGATGCGTATGTGGGCGAAAATGGGATCAGCGAAGAAAAACGGCAGCAGATCGAAGAGTACTGGGGGCTCAACGAGCCTCCGGTAGTTCGTTATGTGAAATGGGCAGGAAATATTACACATGGAGATATGGGGACATCCATGATCTATCGGCAGCCGGTGATCAAAGTGATCGGAGAACATTTCCGGCTGTCTCTGTGGCTGATGATCACAGCTTGGATCCTGTCCGGTGTGGTAGGACTCCTCCTGGGGATCCTGTTGGCGGTATACAAAGACCGGCCACTGGGAGCGGGAATACGCGCATACTGTCTGGCGTTGGAGTCGGCGCCGGCCTTTTGGGTAGGGATGGTACTTTTACTGATCTTTTCCGTAAAACTGAAATGGCTTCCGATGGGGCTGGCATCGCCGGTGGGGGTACCGGCGGAAAGCGCAAGCCTGGCGGAGCGACTGCGTCACTTGATCCTGCCGGCAGTCACACTTGGCCTGACCGGTGTGTCCAAGATCACACTGCAGACCGGGGAAAAGTTCCGGCAAATCCTGGAGAGCGATTATGTGCTGTTTGCGAGAAGCCGGGGCGAGAGTACTGCGCAGATCATCCAAAGACATGGCCTGCGGAATGTGCTGCTTCCGTTTGTGACACTTCAGTTTGGTGCGATCAGCGAACTTTTTGGCGGATCGGTATTGGCAGAGACGGTCTTTACCTATCCGGGGCTGGGAAATGTTACGGTACAGTCGGCATTGAAGGGAGATATTCCGTTATTTATCGGTATCGCCTTGTTCTCGGCGTTATTTGTTTTCGGAGGAAATCTGATCGCGGATATCCTGTACGTGATCATTGATCCGCGAATACGGGAAGAAGGAGTGGCACATGAAAACTGAGAAATCAAAATCGGAACAAAACCGAAGACGGACAACGATCGTGATCATTCTGTTTTCGGGGGCGCTGCTGATCGCAATTACTGTGATCGGTGTGTTTCTGGATCCGGAAAGCTATGCACCGCAGTTTGCAAACAAAAATCTTGCGCCTTGTGTAAGACATCTCTTTGGTACGGACTGGATGGGAAGGGATATGTTTGCCAGAACGATCAAGGGGCTGTCAATAAGTATCTGTATCGGATTGATCGCTTCAGCGTTTACCTCGGTGATCGCACTGTTTCTCGGCGTGACGGCAGCGACTTTCGGAGGAAAGGCAGCGCTGGCATTTAACTGGATGGTCGATCTGTTTATGGGGATCCCGCACCTGATCCTTTTGATCCTGATATCGATGCTGGTCGGAAAAGGAGCAAAAGGAGTTGCAATCGGTGTGATCATTACGCATTGGTGTTCGCTGGGGCGTATTGTACATGCCGAGGTACTGTCGTTAAGAGGCACACAATATATACAGGCATCTTATCGGATGGGAAAGAGCCGCTGGTGGGTTGCACTGCATCATATGATGCCGCACGTAATACCGCAGTTCATCGTGGGACTGGTACTGATGTTTCCGCATGCAATTATGCACGAATCCTCCGTTACCTTTTTGGGATTTGGTCTGCGGCCGGAGGAACCGGCGATCGGGATCATTTTATCCGAATCGATGCGATACCTGACAACGGGGATGTGGTGGCTGGCGGTATATCCGGGGATCAGCCTGCTGTTGATCGTAATACTGTTTGAGGTGCTGGGAAAGAATATCCGTCTGCTGATGGATCCGTACAGTGCGCAGGAGTGATGGGATGAGCGAGCAAAATAAACTGTTGGAAATAAAAGACTATCGTGTGAGTTTTCAGATGTATGACCGGGGATTGAAAAAACGGACGCTCACGGTTGTCAGAAATATGAATATTGCAGTACACAAAGGAGAGATCGTTGCCATCGTGGGTGCCAGCGGTAGCGGTAAGAGTGTGCTGGCACACGCCGTACTCGGGCTGCTTCCGGGAAATGCCCGTACAAGTGGGACGATCCTGTATGAAGAACACGAGCTGGATGATAAACTGCGGAAAGAAAAGGTGGGTACAGAGATCATTATGATCCCGCAATCGGTGACGTATCTGGACCCTTTGATGAAAACCGGAGCACAGGTGCAGGGTATCAAAGGAAGCACTGCACAGCGAAAGAAAGCATTTGAACGCTATGGTCTGGACGAGTCGGCGACCGGAAAATATCCGTTTCAACTGTCGGGCGGAATGGCAAGAAGAGCGCTGATCTCTACGGCGGTGATCACGGAAGCAAAACTGATCCTGGCAGACGAACCGACGCCGGGGCTGAGTGAAGATCTGGCATTGGAAACGATGCAGAATTTCCGGGAACTGGCGGATGCCGGCAAAGGGATACTGATGATCACGCATGATCTGGATATCGCCCTGCATGTTGCCGACACCATTGCGGTATTCTATGACGGGGAAGTGATCGATACCTGCAGGGCGGAAGCTTTTGCTGAGGACGGAAAAGGATTGGAGCATCCGTACACAAAAGCATTGTGGGCGGCACTGCCGCAGAATGGCTTTGTCCCGGCGGATCCGGTGCAGCTTATGAAAGGAAGAAGGGATAAACGAAATGCAGAACGATGAAGCACTTCTGGAGTGCCGAAAGCTTGGTTTTGGATATAAGAAGAATGCGTGGATCCTGCGGGGCGTGGATCTGACGATACGAAAAGGGGAGCGGGTCGGCCTAGTGGGACCGTCCGGATACGGAAAGAGTACGCTGGCAAAACTCCTGGGTGGATATCTGCAACCATCGGAAGGGGAGGTGCTTTGGAAAGGAAAAAGGCTTCCGGAAAAGGGCTATTGTCCGGTACAGCTGATTTACCAGCATCCGGAAAAAGCACTGAATCCACGCCTGAAACTCGGGCAGTCGCTGTGCGAAGGATGGGATGCCGATCCCGGATTGTTAAGAAGACTGTGTATCCGGGAGGAGTGGAAAGAACGGTGGCCGAACGAGCTTTCCGGAGGAGAACTGCAGCGTTTTTGTGTTGCCAGGGTGCTGGGACCGGAAACCGAGTTTATTCTTTCGGATGAGATGAGTACCATGCTGGATGCCATTACGCAGGCACAGATCTGGAAGGTATTGCTGGAAGAAGCGGAAAGCAGGAATCTGGGAATGCTCGTTGTCACGCACAATATCGCCTTGGCAAAGAAGATCTGCACGCGGATCGTAGATATTACGTCGCTTTCGAAAACAGATTTCGAAAAGATTTCAAAAAAATGAAAAATGCTTGACAATCAAAATATTACAATGTAATATTACAAGGTAATAATTTGAGGGCCGGGAGATCATCTGTGGCATACGATTTTGAACAAACGCATGAACGCATATTAAAAAGCGCTTTGTCGCATTTTACGGAATATGGTTTTTCCGGGGCGTCGATCCGCCGGATCTGTACAGATGCCGGAGTAACAAATGGAGCATTTTATGCCCATTTCAAAAGCAAGGAAGACCTGTTTGCGCAATTGGTAGAGCCTGTCGTGAACGGTTTGAATGAGCTTTTTACAAATGAGAATGCACCCTATCAGGAGATTTATTCTGCTTCCGATATTACGAAGGTATTAGAGCAGACCTTTTCTTCTGACCGTATCCTGATCCGTTATCTTTATGAGCATGCAGATATTTTCCGCCTGCTGCTTGCGGCAAGCAGTGGTACCGGTTATGATGATTATTGCGACCGTCTTGCCGAATGTGAAATGGAAAGCACGATGGAGTTTTTGGACAAGTGCCGTCCTTATATCGCACATCCGGAAAATATAACTGCCGGTGTAGTCAAGCGCATGAGTTTTTTTATGGTATCTTCTGTCTTTGACAGTTTTTTGAATGGGATGACGGAAGAAGAGACTATCCATGAAACCTGTTTATCTTCCTCTTTTTGTATCGCCGGTATGAAGCAGATCATGGGTTTATAGGATGATAGTATTGGCCTGACGAGGATCAGGCCTTTATTATACTCGAAGAGTTAGAAAAGACTAATATGAGTAAGGAGGATAGAAAACGTAGTATGAACAAAAAAGAAAAAAAGAAAGGAACTCTGGCCTGGGTACTGGAATTTGCCGGAATGGACCGCAGCGCCTATCTGTTCAGTATTGTGATGGCAATACTAAGCGTGATCGCCGGATTTATACCGTATCTGTTTGTGGCCAATACGGTACGGGCATTGATCGATGGTAATCGTGATATGCAGTTTTACCTGACGCAGTGCGGATATATGGCACTTTGCTGGCTGGCCAATCGTGCATTTCATATCATATCCACAGCAACATCGCACAAAGCGACATTTGGAGTGCTGGCAGAGATCCGAAGAAGACTGACCAAAAAGTTAAGTCGTATGCCTCTGGGAGATGTTCTGGAGGATTCTTCCGGGTCCTATAAAAATATAATCGTGGAGCGTGTGGATTCTGTCGAGACCACGTTGGCGCATATCATTCCGGAGGTGATCTCTAACGCGATCGTTCCGGTTGGAATACTGATCCTGATGTTTACGATCAACCGGCATCTTACCCTGCTGGCGCTGATCAGTGTTCCGGTCGGACTTATCTTTTACTGCCTGATGATGGTTGGTGCAACGGAGAGCTACCAAAATACCATAGAAAAGACCAAAGCCCTGAATGATACTGCAGTGGAATACATCAATGGGATCGAAGTGATCAAAGCATTCAGCAAAACCAGATCATCTTATGAAAAGTTTTCGAAAGCTGCAAAAGAAGGTGCCGATTGCTTTATCGAATGGATGCGGCGCTGTAATGTGGTACAGAATATTGCGATGGCACTTCTTCCGGCGCAGCTGCTCACGCTTCTTCCGTTTACCGCATGGTTTTATATGACGGGACGTGTGGATGGTGCGGATGCACTTTTGCTGATCATTCTGGCTCTTGGTCTGGTATCACCGTTTATGGTTGTTGCTGGACACGTGGATAATGTGGGGAAGATGAGTTCCATCATCGGAGAAGTGACGAGCATTTTGGAAATGCGGGAGATGGATCGTCCGGATCAGATGAAGAAAGTACCGCAGGGAACGGATATCTGCTTTCGCAATGTACATTTCGGATATAAAGAAACGGAAGTTTTGCATGGGATCGACCTGACGATCAAAGAAGGTACGGTGAATGCACTGGTGGGACCTTCCGGTTCCGGAAAATCAACCATTGCGAAACTGATCGCATCGTTCTGGGATGTGGACAGCGGGGAGATATCCTATGGCGGTGTGAATATAAAGGAGATCCCATTGGATATATATAACCGGTATATCGGTTATGTTTCCCAGGAGAACTATCTGTTTGATGAAACGGTTATGGAAAATATTCGTATGGGACGCCCGGGGGCAAGCGACGAAGAAGTGATGAATGCGGCTAAGGCTTGTGGATGTCATGATTTCATAACAAAGCTGGAAAAAGGCTATGACACCATTGCGGGCGGAGCAGGTGGCCACTTGTCCGGTGGAGAAAGGCAGCGGATCAGTATTGCCAGAGCGATGTTGAAAAATGCACCGGTTGTGATCCTGGATGAAGCAACGGCTTATACCGATCCGGAAAATGAGGCTTTGGTACAGCGATCGGTCGCAAAACTGGTGCAGGGAAAAACGCTGATTGTTATCGCACACCGACTGTCGACCATCGTATCAGCCGATCAGATCATAGTGATCAATGACGGCAATGTAGAGGCTTGCGGGACACAGGAGGAGCTGTTAAGAAATTGTCCGCTGTATCGGGATATGTGGGAGGCCCATGTATCATCGAGAGATTCGGAGGTGGCATGATGTTTCAAACATTAAAGATATACTTTGATTTTTGCAATAACGAAAACCGAAAAAAACTGCAAACCGCGATGCTTTTGGGAGTATTAAAAGCAATGTGTGCAGCTTTTCGCATCCCAGCGATCGCAGTGGTACTGCATGGGATACTGAACAATAATATGAGTATGCGCAATGTATGGCTGTCGTTTGGGATCATGATCATATCCATAGTCGGACAGGTGCTGGTCGGATTAAAAACAACCATGCTGCAGTGCGAAGGGGGATATAATACCTGCTGTGCAAAACGTGTAGAAATCGCAGAGCATTTGAGATATCTTCCTATGGGCTTTTTTAACGCCAACAGTCTGGGACGGATCACGAGTATCACAACAAACACGATGGAGATGCTGGCGGATGTGGCAACGCTGGTGATCATGATCACTACACAGGGCATTATTACTACCGGTGTGATCTTTGTATGTATGTTGTTCTTTGATCTGCGCATTGCAATGATCCTGCTGGCTGGAACATGCTTATTTTCCTTCTTTAATACGATGATGCAGAAGGCGACCAAACCGGCAGCACCCAGGAAATCCCGTGCAGATGAAAGTCTTGTTGCTGCGGTGATCGAATATATTCAGGGGATCGCGGAAGTAAAGAATTTTAATCTAACGGACAAAACGGCGAAGAAGCTGGAAGGTGCCATTAATGAAAAGAGAGCGGCGGATACGAAATTGGAATTCACCGTTATCCCGTTTATGTTTTTGCAGGGACTTACGACAAAGCTGACCGGCGTGCTGATGGTGCTGGCTTCCGTATACTTTTGTATCAACGGAAGTATGCCACTGCTGTATGCGATCCTGATGATCATATCTTCGTTTATGGTTTATGAAAGCCTGGATCTGATGGGGGGATTTTCAGCGCTGATGCGTAATGTCAATATTGTGGTCAGCCAGGCCAATGAAGTGCTCGCGATCCCACCGATGGATATTGACGGCGAAGAGATCACGCCGTCTGCTATGGATATCGAGCTGAAACATGTATCTTTTGCGTATGAAGACAAAACGATCATTGATGATGTGTCAATAAAGATCCCGGCTAATACGACTACCGCCATTGTAGGACCGTCCGGTGGCGGAAAAACAACGCTGACCAGTCTGATGGCAAGATTCTGGGATGTGGCGAGCGGTGAGGTGCTTCTGGGAGGCCGGAATGTAAAGGACTACAGTTTTGACTCCCTGATGAAAAACTTCAGCTTTGTATTCCAGAAGGTATATCTGTTCGGGGATACGATCGCAAACAATATCCGCTTTGGTGAACCGGATGCATCGATGGAGCGGGTGATGGAAGCGGCAAAGAAAGCAAGGTGTCATGACTTTATTATGAGTCTGCCGGATGGGTACGATACTGTGATCGGGGAAGGCGGAGCCTCTCTGTCCGGAGGGGAAAAACAGCGTATCTCCATTGCACGAGCTATACTGAAAGATGCACCGATCATTATTCTGGACGAGGCCACCGCAAATATCGATCCGGAAAATGAGGCAGAATTGTCCAAAGCGATCGCCGAACTTACCCAAAACAAGACGATCATAATGATCGCACACAGACTGAAAACCGTTCGCGGAGCAGACCAGATCCTGGTTGTCGCAAACGGCAGGATCACCCAAAAAGGAACACATGCAGAGCTGATGAAGGAAGACGGTATTTATAAGGATTTCGTATCTGAACGGAAAGAAGCGGTTTCCTGGAAGATCGCATAACAGGAAAAAGAGTGCGGTACACATCAAGGAGAAAGAATATGCTGACAGAACAGGAAAAAGGTGAACTGCGTAAAAAAAATGTGCGATTTTAAGATGGAACTGGTCAAATAGGGAGGTATCGGCGTGCAGGATACTCCGGCCAAGCAATGCCGGGATAGTTAAAAAAGAATATCATGATCAGCTGTCGCGGGCGCTCTTCCTGTATTCCAAGGGAAGGACGCCCGTATGTTTTGCAAACAGATTTGCAAAATGGCCGGCGGCGGAATAGCCTACGGCTTTGGCAATCTCACCGACCGGAAGATCGGTGTAGGCCAGCAGATGCTCGGCGTGATCCAGACGAACGTTCCGGATATATTCATTTACCGTACAGTCATAATAGATGCGGAAACAGTTCTTCAGCTTGGTACTCCCCATGCATCCGATCCTGGAAAGCAATTCGATGCTTAAGTTATCCGCGTAATGATCATTGATATAAGCAGCCAGGGCATCCAGCATTGCTTTGTCATCTTCCGAAAGAACCGCTTTTTTCCGGGAATTGATCATTAGATGTCTGTGAAAAACGAGGGAGAGTGCTTCGTTCGCTTTTCCCTCGAAAAAGAGGGCGGCGGACAAAGAATCTCCTTTGTAGTTTCTGATATCCCACAACAGTTTCATCATTTCCGGAAAATCTGAAGTCTCATCGATGCTTTGAAAGGCTTCGGCAGGATTACGGTAGGAATCCCCGAAAAGCGTTTTCAGAGTATCGTTATAATAGTTCGGATGGTATTCGATCCCGGTGGAGCGGATGGGAACGTTTTTGTGGATCAGGGCATGATACGGTTCGTATCCGCCACGAAAACTTTTGATGACGCCGGAACGCAGCTTGCGGTAAGGTTTCAATTCTTCGCCGGAAATGGAATCGTAACGGGTAATGCTCAAACACTCCGGGATCTGCATATTGATGACCGTGTCTTCGTAAAAACGAAAATCGTGGATCTTGATATTATATTTTCCGGGCGATTCATAATACCAGAAATAGCCGTCGCCGATCTGTGGGGATAACTGAAAGGTGTGTCCGCAGGGCGGATAGGCCTCCATATCCGGACATAAGGTAAATCCGGAACTTTGGAACATATCTTTGTAGTAGCGGCTGTTAAGGTCTTTTTTTGTTTTGCTCATGATTTTCTCCGGCTTTTACCATTCTTCTGCGATGTTCCTATCGGACGATTTTGTGACACGATCCGACGAAAGAAAGCAATGTATATTGTATCAGAAACAGTTCGGATATACAATGGCAAAATCATAAAACAAAGGAGATGAGAACGGATGAAGAAGGAGAAAAAAGGATTTTCTCTATTGATGGAATGGTCGGATCGGAACAAAATCTATATCTACCTTTCGATCATTTTGGCATTGATCTCAAGTATTTGCGGGATCGTGCCGTATTTCATTTTTTACAGGATGATCGATGCGCTGGTAGCGGGTGTATTTGACATGCAGACGGCGATCCGGCTGGCTTTGATCCTGCTTGGAACGACATTGCTGCGGGTTGTCTGCAATCTGTATGCATCGATTTCCTCCCATAAGGGGGCATACAATACCCTGTTTCGAGTCAGATGTATGGTTACGGAACATATGGCGAAGATGCCGCTTGGAGCATTGGGGGAGCGGAGTACCGGAGAAATCAAGTATGTAATGAATGAAAGCATTGAAAAAATGGAACTGTTTCTTGCACATAACCTTCCGGAACTGGTATTGTATGCGTCCGGCCCGGTCGTTATGTTTATCTTCCTGGTTACGGTGAACGGGAAGCTGGGACTGCTCAGTATTTTACCGCTTGTTCCGGTCGTGATCGTGATGATGCTTATGTTTCTGCGATTCGGGAAATTTATGGATGCTGTGAATGCATCTTCCGGAGCATTGTCGGGCAGTGTCGGGGAATATGTGAACGGTATGCGTCTGATCAAAGCTTATAATAAGTCCGTACGGTCTTTCCGAAAATATTCCGATGCGATCGATCAGCAGTACCGGTTATGGTGTGACATCTCGAAGGCTACAGGACCGTTGTATGCGGCATATGTGGTATTGCTGGAATGCGGCATCCTGATGCTGGTTCCGGCCGGAGGCTATCTGTATGTCAACGGCCATATCACCGCGGGTGTGCTGCTTCTGTTTGCATTTATCGGATCACAGTATCTGGCTGATATACGGCCGCTGCAGGAACTGTCCAACAATCTGGCTTATGTATTAAATGGTGTCACACAGGTAAAAGAGATCCTGGATACACCGATCCTGAAAGGAGACAGGCCGTTTCCTGAAAAATACGATATCGAATTGCGGGATGTGACGTTTTCCTATGACGGCGAAAATAATGTGCTTGAAAACACGGATCTGACGGTTGCAAACGGAGAGAAGATTGCGATCATCGGAGCCTCCGGTGCCGGGAAAAGTACGATCGTTCAGCTTGTTTCCAGATTTTACGATGTTTCTTCCGGCTCGGTAAAGATCGGAGGGATCGATGTAAAGGAGATCGATTATGAGGATCTTCTCGCACATGTTTCGGTGGTGTTTCAGAACAGTTTTCTGACCAGAGGGAGCGTGTATGAAAATATTGCCATGGGAATGGATGTGACTATGCAGGAGGTACGGGAGGCCGCAAAAGCGGCACAGATTGATGATTTTATCATGAGTCTGCCGGACGGCTATGATACGCTCTGCGGCGGCTATGGGAGCCGCTTTTCAGGAGGACAGAAACAGAGGATCTGTATTGCCAGGGCCATCCTGAAAAATGCGCCCATCCTGCTGCTGGATGAAGCAACCAGTGCGGCGGATCCGGAAAACCAGGTCGAGATCGACAAGGCGATCGATAATCTCTGCAGAAACAAGACGGTTTTGATCGTGGCACATCGTCTGGATATCGTGAAGAAATGTGACCGTATTGCGGTAGTGGAAGACCGGGGAATATCTGCAATCGGTTCCTTTGATGAAATGCTGAAGAAAAGCAGTTATTTTGCGGGCGTATGGGAACAATACAAAGAGGCAAGGAATACGAAATACCAATTGGGAGGTGCGGTATGAAAATGCAATATGCAGAGATCTTCCGCCCGGGGCGGAAGCTGAAACTGGCAATCGCCGGCGTGGTTCTGGAAGGCTTTTTAACCGGATTGAATTTTCTGGTTTTGCTTAGGCTGCTGAATCTGATCTTTGACGGCGGAATCGATTTCGGAGATGTGCTGCAGTCGGTTGTATATCTTGCGGTCATCTATGTTTTGAGGCTGGTTCTTTATGCGGTTGCCTATACCGGAAGTCAGACGGGTGGTGCGGAGGTAACCCGCAGGATAAGAATATCGATCGGAGATAAGTTGAAAAAGATACCGCTGGGAATTTTTACGGAAAACCGGACCGGTTTTTACATCAATGCGGCGACGAGTGAGACGGCAGACTATGAACAGATCCTTACGCATAAGCTGGCGGACATTATCAAATTTGCAGCACTGATCATGATGCTGGCCCTGTATGCATGTACACTTCATCCCGGAGTGGGCGCGGTCATTTTTCTGACACTGATTCTGCTGATCCCGGCCATGCTGTTTTCGATTCGACAGGTGAACCAATATGGTAAGGCCAAAAACCTGGCGCGGGAGGAAAATGTCAGTGCGATCACAGAGTATCTTACCGGAAGCCAGACGCTGCGGTCCTATGCACTGGCCGGAACCAAGAACGTTTCCCTGACGGAGGCAATGCGGAAATATTCGGAGATCAGCTTTCAATACGAGAAGGCGGTCCTTCCCATCGGGTTTGCCTATGTCTTTCTGGTCTATATCGGTATTGCCGCGTCACTGCTTTTGATGGCAAATGCTTTGCAGGCGCAAAGGATCACGGCAGCGGAACTGATCATTCTGATGATGATGCTTTTGTTTATGGCAAAAGTGGAGATGAGTCTTTACATCAGTCTGGTTGCCTATCGGAATCTGCTGATCTCCCGGAAAAAGATCGAAGGGATCTTTGAAGAAAAAGAGGAGTTGAAAAGCGAAAAGCACCTGAACGCAAAGACGTACGACATCGAATTTCAGGATGTGGATTTTTCCTATGTAGAAGGAGAAAAAGTACTGGACGGGGTTTCGTGTACGATCCGGGAAAACCAGCTGACTGCGATCGTTGGGGATTCGGGGTCCGGAAAATCCACGATCTTTAACCTGATCAGCAAGTACTATGAACCGGAACATGGAACGATCCGCATCGGGGGAAAGGACATCCGGGATATTTCCACAGAAGAAGTGCTGCGCTGTATCAGTATGGTGGATCAGGAGGTGTTTCTTTTCAACGATACGGTATTAAGCAACATCCGATATGCGAGGGAAGATGCATCGGACGAACAGGTGATACAGGCGTGTAAGCAGGCCAATTGCCACGATTTTATCTCACAGCTGGAAAACGGCTATGATACCGTGATCGGAGAAAACGGAAACCGCTTGTCCGGCGGGGAGAGACAGAGACTTTCAATCGCGCGGGCCATCTTGAGAAACAGTCCGATCATTCTGCTGGATGAAGTCACGGCTTCCCTGGATATCGAGAATGAACTGCTGGTAAAACGGGCGATCCAAAACCTGCTGAAAACAAAGCGGACGGTGATCCTGATCGCGCACACCATGTCGATCGTGGAGAATGCAGACAGTATCCTGGTGGTGGATCACGGAAAGATCGCAGAATGCGGTACTCATGTGCAATTGCTGCAACAGAACGGAAAATATGCACAGATGTGCCGGGCGTCGCAGGTGTTGCAGGGCTGAGATTTTCGAGGAGGCATACGGTTCGGATAGGACGCAATTTTGTGCGGATCGGACGTACCGGCTGCAACATATTTGAAAAAGAGAAAAGAAAGTATTACTATCGGTTAGATGAAACTAACTTAAAGGAGATAAGAGATTATGAATGAGAGAAACGAAAAAGGATTCAGTGCAAAGGATCTGATCACGATCGGTATATTCGGAGTACTGCTGCTGCTTTGTGCAATACTGACCGGAGGTCCGTTTGCGGCGGTTCCTACCTTAACATTTTACTATCCGATCGGTGCAGCGTTGCTTGCGGGGCCGGTGTTTATGCTGTTTCTGGCAAAAGTACCGAAGCTTGGCGGGCTGATGATCGTCGGAGTAGTTCTTTGCATTTTGGGGACACTGACAGGAATGCATTGGGGGATGAACTTTGGCTATTTGATCTGCTGCTGTATCGCGGCGCTGGTTGCAGGTCTGAAAAAGTTTCGGAATATGGGATGGAATGTACTGGCCTATATCATATACAGCATCGGACCGATGGGAACCTATATCGTATTTTTCTTTAACCGGGAATCGTGGATCAGCTTTATGCTGAACAAGGGCACGGAGCAGGAATACATCACGCAGATGAGTGCAGTGGCTACGGTACAGACCATGATCATTATGGTTGCCGGTACGGTGATCGTTGCGCTGCTCAGCGGAATGCTGGGAGTCAAACTGATGAAGAAACAGTTTGTGAAAGCAGGGATCGCAGCATGATCCGCCTGGATCCGAGAACCAAACTGTTTCTGTTACTTCTGGTCGTGGTATACACGGCATTTGCAGAGTCCGGCGTGAAAGATTGTGCCGTGATCGTCTATATCATGGTCACAGGACTGCTGCTGGGAGAACGAAAAAGAAGCCTTGTCCCGGCTGCAATCTGGTTTCTGCTGTATTTGTTTGCAATCTACGGATTGCCGCACATCGGAGGAGTCGTACATACCAGTCTTTTGGCGTGGCTGGCGCTGATCTTTAAATGCTATCCCTGCTGCATGCTGGCGGGGATCGTCATCCGTACGACGCAGATCAGCGAATTTATGGCAGGCATGGCAAAGATGAAAATACCGCGGAGTATAGTGATCCCGCTGGCAGTGATGTTTCGGTACTTTCCGGTAGTACGGGAGGACTGGTCGCATATTAAAGATGCCATGGCGTTGCGCGGGCTGCGTCCTACACCGGTTGGATTTGTGAAGAATCCGTCGGCGGTGATCGATGCACTTTATGTTCCGATACTGGTGTCGGCATCCAAGACGGCGGATGAACTGTCGGTAGCGGCCGTTACAAGAGGGATCGAGAATCCGAAGCCGCGGACCAGCCGGTTAAAGATACGCTTTGGGCCGGCGGATATGTTTATTTTGTTTGGTTACATCGGATTGGTCATATTTGGGATAATGGGTTAAGAGATGACAGCAGAATTAAAAAAAGTCAGTTTTTGTTATGAGGGCTCTTCCGAAGGAGCCCTTTATGATGTGGATCTGAAAATACGCGATGGCGAATTTGTTGTACTGATCGGCGAATCCGGCTGCGGAAAGACAACGATCACCAGACTGATCAACGGGATCAGTCCGTATTATCATAAAGGAAAACTCAGTGGGGAAGTGCTGCTGGGGGATCGCCCGGTCGGGGAACGAAAAAGCTATGAACTGTCCGGGATCGTCGGCAGTGTATTTCAGAATCCGAGAACGCAGTTTTTTAACACGGATACGGACAGTGAACTGGCATTTGGCCTGGAAAACATGGGGATGGATCCGGATGCGATCGGACGGAGAATGGAGGAGGTAACATCGGAACTGGAGATTGCGGAGCTGCGCGGGAGAAGTATTTTTCAGTTATCCGGCGGAGAAAAGCAAAAGATCGCGTTTTCGGGCATCTATGCCGTACGGCCGGAAGTATATGTGCTGGATGAACCGTCTTCGAACCTGGATGAAAAAGGAATCGGCTCACTAAAACAATCTCTGGAAAAGATAAAGTCGGAAGGGCGAACGGTTCTGTGTGCGGAGCACCGGCTCTATTATCTTATGGATCTGGCAGACCGTTTTGTCTATCTGAAGAAGGGACGGATACAGGGAGAATTTACCAAAGAGGAGATGCTTGGTTTTTCGGAAAAACAGCTTGCGGATATGGGGCTTCGATCGGTTCGGAAAACTCCGCTTACACCGGACAAAGCAGGCGGTAAAACGACAGGAGAGAACTGTCTGTGTCTGGAACATCTCAAGCTGCTGCGGGGAAAGAGGCAGCTGCATGCGGAAATAAATCTGTCGATCCCAAGGGGCAGTGTAACCGGGATCGTCGGCGAAAACGGCGTCGGCAAATCGACCCTGCTGCGAACGCTGGCCGGATTGCACAGGGAATACAATGGAGGAATCACGCTGGAAGGGGTAAAACAGGATCCGAAACGGTTGCTGAAGAAGGCGTATCTGGTTATGCAGGATGTCAATTATCAGTTGTTTGCGGAATCGGTATACGGCGAATGCATACTCGGACAAAAGAATATCCCGGAACAACAGGTGGACGAGCTTCTTAAGCGGCTGGATCTGTACGGCTTAAAAGACCGGCATCCGAATACCATATCCGGCGGGCAGAAACAGAGACTTTCCGTTGCGGTAGGATTGCTCAGTAAGCGCGAGGTGATACTGTTTGATGAACCGACCAGCGGTTTGGATGCCGGGAATATAAGAAGGGTTGCGGATATCGTGAAGGAACTGAAAAAACAGGAGAAGTATGTGATCCTGGTATCGCATGATCATGAGTTTATGAATCTGTGCTGTGACCGGATCTGTGAACCTTTTGGTTAAATGTTTTGACGGATGAGAGGAAATGGTAATTGACTTTTTTTAGAAGTTAGTATAAACTAATCTACGGTAGAATAATGAAACTAAATTTATTTCAAGGAGGTTTTATTCGATGGATAAGGTTTATGTAATCTTTTGGACCCAGGGCGGAAATACCGGTCAGATGGCGCAGGCAGTTGGCGATGGCGTGACTGCGGAAGGTAAAGAAGTGGTATATCTGCAGCCCGGTCAGGCAAATGTGGATGACCTGAAGGATGTGGCCGGTTTTGCCATGGGCTGTCCTGCCATGGGCGATGAAGTGCTGGAAGAGAGCGAGATGGAACCGTTTGTTGCAGAAGTGGAAGCGATTGTAAAAGGAAAGACCGTAGCGCTCTTCGGTTCCTATGGCTGGGGCGACGGACAGTGGATGAGAGACTGGACGGAGCGTATGAAGAATGCCGGAGCCACGGTTGTAGGCGGAGCCGGTGTCATTGCACATGAAGCGCCGGATGCAGAGGCGGTTCTGGCCTGCAATGAATTGGGAAAAGCATTGGCGAAACTGTAAGGAAGAAAAGATGCTGCATAGCTGTACAGGATCAGTGGTTCTGTACAGTTATGTTTTTTTGCGGGTTGGATCGATCGTTAAAAATGATGGATAAATCTTTTGAAAAAAGCATTATTGAATATGGGGCGGCGACGCTGGCGGGGATCAAGACAGCCAGCCTGTTTAATTTCCGTTTTGCATCGGAAGCATCCTGCAGACACAATCTTTCGGAGGCCGGCAGGGTATTGAATGAAAAAGGGGTGTATCTGAAACTGCTGGCACAGAAGGCCACTTTTTATCTAATCCTGATCTATCGCAGGAATATGGTGGATCAGCTGCAGGAAGATCCGGCGGTATCCGGATTTCTAGCGGAATACGGGTATCCGGCAAAAGCAGGAACGGAAGAGATCCTGTCACATCTGGGAATACGATTTCGTCAAACGGATCGCTTCCCGCACGAGATCGGTGTGTTCCTTGGATATCCGGTAGAGGATATCCGGGGATTTATAGACAATCATGGAAAGAACTGCCTGATCTGCGGATTGTGGAAGGTGTATTCAGATCCGCACAGGGCTGCGGCATACTTTGAAAAGATCGATCATTGCAATACAGTCTACCGGGAAGTATACCGGAAAGGACGCAGCCTGGCGGATATGACGGTCGCAGCTTAAGGGGCGTAAAACGCAGGAAGATATGGGGCAACGGTAGACGCCTTGACAGAGGGGGGAGAGGGAATCCTATGAAAAGTAATGAATCTGCAGAAGACTATCTGGAAGCAATCCTTGTGCTGAAAGAACGGGGGTATATGGTACGGGCAGTGGATATCTCCAGACATCTCGGTTACAAGAAATCGAGTGTCAGTGTCGCTATGAAGAATCTGATCGAGAAAGGGCTGGTCCGGATCACTTCGCAGGGATTTATTGTTCTGACGGAGAGCGGCATGGAGATCGCGGATAAGATCTATGAACGGCACAAGATCCTTTCGGAATGGTTTCTCAGTCTTGGGATATCGGAGGAAAATGCATTAAAAGATGCCTGTCGTGTGGAACATTATCTCAGCGAAGAAAGCTTTGCAGCGATCAAGAAACATATCGCCGAATGCAGGAAAGAATAAAAACGTTACCATTCACAGTCGAATCGCGCACTTGCTGCGCGATTACGACTCAAAACACTTTGCGTAACATAAAAACAGCTTAACGGCTGTTTTTTTCTTGACAAATATCGGCACGGTTGATAATATATACACGTTAGCTAATAATGTTAGCATATAGCGTTAACAAAAAAGAAAGGGGAACAGGTCTTGCCGAGAGATAAGTCAGCGAGTCACGTAAAGATCATGGCGGCAGCCAAAGCGGAATTTTTGGAAATGGGATATGAAAAAGCATCGATGCGCAGCATCGGTGACCGCTGCGGGATGACAGCGGCAGCCATTTACCGACATTGCACGGACAAGGAGGATCTCTTCTGCCAGCTGGTATCTCCGGCAGAAGAAAAACTGATGAGCTGGGCCTATGCACATATGCAGCGATATGAGGAGCCGGTAAAGAAACGCAGGAAGATGATTTGGAAAGATTCCTTTATCGATATGATGCGCGAGGTGATCTACCCGGATATGGAAGACTATCATCTGCTGATCGCAAAATCCAAGGGGAGTAAATACGAAAACTTCCTGCACGATATGACAGAGCTGGCGCAGGATAAGTTTCTGGAATACCTGCAGGAGCTGAGAGCATCCGGGATCGATGCGCCGGAAATAGCATCACAGCAGCTGCATCTTTTGCTGACGGCCTATCTTACAGCACTGTTTGAGCCGGTGGTTCACAACTATCCGCGGGAGGAAGCGGATGAAGCTTTAGTGACGCTTGAAAAATTTTTCCTGCCCGGCTGGAAAAAACTGATGGGCGTTTGAAGTACTTAAAATTAAATATCAGAAATACTCACTCACCGTCTGGTTCTGTAATGGGATCAGGCGGTGAGGCCGTTTTGGGGGTAAGCAAACAAAAGGGGCGAAACGTTAACGGAAGACGACGGGACGAACCGGAGAGGTTCGAAACCGTTAGAAAAAGAAAGGTGAGAAAGGAAAAAGAAATGAAGGAAGAAGTAACAAAGGAAGAAAAGAACTGGTTTGGAACATTGCTCTCCTATGCAAAAGGGAGCGGAGGAAGACTGGGAGCATCGATGCTGCTGTCGGTGATCAGTCTTTTGGCCGGACTGGTGCCGTACTATTGCGTGTATCGTATTCTGGACCGGTATATCGCGGAGAGTCTGGACCGGAATTATGTGATACAGTTTTGTCTGATCGCACTGATCGCTTATCTGGTAAAAGTAGTATGTTTCGGTTTTTCAACGGGCATATCCCATTACGTGGCATTTCATGTGCTGGAAGGTCTGCGGTTACGGGTGGCAGATGCTTTTCTGAAGGCCCCCCTCGGAGAGGTATACGCACACTCGATCGGTGAGATCAAGGGCGTGATCGTGGATAAGATCGAGGATATCGAACCGCCCCTGGCGCATGTGGTTCCGGAGGGTGCAGGACACATCGTGCTCCCGATCGTCTGTTTCGTGGCGCTGGCGATGGTGGATATCCGCGTAGCGCTTGCGGCCCTTCTCGCATTACCGTTTGGCCTGATCTTTATGATACTGACCTTTCAGATCAGCGGTAAGAATATGACGAAATATCAGGAAGCCAATGCGCATATGAGCAGTGTGATCGTGGAATATGTGGAGGGGATCGAAGTCATCAAGGCATTTGGAAAGGCCGGTGTGAGCTACGAGAAATTTGCGGGATCCATCCGGGATTACAGGGATTTTGTCATTGACTGGCTGGAATCCACGTGGGTAACGATGAAGCTGGCATTTGCTTTTATGCCGGCTACCCTGCTGGGGGTGATACCTGTAAGCATCCTGCTGGTAGGAAAAGGTAGTATGACGGTATCGGAGATGGCTCTTTCCGTTATGCTTGCGATGTCTATGGTCATCAGTATGGCCAAGATCGAGATCTTTTCCAATGGTTTACGGCAGATGCAGTACACCGTACTGGAGATCCAGAAACTGTTAAATATCCGGAGTCTGCCGGAACCGGTAACGGAGAAGAAGCCGGAACATTATGTGATCGAACTGAAGGATGTGCATTTTACCTACGACGAAGAGGATGGGGAGGTGCTCCATGGGATCGATCTGACGATGAAGGAAGGCAGCTTCACCGCATTGGTGGGGCCCAGCGGCGGCGGTAAGTCGACGGTAGCCAAACTGATCGCACGGTTCTGGGATGTGAGCAGCGGAAGCATAACGATCGGCGGTGTCGATATCAAAGATCTGAAAGTGACCACATTGGCAGATATCGTCAGTTTTGTGACGCAGGATAATTTCCTGTTCTCCAGATCGCTGATGGAAAACATCCGTCTGGGTAATCCGAAGGCGACGGATGAAGAAGTGATTGCCGTGGCCAAGGCAGCCTGCTGTGATGAGTTTATAAGGAAGCTTCCGGATGGATACAATACCTCTGCAGGCGAAGCCGGAAAGCGGCTGTCCGGCGGAGAACGGCAGAGGATCGCCATTGCCAGAATGATGCTCAAAGATGCGCCCATCGTGATCCTGGATGAAGCGACGGCATTTACCGATCCGGAGAATGAAACGAAGCTGCAGGAATCCATCGCCAACCTGACCAAAGGAAAAACGCTGCTCGTGATCGCGCACCGTCTGTCTACGATCAAGAATGCGGATCAGATCGTGGTATTGAACGGCGGACGGATCGAGGCGCAGGGAACGCAGGAAGAACTGATGGAACGATCGCCGTTGTATCAGAGAATGTGGCAGGCGCATATCGGAGCGAAAAACTGGGCTGCAGGAAATGATCAGGCAGCAGGAATGGAGGCATAATTATGTTTAAAACGGTAAAGCGGATCATCGACTGGTGCGATGATTTTAAAGGAAGTTTATTTGCAGGTTTTTTCTTTTCGTTTTTGTCATCGTGGGCCATTGCGGCACCGGTGGGGTATGCGGGATATGTGATCGGTGAGATCATCGGGGAGCTGCGCAAAGGAAATGCGATCGATGCGTCCCTTGCGGGAAAAAGTTTTCTGATGATCGCCCTGATGGTATTGGCCAGGTTTTTATTTGACTATCTGAAAGCGCGCTGCCATGAAAAGATCGGTTATGAGCTGGTGGCAAGAGACCGTATGAAGATCGGGGAAGCATTGAAACGTGTATCACTCGGTTATTTCCAGACCAACGATACCGGTGCGATCTTAAATGAAATCACCACCGGACTGGCAACGCTGGAAAATATGGGAATCCGTATGCTGGACAATTTCATCGGAGGATATCTGAATTTTTTGTGTATCCTTATTTTTCTGGGAGTTATGGTACCGGAATGTGCGCTGATCGCGATCGTCGGTGTCCTTGTTTCGTTTGTATTTTTGCTGATGATCTCCAAACACAGTTCAGACAATACAAAAGTGCTCAATGCGGAGAATGAAAAACTGACCAGAGCAGCACTGGAATATACCAGAGGACTGCCGGTCGTAAAATCCTTTGGCATGGAAGGGGCGTCGGTAAGAGATTTCACAGAGGCGTGTGCAAGTGCAAAGAAGATCGCGTTAAAGATCGAATGGGGATTCATACCATATAACTGTTTGCATATCTTTGCGCTGAAGGCAGCGAGCGTGTGGATGATCCTGGCGGTCATGTATGCCGGGATGGCGGGAAAACTGGAATTGTTTATGGTGCTGATCGTTTCTTTTCTTTCGATGTCCGTTTTTAACTCGGTAGAGCCGATCACGGACAGTGCGCATGTTCTGGCAGTGATCAACAATGCGTTTGACAAAATGGAGATGTTTTCCGACGATCATCTGCTGGATGCGGAAGGAGAGGATATCCACCCGCAGAACTATGATATCGCGTTCCGGAATGTAGAGTTTTCCTATTCCGATGCGGTGTCCACGGAAAACCGGAAGGTATTGCAGGATGTCAGCTTTGAGATCCCGCAGGGTTCTACCACAGCGATCGTCGGTCCTTCCGGCAGCGGAAAGACAACGATCTGTAACCTGATCGCCAGATTTTATGATGTTTCCAAAGGCGAGATCTCCCTTGGCGGAGTGGATGTAAGAAAATACAGTCTGGACAGTCTGTTATCCAATATTTCCATGGTATTCCAGAATGTATATCTGTTCAATGATACGATCCGGGCAAATATCTGCTTCGGGCGGGACAATGTCACGGAAGAAGAAATGATTGATGCGGCGAAGAAAGCACGCTGCCATGACTTTATTATGGAACTGCCCGATGGTTACGATACGGTGATCGGAGAAGGCGGCGGAACACTTTCCGGCGGACAGAAGCAGCGGGTTTCCATTGCCAGGGCAATATTGAAAAATTCCCCGATCATCATCCTGGATGAATCAACGGCCAGCATCGATCCGGAAAATGAACATCTGATCCAGGGAGCGCTTACCGAACTTTCCAAAGGGAAAACCGTGATCATTATCGCGCATCGTCTGGCGACGATCGAAGCGGCGGACCAGATCCTGGTGATTGATAACGGACATGTTGCGGAAAGGGGGCGGCATGAGGAATTGGTGAAACTCGGCGGAAAGTATGCCGGCTTTGTGAAGATCCGGCAGGCTGCAGAAAACTGGCAGATCGCGGGATAAGGGGAGTCGGAATATGTATATCTGCTCTATGATGAGGAAGTGATCATTCTTGCCAGATGTGAGAGTGAATTATACGGAGAGCAGATGAAGCTGATCCGTGAGACCTTCCTGTAAGAAGAACAGTATCTATAAAAAGGTTCCTGTCGTACACACAGACAGGAACCTATTATTTAACTCTTTTTCGGTGCCTTCGGTTTGCCGGAAGCCTTTTTCGGATGAATGAGATCTTCCAGCGTCCTGCTATTAAAGAAGTCGTGCACCATGGTATCAAACTCCGTCCACATCGGAAGAGTCAGACAGTGGTCTTTACGGGAACATTCATATTCCGGATCCGCCAGACAGGCAACCGGACAGAGAGTACCTTCCATAAGCTCCAGGACTTCCCCGACGGAGTATTCTTCCGGCTTGCGTACCAGTTTATATCCGCCGCCTTTTCCGCTGGCACCGGATAACAGTTTGTGTGTGACCAGATCTTTTACGATGATCTCCAGATATTTTTTGGAGATCTCCTGTCGTTCGGCAATATCCTTAAGCGGGATATAGTTTCCGTTGTCGTTTTCCGCGAGATCGATCAGAACCCGCAGGGCATATCGTCCTCTTGTTGAGATCATAAGCATTTATCCTCCTGCAAACCTATTATATCGCAAGGTAAATAGGTATTTCAAGAAATTTCAAAAAAATACATAAAGCCTATTGACATAGTAGGCGAATAATGATATAGTTACACCATCGAAACAAACGGATCTCTGTAAAACAGGATCGGAAAGGAGAAAAAGATGGCCGGTATTGCAATGAACAAACGAATGTATCTTATGTGCTGTTGTCGAATGCAATACTCCCGGGCATGGAAGATGACCGGCGCAAGGGCTATCTGCCCAAACGCCTGATCTTGTAGATCGATCCGATCTGTTGGATATGTCATTTTGCCCGGGAGCATCAAATGCCCCGTTTTTTATTTTATAAAAGAGTAGAAAAGAAAACAGTCATAAAAGAAAAGTTAAATTGAATAAATAGAAAAAGGAGAATATAATAATGAGCGAGTACAGATTTGAAACATTACAGTTGCACGTAGGACAGGAGCAGGCAGACCCGGCGACCGATTCCAGAGCCGTTCCTATTTACCAGACCACTTCTTATGTATTCCACGACAGCAAGGATGCAGCAGATCGTTTCAGCCTTGCAGCCGGCGGTAATGTATATGGCAGAATCACAAACTCCACGCAGGATGTGCTGGAGAAGAGAGTGGCAGCATTGGAGGGCGGCAGCGCTGCTCTGGCAGTAGCTTCCGGTGCAGCAGCGATCAGCTATGCGATCCAGGCAGTTGCTGCAAACGGCGGGCATATCGTAGCGCAGAAGACGATCTACGGTGGCAGCTACAACCTGTTGAACAATACACTTCCGCAGTTTGGTGTGGAGACTACATTTGTAAATGTACACGATCTGGCTGAGGTGGAGGGTGCGATCAAGGCAAACACCAGAGCCGTATATCTGGAGACCCTGGGAAATCCGAACAGTGATATTCCCGATATCGATGCTATCGCAGAGATCGCGCATAAGCACGGTCTGCCGGTGATCGTTGACAATACCTTCGGTACTCCGTTTTTGATCCGTCCGCTGGAGCACGGTGCAGATGTTGTGGTTCATTCCGCAACCAAGTTCCTGGGCGGACACGGAACCTCACTGGGCGGTATCATCGTAGATGGTGGTAAGTTTAACTGGGCAGCAAGCGGCAACTATCCGGGCATCGCGGCTCCCAATCCGAGCTATCACGGCGTAAATCTGTTTGAGGCAGTCGGCCCGGCAGCATTTGTTACCTATATCCGTGTGATCCTGCTGCGTGACACCGGCGCTGCGATCTCTCCGTTCAACGCATTCCTGCTGCTGCAGGGTATTGAGACATTATCCCTGCGTGTAGAGCGTCACTCGGAGAATACCAAAAAGATCGTGGAATACCTGACCAAGCATCCGCAGGTAGAGAAAGTGAATCATCCGTCTCTGCCGGATCATCCGGATCATGAGCTGTACAAGAAGTACTTCCCGAACGGCGGCGCTTCCATCTTTACCTTTGATATCAAGGGCGGACAGGAAGAGGCTTGGAAGTTTATCGACAGCCTGAAGATCTTCTCCCTGCTGGCAAACGTAGCAGACGTAAAGAGCCTTGTGATCCATCCGTATTCTACCACGCACTCCCAGCTTTCCGATGAAGCGCTGGCAGAAACCGGTATCAACAAGAATACGATCCGTCTGTCGATCGGTACGGAGCATGTGGATGACCTGATCGCAGATCTTGAAGCCGGCTTTGCAGCTGCAAAATAAAAATCCGATTGTATGAGTAAATGGTTTCCGGTAGCGGTCGCACGATCGCTGCCGGTTATAAAATAAGAAAGAAGGTAAAAGGACATGGCGAATATTTACAAAGGTACTCTTGGTTTGATCGGTAACACACCGTTGGTAGAGGTTGTGAATATCGAAAAAGAGCTGGGACTGGAAGCAACGATCCTGGTAAAATTGGAGTATTTCAATCCGGCAGGAAGTGTAAAAGACCGTATCGCAAAATCCATGATCGAAGATGCGGAGGAGAAGGGACTGCTGAAGGAAGGCTCCGTGATCATAGAGCCGACCAGCGGAAATACCGGTATCGGTCTGGCATCTATCGCTGCGGCAAAGGGGTATCGTATCATACTGACCATGCCCGAGACCATGAGCGTGGAGCGCAGAAATATCTTAAAGGCTTACGGTGCGGAACTGGTGCTGACCGAAGGAGCGAAGGGCATGAAGGGTGCGATCGCCAAGGCAGAGGAACTGGCAAAGGAGATCCCGAACAGTTTTATCCCGGGACAGTTCATCAACCCGGCAAACCCGGCTGTTCATCGTGCAACCACAGGTCCGGAGATTTGGAAGGATACCGACGGTAAGGTAGATATCTTTATCGCAGGTGTAGGAACCGGCGGTACGGTGACCGGAACCGGCGAATACTTAAAGGAGCAGAATCCGAATGTAAAAGTAGTGGCACTGGAGCCGGCAGACAGCCCGGTACTTTCCGAAGGCAAAGCAGGCAGCCACAAGATCCAGGGAATCGGTGCAGGTTTTGTTCCCGATGTACTGAATACCAAGGTATACGATGAGGTCTTTAAGGCTCCGAATGATAAGGCTTTTGAAACCGCAAAATATCTGGCAAAGAAGGAAGGTATCTCCGTAGGTATCTCCTCCGGGGCAGCTCTTTACGGTGCTATCGAACTGGCTAAGAAGCCGGAGAACAAGGGCAAGACCATCGTTGCGCTCCTTCCGGACAGCGGTGACCGGTATTACTCCACCGCATTATTCACAGAGTAAATCATTCTTCCTGTCTTCCCACGACAAAGAATGGAAAAAACTGTCGGAACGATCCGGCAGTTTTTTGTATTAAGCATTTGAATTGATAACTCATGAAGTAGCAATAATGTAAATAGTAAGTGGTTGCAGAATTCTATAATATCGTTATAATCACATGCGTATAAAATATAATATATTTTATCTATTGAAAGGGAAAAGTTGTTATGAGGAATTTGGTAGTGCATATGGAAGGGCTGTTGATATCTGTGTTTATGATAGCAAACCACACTGCTCTCCGTAGGATATTCGGGATTGTGCAGGTACCAGTAATGCCCTGTATTCCTGCTCATGATGGTCACATCATAAGGATCCGCTATGATGATCTCAGGGTTCGGATGTTCTTCTGCCGTCTTTGCCGTTGTCATACCTGCATCTGCGGAGCCATTTTCCCCTTCCTTCCCGCAGGCTGCCGTTCCGAAACACAAGGCGCAGCTGATTCCAAATACTGCCACCTGCATTCCAGAGAGAAGTCATTGAGGCAGGCAGTAAGGAATATTAAGAGCCATGACTGGTGGCAGTTGAATGGGCGGAAGTGGTAGAAGGATAATGGAATAGATGAGTGAAAGGGCTTGCTGACGGCTGAAAGCTGATGGCAGGCTCTTTTATATGTCGATGATTTAAAACTGATATGGAGATCAAGATCATTAGGGAGAAATAATATACCAAAATATTCCCTTGAACTTTAAGGAGTATTTTGATATAATGGGATAAAATTGGTATAAGTTTATACCCAGAGAGGTGATAATATGGCTAAGCAAGTTCACATAAGATTGGATGACGCTGTTTATGAGGCACTGGCAGATTATACAGATGGCACGAATTCTTCGGTTCAGGATTCCGTTTCATCGGCTATTATCCAGTTCCTTCAACAGCAAAACAGGAATGAAGTCCCCGCGGATGCGGACTTTACCTTCATAGATTTATTTGCAGGAATCGGAGGAATGCGGCTGGCATATGAGAGTGCAGGAGGGCATTGTGTATACTCCAATGAATGGAACAAGTACAGTCAGCAGACTTACTTTGCAAATTTTGGAGAACAACCCGATGGTGATATTACAAAAGTAGACGAGAATACAATCCCTGATCATGACATATTGGTGGCGGGTTTTCCTTGCCAGCCATTTTCTATTGCCGGAGTATCGAAGAAACAAAGCCTGGGCAGGGCAACCGGATTTGAGGATAAAACGCAGGGAACTCTGTTCTTTGATATCTGCAGGATACTGAAGGCGAAGCGCCCGAAGGCATTTATGCTCGAGAATGTTAAGAATCTGTGCAGCCACGACAGGGGCAGGACGTTTAAGGTTATCACGGAATCACTAGATGAACTGGATTATGAGGTGTTTTATCAGGTGTTGGATGGTCAGAACTTCGTGCCTCAGCACAGAGAACGTATTCTGATTGTCGGGTTTGACAGAAGAAGGTATGGAAAGAATATCAAGTTTGATTTTAATATTACTCCGGCGGATCCAAAGCCTGTGATGCGCGATATTCTTGAGAAGAATGTAGATGATAAGTACACGCTTTCAGATAAGCTGTGGGATTATCTTCAGGGGTACGCAGCTAAACATAAGGCAGCAGGTAATGGGTTTGGGTATGGTATTGCGGATCCGGATGGAGTGTCCAGAACGCTTAGCGCCAGATATCACAAGGACGGTTCGGAAATTCTGATAGCGCAGAAAGGGAAGAACCCGCGAAGGCTTACGCCAAGGGAGTGTGCAAGACTGCAGGGATTCCCTGAGGATTTCAAGATTCCTGTTTCTGATACCCAGGCATACCGTCAGTTTGGAAATTCGGTTGTGGTTCCATTGATGGCAAATGTGGCGAGTCTGGTATGCGCAAAAATGAATGAAATGGACAGGGTAACCGCAAAAAAGACTGAGGCAAAAGAAGAAATGTCGAAACCGGTAAAATCAGTCGGTCAGGTTGTACCTGTTAAAAAAGGACACCCGGCCAGAGAGGCGGTGGGAGTATGATGGACGAACTTGTAACAAAAGCGGTTGAGGCAGTACTGAGCGGGAAAAGCGCATACTGCAAGTTCCTGTCCGCCAATGACAGTGGTGAGACCGGAGGGCATCAGTCAGGAATACTGATATCCAAGACAGCAAAGGACATGCTGTATACAGCGCAGGAACTGAGAGAAAACCATATTCTTAAGAAGACGGGAACAATAAAATGGCAGGATGATTTTTCGACAAATTGCACATTCACATGGTATGAGAGCAAGAACGAGTTGAGGATTACCGGATTTGGAAGAGGATTTGAACTTCTCCGGCCGGAATATACCGGCGCTCTTTTTGTTTTGATAAAGGAGTCAGAAGAATCGTACTATGGATATCTCTTCAATACAGATGAGGATATACAGGAGTTTCTGGATTCTTTTGGCCTTACGCCGGCAGAAACCAACAGGCCGATAGAGCTGGACAGAGTTGATCCGGAGCTGATGGAAAAGCAGGCAATTGATACTTTTATCGGAGGACTTAAGGTTGATTTTCCAACATCACAGGAGATGTCATCAGCTGCAAGGCTGATTCAATACCAGGTATACCTGAACAGACATCTGATATTGGCGGATCCTGATACTATGCTGCTGAAGTGGACAGAAGAGGAATATCGGCTTTTCCGGGCTATAGAGCATGCAAGATATGGAGAGACAGTTGCAAAGGGATTTGCCTCAGTGGATGACTTCATAGCACTGGCGAACCAAGTGCTGAACAGAAGAAAAAGTAGAGCCGGAAAAAGCTTGGAGCATCATCTGGCGGCCATATTTGATGAGAATAAGATAGAATATGCGCCTCAGGCTACAACTGAAGGGAATAAAAAACCAGATTTTCTGTTTCCATCAGAAGTGGCGTATCATGATATGACATTCGCAATAGATAAACTTTGTACGCTGGCAGCGAAGACGACATGTAAGGACAGATGGCGTCAGATTCTCAATGAGGCTGACAGACTGCGGGATGAGAACAAATATCTATGCACAATGCAGCAGGGCATATCTGCGGCTCAGATGGATGAAATGCAGGCAGAGAAGGTTATACTTGTAGTGCCAAAGCCTTATATTACGGCATATCCAAAGGACAGGCGTGATCGGATTTGGACGGTAGGCAGATTTGTTGACTATATAAAGGAAATAGAAGGGATTACCTGATGACAGATATAAAAACTCCGGAGGAACGAAGCCATAACATGGCGAGAATCCGGAACAAAGATACGAAACCGGAGATTTATATCAGAAAGAAACTGTTTGAAAGAGGATATCGATACCGAAAAAATGCCACCGATGTGTTTGGACATCCTGACATGTGGCTAGCCAAGTATAATACTGCAGTATTTGTTCATGGATGTTACTGGCATCGGCATAACGGTTGTAAGTATGCGTATGTTCCTAAAAGCAGGGTGAATTTCTGGATGACAAAATTTGAAAATAATATAAAGAGAGATGAGGATGTCAGGCGGAATCTGGCTATAAGTGGGATAAGGGTTCTGGTGATATGGGAGTGTACGATAAGAATAGCGATGAAATCCGAAGAGGAAGAACAGAGGGTGTTGGAGAATGTTGAACGTTTCCTCCGATCAGAAAAAGAGTATCTGGAATTATAAGTCTTTGATAGAGACAATACAGTCCAAGGTCGTTAATTATAGATGATGAACTGCTGGAAATATTTACCAAGAAGCAGGATCTTAAAAAGAGGGATGAAAAGAAAAAAACGTGATAGATTTCCTTTGCCTGGAAGAACTGGAAATATGTCCGGGTATCCTTTTGATGACGATAATGCCATTACCCTTTCTGGAAGAAGGATATCCAGGGAAGATGCAACGAAAGGTTTCTAACAGGAGTATCTTGCTCTGAGCGATTCATTGATCGTCGATGACCCAAAGCAGATGGAGTATTTTATGAAAGGATTTTCGATAGTACATTTGTGGAGTTTCCGTGGATTTTGGGATAGGTAGTGAAGAGAGATGAATAAGATGGCGAGAGCGAATGAAATAAAGCCAGATAGTAACACAATACAGGCGAGAAGCAGATGAGGTATGAGGCGATTAATATGGAAGGGCAAGAATCAGAATGAGCTATCGGATGCGCACATACAGAGGATCGTGGATGCCTATAAGGACCGAAAAGATATTGATAAGTTTGCGCATGTGGCATCTATGAAGGAAATCGAGGAGAATGGCTTTGATCTGAACATCCCGCGCTATGTGGATACCTCGGAAGCGGAAGAAGAGATCGATATTGATGCAGTGACCGAAGAAATCGAAAAGATCGATGTAGATATCGCTCAGGCATCGAAAGAATTAAAGAAATCCTTTCAAGAGTTGGGACTGAAGTTCCCGTTTTGATACATAGAAGAATTTGCTGAAAGACATAGAGAGGATAAGAATATGACAGAGCCGTATTATTTGGATCAGTTTGGCTGGAAAAGTGATGATTACTACAGCCTTCACAGATATCTTCATCGAATGTTGTATTATTACAACAAGCGTATGGATGAGATTCGCAAGATCGATCTTAGCAAAACCAGTAAGGAAACCAGGGTACTAATGTACTGTATCATAAATTATTATCATTTGGATTTCCTGATGGATCTGGATAATCTGATCGAGTTGAAGAATACCAAGCCGTTGGATGAAAAACTGATCATCGACGGTGATACCGCGGAAGATGAGGATATCTATAAAGAGATGAATGTCGTATTTTGAGGAGTATATTATGCCAAATTTGAAGGTAACGGTAAAAGAATTTGATAAAGCATTAAGGCTGCTGAATGATAAACTGATCGAAGCGGATAAAGTCATGACGATCAAAGCGATTGGCGGGTATGCGATGATGCGTGCCGGGTTGCGAGATGCCGACGGAGTGCAGTGATTCAGCGAAGATATTGACAACATTGCTGCAAGATTTGATGATACAGAGATTTTGATGATTGAATCGGTGGGGAAGGATTTGAATCTATTACCGGATTGGCTGAATACAGATCCGATTGATCTGCCGGAAGTATATGAAGTGATAGATCAGCTTACCTGGATGGAAGATAAGAATTATTCTAATATCCGGTTGTACATTGCGGATATACCATCTTTAATACTATTGAAAACAAGAGCGATTGAGGGATGCGGTCTCCTGCCGCGGAAGACAGACAAAAATGATCTGATCAAATTGTTGAAAAAAGTTGATATCCATAATGTTGAAGCTTTGAAAATGAATAAAAATGTTTCGTTTATAAGGGATTATTCCAGATGTTACAGTTATTTGCAGGAAAGGGGAGAGTGGTAGAGTTATGAAAAATAGGAAAAACATGCCGGCTCTACGTTTTCCGGAATTTACTGATGCTTGGGAACAGCGTAAGTTAGACGATATACTCACGGAGCGCCACATTTTGAGCAAAATATCCGATGAGTATCCAAGACTTTCTATTAAGAAATACCGTCAATACCGTCAAAATGACGGTATTTATTGTTTTTTTGACGCATTTTTGGTAAAATGCTATATGTTGGGTAGTTCTTGACGTTATTTGTCGTGAACGGCAAAAGGAGCGTGTCTTATGGATAAAACGATCGAAGAAAGCATAGCGGAGGCAATTGAGAAGAAGGAATTGCAGGCCTATTACCAGCCGAAATATGACGCAATCACCGGCAAGATCGTGGGAGCGGAGGCATTGGTCCGCTGGATCAAGGAAAGCGGTGATGTGATCCCACCTGTGCTTTTTATCCCGGCCCTGGAACAGACGGATGCGGTCAATCAGGTGGACTGGTGTATCCTGGAACAGGCATGTGCTACGGTCCTGGAACTGCGGGAGCAGGGAGTTAAAATGCAGCTGTCCATCAATTTTTCCAGATGGCACGTGAAGGAGACGGATTTCCTTGAAAAACTGAATACCATTGTGGACCGTTACCATATCCCGCATAAGTATGTGGAAGTGGAGATCACGGAATCGGCGCTGATCTCGGAATCGGAGAAGATCCTGGGCTGGGTAAAGGAAATCCGTGATGCGGAGTATTCTGTTGCCATCGATGATTTCGGCAGCGGTCTGTCATCCCTTCAGTTTGTAAAGGATATTCCTGCGGATGTGCTAAAGATCGACCGTTCCCTGCTCAGCGGAAACTGTGAAAATGAAAAAGAACGCATCGTTCTGGAAAGCATCTTTTATTTTTCCAAACGTTTGAATATGAAGACCGTTGCGGAAGGCGTGGAGACGCAGGAACAGCTTGGCTTTCTTCGTACCTGCAGCTGTGACCAGATCCAGGGATTTATCTTTGCAAAGCCGATGCCGAAGGAAGAATTCCGGCAGCTGGTGATCGAGAAAAATGACGGTATGGATGCCGGGGATATTCTGCAGATCCAGGCGCCTTCCGGCGCGGCGAAACTCCTGATGGATGCGGTCTTTATGAAGTATCCGCTGGTCATCTTTGCAAACCTGACCAGAAACAGCTATTACATGATGGTGTATGATAACTTCTCCACGACTTCCTGTCCGTCCGCCGGAGTTTTTGATGAACTGATCGAGCATGGAACGGCGACAATGCACCCGGAGGACCGGGATATCTTCCGTATGACCTTCAACCGGAGAAATCTGCTGCGGGCCTATGAACAGGGCAGGGAGTCGGTAACGGCGATCACCAGACAGCTGGGGGATGACGGGATCTATCGTGAGGTGGAGACCAGCGACTTTTTTGTAAAACATCCGTCGGTGGATGATGTATTGACGATCACGCTGTGTGATGTGAGAGGATAGAAAAACTGCTGGAAAAGGTGACGCAGCTCAGAGCCTTGGCTGATCAGACAAACGACGTGAGCTTTGCCGTCGGTTCCGTGTATTGTACAGGAGATTATGATATCAATAATGCGATACAGGAAGCGGATGAGCGGATGTATCAGGACAAGAAAGCGTATTACGAAAAGCATCCGAAAGCAGACCTGAGAAGAAAAGGAGAATGACCTTAAGAGATGGGGCAGAAAAATGCAAGAACCGAATACGCGGATATCATCGATCTGCCGCATCATCAGTCGAAGACGCGCAAGCATATGAGCATGCATGACCGCGCGGCGCAGTTTTCACCGTTTGCGGCATTGTCCGGTTATGATGAACTGGTGACGGAAGAGGCGCGTACAACGGAGGAGATGATCGCGCTGGAGGACTGGGACAAAGACGAGATCGGAAGAACGCTCGCGCAGATTGATGAACGGATACGAAACGGTGAACAACCGGAGGTTACGATCACGTATTTTGTACCGGACGAAAAGAAGGCCGGCGGGGCCTATGTGACCGCGAAGGAGCAGATCAAACGTATCGATGCGGCAAACCAAAAGATCGTGCTGGTAAAATGTACGGAGATCGGTCACGTAAATCTGACCATAGATTTCAATCGGCTGGCCGGTATACAGGAATTGGAGTGACTTGAAACAGAACGGGAAAACGGAGGAAAAGCATGGCGTGGAAAAGACCTATATCGCGATCGATCTGAAAAGTTTTTACGCCAGCTGTGAACTGGCTGCCCGTGGGCTGAATGCATTGACGACCAACCTGGTGGTGGCGGATCCGACCAGGACGGAAAAGACCATCTGCCTTGCTGTATCCCCTTCCTTAAAAGAATACGGGATACCCGGAAGAGCCAGACTCTTTGAAGTGGTACAGAAAGTAAAGGAAGTGAATGTACAGCGGATGGCCAGGGCGAGGAGCCTCGGGCTGCTTACGAAAGATCCGGAGACCGGACAGGAATGCTTCCGGGCATCTTCATGTGATGCGGAAGCACTCGCCGCAGATCCTTCTCTTGCGCTGGCTTATATCACCGCACCGCCGCGGATGAAGCTGTATGAAGATATCAGCACGCATATCTTTTCCATCTACCTGCGATATGTAAGTGAGGAAGATGTGCATGTGTACTCCATCGATGAGTGTTTTATCGATGTGAGCGGCTATCTTGAGACTTACGGACTTACCGCGCATGAACTGGCGATGAAGATGATCCGGGATGTTTTGCGTGAAACAGACATAACGGCGACGGCAGGCATCGGAAGTAACATGTATCTGGCCAAGGTAGCGATGGATGTGGTGGCAAAACATGTGCCGGCAGATAAAGACGGGGTGCGTATCGCAGAACTGAATGAACAGAGCTACCGGGAGCAGCTCTGGTGCCATACGCCGCTGACGGATTTCTGGCGCTGCGGAGGCGGGATCACACGCAGATTACACAGAATGGGCATCTATACGATGGGAGATATCGCCAGGCAGAGCGTCGTGGATGAAAGTGTGCTGTATTCCGCATTTGGGATCAATGCTGAACTGCTCATTGATCATGCGTGGGGATGGGAGCCGACGGATATCGCTGCGATCAAGTCGTACAAACCGTCTGCCAACAGCCTGTCTTCCGGGCAGGTGCTGACCGAGCCGTACACGGCAGAGGATGCGGCGATGATCGTGCGGGAGATGACAGAGCTGCTGGTGCTGGACCTGGTAAGGAAGAAACTGGTCACCAAAAAAATCGAACTGACCATCGTATATGATGTGACCAGTCTGGTCTGTGAACGGCAAGGCGCAGACCCGGAACATTCCACGTATCTTGTCTGCGGGACCGGAAAGCGGTACGAAGGAAATGTCAATGTGGACCGTTACGGACGTTTGCAGCCACATCCGGCGCACGGGACCGGCAACCTCGACCGGTGGACGTCTTCAACACACCGGATCACGGACTGTATGATGGATCTTTATGAAGAGATCGTGGACAAAGAACTGCTGGTACGCAGGGTATATGTAGTGGCATGCGGTCTGATCCCGGAAGGCGAGATCCCCGAAGAGGCTCCGTACCAGATGGATCTGTTCACGGATTATGACGCATTGGATAAACAAAGAACCGCAGAAGAGGCAGCGGACAGGAAGGAACGGAAATTACAGGAAGCAACACTGGCAATGCAGGAAAAATTCGGAAAGAATGCGGTGCTGAAAGGGATGAACCTGAAAAAAGGTGCGATGACCATGAAACGCAATAAGCAGATCGGCGGGCATTCTTCCGGGGAGTAAAAGATGGAAATAAACGCGACAGTCTTATGTATGCTCCGGAAGGAGTTCGAGACGGTGCGGCAGGGAGGAAAACCATGGACTCATTAACCGATTACATCCTGTGGATGCAGGATTTTACGTTTTCGGAAACCGGATTTCTGGACGTCGATGCACTGATCTTAAGCAATCTGGCATATTATGATTTTTCCGTACTGTTCGATGAGGCAAACGGACCGGTCTATGTACGGGATGCACAGAAGATCCTCGATGCGGGGAAGGTAAATGTGGAGATCGCGATCCATGATAAAAAGTATGCGGATCTGCTGCAGGCTGCCGTAAATTCCAAACGATTCGGCAATCTGCGTATGACCGATTACATTGATATCAAGCGATCGGATCCGCCGGTACAGTATGCGGTAGAGACGTTTCATGATGAATCGGACCTGTCCTTTATCGCTTTCCGAGGAACGGATGATTCTCTGGCCGGATGGTACGAAGATTTTATAGCCAGTTTTTGCAAAACAGAAGCCCAGGAGATGGCAAAGGACTATGTAACACGGGTAGTTTCCGACCGCCCGGAACGGCGCTGGATGATGGGAGGACATTCCAAAGGGGGCAACCTGGCAGTATATGCAGGCTGCACGATGGATCCGGAAGTATTTGATCATATCGAGAGGATTTATAATCTCGACGGACCGGGCCTGTCCAAAGAGGTCATGGGAGAGATTCCGATCGCAAACGTACTGGAAAAGACGATCTGCATCCAGCCGGAATTTTCGGTGGTCGGAAAGCTCTTTGATATGCATTTTCCGAATACGAGGATCATCAAGTCCTCTGCGCTTGGTGCCCTTCAGCATGCACCGATCACCTGGGGCGTGGATCATGGAAAGATCGCTTCGGCGGAAGCACACAGTCCGATCAGCATATGGGTCAATGAGTTTATCGAACGGTGGATCGAATGCTCCAGCGTGGAAGAGCGTAAGATCTTCTTAAGCGAGATCTATGAGGCGATCAGCAGCGGCGGGGCCACGACCATCTCGGAACTGGCAGGAGAAGGATTGGAAGGATTCAAAAGAGTGCAGTCGAGACTGAAGAATCCTAGTGAGGTGACCAAGCGGGTGATGTTTGAGTTTACCAGACAGGCTTTTTTTGCGAGTATTTTCCCGGGGCATAGCCGGCAGGAACTGGAAGGCGGAGGCAAAAAAGTGCCCGTGATCCCCTTTATGAAGGATAAGAAAACGATGGATAACGCGGAAGAAGACGACGGAAAATAAACGTTTCGGGGGTGTGGCATGGCGTTAACCAAGACAAAACTGGAAATATATCTGGAAGAGGAGATCAAAAAATACCGGGGGGATCTGTATGCCGGTCAAGGCAGGGATGCTCGAGCGGATGTTTGTCAAGCATCTGGCGTGTACGGCGATGCATCCGAACCCTGCGGATGAATAAGAGAAGACGGGCGAAAGGATCCGATATTAAGGAGGACAAAGATGAAAAAAAGATCTTACGCAATGCTCCTTGCGGGGGTACTGCTGCTTGGGGGATGCGGACAGCAGGAAGGGACGGTGACACCGACGGTCGAACCGGAGGTGACGGAAGCTGCGGAGCCGACAGAAGCAGCAGAGCCGACGGAAACTGCGGAACCGACCAAAAGCGTGGAGGTGACAGCGACCCCGACACCGGAGGAAGAAGAGCAGGTTACCATTCAGAGTGTGTTTGCGGAGCATGGTATGAAAGCCGGAACGGGGGTGACGGCACATGATATCAAAAACAAACTGATGGCGGAACTGATCGTAACGAATTTTAACAGTATCACCTGCGGAAATGAAATGAAGCCCGACTATGTCCTGAATCAGAAAAAGAGTCAGGAAGAGGGGCATGTCGTGGTGGAGTACGGAAAAGACACCCTGGCGCTTCTGGAATTTGCCAAAGAAAACAATATGTCCATGCGCGGCCATACACTTGTATGGTACAGTCAGACGCCGGAATGGCTTTTCCATGAGAACTTTGATGCGAAAGAACCTTTGGTCGATCGCGATGAGATGCTGGTCCGTATGGAGGATATGATCCGAGGGAATTTTGAACAGCTAAAAGATCTGGGATATCTGGATCTGTTCTATGCCTACGATGTGATCAATGAAGGCTGGATGGAGGATGGCAGCCCGCGGGAATGCCACTGGTATGATATCATAGGGGACGATTACTACTGGTATGCGTTTTATTTTGCGGACAAGTATGCACCGGAAACCGTAGATCTGTATTATAATGACTACAATGAACAGTTTAAGGCGGATACACTGGTCGGATTTGTTGAAACTCTGAAAGACGAAGACGGAAGATCCCTGATCGACGGGGTTGGCCTGCAGGCACATCTGTATACCTCAGATGATCTGGATCTGTATTTTGAAGCGATGGATAAACTGGCGGCGACCGGGCTGAAACTGCAGCTGACCGAGCTGGATGTGTGTCTCGGCAAGTATCTGGAACCGGATGAAAAGAACGAAGATACCTTAAAGGCTCAGGGACAGTTTTATTATGATCTGATCCATGGGATCTTCGAGAGGGTGGATGCCGGAAAGGTTCAGATGGATGCCCTGACGATCTGGGGGACCACGGACAGTGCTTCATGGCGCAGGGAGTACAATCCGCTGCCGTTTGACGGGGCGATGAAACCCAAATATGCGTTCTATGGCATTATACAGAACCGGGAGAATGCCGGTTTCTGAAATGGGAAATTTTGAAGGGGATTTTTGTGCGTTTTTTCCGATGAAAAAGCAAGGATAAACCTTGATTGTCAGAGAAGATATCGCTATAATATTAGTTACCATGATCTTTTGCGGGCAGGGATGCCTGCAAAAAGAGATACACTTTGAACGGAAAGGACTTTTGGTTATGGGGACAATTCAGGATATGGTCAAAAAGGCCGCAAACAGGATTTCCGATGAGGTGAACAAGAACAAATGGGATCATAACAGTATCAATTCGGCGCTGTTTATGAATGATTCGACTCCCGTACCGCCGAATCCTTCGGCAGCGAAACCCGCATTTCAGCAAACGGGAACGGCAGCAACAGTACCCGTCAACAATACAGCGCCTGCGCCCTTACCGGCTCCGGCATCGACCGGAAGTGTGCCGGTTGCAGCGCAGGGAAGCATCAATACAACGGCAGAGACAGCGCCTGCTCCGGCACCTCAGCCGCAACCGGTTCAGAACGGATATGTAAAACCGGTATTCCGCTCGCGGTTTGCCGGTCCGGTGAAGACCACCCAGAGTTCCAACTCTCTGGCAACGCTTCCGACCGTAGATCCTTCGCAGAAGATCAGTAATATCGGAACGGATCTGGCAGCAGCACCGGCTCCGGCAGCAGAGAGTACCCCGACACCGGTACCTGCACAGGCGGCTCCGGTTCAGTCGGTGCCGATGCAGGCTGTTCCGGTACAGACAGTTCCGGGGCAGGCCGTGGCAGCACCGGTAACAACAGCGCAAACGGTGCCGGGACAGGCCAATCCGGTATTGGGAGCGGTTCCCGTGGCACAGCCGGCGGTTTCCGCACCGGCACAGGCGGTAGCTCCGGTAGCAGCAGTCACCGAATACTGTTATTACGTACAGATCAAACATACCAAGACATTCCCGGCTCCGGGCAGCGTAGTACTGATGCGTTCCTGTGATCATGAATACGTGTGGACGAATGAGAAGACCGAAGCGGAAAAGGTATCCTACTCGACCTGCCCGCATTGCGGCAAACCGGTAAGCAATACTTCTGTGGAAATGGATTGAGTAACGGTTAAGATAGGGATAGCCTTAAAAAAGCGTTTCGTGAGAGAAACGCTTTTTTTGTTTGTGTCAGAGGATATTTACTCGAATGTAAACACTTACATTTCCCTTGCAATCATATGTTGTGAATGATATAATACGTTATAGTTTTGGAATTCAGAGTGAGATCGATGCGCTTAAGGAAGCACTTTCGACGATAGAGGCAGTTCCGTATTGAAAGGCTGCCATAGCCATCAGGAAAAACAGCAGGAACAAAAACGGGATTCCTTTGAGGTATCCTTTGATATCCGCTCCGGACATTTCCATATGGAGTAAGAGACAGAAGAAGAAAAAGCCGCAAAGGATATATCCCCAAGTGGGCAGGGTGAGTGTTGCGAATACCCATAGGATCACGCATTCACCGATCAGTCCGGTGATGACGGGAGCGCAGGCAGAGAAAGACATCTGCATCCATTTGAGAGGCAGGGGACCGCGCGGTATCATTTCCACATATCCAAGATGATTGCCTTCTTTGTGATACAGGACGATTTTCTTAACCTTGGCACCGGTGAGCAAGGCAAAAAGTGCGTGTGACAGTTCATGGTAGCATACGCCCGGAAAAGTGAGCGTGTTGGCTACGAACAAAAAGAGCTTTCCGGAAGGATTGATGAGAGAAAGAAGATTGGCAAGCAGCCTGGTCACAAACAGGTGGATCAAAAACCCGGTCATGGGGATCGCTACGATGACCGCAAGCGAGATCAAAGCACTGTATTTCATCATTTCGGATGTTTCCATAGGGCACCTCACTTTCAATAAGGCATGATGGATCCGGCAGAACGGAAAACGGAGTATATATCGGTTACGATCACAGCACAAAAGGCTGTGAATAGTTACTTATATCGTTATTATACAGGATATAGGCATTGTTTACCATAGAGGACTTTCAAAAAGGGAGTATTATGAAGATCGAAGATCATTTCAAAGAAATCGATGCGATCACAGAAAAACAGGCCATGACCATTGCGGCTGACGGCACCGAAAGACTTGAGGAAGACCGGTTGATCCATGAACATTTTCTGGAAGTGAGTGTGAATTCCTATACCGCCTTTCGTTTGTCCTGCACGGCAGAACATCTGCATGAGCTGGTGACCGGTCGGTTATATACGGAAGGGCTGATCCGGGGGACGGAAGATATTGAACGGCTCTTTTTCTGTGCCAAAGGATCGATCGCGGAGGTGACACTGTCGGAAGAGGTCCCGTTTCAGGTATATCAGGGAACGGAGCCGACCTGTTGCAGTGGAAACCGGCAGTTTCTTTCCGGAGAACGTAAAATGCAGGTATTGCCGGAGGCGGTCGTGGATCGCAGGGCTGTCTTTGCGCTGGCAGGCTATTTTCAGAAAGATTCCAGACTGCATAAGAGTACCAGCGGAACGCACAGCTGCTATCTGCATCTGCCGGATGGTACGATCGCCGGCTTTGAAGATATCAGCAGACACAATGCGCTGGACAAGGCGGTGGGGCATATGCTGCTCGCCGATGCGGATCCGACGGCGTGTATGCTATACACTACGGGACGTGTCCCTGTCGATATGGTTCAGAAAACAGTTATGGCACGCGTCCCTGTGCTGGTGAGCAAATCGGTGCCGACGGATGCTGCCGTGGATCTGGCCAAAGAATACGGTCTGCAGCTGATCTGCAAAGCCTGGCCGGACAGTTATACGGTATATTGACATGAATTTGTAACTGAGAAAAACGGAAACAGGAGACGAAATTTCATGGAAATAGAAGAATGCCTCGATAAGATCTTAGGAAAAATAGAGCCGAGCCAAACGGCAGAATCTGTAAGGCTGGAAGACGGGATCTGTGGGCGGATCCTGGCAGAAGATGTCGTGGCGACACGGAATGTGCCTGCGTTTCCGAGATCGGCGATGGACGGATATGCGGTGCATAGTGAGGATGTGGCTGAGGCAGCAAGGGTAGCACCGGTGGTATTGAAGGTGCAGGGAGAACTCTGTGCAGGCGATGTACCGCAGAAAGATGCGGATTATGATGCAGGGACTGCGGTGCGGATCATGACCGGAGCGTTTGTGCCGGAAGCCTATGATGCTGTAGTGATGCAGGAACAGACCGACTATGGGATGGAACAGGTGCAGATTTATGCGCCGGTGAAGTCCTATCAGAATTATTGCAAAATCGGAGAAGATATTGCAGAAGGTGCGGTACTGGCCAGGAAGGGTACCAGGATCACACCGGCGCATATGGCCTTATTTGCAAGCCTTGGGATCGCGGAAGTACCGGTTAGGATTCCGGCGAAGGTGGCGGTCATTTCTACCGGTTCGGAACTGCAGAATGCAGGGGAAGCGCCGGAGGCAGGAAAGATCTACAACAGTATCTTCTGGATGCTGAAGGGGGCGATAGAGCAGCAGGGATTATCTGTAATAGAATGTCCCATCTGCCGGGATGATGAAGATCAGCTTAAAGCAGAGCTCATGAAAGCTTTGGAAGAAGCGGACTTTATCATTACGACCGGTGGCGTGAGCGTCGGAAAGAAGGATATCGTACCTCGTGTGCTGAGCGAGATGGGAGCCGAGATCTTATTCCATGGGGCGGATATCCAGCCGGGAACACCAACCTTGGGAGCTTATCTGAATAGAAAGGTTGTGCTGGCATTATCCGGAAATCCCTATGCAGCATTGGCCAATTTCGAACTGTATTTCTGGCCGGCGATGGCGAAAATGTTGGGCAGTGACAGTTTTCTTCCGTTATGCAAAACGGCAATCCTGAAGAGTGAATACAATAAAGTAAACAAACATCGCCGACTGATCCGGGCGTATTACGAAGACGGAGAGGTGACTCTTCCGAGTGGTGTGCATGCTTCGTCCGTGATCAGCAATCTGACGGAATGCAACTGCTTTATCGATCTGGAAGCGGGGAGAAAAGCAGAGGTCGGGGATACGGTGCGGGTGAGGTTGCTGCGCGGTTTTTGAGAAAGTGTGATAATATAGATCGTGGAATAATATAGATCAGTGAGAAGATTATGACAACGAAGTATTCGGTCGCCATCCTGGCCGGTGGAAAATCCACCCGCATGGGGCAGGACAAGGCGCTGCTGAAACTGAATAATGAGAGATTCATCGACCGGCTTGCGAGGGAGTTTCGTCCCTGCGGAGAGGTGTTTTTGTCAGCGGCACATGCCGGCGATTATGCGGATGTGGGGCTTACGGTCGTTGTCGATGAACATAAAGAGATTGGGCCGATCGAAGGCATCCGGCAGGCACTCATCTATGCCCATAAGGATTATGTCTTTGTGTGTGCGGCAGATATGCCATTTCTCAAAAAAGAGATGGCGGAGTATCTGGCAGAGTTTATCTCATCGGACTATGATGCCTATGTTTTTCAGGATGAGAAGCGCTGTCATCCTCTGTGTGCGATCTATCATAAGTCCGTGCTTCCCGTGATCGAAGCACAGATCGCAAAGGGGCAGTACCGTCTGGTGGATATTCTCCAAGCGGTACGGACCAAATATGTGAGTCTGGAATACAGCTGTTTTGATGCTAAGACCGTTCGTAATATCAATACGCGGGACGAATACCGTGCCATCGGAGAGCCTGTGGTATTTTGTGTGAGCGGGATCAAAAACAGCGGGAAAACTTATCTGATCGAGAAACTCATCAATGAATTTATCACAGGCGGTCGGTCGGTTGGTGTGATCAAACATGACGGGCATGATTTTGTCTGTGATATCGAGGGAACGGATTCGTACCGTTTCTATCAGGCAGGGGCAGAGTGTGTAGCGGTGTATTCGCAGAACCACAGCTTCCTGCACCGGAGGGGAAGTATTTCTCCGGCAGAACTGATCCGGCAGATGCCGCACACAGATGTTATCATTATAGAGGGACTGAAAGATTCCGACTATCCCAAAGTGGAAGTGGTACGGAAGGAAATCTCACAAAGCCCTGTATGTGATCCCGATAAGCTGATCTGCATCGCCACCGACGTTAAATTCCCCGTAGAGACCGGATGTCCGCTTTATGACATCAACGATGTACACGGGGTTTTTTGTTGCATAAAAAGAGAATTGTTCAACGCATAAATTTTTGAGGTGATTATGAAACTCATACGGACCGAGGATGCGGTGGGGCATGTGCTTTGCCAGGACATTACGCAGATCATACCCGGTAAAGTAAAAGGACCGGTATTCAAAAAAGGACATATCGTGGAAGAAAAAGATATTCCCGTGCTGTTGTCTGTCGGAAAGGAGCATCTCTATGTCTGGGAAAAGACGGAAGGGATACTGCACGAAGACGAAGCGGCGGCCATCCTTCGGGATCTCTGTATGGGAGCCTATATGACGGCTGGAGATCCGTCGGAAGGAAAGATCGAGATAAGGGCAAATGCGGACGGACTTCTGAAGATCGATCGTGAGAAGCTTTTTGCGGTCAATGCTCTGGGAGAGATGATGATCGCAACGATCCATGGGGATTTTCCGGTGAAGGCCGGGGAAAAACTGGCCGGAACCCGGGTGATCCCGCTGGTGATCGAAGCAGAAAAGATGGAGAAAGCCAGGAAAGCTGCAGGAAGTGAACCGATCCTAAAGATATTACCGTTCCGGCATTTTAAGGTAGGGATCCTTACGACCGGCAGTGAAGTGTTTAAAGGCAGGATCGAGGATGCATTCGGACCGGTACTCAAAAAGAAACTCGCGGAATATGATACCGAGGTGATCGGCCAGAAGATCCTGGATGATGATCAGGAAGCGATCGTAGCCGGCATACATGAGTATATTGCGCATGGAGCGGATCTGGTGATCTGTACCGGCGGTATGAGCGTGGATCCGGACGATAAGACACCGGGGGCGATCAAAGCAAGCGGAGCCAATGTGGTTTCCTATGGAGCGCCGGTGCTGCCGGGAGCTATGTTTTTGCTGGCCTATGATGAAAGTACCGAAAAGCGTGTGCCGGTATTGGGATTGCCGGGCTGTGTGATGTATGCCAGACGGACGATCTTTGATCTGGTACTGCCGCGGATACTTGCGGAAGATACGATCACAGCAGAGGATCTGGCGAGGTACGGAGAAGGCGGTATGTGCTTAAACTGCGAACACTGTACCTTCCCGAAATGCGGATTTGGTAAGTGTTGATGATTGAATTGCCGGGATTATCGCCGACAGCTTGTTTAGGATAACAGTGAGATGCCTGGTGTTCATGATGCGCAGGGTGTATGGGAAAGGATGAAAGGTCATGGCAGAGTTTACTCATCTGGATGAAAACGGAAAAGCAGTGATGGTGGATGTGACCCAAAAGGATGTCACGGAACGGATCGCTGTATCCGAAGGGCGTATTACAGTAGGGGAGGAGGTCTTTCGAGCCATATATGACGGATGCGTACCCAAAGGGGATGTACTGGCGTGTGCCAGGGTGGCCGGGATCATGGCGGCCAAAAAGACTTCGGATCTGATCCCTCTGTGCCATCCGCTGATGCTGACGAAGGTTGCGGTGGATTTTGAACCGGAGGAAGCATCCTGGGCCATACGGTGCACCTGCACAGCCAAACTGTCCGGCAAAACCGGTGTGGAAATGGAGGCATTGACCGGCGTGTCGGTGGCATTGCTTACGATCTATGATATGTGCAAGGCAATCAACAAGCGTATGGAAATCTCGGATATACATCTGTTGGAAAAATCCGGCGGAAAAAGCGGGCATTTTCAAAGATAGAAAAAAGAGAAGGCTTTCTATAGAGGAAGCGTATTGTAATTTATGCGTTGAACCCGACAAATTGAGAATGGATAATGGAAGGGTTCATAAAATGAGAAAATTTGATTTGTGGAATAAAGTAACTGTTATGATGGCATCAGCGGCTTGTGTATCTGCACTTGGAGCCTGTGGTAACACGACACCGGTGGTGCAGACAACAGAACCGGCAGTACAGGAAACGGCTGCAGCAACCGAAACAGAGAAGGCTGCGGATGCACAGGCAGCAGAAGCAGCGGCACCGACGGAAGAGGCACAGGCGGAAACCGAATCGGTCGGGGAAGGCGAGATCATCGTTTTTGCGGCAGCTTCTATGACGGAGACTCTGACGGAACTGAAGGATACGTATGAAGCTGCACATCCGGAAGTGACCATCACTTATAATTTTGATTCTTCCGGGACATTGAAAACGCAGATCCAGGAAGGCGCGGATTGTGATCTGTTCATTTCTGCAGGACAGAAGCAGATGAACCAGCTGGATCGCAATGCATCGGCGGAGGTCAATACGGAAGGGCTGGATTTTGTAGATGAAAACAGCCGTATCAATATCCTGGAGAACAAGGTGACACTGTGCGTACCGGAAGAGAATCCGAAGAACCTTCAGACCTTTGATGATCTGGCGGACGCGTTAAAAGATGGTGATATCCTTTTCTGTATGGGAAACAGTGATGTGCCGGTAGGACAGTATACACAGAAGATCCTGGCATATTACGAGCTTGATGAAGAACAGCTGGCGGCAGACGGCGTGATCACCTACGGAAGTAATGTAAAGGAAGTGACGACACAGGTAGCGGAAGGCTCCGTGGATGCTGGCGTGATCTATTGTACGGATGCATATAGCGCAGGACTGACGATCATGGACTATGCAACGAAGGATATGTGCGGACAGATCATCTATCCGGCTTCGGTATTAAAGACTGCGGCCAATCCGGAAGCAGCACAATACTTTCTGGACTTTCTGACGACGGATGAGGCGATGGAAGTATTTGAGAAAGTCGGATTCAGCCGGGTGAACTAAGGCAGTGGCGTTAACGGCTTCCTGTGATACGGGAAGTCGTTAATTAAACAGGATTGGATGAGGACGTTTTTATGGATTGGTTTCCTTTGTGGAACTCGATAAGGATCGCTGCCATCGCCTGTGTGATCGTGTTTTTTACAGGGATCGCAGCGGCGTACTATGCAGCAAAATTACCCAGGGTGCTCAAGGGCATCCTGGATGTTCTTCTTACGCTTCCTATGGTTCTGCCACCGACGGTCTGCGGCTATTTTCTGATACTTATCTTTGGTGTGAAACGGCCGTTTGGTCAATGGCTGCTGCAGTTTGGGATCAAGTTTGTGATGAACTGGTACGGCGGTATCCTGGCGGCTGTTGTTGTAGCATTTCCTTTGATGTATCGTACGGCAAGAGGAGCGTTTGAGAGCTTTGATGAAAATCTGTCCTATGCCGGAAAGACGCTGGGGCTTTCGAATGCCTTTATCTTCTGGAGGATACGGATGCCGGCCTGCAAACAGGGGATCCTGGCGGGCATTGTACTTGCGTTTGCACGTGCGCTTGGTGAATACGGAGCTACCAGTATGCTGATCGGATATACGCCGGGGCGGACGGCCACGATCTCTACAACGGTTTATCAACTGTGGCGTACCAATGATGAAAAAGGTGCATTTACATGGGTGCTGGTCAATCTGGTGATCAGTACGGTGGTGCTGCTGACGGTAAACCTGCTGGAACGAAAGAGGGAGTGATAGATACATGTTTAGCGGTGAGCCATGGGGACGGTTCTTGTGGCGAGCCGGCTCGACAAACATGAATTTGATGGTAAGCAAATATGTCTTTAGAAGTCAGTATTAAGAAAAAACTTGGAAAATTTCAACTGGACGTCAACTTTGCGAGTGATGGTGTGCTGGGACTGCTCGGGGCCTCCGGCTGCGGCAAGAGCATGACACTCAAGTGCATCGCCGGCATGGAGAAGCCGGACGAGGGGCAGATCGTGCTGGACGGGCGCGTACTGTTTGACAGCCAAAAGCACATTGATCTAACGCCGCAGGAACGTAAGGTGGGGTATCTCTTCCAGGACTATGCCCTGTTTCCGAATATGACCGTATATCAGAATATACTGTGCGGAACGAAGGATAAGAAAGAGGTGCAGGCGTATCTTGAGCGTTTTGATCTGGAACAGGTACAGAAACTGTATCCGGCGCAATTGTCCGGCGGGCAGAAGCAGCGGACGGCTCTGGCGCGTATGCTGGCGGCCAAACCGCAGGCACTGTTATTGGATGAACCGTTCTCGGCGCTGGATAATTTTCTGAAAGCGCGTATGGAACGGGAAGTGATGAATGTGCTGGATGGGTTTGCAGGACCGGTGGTATTTGTGTCGCATGACCGTAATGAGGCGTATCGGCTGACGGATACCATTGCGGTGATGGAGAACGGAAGGATCGTGGATCTCTCGGAGAAGCACGTATTGTTTAAGGCACCGAAGACACTGGCGGCCACATTACTGACCGGATGTAAAAATGTCACGCATGTGATAAAGATGGCGGACGGAAATTATCTGGCGACGGATTGGGGGATCTGCCTGCAGGCTCCGAAGGATTCCGGGAAAGAGTATGCGTATGCCGGCTTTCGGGCACATTATGCGGTCCCGGTGCAAAAAGAGGAAAGCGAAGATACCATACCGGTCAATCGGATCGAGTGCGATATCTACCGTGAAATTGAAGATACATTCTCAATCGTGGTACAATTGTATCCAAAGGGATTGTTGACCCGGACGGAGTATTCCTTATTGACTTATGAGACCGGGAAGGATGATTGGCAAAAGCAAAAGGAAAAATACGGCTCTCATCTGTGCCTGGCGATTCCGGAAGATGCCGTGATCTGGATGGAGCGATAAAGTAAAATGCATCTGCATACCGCAGCAGAAATGCTGTTTACGCGATGCTATCCGAAGGAGTGGGGAACAAGGCATAAAACAGGACATTGTGTGAGGAAGAGAAGGAATCGTTTACGGATAAAATGAAAGATAGCTACGGACGGACAATTGATTATCTGCGGATCTCGGTAACGGATAAGTGCAATCTGCGCTGTAAATACTGTATGCCGGAAGAAGGTGTGCCATGCGTGGCACATAAGGATGTGCTGACCCTCGAAGAGATCACGCGTATTGCAGGTGTGATGGCCGGAATGGGGCTTAAGAAAGTGCGGCTGACCGGAGGAGAACCGCTGGTGCGTAAGAACATCACGGAACTGCTCAGGCAGCTGCATGCAATCCCCGGGATCGAGCATCTGGCCCTGACGACCAACGGCGTGCGGCTGGCAGAGATGCTGCCGGAGCTGACCGAGGCCGGACTGGATCATGTGAATATCAGTATCGATGCGCTGGATCCGGCAGTATTTGAAAGAGTGGCCGGAAGAGCGCATCTGCAGGAGGTGCTTGATGGTATTGCAGCGGCTTACGCAAAAGGACTTAAAGTGAAACTGAACTGTGTGCCGGTGCGGGAGCTGAATCCGGACGAGCCGTTACGACTGGCAGGGATGGCAAAAGAGAGGAAGATCGATGTGCGTTTTATCGAACTGATGCCCATCGGACAGGGGCGGCAGTTTACGGGGATACCGACGGAAGAACTGCTGAGACAGATGGAAGAGGTCTATGGGAAAGCGGAAGCGCTGCCCTACGATGGGGAAGGACCGGCACAGTATTATGCATTTGCCGGGTTTGCCGGAAGGATCGGGTTTATCTCTCCCATATCTCATAAGTTCTGTGCGGAATGTAACCGGCTGCGTCTGACGGCGGAAGGCAGATTGAAACTGTGCCTGTATTACAAAGACGGGATCGATCTGCGGGAACTGCTGCGCAATGGCGCGGAGGACAATCAGCTGCAGGAGGCGATCGCGCAGGCATTGCTGCAGAAACCCAAAGAGCACGCCTTTGGCGTGAAAGACCGGGAGCGGACCGAACAGCGACGGATGAATCAGATCGGAGGGTGATTCCGGATCCGAAAATACAGGCAACCGGAGAAACACGGATTTCAAATGACAGGAGAAGCGTATGGGAATCGTAAAAGCAGTCTGTATCAGTGAACAGAAAGGTACAGCAAAAAAGAACATCGGGAAATGCAGATTGATCGAAAACTGGGGATTGGAGAAGGATGCACATGCCGGGAAATGGCACCGGCAGGTGAGTCTGCTCAGTTATGAGGCTGTAGAGGCGTTTCGGGCACGCGGTGCGGAAGTGGCAGACGGGGCGTTTGGAGAAAATCTGCTGGTAAGCGGTTATGATTTTAAAACACTGCCCATCGGGACCATTTTCCGATGTGGTGAAGTCGTGCTGGAACTGACGCAGATCGGAAAAAAATGCCATTCGGAATGTGAGATCTTTCACATGGTGGGGGATTGCATCATGCCAAGAGAAGGAGTGTTTGCCGTGGTGCTGCGTGGTGGAGAGATCGCGGTCGGAGACGAACTGTGCGTGGTGGAAAAAAACGGCTATACCGCAGCGGTGATCACGGCCAGTGACAAAGGCAGCAAAGGAGAGCGTGAGGATGTAAGCGGTCCGGCTGCGGCTGCGTGCCTGAAAGGCGCAGGCTATGAGGTGAAGAGTGTTACGGTAGTCCCGGATGACGAAGAGGCCATTTATCAGGAACTGCTGCACCTGGTAGATACGGAAGGCGTGGATGTGGTCTTTACAACAGGCGGTACGGGATTGTCACCGAGGGATAATACGCCGGAAGCGACTCTGCGTGCCGCGACAAAGCAGGTGCCGGGCATTGCGGAAGCGATCCGTTACAACAGTCTGCAGATCACACCAAGGGCGATGCTTTCCCGTGCGGTATCCGTGATGCGCGGCCGGTCACTGATCATCAATCTGCCCGGCAGTCCCAAAGCAGTGAAGGAATGCCTGGACTATGTACTGCCGGTATTGGGGCATGGTATGGGAATCATGACCGGCCGGGAAGGGGAATGCGGCAGAGTATAGTTTATAACGGTTCCGCATACCGCGATGGCTGGAGCACTTATCTGGATCTAATGAAGAATAATTTGCTGTCTTGTGTATGGAGAGCAGGATATGATATAATCCGTTATAAATCAGTGGCCGGATGCCGCTGATCGTAACGGATTTTTTTGAGACTTTTTTCTGTACATATGGAAACGACGGTTGAGAGGGACAGATCAGAATGAGATTAACGAGAGATGGCGCCATTTTGCTGGGAATCTTTATCGGGATGGTGATCTATACAATTGATGTAATGATCCGCTTTGTAAAGCAGCGATTGCTCTGCAGCAGGATGATAAAAAACGGTGAGGTGATCGTGGAAGGAAACCTGCAGCGTGAGACGACACCACAGATCGTTACGGCAGTAGTGTTAGCAGTACTGATGTGTTTTATGTGGAGCAGACGGGGCAATCTGTCGGGAAGTGGACTGCTGGGTCTGTTATTAAAGGTATATATTCTTGCCAATTTCCTGCTCATCGTCCGGCTGATCTGGAATGTCCTGCGGGGAGATATCTGTTACCTGACGGATCATGGTTTGATGTGTTTTGAGATGAACCTGGATTGGTCGGATTGTCGTTTCGCCTGGGAGGCACCCATAAGACCGGGGGAGGTTACCAATACGCTGTACGTCTATAAAAACGAGGCAAAAGTACCCGTGATCATTCGATTTAATTATAAATACGACGAGGCACATAAGGTGATCGAGCGATATGCCTGGGGGATACGGTATGACGGCTATATGGAAGTAGAGGACTCGAAACAAAAACCGGATACCGGTAGAATGATGGCAGAGATGAGAAAATAGTTAGTTGTATAAAACTACAAATTTGTAAGCGTTTACACATTTTTTCTTGTGTTATTTTTCACAATATGATAGAATAGGCATTGGTATACCGAAAAGGATTTACCGTGCCTGTTTTTTTATTGTTAATAAAACTTTTTGTGAAAATTTGGGAAAGGGAGGTCTCTTCATGCACTCTCAGACAGTGATCTACAAAAACGAGATGAATGAAAAAACAATGAAGTTTCTTGAACGTTTTGTAAAGCGTGTCAAGGGGAATCCGCCGGGAGTATGCCCGATCGCCGTGCAGCTCTCCTTCCTGCAGAGTGCCAGAAGCCAGACCTGCGGGAAGTGTGTGCCGTGCCGCGACGGCTTGGAACAGGTCGAAAACATGATGCGGGATATCGTGGACGGAAAAGCGGATATGAAGACGCTCGAGGATATGGTGGATCTGTGCCATATGATCGAGGATACCGCAGACTGTGCCATCGGTTATGAAGCAGCCCGTATCGTACTGGAGAGCGTGGAACTCTTCAAAGACGAATATATGAGTCATATCAATGACCATCGCTGTCAGGATGAGGTGGGGCAGAAGATTCCCTGCGTTTCCTATTGCCCGGCACATGTGGATATCCCGAACTATATCGCACTGATCGGGGAACACCGCTATGCGGATGCCATCAACTGCATCCGTCTGGACAATCCGTTTCCGACGGCGTGTGCATTCATCTGTGAACATCCCTGCGAGGAAAAATGCCGCAGAGACTTTTTGGACAGTCCGGTCAACATTCGCGGCCTGAAAAAATTTGCCGTGGATCAGATCGCGGCGGATCAGGTGAAAGTGCCGGAGTGTAACGTGACGACCGGCAAGAAGGTAGCCGTTGTCGGAGGCGGACCGAGCGGACTGACGGCCGCCTATTATCTGTCTCTTATGGGGCATAAGGTCGTTGTTTTTGAAGAGAAAGATCATCTGGGTGGGATGCTGCGTTACGGTATTCCCAATTACCGTCTCCCGAAGGACCGGCTGGATCAGGATATCAATGCCATCCTTTCCACCGGTAATATCGAAGTAAGATATAATGTGGAGATCCCGAAGGATATCACGATGGAGCAGCTGAGTGCAGAGTACGATGCGATTTACATCGGCATCGGTGCACAGGCCGGCAAGCGTGTGGATGTACCCGGGGCGGATGCGAACGGGGTATATTCGGCAGTGGATATCCTGGGACGGATCGGCAGAGGCGATATCCCTGATTTTTCCGGCAAGCGTGTCGTGGTCATCGGCGGCGGAAATGTGGCAATGGATGCGTGCCGGAGTGCGATCCGCTGCAAAGCTGATGAAGTGACTGTTGTATACCGGCGCAGACAGATCGATATGACGGCACTTCCGACCGAGATCCAGGGCGCGATCGAGGAAGGTGTGGAACTGCTCACACTGAACGCACCCCGCTCCATCAAAGTGGATGAGAACAATAACGTAGTCGGATTTGAGATGCAGCCGCAGATCATCTCAACCTATCGTGCCGGCAAGCCTTCGGTGACCGATGCGAAGGAAGAGAGGCGCGTGATCCCCTGCGATGTGGTACTGCTTGCGATCGGACAGGATATCATCAGTGCACCGTTTGCGGAATATGATGTAAATCCGAAACGTAAAACCTTTGAGACCACACCAACGGCGAAGCTGAAATCTTATGAAAAGATCTTTGCGGGCGGAGACTGTGTCTTCGGACCGGCGACCGTGATCAAGGCGATCGGAGCCGGCAAAGTGGCGGCGATCAATATCGATGAGTATCTGGGATATCATCACAAGATCCTGGGGGCGATCGATTATCCGCAGCCGAAGGAAAATGACCGTACGCATATCGGACGTGTGCATCTGACGGATCGTTCCGCCAGAGAGCGCAAGAAGAACTTTGAGCCGGTAGAAAACGGTATGACCTATGATGAAGCGATGCAGGAATGCCGGAAATGTTTGAGATGTGACCACTTTGGCTGTGGCGTGGTGGAAGGAGGCCGGGTATGATCGTAAATATCACAATCGATGGAAATCAGGCTGCTCTGGATGACAGACTTACCATACTGGAAGCAGCAAAATTTTTGGATATCAATATTCCGACGCTCTGTTATCTGAAGGATATAAATGAGATCGGTGCGTGCAAAATGTGCGTTGTGGAAGTCGAAGGAAACGAACATCTTGTGACGTCCTGCAATACGAAGATCAAGGAAGGCATGGTGGTACATACCAATTCCGAGCGTGTCGTGAAAAGCCGTAAGCAGGTGCTCAACCTGATCCTGGCAAACCACGATGTACGCTGTTTCTCCTGTGCAAAATCCGGTGACTGCCGCCTGCAGGATCTTTCCAACGAATACGAGATCGCGACATCTGTATACGAGGGTAACGCTGCAAAGATCCCGGCGAAGAAGGAAAATCCTTTCCTGACCTATTATCCGGAACTGTGCATCAATTGCCAGAGATGTGTGAGCACCTGTAATAAGGTGGCCGGCAACGGCGTACTGCATAACGGGAAGCTGGGGACACGTACCCTGATCGAAGCTCCTTTTGGACCGGACTGGAAAGAAACGGCCTGTGAATCGTGCGGCAACTGTGCGGAGGCATGTCCGACCGGTGCACTGATCGCGAAGAACAAAAAGAAATACCAGCCGGGGCGTGTAAAGAAAGTGCTTACGACCTGTCCGCACTGTGCGACCGGCTGCCAGTATTATCTGGTCGTAAAAGACAATACGATCGTGGATGTAGAGCCGGCAAACGGTCCGTCCAATAAAGGTATGCTGTGCGTCAAAGGGCGCTTTGGTTCCTTCAATTTCGTACATCATCCGTCCCGCTTAAAGCATCCGCTCATCCGAAACCGCGAGACCGGTGAATTTGAACAGGCATCCTGGGATGAGGCGATGGATCTGATCGCACAGAAGATGCTGAACATTAAGAAAGAATATGGTCCGGATGCGTTGGCGGGCTTTGCATGTTCCAGATCACCGAATGAAGATATCTATATGCTGCAGAAAATGGTGCGCTGTGCATTCGGCTCCAACAACGTGGATAACTGTGCGCGTGTCTGCCATTCCGCATCCGTACATGGTCTGGCTATGACGCTGGGATCCGGCGCGATGACCAATCCCATCGGAGATATCACAAATGATGTGGACGTGATCATGCTGGTCGGTTCCAACCCGGAAGAAGCACATCCGGTCGTGGGTATGCAGATCCGCCAGGCGATCGCACGGGGGACGAGACTGATCGTAGTGGATCCGCGTGATATCGGGCTGTCCAAACAGGCGGATATTCATCTGAAGCTGAAACCCGGTACCAATGTAGCGTTTGCTAACGGCATGATGAACGTCTTTATCAATGAGGGGCTGATCGATGAAGAATTTATCAAAGAACGTACCGAAGGATTCGAGGAATTAAAAAAGATCGTCATGGAATATACGCCGGAGAAGGTGGCGGAGATCTGCCACATCGATCCGGATCATTTGAGAGAAGCGGCCCTGATGTATGCGAAGGCAAAGAAGGCGCCGATCATCTACTGTCTGGGTGTGACCGAGCATTCTACCGGTACCGAGGGCGTTATGTCCATGTCCAATATGGCGATGATGGTAGGCAAACTGGGACGGAGCGGCTGCGGCGTCAATCCGCTGCGCGGTCAGAACAACGTGCAGGGCGCCTGCGATATGGGTGCGATGCCGGGACACTTCCCCGGATACCAGAAGATCACCGATGCAGCGGTGATGGAGAAATTCGAAAAAGCCTGGGGGGTAGAGCTCAACAAGAAACCCGGTGTATTTGCGACCGATGTATTCGGTGCGGCGATCCGAAAAGAGATCCGCGGACTGTTCATTTTCGGCGAGGATCCGATCGTGACGGATGCAGACCAGAATCATGTGCGTAAAGCACTGGAGAGTCTGGATTTTCTGGTGGTAGACGATCTCTTTATGACCGAGACCGCACAGCTGGCCGACGTGGTACTGCCGGGAACCAGTTACGCCGAAAAGGAAGGGACGTTCTCCAATACAGAACGACGTGTACAAAGAGTGCGCAAAGCGGTGACACTGGATGGGGAGATGCGGCTGGACACCGATATCTTTATTGACCTGATGAACCGTATGGGATATAAGCAGCCGAGACTCACTTCGGAAGAGATCATGGACGAGATCGCATCTCTGACACCGAGCTTCGGCGGCATCAGCCATCACCGGCTGGATCGTGAGGGAGGCCTGCAGTGGCCGTGTACGGACAAAAATCATCCCGGCACGCCGATCATGCATGTCGGTAAGTTTACCAGAGGACTGGGCTGGTTCTATCCGGCGGAATATGTACCGAGTGCAGAGCTTCCGGATGAGGAATATCCGTTCATACTGATGACGGGACGTATCCTGTATCATTACAATACCAGAGCGATGACCGGAAAAACGCCGGGCCTGATGGAGCGGGAAGGACACAGCTATATCGAGATCAATACCGAGGATGCAGCAAGACTGGGCATCGAAAACGGAGAACTCATACGAGCAACCTCACGAAGAGGAACGATCAAGACAACGGCCAGGGTAGGAGATAAGGTGTCTCCGCGGGAAACCTGGATGCCGTTCCACTTCCCGGATGGCAACGCCAACGTGCTGACCAATGCTGCATTGGATAAATATGCCAGAATACCGGAATATAAGGTATGTGCGATCCGGATCGAAAAGATCACGGATACGGAATAAAGAGCTTTCCGAACAGGGCATAAGGGAGATCCTTATGTCCTGTTTTGCATAATTGAACCGGACCGGGTTTTGTGATATAATGACTCTGTTTTGAACGGGGAGACAAAAAGGGAGTTACAAAATGGCAGAGAAGAAGCGATATACGATCGGAATGTTCGTCAGCGGGATCACGGATTATTTCACGGCAAACCTGTGCCGTGGCGTGATGCGCGGGGCGGAAGAACTGGATATGAATGTAGTGGTTTTCCCCGGAAAATACCTGTATCGGGATTTTTCGGATTGTCCCGAGAAACGCTATGAGTATCAGTACTCGACCGTATTTTCCCATGTGGATAAAGAGAATATTGACGGACTGATCATCGCGGCCGGGAGCATCGGCTGCATGACCTCGGAAGACAGGCTGCTGCGCTTTCTGGAACAGTATAAGGAGATCCCAAGCGTATTGGTGGCTTCCAATTATGAAGGCTATACCTGTATTAGCTATGATAATAAAAATGCTGTAACCGAAGGCATGGAGTATATGATCTCCAAGGCAGGCTGCAAATGTGTCTGTATCCTGGACGGACCGGACGGAAATACCGACGTGCAGGAGAGAAAAGGTGCCTATCTGGAAGTATTGCGTAAGCACAATCTGCCGTTTCGGTCGACGATGCGGGCACAGGGAGATCTGTCCGATTCCCTGACGTCCAGACAGGCTGCAAAATCACTGATCCTGGATAATCCGAGAATGGATGGGCTGTTCTGTATCAATGATGCCATGGCTTTTGCGGCCTATGACGTGATGAAGGAAATGGGGCTCAGGCCCGGCATCGATGTGAAGATCATGGGATACGATAACGAACAGCGGAGTATGGCGACCAATCCACCGCTGGCTACCGTTGCAGCGGATGCGGTGCTTCTGGGAAACCGGGCCGCAGATGCGTTGTTAAAAAGGATCGAAGGCGGAGAACAGGGAAGTCTGGTATTGCCGTCACGCTTTATTGTACGTGAGTCCCTCGGGGAGCCGGAACGCGTTGCGGAACACGGTGCGATCGAAATCCGGGAAAGTCTGTGGGAAGATTTTGAACGTATTTTTCATCATTATGTCGGCAAAAACGGTATTGCAAAATCCCAGGAGGCTTTTCGCAGGTTTGAGACGCTGATGGAAGAAGTGAGATCGGCTATCGAAGGGGATCTGCTCCTGTCACTGTCCAAACAGAAGATCCTGAACTGCCTGGATGATCTGTTTAAGACAGAAGCTGTGATCCATATGGATCTGGAAGAACTGATGTATTATATCGACCAGCAGAGCAAGAAGGCGCTGGACAACCGCATCCATGATCCCGAGGACGAATTGCAGCTGCGCGAGCTGCTGACAGAGATCTACAAGAGACTGGTGCTGGCGGTTGATAAGCGATACAGTCTGCTGGAATACGAACAGGAAAAGAAGCGGGAAGGCATAAGGGATTTTGTCCGCTCCAGTATGGACATTTCGGAAGCGTCGGAGAGTTCCTATGCGGCGATCCTGAACTGTATGGAGTGGGTGGACGTAAAGAACGCCTGCCTGTATCTGTATGAGAAACCCATCGTCCATAAAGACGGCGATGTATTCCCGGTGCAGGAGTACTATACCGTGAAGGCTTATTGCGAAAACGGAGTTTCCCGTCCGGTACCGGAAGCGTTTGTGAAGCTTCCGAGAAAGCTGCTTTTTAAAAACGCGGCGTTTGGGGAAGCGCGCTGGTTTTCCGTATTGCTGCCGCTCTATTTCTGCGAAGAGAATTACGGTTTTATCTTCTGCGATCTGTCCGAGGGGATGTTTGAAGAAGGGGAGTTTGCGACCGGACAGCTGGGCGCAGCGGCACATATGCTGCACCTGATGAATATCAACGAGGAGATCAGCAGGAAACTGGAAGCGCAGCCGTAACCGTAAGATAAGAAAAGATCGGAAAGGTTTGATATAAGGAAATGAAATATGCAGCCAAAAGACTCCTGGGCGCCCTGACGCTCGGGAGTATTCTGTTATCGGGGATGCCGGTCATGGCGGCACCGGAGGGGGAAGAGACCGTACCGGAAGATGGTCTGATCGGTACGGCGGAGATGACAGGTACAGAAGATGCGGTGACGGATCCCGGGCAGGAAGAACTGAAACGGATCCTGTCGGGATTGTCCTGGAACAATTGGAGGATCGCCTACCAGGAGGGAGTAACCGAACAGGAGATCGCGGTTCCTTATATCAATAAAGACGGGATCGTGGCGTACGGCATGGTGAAGCTGTATCTTCCAGCGGATAGTTCCGATCCGGTTCCCCTGGTTTTTGTACCGCATTATGAAGCGGGTGAGTATTCGCTGGAAGCGGTGAATTACCTGCGGCATGGATGGGCGGTGGCCTCTCCGCTTGATCTTTACGGAACGATCAATAATACACTTTTGGAAGATGATCTGGTGTTTAATAATGCGGCACTCTATACCCTGCGGCATCTGCCGCAGATCGATCCGCAGCGTGTCGCACTGGCCGGAAGCAGTGCCGGCGGCTATACCGCGCTGATGATCGATGCACTGCAGCTGGGCAGCTGCGCAGTGGTTGCCAATTATGCCATGGTCAATCCGTACTATACTTTTACGCAGCATTTTCCGCAGATCGACCGTTTTAACCGGAAGTATACCGCAGTATCGGAAAGCGGCGAGACTACAGTGATCTTTCCGACCGGCGGAGCGGTGACCGGATGCTTTCAGGTGACGCCGGAATACTTCCCGGGGGGGAAGGACTATGCACGTTGGGAAGAACTGTCTCCGATCGGTCTGTGCAGTGATCTGAGCGCTCCGGTTATGGAAAACCATTATACTTCGGATCTGCTGATCCCGCTGGATGAAGTGACCAGACTGGGGGGATATGCTTCTGCAGGGGACAGCATTCCCCGGGGGTTTAATACCCATATGAGTGATCGATATCCCGGTGTACTGGGACGCTCTTTTGCAGAGCTTCTGCCGCAGAATGCCACTTCGATGGCGCGTATAATGATCGAAACGCCATACGATGAAGTGACGCTTCCGTACGATCCGCAGGCGTTCTTTCAGATCAATATCCTGGATGACGGGCCGGTGGAGGCTTATTCCGGACATTATGCAAAGGCAGATTACGTATTTAAGGATGACAGTGTATTCTTAAGCGATATGTTTGCAAGAACACTGCAGAATACGGAGATCCTCACGATCGATAAGGCCGTGCTGCTCCTGCACCGCTATATGGGAGACAGCCCTCAGCTGCCGGTACATATCGGAGTGGATGAGACGGTATACGGTTCGGTGACAGTCTATCGCAATGAGATCGTGGAGGGACTGGCACGGTATGCACAGAACCATTCCTATGCAGAACTGGAAAGTGTGATCCTGCAGGCGATGCAGGCTTATCCGGAGGATACGCTGCTTGCACCGGCCTGGAACGAGATAAGGACGGTGATAGAGTGACAGTGAGCCATGGGGACGGTTCTTGCAGCAAGCCACGGGGACGGTTCTTGCGGCTAAAGATCTTCGATCTTGTTGCCGCAAGAACCGTCCCCGTGGCTCGCTGTCCGCGATTTTTTTCTTGCCATTTTCTTTGGTTTGTAGTAAGATAGCGGTCGTGATTCCTTAACAAATACAAAAACCGGTAACCGGCATAAAAATGCTCTGCAGCGTTTTTTATTTGCTGTCAAATTCGGAAAGTGAGGGCGAAAGTGTGGTAGCACAAATTTTGGCGGTCAGTATCTTTGTACTGATGTTTATCCTGATCGTGACGGACAAGATCGAACGGCATCTGGTATCCATGGGATGCGGTATCCTTATGATGGTTGTGGTATTCGGCATCTGTCTGCACAGCGGTTCCACGATCTGGGAAATTATCAACCTGCGTGAGATCGCAACGGGAGCATTCTGGTATGCGAAAGGGGAAGGCGAAAGCGCTTCGGCCGGGATTAACTGGGCGACGATCTTTTTTATTGCAGGTATGATGGTCATGGTGGAAGGTATGGGACATGCCGGATTTTTCCGCTGGCTCTGTCTGCGGATCGCCAAAATGGTGAAATACCGCGCGATACCGATCCTGATCTCTTTTATGGTGATCTCTTTTGTACTTTCTATGTTTATTGACAGTATCACGGTCATCCTGTTTCTGGCAGCGGTTACCGTGGAACTGGGAGAATTGCTGAAGTTTTCTCCCGTGCCGCTGATCCTGGCAGAAGTCTTCTGCGCAAATCTTGGCGGTTCGGCGACCATGTGCGGTGATCCGCCCAATATCATCATCGGTACGTCACTCGGATATTCTTTTGCGGATTTTGTGGCAAATACCGGTGTGATCGCCTTTATTTCGTTCTTTGTAACCCTGTTTTATTTCTATATGAGTTTTCGGAAAACACTTACACAGAAGGCAAACGGAGAACAGGAGAAGAAGTATCCGGAACCCGCGAGTGCCATTCAGAGTAAAAAAGCGTTTTCCGTAAGTTGCGTGATCTTCGGACTTGCGGTAGTATTATTGGTAACACACGCTATGACCGGGCTGACGGTGGCGACCATCGGTACCGGCATTGCGGTCATTACCCTGCTGACGGCCGGAAAAGATGCCGGTATGCTGCTGAAGAAGGTGGATTACAAAACACTGCTGTTCTTTACCGGGCTGTTTATGGTGGTCGGCGGTCTGGAAAAAACCGGTATCCTGGAATTGATCGCATCGGCGATCGAGAGTATCAGCGGCGACGATTCCAGACTGATGATCGCGATCATCCTGTGGATCTCCGCGATGGCCAGTGCATTTGTGGATAATATCCCGTTTGCGGCGACGATGATCCCGGTGATCCGTTCGCTTGCGGCTGCCAGCGGGATCGATCTGTCGATCCTGGCATGGACACTGGCGCTGGGAACGGATATCGGCGGTTCGGCCACTCCGATCGGTGCTTCTGCCAATGTCGTAGGCATTGCGATCGCGGCACAGAACGGACATATGATCGGCTGGGGCAAATATTGCAAACATCTGGTAGCGATCACGATCGTTGTATTGCTGATCGGTATGGGTGTGATATACTTAAGATATCTGTAAATTATGGGAACAGGGGGTAACGGGATGGAAAAGAAAATGGAAAAACAGATCATCATCGCGCTGGGCAGGGAGTTTGGCAGCGGCGGACACGAGGCGGCTGAATCACTGGCACAGAAATACGGGATCCAGTTTCTGGATCACAAGCTGCTGGAAGCTATTTCCAATGAGAAGCATATGGATATCATGGACCTGCAGCGCTACGATGAGAAGCCGCGGAATCCGCTTTTAACCAGAACAGTGGCCGGCTATACCAGCTCTCTGGAAGAGACCGTAGCGAAGCTGCAGTTTGATTATATCCGCAAGCTGGCGGACCGGGGCGAATCGTTCGTGATCGTGGGACGCTGCGGAGAATATGTCCTGCGGAAGCATCCGGCGATGGTCTCCATCTTTGTATTGGGCAACAAAGCGACCAAGTGCAGACGTATCATGGAGAAGTACAACCTGTCCGAGGACGAGGCACTTCGTCTGATGAAGCGTAAGGATGCCACGAGAAAGAGTTATCACAATTATTACTGTGACGGCAAATGGGGTGATTCCAGAAATTATGATCTGTGCATCAACAGCAGCAACCTGGGGGTGGAAGGGGTAGCAGGCATCATCGACGATCTGATCCGCCGAAGAGAGGGCATGATCTGAATAAACGGGTGTAAAGAAAAAATACTTGACACCTGCGGATGATCTGATATAATGGCATTTGTTATGGAAAAGATCGTGGAGCAGGGGATATTGTTGGATTTTTATGGACCGTTGCTGACCGAGCACCAGCAGGAGATCTGCAGGGCTGCGGTGTATGAAGATCTGTCGCTGACCGAGATCGCGGAACAATACGGCATTACCAGACAGGGAGTACATGATCTGCTGAAGCGGTGTGACCATACGCTCCGGGGTTATGAAGAGAAGCTCGGACTGATCGAGCAGTACCGGAAGCAGAATGAAGGACTCGAGCAGATCCGCAGGATGCTCGGAGATGCGATATCGGATGACGGTGTTCTGTATATGGATGAGCGCCGGACCGCGGTACTGATGGAACAGATGGAACAGCTGACCGGAGCATTGGAGAATTGATCTATGGCATTTGAAAGCCTGAGCGACAAATTACAGGATATATTTAAGAACCTTCGCGGGAAGGGAAAGATCACGGAAGCGGATCTGAAAGTAGCCATGAAGGAAGTGAAGATGGCGCTTCTGGAAGCAGACGTGAATTTCCGCGTGGTAAAGCAGTTTGTAAAATCCGTGGAAGAGCGCGCCATCGGCGAGGAAGTGATCAGTGGACTGAATCCGGGGCAGATGGTCATCAAGATCGTAAACGAAGAGATGACGGCCCTGATGGGATCGGAGACGACGGAACTGAAACTGCAGCCCGGACAGGCAAAGACCGTGATCATGATGTGCGGTCTGCAGGGTGCCGGTAAAACGACAACGACGGCCAAGATCGCCGGAAAGCTCAAGCAAAAAGGAAAGAAACCGTTGCTGGTTGCCTGCGATATCTACCGTCCCGCTGCGATCGAACAGCTGCAGATCAACGGAAAGAAGCAGGAAGTGGAAGTATTCTCGATGGGTACGAACCACAAGCCGGTGGAGATCGCCAAAGAGGCACTGGCATATGCCGAAAAGAACGGGCATAACGTGATCATCCTCGATACGGCAGGTCGTCTGCATATCGATGAAGATATGATGCAGGAGCTGATCCGCATCAAAGAAAATATAGAAGTACATCAGACACTTCTGGTGGTAGATGCCATGACCGGCCAGGATGCGGTCAATGTGGCGAAAGAGTTTGATGAAAAGATCGGAGTGACGGGTATCATCTTATCCAAGATGGACGGCGATACCAGAGGTGGTGCGGCACTTTCCGTAAAGGCAGTGACCGGCAAGCCGATCCTCTATGTCGGTATGGGCGAGAAGCTTTCGGATCTGGAACAGTTTTATCCGGATCGTATGGCCGGCAGGATCCTGGGAATGGGCGATGTACTGACGCTGATCGAAAAAGCGGAACAGAATATGTCCCTTGATGCTGAGACCGAGAAGGATATGGCCGGGCGCCTGCGAAAAGGCAAGTTTGATTTTAACGATTTCCTGACTTCTATGAAGCAGATGCAGAATATGGGCGGCCTTACGAGTATCCTGTCGATGCTTCCCGGTGTGGGCAGCAAGATGAACGAGATCGAAGGGATGATCGATGAAAAGGCGATGAAGCGTACCGAAGCGATCGTGCTGTCTATGACACCCCAGGAACGGTCCAATCCGAAGCTTCTGAATCCGCAGCGCAAGCACAGGATTGCTAAAGGCGCAGGAGTCGATATTGCGGAGGTCAACCGTTTCATCAAGCAGTTTGAGCAGTCCCAGAAGATGATGAAGCAGATGCCGGGGATGCTCGGCGGTATGGGCAAGCGCGGACGGATGGGCGGTCTGGGTGGTTTCGGAGGAAAGAGATTTCCGTTCTGATCTGCAAAAAAACGGGATTCACAAGAGTGCTCCTGCGATGATCGGATCGTTATACAGCGATATACACTATACGTGATATCAATATAAAACAGTTTAATATTTAAGGATTCCAAAGAAAAGGGAGGAAAAACAAAATGGCAGTAAAGATTCGTTTGACAAGAATGGGTAAGAAGAAGAAACCGGTATATCGTATCGTGGTTGCTGATTCCCGTAACGCTCGTGATGGTAAGGTGATCGATGAGATCGGTACCTATGATCCGAATACCGAGCCTTCCACCTACAAGGTTGATGCAGAGAAGACAAAGAAGTGGCTGGCAAACGGCGCACAGCCGACCGAAACCGTAGGCAAGATCCTCAAACTGGCGAATATCGAGAAATAAGTAATCCGGTAGCGTTGAATGATTAACGGGGAGTTTGGAGGGGATACCATGAAAGAATTAGTAGAGGTGATCGCCAAAGCACTCGTGGAGAAGCCGGATGAAGTGGTCGTTACGGAGGAAACCGACGGAAAGCATGTAACGGTCAAACTGAAGGTCGATCCATCGGATATGGGAAAGGTGATCGGCAAGCAGGGACGCATTGCCAAAGCGATCCGTTCCGTAGTAAAGGCCGCATCGACGAAAGATGATCTGTTTGTGGATGTGGACATTATTGAATAAGCTGACAAGCAAACCGCTTCCTTTACTGGGGGCGGTTTTTATTTTGAAAAATAACCCCTGTCATGATATACTTTTATAGATTATGTGATGTTGTATGGGAGAAAGGTGGATTATGACAGAAAAAGAAGATTATTTTCGCATCGGTGTGATCACGGAGCCGCATGGTGTACAGGGTGAGGTGAAGGTATATCCGACGACCGATGATGTATTACATCTGAAGAAGGTAAAAGAGATCTATCTGGCCGGGAAGGATGGCTTTGAAACACTGCATCTGAAAGGCATGAAACAGCAGAATGACCGTATCATTCTCCGCTTTGCCGAATTTACGGATCGGAATGCTGTGGAAGGGCTGCGCAAGAGGGAGTTGTATGTAGACCGTGCGCATGCAACACCGCTGGAGGAAGATGAGTATTATATCTCCGATCTGATCGGTCTGGCGGTTTATGAGGATGATGTGCAGATCGGCACGGTAAAGGATGTGCTGGAGACCGGAGCCAATGATGTGTATCAGATCGAGCGTACCGACGGGACAGAACTGTTGCTGCCGGCGATACGGCAATGTGTTTTGAAAGTTGATGTGAAAGGCGGCCGCATGGATGTGTCCGTGATGGAGGGGCTGTAAGTGCATTTTTATGTAATGACTTTATTCCCGGAACTGATCGAAAAAGGGATGCATACAGGTGTGCTGTATAAGGCGATGGAAGCCGGTATCCTTTCGCTGGAGACCTTTCACATACGGGATTATACGATCGAAAAACATAAACGGGTGGATGACTATACCTACGGAGGAGGTGCCGGCATGCTGATCCAGGCACAGCCGGTATACGATACCTATCAGGCGGTACTCGAGAGGATCCGATGCCCCGAGGGCAAAAAGCCACGCGTGGTCTATGCAACGCCGCAGGGCAGCGTATTTGACCAGGCCAAGGCGGAAGAACTGGCCAAAGAGGAAGAACTGATCTTTCTTTGCGGGCATTACGAAGGAATCGATGAGCGTGTGCTCGAAGAAATCGTAACAGATAATATCTCCATCGGGGATTATGTACTGACCGGCGGGGAACTGCCGGCGCTGGTGATGATGGATGCCGTCTCCCGGCTGATCCCGGGGGTGCTCAATAATGATGAATCGGCAACGACCGAGAGCTTTAACGACGGCCTGTTGGAGTATCCGCAATATACACGGCCCGAGGAATGGCGGGGCAAAAAAGTGCCCGAGATCCTGCTGTCCGGCCATCATGGAAATGTAGAGAAGTGGCGGCTGGAACAGTCCATCGAACGCACCAGGGAGCGGCGCCCCGATCTGTATGAAAAATATATGGAGCTGCATCCGCCGGTACCGGAGAAGAAAAAGCGCCGGAAAAAGAAGAAAACGACAGAGCCGGTTGTGATACAAAATGGGGCAGATGAGGGGGAAACATGAGGATTCAGGCAACGGAACTTTGCAAAAAGTTTAACCGTTCCGTCAGTGTGGACGGGAATAAGAAAAAGAGCCGGCAGGAAGAATTCCTGGCGGTGGATCACGTGTCTCTGACGGCGAAGGGCGGTGAGATCCTGGGGGTGCTGGGACCGAACGGCGCCGGGAAGACAACCCTGCTGCGCATGCTCGGAACGCTGATGAAGCCGACTTCCGGAACGGTATCAGTGATCGATGACAACGGGGCGGAGATGACCGATGATATCGCCGTCAAGCGCTATATCGGTTACCTTTCCGAGAATACGAAACTGTATAACCGTCTGTCGGTACGGGAGATGCTCCGGACGATCGCGGAGATCTACGGTCTGGATACGGATACGACGGAGCAGCGGATCGATCAGATCACGGAGGTGCTGCGTCTGCAGGGGTTTATCGATAACCGTATCGAAAGGCTCTCTACGGGGCAGAAACAGCGTGCCAGCATTGCGCGCTGCCTTGTACATTCCCCACAGATCTATATCTTTGATGAGCCGACCCTCGGACTGGACATTTTGAGCAGCGAATCTATTATCGAATTTATGCGGTCGGAACGTGAACGCGGACGCGGTGTGCTGTATTCCACGCATTATATGGAGGAGGCACAGTATCTGTGCGACCGGATCGTGATGATCTATAAGGGAAGGATCATTGCGGAAGGTACGCCGGCCGGGCTGATGGAACAGACCGGGACCGAGAATCTTCGGGAGACCTTCCGCTCCCTGATCAACGGGATCGAACAGGAGAAGAAAGAAACGGATGAGGAGGGCGCCTTATGAATAAAAAGATCGTAAAAGCGCTTTACCGGAAAGAGATCCTGGATATCCTGCGTGATAAAAAGACCATCCTGATGATGATCGTGGTACCGCTGATCCTCTATCCGCTGATCTTTATGTTTTCCATGTACCTTTCCACTTCGATGATCAAGGCTTCGACGAGCAAGAGTTACCGTGTGTCGGTACAGGACACGGAGAATGCGGCAGAACTGAAGAACTTTATCCTGGAGAAGCAGGAGGCACATGAGTACGAGTTTATTTTTGTGGATTCCTATATGCAGAACCGGGATTCCGAGGAAGCCCTGCGGCAGAAGGAAGTGGATGCTTATGTGATGCAGTCGGTATCGGAAAACCGGCCGTATTATGAGATCGGTTATATGGCTTCCGAAACGGATTCGCAGACCGCGGCCGGAATGCTCAAGGATATGCTGGGGGATTACCGGGATGATCTGCGCGATCGGATCCTCGAAGAAAAAGGGATGGATATCAAGGAAACGCTTTCCCCGATCGGTTTCGCAATGAAGGATTTTTCGACCAGGGAAGAAAATGCGGGGTACATCTTCGGCTATATCGTTCCGTTCCTTCTGATCACGAGTATCCTGATGGGTGCGTTATATCCGGCAATCGATACGACGGCCGGGGAAAAGGAACGCGGAACGCTGGAAACACTGCTGACTCTGCCGGTCAAGAATCTGGAGCTGATCACGGCGAAGTTTCTGGCGACCTCTACGGTAGCGGTAGCTGCGGCACTGCTCAATCTGCTGTCGATGGGGATCATGGCCTTTTACCTGATGAGCAGTACGGCAGCGGTCGGACAGGATCCGGGGATCAACCTGTTTTCGTATATCCCGGCGATGATCGTTACACTGCTCTGCGTATTGGTATTTGCGATGTTTGCTTCTGCGGTGTGCCTGTGTGCATGCATCTATGCAAGAAGCTTTAAGGAGGCACAGAACTATACCACACCCGTGATGCTCATCTTTATGATGGGCGGTATGGCGGGGATGATCCCGTCACTTCGACTGAACGGCACAACGGCACTGATCCCGGTGGTCAATATCACGCTTCTCATCGCGGAGCTGTTCAAATTCCATTTTGAACTGTCACGGATCGCAATGGTGCTGATCTCCAATCTGGCCTATGCGGGTGTCGCCGTGGTACTGATGGCAAGATTGTTTTCTTCGGAAAACATCCTGTTTGGAGATGCGGCAGCTTCCCTGCATCTGATGGAAGCCAGAAAAGATATGAAGGAAAACCAGATCCCGGGGCTCGGCGATGTGGTGCTGCTTTTTTCGGTCCTGCTGATCGTGATGCTTTTTGCGGGATCTCTGGCCGTAGCCAAGTGGGGACTCTACGGATTGTTCGTGGAGCAGGGGCTTATGCTGGCATGTGTACTCGGGTATTCGTGGTACATCAAGGCGGATTTCCGAAAGGTCTTTCATCTCGGCAGGCCAAGGGCGATTGCAGTGATCGCATCGGTATTGATGATCGTCGGATCCTATCTGGTGATCCAGGTGATCGGCGGTCTGATCACGGCGGCATTTCCTTCCCTGTCTACCGAGAATACGGAGATGCTGGTATCGCTCTGGGAGAACAAACCGCTCTGGCTGCTCATCCTTGCAGTGGCTGTGGTGCCGCCGGTCTGCGAGGAATTTGTTTTTCGCGGATTTCTGCTCGGAGCGCTGGAGAATAAGTATAAAGCGTGGGTGGCTGTGGTGGCCTGCGGCCTGCTGTTTGGTTTGTATCATATGAGTATCCTGCAGTTTTTCCTGATCGGTCTGGTGGGTATCGTGCTGACCTATGTGGCCTGGAAGGAACAGTGCATCTGGCTGTCGATCCTGATGCACGCGTTAAACAACCTGACGTCCCTGCTCCTGCAGCAGTTTGAGGAGCCGATCACAAAGAAACTGCCGTTCCTTGCCGAAGAAACCATAAGTTTCGGTACCGGGGCGGGAATGGTGATCAGCGGGATCGTGTTTATGGCGCTTGGCTTTGTGTTTTTACAGAAACGGAGTAAAAACGCAAAAACAGACCGCGGTTGACATAGTGTAGAAAATTATTATATAATATCGGATTATGGAAAGATTATTGATACATACGCCGGAGGGCGTAAGAGACATTTACGGAGCGGAGCTGGATTGGAAGCGCCGGACGGGAAAAAGGCTGCAGAAGGTATTTGACTGCTATGGATATCAGGAGATCCAGACACCGGCCTTTGAGTTTTTTGATGTGTTTTCCAAGGAAGTGGGCACGACTCCGTCGAAAGATCTGTACAAGTTTTTTGATAAAGAGGGAAATACGCTGGCACTACGCCCGGATTTCACCCCTTCCATCGCGCGTTGCGCGGCAAAGTATTTTATGGAAGATCCGATGCCGATCCGTCTCTGCTACGAGGGCAATGCGTTTACGAATACCACGCAGCTGCAGGGCAAACTGAATGAGACGACACAGATGGGTGTGGAATTGATCGGGGAAGAACGCGTGGAAGCGGACGCGGAAATGATCTGCCTGGTGATCGAAGCACTGAAGAGCTCCGGTTTTGACCAGTTTACGGTCAGCGTCGGTGAGATCGACTTTTTCAAGGGCATCTGTGAGGAAGCCGGACTGGATGAAGATGTGATCCTGAACCTGCGGGAGTATATCTCCGTAAAGAATTATTACGGTGCGGAAGAAGTACTGCGGGAGGCCGGTGTGGCAAAGCAGTATCTGGATCTCTTGCAGCATGCCGGCGATATCTGTACGATCGATGAGCTGAAGGAAGCGCGCAGGCTGGTGACGAATGCGCGGTCCCGGAATGCGATCGACCGTCTGGTGGAACTGTATGCTCTGGTAGATCTTTACGGACTGGCGGAATATGTCTCCTTTGATCTGGGGATGGTCAGCAAGTTTCATTATTATACCGGTGTGATCTTTAAAGCGTTTACCTACGGGGTGGGTGATGCCATCGTCAAAGGCGGACGCTACGATAATCTGCTTTCACGATTTGGCAAGGATGCGCCGGCGATCGGATGTGTCTTTTTGCTGGATGATATTCAGAGCGCGCTATCGGCACAGGGAAAGAAAAAACCGGAAGCGGAGGGGATCACCTGGATCGTATACGATGAGGCCGGACGCAAAGAAGCTCTTGCACAGATCGGAAAGATGCGTGCCGAAGGAAAGCGTGTATCGGGACTGATCCGGGATACGAAGATCAGCAAAGCCGAATATGAAGATTATGCAAAGCAGAACGGTATCGCTGAGATACGGTTTTTCGGGAATATTTAAAGATTGGAACAGAAACGGGAATGAGTGAAGAGAGTAAGAATACGGAACGATATCTGACGTTTGCGCTGACAAAAGGGCGGCTGGCAGAAAAAACGCTGGCACTGCTTAACAAAGTCGGGATCGACTGCAGTGAGATGGAAGACAAGAGCAGCCGTAAGCTGATCTTTGTAAATGAAGAAAAGAAGGTACGTTTTTTCCTGGCAAAGGGACCGGACGTACCGACCTATGTGGAATACGGTGTGGCGGATATCGGCGTGGTCGGTAAGGATACGATCATGGAGGAAGGCCGCAGGGCTTTTGAAGTGCTGGATCTGGGATTCGGCAAATGCCGTATGTGCGTATGCGGACCGGAAAGCGTACGCGAGAAGCTGGAGCACCACGAGATGATCCGCGTGGCAAGCAAGTATCCCGAGATCGCCAGGGATTATTTTCATAATGTAAAACATCAGACCGTAGATATCATCAAGCTGAACGGTTCGGTGGAACTGGGGCCGATCGTCGGACTCTCCGATGTGATCGTGGATATCGTGGAAACCGGCAGCACCTTGCGGGAAAACGGACTGACGGTATTGGAGGAGATCTGTCCGTTATCGGCACGGATGATCGTGAATCAGGTGAGCATGCGGATGGAGCATGAGCGGATCCGCAGGCTGATCAATGAATTAAAGGATTTAATATAAAATATATAAAGAGGGTGATAAAATGCAGATCATTGAATTGAACGAAGCGAACAAAGCGGAACTGAAAAAGACTTTGGAAAAGCGCAGCACCAATCATTTCGCGGACATCGAAGCAAGGGTGAATGACATCATTGCAAATGTACGTGAAAATAAAGATGCGGCTCTTTTTGATTATTCGGAAAAATTCGATCATTATCACCTGACGAGTGACAATATCCGCGTGACGGATGACGAGATCAAAGCGGCAGTGGCTTCCGTGGATCCGGAGTTTCTGCGGGTTCTGCGGAAAGCGGCGGACAATATCCGTAACTTCCACGAAAAGCAGAGACGCTTAAGCTGGATCGATCCCCAGCCGGATGGAACGATCCTGGGACAGAAATTCACACCGTTAGAGATCGTCGGTGTGTATGTGCCGGGCGGCAAGGCGGCGTATCCGTCTTCCCTTCTGATGAGTGTGGTGACGGCGAAAGTGGCCGGTGTGGAACGCATCGTGATGCTGACCCCTCCGGGACAGGGCGGTGAAGTGAGCCGGGAGACTCTGGCGGCAGCGTATGTGGCCGGCGTGGATGAGATTTATCGCGTGGGCGGGGCACAGGCAATCGCGGCAATGGCTTACGGTACCGAGAGCATTCCGAAGGTACACAAGATCTGCGGCCCGGGCAATATCTATGTCGCTCTGGCAAAGAAAGCCGTTTACGGACAGGTGAGCATCGATTCCGTAGCAGGACCTTCGGAGATCCTTGTGCTGGCGGACGCAACGGCGGATCCGAAATATGTAGCGGCAGATCTGCTTTCTCAGGCGGAGCATGATGAAATGGCATCGGCGATCCTGGTGACCACTTCCGCAGCGCTGGCAGAAAAGGTCAGCGCCGAGATCGATCAGATGGTGCCGAAGCTGGAGCGGAAAGCGATCATTGAGAAATCGCTCGAGCAGTTCGGCTTTATCTTCGTGGCGGAGAATATGGAAAGTGCCATTGCGGCAGTCAATGACATTGCCTCCGAACATCTGGAGATCATTACCGAAGATGCGATGCAGGTAATGACCAAGGTAAGAAATGCCGGTGCGATCTTTGTGGGACCGTACAGCTCGGAACCGCTGGGCGATTATTTTGCCGGACCGAACCACATCCTTCCGACCAACGGAACAGCAAAATTCTTCTCACCGTTAAATGTAGATGATTTTGTGAAGAAGACCAGCATTATTTCGTACTCGAAAGAGGCATTGGAGCGGGATTACAAGGACATCATGTTCTTTGCAAAGAAGGAAGGTCTGACCGCACATGCCAATTCGATCGGTGTGAGATTTGAATAAAGAATAACGGAAGAGACCTATAGCAAACGGAGGAAACTAAGATGCGGGAAGCGGTTGTTTCACGTAAGACAAAAGAGACGGACATCCGTATGAAACTGGTACTTGACGGCAGCGGAACATCCACGGTGGAGACGGGGATCGGTTTCTTTGATCATATGCTTTCGGGATTTGCAAAGCATGGTTTTATGGATCTGGAGTGCAGTGTCAACGGTGATCTGAACGTGGACGGACATCATACCGTGGAAGATACCGGTATCGTTCTGGGGCAGGCACTGAAAGAAGCGGTCGGAGACAAGGCGGGCATGGTGCGTTACGGATCCTTTATCCTGCCGATGGATGATGCATTGATCCTTTGTTCGGTTGATTTTTGCGGCAGACCGTATTTTTCCTACGATCTGAACGTAAAAGAGGAACGTTGCGGGGAATTTGAAACCACGCTGGCAAGAGAATTCTTTTATGCGGTATCCTATTCGGCTGCGATCAATCTGCATCTGAAGCAGATCTCCGGAGAGAACGGGCATCATATTCTGGAAGCGGCGTTCAAAGCCTTCGGCAAGGCAGTAGATGCTGCCACACAGCTGGATCCCAGAGTAAAAGGCGTGCTCAGCACCAAAGGAAATCTTTGATCATTTTGAATACATTTTTGAATACATTAGAAGGTGAACGAGGAAAACTATGAAAAAGAAATTTACAGCAGCGATCTATCTGTATCAGGGGAAAGCCGTGAAGAGCCGCATGGATCGTACGGCACTGGATGCGGCACCGGAAGAACTGGCAAAAGCATTTTCCGATTATTGCGTGGATGAGATTATCGTATTTGATCTGTCCGAGAATGATGCGGAGCATGATGCGTCGATCGGTGAACTGAAAAAGATCACGGCCGCTGCAGAGGTGCCGGTGATCGGCTGCGGTAACATCAAACGTTTTGAAGATGTGAAGAAGATCCTGTATGCGGGATGTGCCAAGACCGCTCTGAATTTTGCAAAGGACAGCAATGTGGAGCTGGCCGAGGATGTATCGAAGCGTTTCGGTAAGGATCGTATCTTAGCGTGCGTAGGCAATGCGGAGGAAGTATTGAAAAATACCGCAACGATCCATGAGTTCATCTCTGAGCTGATCGTGGTAAACAGCGATGATCATTATGCCGGCGGTACGGTAACGGAAGTGATGGGAGCATCGGAAGTGCCGGTTTTGGTACCCATGCCGGATGCGGCACCCGGACAGATCGCAGGATTGCTCGGAAAGGAAAAGCTGGCCGGCGTCTTCGGACCTCTGGTCAATGCGAATGCAAAAGAGATCAATTCCATCAAGGCGTTCTGCTCCGAGAGCGGTGTGGATGTGGATGGTTTTGATGCAAAACTGAAATTTGCCGATCTGACGCTGAATGCGGACGGACTGATCCCTGTGGTAGTGCAGGATTACCGTACCAAGGAAGTACTGATGCTTGCCTATATGAATGAGCAGGCCTTTGATACGACGATCCAGACCGGCCGTATGACCTATTATTCCCGCAGCCGCAAGAGCCAGTGGGTGAAGGGAGAGACCAGCGGACATTTCCAGTATGTAAAGTCCCTGTATGCGGATTGCGACAAGGATACGCTGCTGGCAAAAGTCAGCCAGATCGGAGCGGCATGCCATACCGGCAACCGCAGCTGTTTCTTTAACGAGATCGTGAAGAAGGATTATCTGGATGCGGATCCGATGAAGGTATTTACGGATGTGTACGATGTGATCATGGATCGCAAGGAGCATCCGAAGGAGGGATCGTATACCAATTATCTGTTTGATAAGGGAATTGACAAGATCCTGAAGAAGGTGGGCGAGGAATGTACGGAGATCGTCATCGCGGCGAAGAACCCGGACAAGGAAGAGATCAAGTATGAGATCTCGGATTTCCTCTATCACGTGATGGTGTTGATGGCAGAGCGCGGTGTGACCTGGGAGGAGATCACTAGGGAACTCGCAAGAAGGTAAAGGTATGGATTTTTCGGAAAGAAAACTGGCCCTGTCACATGAAATACTGATGCAGGTCGAGAAACCGTCGCAGTATACCGGCGGTGAGTTGAATAGTGTCATGAAAAAAGCGGATCAGGTAAAGGTCCGCTTTGCTATGTGTTTTCCCGATATCTACGAGATCGGTATGTCTCATCTGGGCATGCAGATCTTATACGGGCTTATGAATACTTATGAGGATGTATGGTGTGAACGCGTCTTTTCTCCCTGGAAGGATCTGGATGCGATCATGCGGCGGGATCACATACCTCTGTTTGCCCTGGAAAGCCAGGATCCGGTCAGGGGATTTGATTTTCTGGGCATGACGCTGCAGTATGAGATGTGCTATGCCAATATCCTGCAGGTGCTGGATCTGGCGGGGATCCCGTTTCACGCGGCGCAGCGCGCGGAAGACGATCCGATCGTGATCGGCGGCGGGCCGTGTGTGTATAATACGGAACCGATCGCGGAATTTTTTGATATGTTCTATATCGGAGAAGGCGAAGTGATGTATCGCCGACTCTTTGATCTGTATGAGGAATGTAAAGAGCAGGGTATTTCAAGAAGGGATTTTTTGCATCGTGCAGCGCAGATCGAAGGGATCTATGTGCCATCGCTTTATGAGGTGGAGTATAAAGAAGACGGTACGCTGAAGAGTATGCAGCCAATCTACGGGGATGTTCCGGCAAAAGTGCGAAAAGTACTTGTGAAGGATATGGATGGCAGCTTCTATCCGGTGAAACCGGTGGTGCCGTTTATCCGTGCAGCGCAGGATCGTGCGGTACTGGAGGTGCAGCGCGGCTGTATCCGGGGGTGCCGTTTCTGCCAGGCAGGACAGATCTACAAGCCGGTACGGGAGCGTAATGTGGATACGCTGATGAAGCATGCAGAAGCCATACTGCAGAATACCGGCTATGAGGAGATCTCTCTAAGCTCCCTGAGTACATCCGATCATTCGGGCTTAAAACAGCTGCTCGAAGAACTGATCGGGGAATGCAACCGCAGAAAGATCAATATTTCCCTGCCGTCTCTGCGTATCGATGCGTTTTCACTGGATGTGATGAACAAGGTGCAGGATGTGAAGAAGAACAGTCTGACCTTTGCGCCGGAAGCGGGCAGCCAGCGTATGCGTAATGTGATCAACAAAGGACTGACGCAGGAAGATATCTTAAACGGTGCCACACTGGCATTTAAGGGTGGCTGGAATAAAGTGAAGCTCTATTTTATGCTGGGACTGCCATTTGAACGGGAAGAGGATGTGCGGGCGATCGCGGAATTGTGCAATGAGATCGCCAAAGTATATTATGAGACGGTACCGAAGGATCAGAGAAACGGACGCGTGCAGATCACGGCCAGTTCTTCGTTCTTTGTACCCAAGCCGTTTACGGCCTTTCAGTGGGCACCGATGGATACGATGGAACATTTCCTGGAGAAGGCTTCTCTGTGCAAGCGCAGTGTACGCGAACAGCTGAACCAGAAGTCGATCACCTATCATTATCACGAAGCCGGGACAACGATCATCGAGGGTATTTTTGCCAGAGGCGACCGCAGGGTGGCAGCGGCGATCGAATGGGCGTACAGAGACGGCGCTTTATTTGATGCCTGGACGGAGCAGTTTTCTTATGAACGCTGGATCCGGGCTTTTGAAGAGTGCGGTGTGGACTATGAGAACTACATCTTCCGGGAGCGCGGAGAAGATGAGCTGTTTCCCTGGGATTATGTGGATTGCGGCGTAAAGAAAGAATGGCTGCTGAACGAATGGCACCGTGCAAGAGAGGAAGTGACGACCTCGAACTGCAGGGATCATTGCAGCGGATGCGGTTGTGCAAGTTATCAGTGTGGGATCTGTGTGAAGAAGAGATGAGTATAACGGTCAGATTTAAATTTTCAAGAAAAGGTTCGGTGCGCTATCTGGGACATCTGGATATGCTGCGCTATTTTCAGAAAGCGGTGATGCGCTCCGGTATCCCGGCAAAGTATACCGAAGGGTTCCATCCGCACCAGATCATGTCCTTTGCGTATCCGCTCGGCGTGGCGATGGAAACGGACGGCGATTATATGGATCTGGAGCTGACGGAAGATCGGGCGCCGGAAGAACTCAGCTGCGCCTTAAACGATGTGATGCATGAAGGTATCTGCATCTGCGGTGCCTCACGCCTGCCGGAGAAGGCACCCAATGCGATGGCGAGTGTTGCGGCGGCGGATTATGAGATCTATGTGGATGGAACACATCCGGAAAAACTGCACGGGATCCTGATGACTGCTGTGGTCAACCTGATGCAGGAAGAAGTGCTGCTGCTCGGAAAGCCGCAGGAAGAGGCGACCAGCTCGGCGGATCATCGTAAAAAAGGCGGTAAAAAAGAGAAAAAAGCAAAAAATATCCGGCCGGGTATCCTGAGTCTTACCGTGGATGCGCAGGAACCGATCCTGAAGATGCGGCTGTTGAGCGGAAGTGCCCTGAATGTAAGACCGGCCGATGTGTTTTCGCTTTTGGCGGAACGCGTGACGGAGGATGCGATCGTCGCTTCCCGCATCGTTCGTAAGGAGATCTACGGAGAACGAAACGGGGAGTATATTCCTTTACTCACTCTGGGGGCAGATGCGTGATACGGCAGAAGGAAGAAGAAAAAAAGGAAAAGCTTTCCGAGATGAAAACGGAGGGGATGCGTGCGCTGGCCTATTCGGTAAACGATGCTGCGGGGATCCCCTGGACGGTGATCTATATGCTCGAAGACGGAAGGATCCGCCGGGTGTTCACGGAACAGACGGATGCGCCCGGTGTCGGAGATATCTATCTTGCTAGAGTGGTACAGATCTCAAAGGCGATATCGGCCTCCTTTGTTGAAACCGAAGGGGGGCGTTTTTTTCTGCCCGGCATTTATCCGGTCGGAACTGTGCTGCCGGTCATGGTGGAAACGCTGGCGTACCGCGAAAAACTGGCAAAGGCAACGACGGCATTATCCGTAAACGGAAGCTGGATGGTGATGAGCCTGGGACAGCCGGGCATACGTTATTCCCGGAAACTGACGGCGGAACAGAAAAAACGGCTGGAGAAAATCTGCGATACGATGGGAATACGGGATCTCATAGAGGAACAGGGTGTCGGCATTCTTTTCCGGACGAAAGCGCAGGAGGCCGGAGAGGAGGAGCTGAAGAAGGAAGCGCAGGAGCTCGCGGCAGTGCTTTGGGAGATCCGTAAACGGGGGGAGACGGAATCTTCCTGCATGCGTCTGTATGCTTCCGGATCCGTCGTCGCTCAGAGTCTCCAAAGAATTGCCGAAAATGGCGGCATCTGGATCACGGAATCCGCGGCATTGTATGAGAGGGCAAGATCGGAAGCGGTTCGCACCGGGACCGATACGGCCTTGCTCCGATGGTATGAAGACGACAGCGTTTCTATGGCAGCACTGTACGGATTGCAGGCAAAGGTAAAGCGGATCTGTTCCGAGCGGGTATGGCTGGACTGCGGGGCGGAGCTGGTGATCACCGAGGCGGAGGCCATGTGTGTGATCGATGTGAATTCGGCAAAAGTACGCCCGGGAAAGGGGCGCGAAGAGACCTTTCTTAAACTGAACCTCGAAGCGGCACGGGAGGTCATGTATCAGGTTCAGGCACGGAATATCAGCGGTACGATCCTGATCGATTTTATCAGTATGGAAGACAAAGAAAGTGAAACAATATTGCTTTCGGAAATGCGCTCCCTTGCAAAGGGAACCTATCCGCCGATAAAGGTCGTAGATATTACTAAATTGGGCATTATGGAAACCACCAGGCAGAGACTGGAAGGCAGCATCAAAGAAAAAACACATCTTCTGAATAAAACAATATTGCTCTGAACGATAAAAAAGACAAATTGATTGCGTGCTTTTTTTGCACAATATGAGTTGAAATCATCAAAAGCCTTTTTGGGGGCGGAAACGCTCTTGAAACAGGCTTTTTTAATTGTTATATTAGAATAACAGAAGAAGGCAGAAAGCCGGTCTGTTTTAAAGAAAATGTTTGCCGCCAAAGCGGCAGGGTTTATATTTTTACAGGAGGGTAAAAAAATGGCAGTAAAAGAGTATCAGTGTAACTGGGGAAGCAGTTTGAAATCGTTCCTGTCCGTAAAACAGGAAAAATTATCGTTGCGTACCGACGATACCAGACCGGACAGTGTAAAGATCTCCGGACGCGGTTATATCTGCAACGAAGAAGGCAAGAACGAGTATGTTTCCACCTTTGAATATGATGCAAAAGAGATCCGTGATATCAAGAAAGGTGAGTTCCAGGGAGCGGATGCGCTGGTCATCGTAATGCCGTTACAGACCCTTTACGGAGTTAAGAATACTCAGACGATCCTTCCGGGACTGAAGGATATGAACAAGGCGATGGAAGAGGTGACGGCGCTGGTAAAGGCGGCCGGCGGTATGCAGGGAGAACCTGCCAAGGGAGGGGCACCGGCTGCTTCCAAGCCTGCAGCTGCAGCCCCGGCAAAACCGGCACCGAAGCCGGCGGCAGCTCCGGCAGCACCGGCAGCACCGAAGCCGGCAGCACCGAAGCCGGCACCGGCTCCTGCGCCTGCAGCAGCACCGGCACCGGCTCCTGCGCCGGCAGCGCCTCCGAAGCCGGCTCCGACACCGACACCGGTGGTTCCGGCGTATACACCTTCCCAGACTGCAGTAGCGGCAGCGGCTGCAGCGGCAGCTCCGAATGCACCGGCCGGCGGCGCGAAGAAGAAGGAAGGCTACGAGCAGAAACTGAAGAAACTGGATATCATGCACGAATCCGGTATGTGTACTGATGAAGAGTACAAAGAGAAGAAGCTGAAGCTGATCTGCGATGAACGCGGCATGACCTCCTTCTATGAGAAGATCCAGAAGATCTTTGCGATGAAGAAGGCCGGAATGCTTTCCGAAGGCGAGTTTGAAGTGAAGAAGGAAGAGATCATCGATGAATGCTTCGATGAGACCGTTACCGATCTTGCAGTATTCCGCGATAACACTGCGAAGCTTCCGATCATGGTTATGAGTGAACTGATCGACCCGATCACCTTTGACCAGAAGAAGAACCGCCTGATCCAGAGTGTTGCTTACAACCCGATGGATGATAATGATACCTTTACGATGAAGCTGCAGAAGCTGCCGATCCTTGTAGATGCGGATGTGATCCCGAGAGCGGAGTTTGAGGCAGATAAGGCACAGCTGAAATCCATGCTGGATCCGACCGCTGCAGATAGTCTGGATGTACTGGATATGAAGCTTTCCAGATGGCCGGCAATGGTAGTGGCTGGTACGGCTACCGATGCGGAATTTGAAGAAAGAAAGCAGCGTATGATCACGGAAGTGATGGCAATGCCGGCTGCTGACGAATACAGCTTCAAGAACAAGGTAGACCGCGTGATGCTGATGTATCAGAAAACATGGCTGAACGAGATGGGCTATCATGACAAGAAGGTTGTGATCGCAAATGAAGTAGCAGCGATCACGGATTATGTTCTTCGTACCAGATTGTATATGGTAGCAAGAGACTGCGGACTGATCACCGCAAACGACTTCGAAGAGAAGAAACAGGCTCTGATCGGCGAGGTATTTGCTCCGTATGAAGATATGGATGAGTTCCAGGAAAAAGTCGGAATGTTGCTTAAACTGAAAGATGGTGGTATTATTACCGAGGAAGAATTCAATCAGTATAAGACGAAATTGATGAACGATCTGTAAAATGTTCAGATAATTAAGGGAGGAACATCCGATGAAGAATTATGATTGTAACTGGGGAAACAGTTTAAAATCATTTCTGAAACAAAAAAATCAGGATAAACTGTTTCTTCAGCTGGACGAAAGCCGGGAAGGCGGTATTGTTTCCGGCAAAGGCTATATCTGCAACGATGACGGCAAGAACGAATATGTATCTGCATTTGATTACCATGCCAAAGAGATCCGTGATGTACAGAAAGGTGAATTTCAGGGGGCAGATGCACTGATCATCTTTACCAAGATGCAGACACTGTATGGTGCAAAGAATACCAGAACGATCCTTCCGGGATTGAAAGATCTGGACATCGCGTGTAATGAACTGACTTCTATGGTTAAGGCTGCCGGCGGAATGACCGGCAATGCAGAACCGCCGAAAGCAAGCAGCATTCCTGCGACACCGAAGGCGGCAGCGATTCCGGCACCGGCTGCAGCACCGACGGTTCCGACTCCGGAAATACCCGTACCGGCTGTACCGAAGCCGGCAGCGGCACCTGTACCTGCAGCTGCTCCGAAAGCAGCAACTCCGACTCCGGCGGTACCACCCACACCGGCACCTGCAGCAGCTCCGAAAGCAGCAGCTCCGGCTGCACCTGCTGTTCCGGCAACACCTGCGAACAAGAAACCTTCGGAATCTTACGAGCAGAAGCTGAAAAAGCTCGATATCATGCACGAATCCGGCATGTGTACCGATGAAGAGTATAAGGAAAAGAAGCTCAAACTGATCTGCGACGAAAAGGGTATGAGTTCTTTCTATGAGAAGATCCAGAAGATCTTCGTGCTGAAGAAATCCGGTATGCTTTCCGATACAGAATTTGAAGCAAATAAGGATCAGATCGTAAATGAATGTTTTGATCCGAGCGTCAATGATCTGGAAGTATTTCGTGATAACACTTCGAAGCTTCCGGTGATCCTGATGAGCGAGCTGATCAGCCAGAATGAATACGATGCAAAAAAGTCGGCGCTGCTTGACAGCGTGGCTTACGATCCGGCAGATCCGAACGAAGTATTCCAGCTGAAACTGCAGAAGCTGCCCATCCTTGTGGATGCGGAACTGATCCCGGCAGAAGAGGTAGAGAGCGATAAAGCGGAGCTTAAGAAAATGCTGGATCCGCACCTCACCGATTCGATGGATGTACTTGATATGAAGCTTTCCCGCTGGCCGGCTATGGTTGCGGCAGGAGCTGCCGGCAATGCGGAATTTGATGAGAAGAAACAGCAGCTCATCAATGACGTAATGGGTATGAAGTATACCAACGAAGCAAGCTTCAAGGAAAAGATCGACCGACTGATCCGTATGTATCAGAGAGGCTGGGTAAACGAGAACGATTATCATTCCCGTCAGGTAACGATCCTCAAAGATGTGGAAGGAATGGCGGATTATGTATTACGTACCCGTCTGTATATGGTAGCCAGAGACAGCCAGTTCATCACAGTGAAGGAATTTGATGAGAAGAAACAGGCGCTGATCGATGAGATCTTTGCTCCTTACGCCAGCATGGACGAGTTCCAGGAGAAGGTCGGTATGCTGCTGAAACTGAAAGATGGCGGCATCATCACCGAAGACGAGTTCAATACACACAAGACAAAGCTGATGAACGATCTGTAAAAATCAAAAAATACGTAAAAGGAAACGGACGGCTCGTTGGAGCGGTCCGTTTTTTACCTTATAGGAAATTGCTCCGCAATTCCCTATGGTAAAAAGCCCTCCGGGGGATGCGCACTTCTTCACTGCGTTACGCATAGTGATTTTCTAACGGTAAAACCGTAAGAAAATCATCTATCGCGCGTAAGGAAGATGTTGCTATCGCAACCGCGCTCGGCGCGAGCGTTCTGCAAGCAGAACGCTTTTTTATAGGCTCGATTTTTTACGACGGATATGGTATCATAGGCGATGTATGAAAAAACTCTATGAAGAAAAAATCCAAATGAAGGATATTCTGGGCCTGCTGATCTATATGGGCCTGTTTTTGGCAGTTGCGGTATGGATCGCACTGCTGCAGCCGATCGAAGATACCCCGCCTTTATATACCAATCCGCCGGATGAACATTCCAGATATCTGATCCCGACCTATATCTGTAAATACTTACGTTTGCCGAACGGCTTTGAACCGGAGGTACAGATCCCGTATTACGGAGGATCGTATGCCCTTTTTCCCGGATTATCCTATCTGTTTATGGGACTTAATATGCGGCTGGTTTCCGGCTTCGGAGCGGATGCAATGCTGCTGGCTGCCCGGTCGGTGAATCTTTTCTTTGGTATGCTGATGGCGCTTTTTGTCTGGCTGTTGGGACGCAGGCTGTTCTCGGAACGGGGAACGCTGTGGTCTTTTTGCTGCGGGATCATGTATCTGCCGCAGCTGTTGTTTCTGCACACGTATGTCAATGTGGAATCCATGTGTATGTTGTCGATCGCGGTGATGCTTTATGGAATGATCCGTATGAAACAGGATGGAGTGGGGAAGGGCAACAGCATTATTTTTGCAATCGGCACGGTATTGTGTACCCTTTCTTACTATAATGCCTATGGATTTCTTTTGATCAGTGTGCCCTGGTTTGTTATGTGCTTTGTTTCGAACGGGAAGGACAAGAGAAAGCCGGATTACCGGAAGATGTTCTCTTATGGCGGAGGGATCCTGCTGATCTGGGGAATTTTGGCCGGCTGGTGGTTTATCCGGAATGCGACCCTGCTCCATGGGGATGTGACCGGTATGAACACGCTTCGTGAGCTGCAGGCGGCGACCGGAGCTTATCGTGCGCCAACGGCACAGGCACGCGGAATCGGGATCCTTGGGATGCTGCGGGAGAATGCAACGTTATGGGAGCTGTTTCGCGGATTCGTGGCAGCCTATGGTTCCCGTTCGGTTTATGCAGGGATCAAATACTATTACCTGTATGAACTGTTCTTTATCGTTGCCTTCGGAGGTCTGTTACTGCGCCTTTGGACCGGACGAAAAGAGATCACGCGAAGAACGCTGCTCTGCCATCTGCTGCTGTTCCTGGGGTGCCTGATCACGTTCTCACTGTGGCTCTGGTATTGCTATACTTCCGATTATCAGGTACAGGGACGCTATGTGCTGCCCTGTGTGATCCCGCTGTATCTCTGGGTGACACTCGGTTATGAGGCCATCTTTTCGCGTATCCCGAAAGTATCAGCGTTCATACGCTATCTGCCGGCGGCATTCAGCACATTTATGCTGTTTTACTTCATCCTGAAAACAGCGATTCCGGCATATTATCTATAAACATAAATTTGATTATGAAAAATAATACTTGCATTTTGCGGAGATATTTCGTATAATTACTTTTGCTGCTGGAATAGCTCAGTCGGTAGAGCACTTCACTCGTAATGAAGGGGTCGAGAGTTCAAGTCTCTTTTCCAGCTGAAAGACCGTATCGGGATCGATGCGGTTTTTTTCATTATGGGGACAGGCGCAACATTTTACTGCGGTGAAAAAAGTATTTCCTATTTTTATGGTTTTGTGGTAATATAAGGAACGCATGAACTTATATTGAAAAAAGGGTAACAGTTCTGAGCAGTTACAAAAAAGACTTAACATAAGAAGAGAGGAAACTAGTGATGGAGAAGTACGGAGTCAACCAATTACGAAAGATGTTTCTGGAGTTCTTTGAGAGCAAAGATCATCTGTCGATGAACAGCTTTTCGCTGGTACCGCACAACGATAATTCCCTGTTGATCATCAACTCGGGTATGGCGCCCTTAAAGCCTTATTTTACCGGGCAGGAAGTGCCGCCCAGACGGAGAGTGACCACTTGTCAGAAGTGCGTGCGTACCGGTGATATCGAAAATGTCGGAAAGACGGCCAGACATCTGACGTTCTTTGAGATGCTGGGTAATTTCTCCTTTGGTGATTATTTTAAGCATGAATCTTTGAAATGGAGCTGGGAGTTTCTGACCGAAGTGGTTGGACTGGATCCGGAGCGTCTGTATCCGTCCATCTATTTTGAAGATGACGAAGCAGCAAAGATCTGGACCGATGAGATTGGCGTACCGGCAGAAAAGATCACAAAGTTTTACCGTGATGCAGACGGCAAGTGTGATAACTTCTGGGAGCACGGCGAGGGACCCTGCGGCCCCTGTTCCGAGATCTATTACGATCGTGGGATCAAGTATGGCTGCGGCAAGCCGGATTGTAAGGTGGGCTGTGAATGCGATCGTTTCATGGAAGTATGGAACAATGTATTCTCCCAGTATAACAATGACGGTAAGGGAAATTATACGGATCTGATCCAGAAGAATATCGATACCGGTATGGGTCTTGAGAGACTGGCTGTTGTCGTGCAGGATGTGGACTCCGTATTTGATATTGATACGATGAAAGCCATCCGTGATAAAGTCTGTGAGATGGCAGGAGTTACCTATCAGACCGATGAGAAGAAGGATGTATCCATCCGCCTGATCACCGATCATATCCGTTCGGCGACCTTTATGATTTCCGACGGTATCACTTGCTCCAATGTAGGACGCGGCTATGTACTGCGTCGTATCATCCGCCGTGCGGCACGCCATGGCAGGCTGCTCGGTATCGATGGCGTGTTCCTGGCAAAACTGGCCGAGACTGTGATCGAAGGCAGCAAGGACGGCTATCCGGAACTGGAAGAGAAGAAAGACTTTATCTTAAATAACCTGCGTCAGGAAGAGAATCAGTTTGCGCGTACCATTGACCAGGGTATCGCAGTGCTGAACGATATGGAAGCGGCAATGCAGGCAGAAGGCGCGAAGGAACTGAAAGGCGCGGATGCATTCAAACTGTACGATACCTACGGATTCCCGCTGGATCTGACGATGGAGATCCTGGAAGAGAAGGGGTATACCGTGGACCAGGCCGGCTTTGATGCGGCTATGAAAGAGCAGAAGGAAAGAGCGCGCGGTGCCAGAAAGCAGGTGCGTCTGCTTGGTAATGAAAAGACGGTATACGAGCAGATGGATGCGACGAAGAATTCAAAATTTATCGGTTATGACCGCTTGGAGAGCGAAGCAAAGATCATTGCGATGGCACAGGTATATACCGATGAAGAAAAAGATAATGACGATAGTCTGGAAGATACCATTGCAGAAGTATTGACCGATGGTATGCGCGGCGCGATCGTTACGGATGAGACACCGTTCTACGGCACCATGGGTGGCCAGATCGGTGATAAGGGTGTGATCGAGACGGCCGGCGGTACCTTTGTGGTAGAAAAGACCGAGCATGTGGCAGGCTCCAAGATCGCCCATATCGGTGTGGTAACCAAGGGCATGATCCGGGACGGAGAGACGGCGATGCTGAAAGTGGACGCAAAGAATCGTACCCGCACCTGCCAGAACCACAGTGCGACCCATCTGTTACAGAAGGCACTGCGTGATGTGCTGGGCAGCCACGTAGAGCAGAAAGGTTCCTACCAGGATCCGGAGCGTACCCGTTTCGACTTCAGCCATTTCCAGGCGATGACGCCGGAGGAGCTGGCAAAGGTAGAGCGCATCGTAAACGAAAAGATCTCCGAGAACCTGCCGGTAGTGACCAAACTGATGAGCATTGAAGATGCGAGAAAGACCGGTGCAATGGCTTTGTTTGGTGAGAAGTACGGATCGGAAGTGCGCGTGGTCGATATGGGCGGCTATTCCGTAGAACTCTGCGGTGGTACGCATGTGGCATCTACCGGTACCATCTCTGCATTCAAGATCGTATCCGAATCCGGTATCGCAGCCGGTGTACGCCGTATCGAAGCGATCACCGGACAGGCTGTATTTGATTATTATCGTGAAGCAGAGGCGCAGCTCAAGCAGGCGGCAGCTCTTTTGAAAGCACAGCCGGCCGAGGTGGCAGACAAGATCAGCCATCTGCAGGCAGAGGTAAAAGGCCTGAACGCCGAGATCGCATCGTTAAAGAGCAAGGCGGCCGGATCGGCACTGGGCAGTGTGGATAACGATATCAAAGAAGTGAAGGGCGTAAAGTTCCTGGCAAAGGCTGTAGACGGCGTAGATATGAATGGTCTGCGTGATCTGGGAGATCAGCTGAAGGATAAGGTGACAGATGGTGTGATCGTACTGGCTTCCAATGCGGACGGTAAGGTCAACCTGATCGCGATGGCTGCCGATGCAGCGATCAAGAAGGGTGCTCATGCAGGCAACCTGATCAAGGCAATCGCAGGTCTGGTCGGCGGTGGCGGCGGCGGTAAGCCGCAGATGGCACAGGCCGGCGGTAAGAATCCGGCAGGCATCGCAGATGCACTGAAAGAGGCAGAGGCTGCACTGAACGGGCAGCTTGGCTGATGCTGGTCAAAAAGATATCGTACTATAATGAGTTTCAATGTCTGATGGGGGAGTGTCCGCAGAGCTGCTGCAAGGGCTGGCGGATTCCCCTGGATGACAAGGCGATACGCAGGTTTCGAAATGAGAAAGGGCTGTGGGGACTGCGGCTGAAAATGGCGATGCACGGCAAAGTGCAGCCGTCGTTTTCACCATACTGTTTTCGCTGTCCTTTTTTGCGTCTGGACGGACGGTGCGGGATGCAGCTCAAAAAAGGAGAAGACTATCTGGCGGAAATCTGCCGGATTTATCCGCGGATCCGTTTCTGCCCGGGGACCTATACGGAACTGCAGCTGGATCTGTCGTGTGTCCATGTGGCGGAGCTGTTTCTGGAGCATTGTGAGGAGCAGTACTTTGTTGAAGAAGAAACAGAGGAACAACAGGAGCAGACGGGCGACAATGATGACATGGCGTATCTGGAGGCACTGGAGGAAAGCCGCGCTCAGCTGATCACGGTGATCGGTACCGCAGCGGTAAACGGAGATCCGGAGGCTCTGAAGGAAGCGTTAAAGAATGTTGTGGTCTATGCAGCAACGGTACAGGATAAGATGATGCTGGAAGGAACGAGGGAGCCGGAGGCTTTGCAGAGCGGTTTTGAACGGTCGGAAGAGACCGGATGGCTGCCGGAATGTTTTCCGCTTCCGATCGCGCTGATCAATCAGCTGATGAGTACGGATTTTTACCAGGACGGTATGCAGTATGTCCTGCCGCTATTGTATAAACTGTGCCGTATGTATTACAGACACTTCGATAAACTCAGCTATGAAGACGGGGAAAAGGAGTGGCAGAGGCTGTTTCGGAAACATATCGCCGGACATCCGGAACGGGTGAAGCGGTATGCGGCCTATTATACTTCGCATCTGCTTCGGACCTATATGGAATGCTATGAAGACTACAGCTTTCTGAAACATACGATGAGCGGAGTGATCGGACTCAATGTGATCATGCTGTTTGAAACATTGTGGCGGGAAAAATATAAAACACTCAGCGAAAAGGAGCTGGCGCGTATCATTTCGGTCTGTGAGCGAAGGGTCTACCACAATGAAGTGGTCGAAAAAGAAATGATGAAGATGATCATGAAAGAGAAAACAAAAACCGCTTGACGGATGCGCGGATAGCGTATATAATAGCAATTGCTTGTGAAAAAACGAATCTTACGGCTGAGGGGAGGTTGAGTCTGGTGTCGAAGATCGAAGTAAAGCCGAATGAGGATCTGGATGCAGCACTGCGTCGTTTTAAGAGAAGCTGTGCAAAGGCAGGAATCCAGCAGGAGATCCGCAAACGCGAGCACTACGAGAAACCGAGTGTAAAGCGGAAAAAGAAATCCGAAGCAGCTAGAAAGCGCAAATATAACTAATCTGATTAGTTTCAAAAGGATTTACAAAGAATGTCGTATCCGCGGCATTCTTTTTTTGCTTTATAGGAAATTGCTTCGCAATTCCTATAAAGAAAAAAGCCCTTAGGAATGCAAAATTTATAGATTATTTAGATGTTATGTCATCTTGAAGGCGGTTATATCTTGTGTTATGATACATTACTGTGGCTATATATGGTAGGAAACGATTGCCGACAGTTTCGGAACAATGGAGGGCAGTGGGTTGCGTATATTATTTTTTCTGTTTTCTTCGCTGGCAGCATTCTTTTCGGGAGTGATCTTAAGCGATACCAGGCGTTTTCAGGTGCATCGTTATTACTTCCGGTCCAAAAAGGTAAAGAAAAATGCAAAGTTTGTAGTGATCACGGATCTGCATGGCCGGGAGTTCGGGGAAGGGAATAAGCGTCTGGTCGCAGAGATCAAAAAGCTGGCTCCGGATTTTGTCCTGATGGGTGGCGATATTATGACGGCCAAGGATCGCGGGGAGAAGATCATCAATGCGTCGATCGATGTAGCCTGTGCACTGGTTAAGGATATTTCGGCATTTGCACCGGTCTATTATGCACTGGGCAATCATGAAAGCCGTGTACAGTGGTCTCCGTGGAGATATCACTTTACCTATCGGGATATGCTGATGAAACTGAAAAATGCAGGCGCAAAGATCCTGGATAACGATAGTACGTTACTGAAGGAATATGGTATCCGGCTTCATGGGCTGACCCTGCCGGAGCAGTATTATAAGATGAGCAACCGCAGGGAACTCTCGCCCCGTCTGCTGCAGACGACATTCGGCAGTACCCGGGATGAATACTATCATATCCTTCTGGCACACGATCCCGAATATCTCCCGGTATACGCCCAGTGGGGGCCGGATCTGTCCTTCTCGGGGCATTATCACGGCGGCATTATGCAGCTGCCGGGGATCGGCGGTGTGATCAGCCCGAAACTGTGGCTTTTCCCGGATTACTGCGGAGGGCTGTATCATCTGAACAAAAAGGACCAGGTGGTGAGCCGCGGTATCGGAACACACACGTTCCCGATCCGTGTGTTTAACCCGGCGGAACTGTTATATGTAGAAGTCAGGAAGGGATAAGAACGATGGCAATCTCGGTAAAACTGGAAGCATTTGAAGGACCGCTGGATCTGCTTTTGCATCTGATCGAAAAGAATAAAGTAGACATTTATGATATCCCGATCGTGGAGATCACGGCGCAGTATCTGGAATATATCCGGGCGATGGAACGGGAAGATATGAACGTGATGAGCGAGTTTTTGCTGATGGCGGCAACGCTGCTGGATATCAAGTGCCGTATGCTGCTGCCCAGAGAGGTGAATGAGGAAGGTGAAGAAGAAGATCCTCGTGCCGAACTGGTGCAGAAACTTCTGGAGCATAAGATGTATAAATATATGGCGTTTGAGCTGAAGGATCGTTTCGTGGATGCGGGACGCTCGGTATACAAGGAGCCGACCATGCCGGAAGCGGTACTGAATTATCGGGAGCCGGTGAATTATGAGGATCTGGTAAAAGATCTGAACCTGAAAAAACTGAACGATATCTTCAAAGATATCATGAAGCGTGTGGAAGACCGCGTAGATCCGATCCGAAGCAAGTTCGGCAATATCGCAAAGGATGAGATCTCGGTGGAAAACAAACAGCTGGAGATCCTGGAATATCTGAATGCGCATGAAGTGTGCTCGTTCCGTGAGCTCCTGCAGCAGCAGAGCCGCAAGATCGATATCATCGTAAGTTTCCTTGTGGTGCTGGAGCTGATGAAGATGGGACAGATCGTGATCCGGCAGGAAGAGATCTTCGGAGATATCCTGATCGAGAGAGCGCAGGATGCGGACGAGATCACGCTTGGCGAAGATTTTGCAATCGTATAAACGAAACAGAATAGGGATCTGGGATGGAAGAGAATAACGAAATCTTAAATAATGAAAATACAGAAGAAACTGTAAAAGCGGAAAACGCGATCATCGAAGAGATGACGGTGACGGAAGAAGAGACGGTCGCAGAAAAAGAGGATCGTGAGAATGCATCCGAAGAAGCCACGGTTGCAGAGGAAGAAACCCCGGTGGATACGGAAAACGTGACAGAAGAAGCAGCAGCCGGAGAAACAGCGGCAGAAGAAGCGCCGAAAAAAACGAGAAAGAAACGGACGAAGAAGACGGAAGAGCAGGCGGAAAATGAAGAGCCGGCATTGCCGAAACCGGATTGTCCGGAGGCGGCGATCGAGGCGGTACTGTTTGCAACGGGCAATTCCGTATCGGTGGAGCAGCTGGCGGACATCCTGAATATGAAAACCGATGAGGTGCGTGCCGCGATCGCAAATCTGAAGCAGCGGTATGACAGCGAGGATCGCGGCATCACCATTACCGAACTCGAAGATTCGGTACAGCTGGGGACCAAAGGGGAGTATTACGAGTACCTGATGAAGCTGGCAAAGCATCCGAAGCATTATTCCTTATCGGATACCGTGATCGAAACACTTTCCATTATCGCGTACAAGCAGCCGGTGACGCGTGGTGAGATCGAAAAGATCCGCGGTGTCAGCTGCGATCATGCCATCAATAAACTTCTGGAATACGAACTGGTGGAAGAAGTGGGGCGTCTGGATGCTCCCGGAAAGCCCCTCTTATTCGGAACGACCGAACAGTTTTTGCGCAGCTTCGGTGTCAAATCCATCGGCGAGCTGCCGACGGTGAGTCCCGAAATGGTGGAAGATTTTAAGGTACAGGCAGAGGCGGAAGCGGCGGAAGATCTGGAACTGGAAAATGTAAAAGTGGATGTGTAATTCTACAAAAATAATCCTAGGCTTTTCGGGTATCTTATGATATAATACCAAACGGTGCATTGAAGCACGTTTTTTTAAGCGTGCTTTCGCAATATTTTATCAAAAGTAAAATGGAGGTAACAGGAATGGGTAGTTCAACAAGCTCAGCGGGCAATCGGATCAATTCCCTGCTCGATGAAAAAAGTTTCGTTGAGATCGGCTCCGCTGTAACTGCGCGTGCCACCGATTTTAACCTGGCTTCGACTGCTACACCGTCTGACGGTGTCATTACGGGCTATGGTACGATCGATGGGAATCGTGTCTATGTTTACAGCCAGGATGCTTCGGTTCTCGGCGGCAGCATCGGTGAGATGCATGCCAAAAAGATCTGCAACATCTACGATCTGGCAATGAAAACAGGTACACCGGTGATCGGTCTGATCGATTCTACGGGTGTACGTTTGCAGGAGGCGACCGATGCACTGAACGCACTCGGTGAGATCTTCTTCAAGAGCGCTATGGCAAAGGGCGTGGTTCCGCAGATCACAGCCGTATTCGGCAACTGTGGCGGCGGTCTGGCTCTGGTTCCGGCGATGTCGGACTTTGTATTTATGGAGTCCAAAGATGCTAAGCTTTTTGTCAATGCTCCGGATACTCTGGATGGCAACTATACGGCAAAATGTGATACTTCTTCCGCAAAGTTCCAGTCCGAGGAAGCGGGCAATGTTGATTTTGTCGGAGATACCGATACGATCCTGGCACAGATCCGTGCACTGGTATCGATGCTCCCGCAGAACAATGATGATGTAGCGATCACGGATTCTCAGGACGATCTGAACCGTATCGTGCCGGACATTTTAGGTGCTGCCGGTGATACTTCCATCTTACTTTCCAATATAGCAGATAACAATGACTTCCTTGAAGTCGGTGCCGGATATGCAAAAGATATGGTTACCGGCTTTATCCATCTGGACGGCGTAACGGTAGGCTGTGTGGCAAACCGTAACGAAGTGGTAGGCGAGGACGGCAAAGTAGCTGAGAAATTTGATGGCATGATGAGCCATGAAGCTGCGGAAAAGGCTGCAGATTTTGTTTATTTCTGTGACAGCTTCGGCATTCCGATCCTGACCGTGACCAATGTAAAGGGCTTCAAGGCAACCAAGTGCTCCGAAAAGCATATTGCAAAGGCAGCGGCTGCTCTTACCGAAGCATTTGCAAACTGTGATGTGGCAAGAGTAAACCTGATCGTCGGCAAGGCGTTCGGCAGCGCTTATGTGGCTATGAATTCCAAGGGTATCGGCGCAGATCTGGTATTTGCATGGCCGGATGCCGAGATCGGCACCATGGATGCTAAGTTTGCCGCTAAGGTAATGTATGACGGAAAGAGCGCAGATGAGATCGATGCAGCAGCGAAGGAATATGCGGCATTGCAGAACAGTGCTTCTTCCGCAGCAAGACGCGGTTACGTAGATCAGATCATCGAGCCGCAGGATACCAGAAAGCATCTGATCTATGCGTTTGAAATGCTTTTCGCATAAGGCAGGACAGTTTCAGAAAAGATTCTGATAAGAAAGGATGACAATTCATGAAAAAGAAGATCTATAGTTTACTGCTCATGCTTGTCTGCATCTTTGCGCTGTCTGCCTGCGGTGAGGAACAGGTTCTTGGGAACGTGGATACATCAAGAATGTACATAGATCCGGAAACAGCGTACACGTATATTTCTAATCCGGAAGAATTAGGAATAATGCTGGACGAAACGAAAGCGGATGAAGGAAAGCATCAGTGGCGCCAGGAAAAAAGTGTACAGGCTCCGCAGATGCTGGCTCTGATCGCCGGATGGGAATCCTATCAGTCTTCGATCGAGGATATCGGCAATCCCAGACTGGACGAAACCAAACCGATGTATTTCAAGGCAGGAGCAGATGACAGTGTGATCGCAGTCTTCCATCTGCTGGGGGATAAGCACAATGCTACCGTAGAGATCGCATACAATTCCTATAATGAATTGCAGTCGATCACGGTGAATGTGCAGCTCTCTTTGGATGAAGCAATGAGAAATGCAGCACAGAATACGGCGATCGGTATGGGTACCGTGTTTGTAATGCTGATCGTGATCATGTTCATCATCTCGGCGTTCAAGATCATACCGACTCTGCAGGAAGCATTTGCCAAGAAGGAAGAAGCTCCGGCGGAAGCTTCCGTAGATAAGGCGATCGAAGGCATTATCGAAAGAGAAGCAGCAGAAGATGAGACGGATGACAATGAGCTGATCGCGGTGATCGCGGCGGCAATCGCAGCGGCAGAAGCTGCAGCGGGAGCCGGCAGTGCAGAGATTTCTACGGAAGGCTTTGTAGTGCGCAGCATCAGAAGGATCAAATAACCAACAATCAATATTGTTTTAGGAGGATTATCGAAATGAAGAATTATACGATCACCGTAAACGGCAATGTATATGAAGTAACCGTAGAAGAAGGAAGCGGCAGCGGTGCAGCGGCAGCTCCGGCTCCCAAGGCTGCTCCGAAGGCAGCGCCCAAGGCAGCTCCGGCTGCAGCGAAGTCTTCCGGCGGTGCAGGCTCCGTAAAGATCGAAGCCGGTGCAGCAGGTAAGGTCTTCAAAATCGAGAAGAACGTAGGCGACGCTGTAAAGAAGGGCGATGCGATCCTGATCGTGGAAGCGATGAAAATGGAGATCCCGCAGGTAGCTCCGCAGGACGGTACCGTTGCAAGTATCGATGTAGCAGTCGGTGACGCTTGCGAGGCAGGTCAGGTACTTGCTACACTTAAGTAATTAAGAAACGAACGGTTTACAGAAACTATCGGAGGTACATCTCATGAGCGAAATATTAAACAATCTGCTCGGACAGATGGCATTTATGAATCCTGAATTCACTTATAAAAATGCCATCATGATCTGTGTGGCGCTCTTTTTCCTGTATCTTGCCATCCGGCATGAGTTTGAGCCGTTGCTGCTGGTGCCTATCGCATTCGGTATGCTGCTGGTAAATATATATCCGGATATTATGATGCGGGCGGAAGATTCGCCAAACGGCGTGGGCGGATTACTGTATTACTTTTATGTATTAGACGAGTGGGCGATCCTGCCGTCCCTGATCTTTATGGGTGTAGGCGCTATGACCGACTTCGGTCCGCTGATCGCAAACCCGAAGAGCTTTCTGCTTGGTGCAGCTGCACAGTTCGGTATCTTTGCAGCATACTTCGGCGCTCTGTATGCAGGCGCTATGGGCTGGGCAGATTTCAATGACAAGGCGGCGGCTGCCATTTCCATCATCGGTGGTGCTGACGGTCCGACATCGATCTTCCTGGCAGGTAAACTGCAGCAGACCAAGTATCTTGGGCCGATCGCAGTAGCAGCATATTCCTATATGTCTCTGGTGCCGGTGATCCAGCCGCCGATCATGAAGCTGCTGACCACCAAGAAGGAACGTCAGATCAAGATGGGACAGCTTCGTCCGGTAACCAAGCTGGAGAAGATCCTGTTCCCGATCATCATCACGATCGTTGTTTCCATGGTACTTCCGACCACGGCGCCTCTGGTTGGTATGCTGATGCTCGGCAACCTGTTCCGTGAATCCGGCGTGGTTCGTCAGCTGACGGAGACCGCATCCAATGCACTTATGTACATCGTAGTTATCATCCTCGGTACATCCGTAGGTGCTACGACTTCCGCAGAAGCATTCCTGAATACGGATACTCTGTTCATCGTAGCATTGGGTCTGATCGCATTTATGTTCGGTACTGCGGCCGGAGTGCTCTTTGGCAAGATCATGTGTGTGGCTACCGGCGGCAAGGTAAATCCGCTGATCGGTTCCGCAGGCGTATCTGCTGTACCTATGGCAGCACGTGTATCCCAGAAGGTAGGCGCGGAAGAAGATCCGACCAACTTCCTGCTGATGCATGCAATGGGCCCGAACGTAGCAGGCGTTATCGGTACTGCTGTTGCAGCAGGTACCTTTATGGCCATCTTCGGTGTATTTTGATAGATACGGATTGATCACTACGACATCCTTCGGGTTTTATATCCGAAGGAATGTTTCTCAAAACTATGAATAGAAAGGAAATATAATTATGTCAGATCAGGTGAAAAAACCGGTTGGTATTATGGAAACGGTATTGCGTGATGCACATCAGTCTCTGATCGCTACACGTATGCCGACCGAGAAGATGCTTCCGATCGTGGATAAGATGGATAAAGTCGGATATCACGCTGTAGAGTGCTGGGGTGGTGCGACATTTGATGCATCCCTTCGTTTCCTGAAGGAAGATCCGTGGGAGCGTCTTCGTAAACTGCGTGACGGTTTCAAGAATACAAAGCTGCAGATGCTGTTCCGTGGACAGAACATCCTTGGCTATCGTCCGTATGCAGATGATGTGGTTTATGCTTTCGTTGAAAAGTCCATTGCAAACGGTATCGATGTGATCCGTATCTTTGACTGCTTGAACGACCTGCGTAACCTGCAGGCTGCAGTCGATGCGACCAACAAGATCAAGAAGCAGGAAGGCCGCGGCGAGTCTCAGATTGCACTTTCCTATACACTGGGTGATGCCTATACTCTGGAGTACTGGGCAGATATGGCAAAGAAGATCGAAGAGATGGGCGCAGACTCGATCTGCATCAAGGATATGGCAGGTCTTCTGGTTCCGTACAAGGCTGCAGAGCTGGTAAAGACGCTGAAAGAGAATACCAAGCTGCCGATCCAGCTGCATACACATTACACATCCGGTGTAGCTTCCATGACCTACTTAAAGGCTGTAGAAGCAGGCGTAGATGTAATCGACTGCGCAATCTCTCCGTTCGCTCTGGGTACTTCCCAGCCGGCAACCGAGGTTATGGTTGAGACCTTTAAGGGTACACCGTATGATACCGGATATGATCAGAAGATCCTTGCAGAGATCGCTGATTACTGGAGACCGTATCGTGAAGAATGCATCGAGAATGGCCTGATGAGCACCAAGGTGCTGGGTGTTAACATCAAGACTCTGCTGTATCAGGTACCGGGCGGTATGCTTTCCAACATGGTAAGCCAGTTGAAAGAGCAGCATGCAGAAGACAAGTACAACGAAGTGCTTGAGGAGATCCCTCGTGTTCGTAAGGATTGCGGTGAGCCGCCTCTGGTTACGCCGTCTTCCCAGATCGTTGGTACCCAGGCTATCTTCAATGTCCTGATGGGCGAGAGATACAAGATGGCTACCGGCGAGTTCAAGGATCTGCTGCGCGGTAACTACGGCCAGACCGTTAAGCCGATGAACCAGGAAGTGATCGATAAGGTCATCCCGGGCGAGAAGCGTTCCACTGCAAGAAGTGCAGAGGCTACCGGCCATACCGAGCCGGAGCTGGAATCCATCGAGAAAGAGATGAAGCAGTACAAGCAGCAGGAAGAGGACGTGCTGTCCTATGCACTGTTCCCGCAGGTTGCTACCGACTTCTTCAAGTATCGTGAAGCACAGCAGCAAAAGGTGGATGTAAAGAAGGGCGACACGAAGAATAAAGCATACCCGGTATAAAGAAGTAGCAACAAAAAAGGTAACTGTTCAGAATAGTTACGAAAAAGGACTTTAATGAAAAGTGGCTTTGGAAACAGAGCCACTTTTTTAGAAATTTACGCTTGCCTTCCCCCCCTGGGGGAAGGTGGCGCGTAGCGCCGGATGAGGGGCTATATGAAGTGATATATAAAGACAGGTGATAATACAATGCTTGAAACAATAAAAGCACAATACGATAAAATGAGCAAGGGCCAGAAAAAGATCGCGGATTATATTTCCGACAATATGGAACGCGCAGCTTTTATGACCGCGATGAAACTGGCCGAGGCGGCTTCCGTCAGTGAATCGACCGTAGTCCGTTTTGCATCGATGCTCGGTTACGAGGGGTATCCCGAATTTCAACAGGCAATGGCAGATGCTTTGCAGAGCCGTCTGGTGTCGCCGAAAAAAGCAAATACAAATGAGCTGCGCGAAAACCGTTCGGAACTGCTTCGGCGTGTGCTGGTCGCAGATGCGCAGAATATCGTTGATACGATCGGAATGGTGGACGGCAATACCTTTGATCAGGCTGTGGAACTGATCTCAAATGCCAGAAAGATCTGCATAGTCGGCATTCGTACATGCGCGCCTCTGGCAGATTATCTGACCTATTATCTGCGGATGATGCGCGATGATGTTTTGAGTGTAACGACAACGAATATCAGTGAGATCTATGAGCAGCTTTCATGGGTACAAAAAGAGGATCTGGTGATCGGCATCAGCTTTCCGAGATATTCCCTGCGTACGCTGCGGGCGATGGACTATGCAAACCATCAGGGCGCCCGGATCATTTCCATTACGGACAGCAAGTATTCTCCGATGAATATGTATTCGTCGGTCTGTCTGTGGGCAAAGACCGATATGATCACGATCGCAGATTCTCTGGTCGCACCAATGAGTACGATCAATGCATTGGTGATCGGGGTATATCTGAAAAACGAAGAACAGATCCGCAAACGTCTGGAAACGCTGGAACAGAGCTGGAATGCTTTCCAGACCTATGAACGGGATGAGATGGCGGATTATGGGGAATAGATTAAAGAAACACGTTACCAGATGCGAAGAGGGGAATAGCATAATTGGTTGATCCTATGGAAAAGACGAAGAAAACAATTGCCGTGATCGGCGGCGGGGCTGCCGGGATGATGGCGGCGATCACGGCTGCAAGAAATGGTGCAGAAGTGATCCTGCTGGAAAAAAATGAAAAGCTTGGAAAGAAACTCTTTATTACCGGGAAGGGGCGGTGTAACCTGACCAATACCTGTGAGAACGAAGAGTTCTTTTCCCATGTGGTAAGCAATCCGAAGTTTCTTTACAGCAGTATATATGACTTTGATCATTATGCGGTCATGGAACTGGTGGAGGAATTGGGCTGCCCGTTGAAAGAGGAAAGAGGCGGGCGGGTATTTCCGGTGAGCGATCATTCGTGGGATGTGATCAATGCCATGGAGCGCGGACTGCGGCAGGCGGGAGTGGATGTGCAGCTGTTTACCGAGGTACGACAGATCCTGCCAAAACGGGATAGCGGATTTCGCCTGCAGATCGCAAAAACAGTTCTGGATAACCAAAGGAAGGTAACGGTCAGCAAAAGCGGTACGACCGTAAAAGAACTGCTTGCGGATGCGGTGATCGTGACCACCGGCGGACATTCCTATGCAACGACCGGATCGGATGGCAGCTTTGATGAGCAGATCAAAGCACAGGGCCATACTATGACGGAAGCGCGTACCGCACTGGTACCGCTGGTATTGCGCGAAGAGGACGAATGCAGGGCGCTTCAGGGACTGGCACTTAAGAATGTAGAGGCAAAACTGTTCCTCGGGAAAAAGGAGATCTACAGCGGTTTCGGGGAGATGCTCTATACACACTTTGGTGTGAGCGGGCCGTTGATCCTGACGGCATCCTCGGTCTATCAGAAGCGTCGTGTGGGAAAAGAAAGCGAAGCAGCACGTCTGGTGATCAATCTGAAACCGGCGCTTACGGAAGAACAGCTGGATGCTCGCATCGTACGTGAATTTGATGAGAATAAGAATAAGCATTTCGGGAACGTGATTGGCAGTCTGTTGCCGGGGAAGTTAAGAGATGTATTTCCGGATCGCTGCGGCATTAAGGCAGACCGCATGGTCAACGGTATCACGAAAGAGGAACGCCAGAGGATGGTTCAATGTCTGAAGCATCTGGAATACGAAGTGACCGGTACAAGGGATTTTGCCGAGGCGATCATCACGCAGGGCGGCGTCAACGTCAAGGAGATCAATCCTTCTACCATGGAATCCAAACTCATACCGGGGCTGTACTTTGCCGGCGAGGTGATCGACGTGGATGCCCATACCGGCGGCTACAACCTGCAGATCGCCTGGTCTACAGGACACCTGGCCGGGGCAAGCGCGGCTGAATAAATTCATGTTTGTCGGTGAGCCATGGGGACGGTTCTTGGGTGAGCCGGCTCGACAAACATGAATTTATACGAATGTGGTGCGTTAAGGCACGGAATGTGCTATGATAGATAACAGTGTGAATTGACAGGAGGGAAAAGCAAATGTCAGATAAAGTATTTTCGGTAGCGATCGACGGACCGGCAGGTGCGGGCAAGAGCACGATCGCAAAGAGCGTGTCAAAGAAACTGGGCGTGATCTATGTGGATACCGGGGCAATGTACCGTGCTATGGCGCTGTATCTGCTAAGAGAAGGCGTGGATATGGAAGATGCCGCAGCAATCAGTGCAAAGTGTAAGGATGCCGATATCTCCATTAAATTTGAGGATGGCGTACAGCAGGTGATCTTAAACGGTGAGAATGTGAGCGGCCTGATCCGGACGGAACAGGTGAGCAATATGGCATCCCGTTCCAGCGTGAATCCGGATGTGCGTAAGAAACTGGTGGAGCTGCAGCAGAAGCTGGCAACCAGAGAAAGCCTGGTCATGGATGGACGTGATATCGGAACCGTCGTGCTGCCGGAGGCAAAGGTCAAGATCTATCTGACCGCAAGCAGTGCCGTGCGTGCAAAGCGCCGCTATGAGGAACTGATCGCAAAGGGAGAATCTGCAGATCTGGCGCAGATCGAAGCGGATATCATTGAGCGCGATCATCGCGATATGACAAGAGAGATCTCGCCGCTGAAACAGGCAGAGGATGCCGTGCTGGTGGATACTTCCGATATGACGATCGAAGAAGTGGAAGAGAAACTGCTGTCGATCGTAAACGAGAAAGTGGGCTGACGGCATTCGCAAAGGAAGCCGATAGCAGCAGAGGAGTACGGAGCATTGTCAGAAGAAAAGAAAGAAAGCGGAATACAGGTCATTACCGCCAAGACTGCCGGATTCTGTTTCGGCGTGAAAAAAGCGGTGGATAAAGCCTTTGAGCTGGCAGAAAAAGGTGTGGAACTCTATACCTACGGACCGGTGATCCATAACGACGAGGTGATCCACCGGCTGGAAGAGAAGGGAGCACGCATTCTGAATACCGAAGAAGAACTGCGTGCCGTGAGCAGCGGCATCGTAGTTTTGCGTTCGCACGGCGTACCAAAGCGCGTGATCGATATGCTCGAAGAGAAAGGGATCGAGTATGTTGACGTGGCCTGCCCGTTCGTAAAACGTATCCATGAAATCGTCTACCGGGAGAGTGAGAACCGCGAGATCGTGATCGTGGGTAATCCCGCACATCCTGAAGTGGAGGGCATTATGGGATGGTGCAGACGGCCGGCGACTGTGATCAGCACGCCGGAAGAAGCGGAACAATATACACCGCCAGAGGGCGCGGAAGTATGCGTGGTTTCGCAGACAACATTTCACCACAAGAAATTTCAAAAAATTGTTGAAATATTTGAAAAAAAATCGTATTATGTTAGTATTGTGAATACTATATGTAATGCTACTGTTCAGCATCAGACGGAAGCAAGAGAGATCGCAGCGGGTGTAGACGCGATGATCGTGATTGGGGACAGCAAGAGTTCCAATTCACGTAAGCTCTATGAGATCTGCGCAGAGGAGTGTAAGCGAACAGACTTTATCCAGACTCTCTCGGAGCTGAAACTGAAGCAGGACGGAAGCATCAATACAGTCGGTATCACAGCGGGGGCTTCCACCCCGAACTATATCATTGAGGAGGTTCAAAAATATGTCAGAGCAAACTTTTGAACAAATGTTGGAAGAATCTTTCAAAAATATCAGAACGGGGGAAGTGGTGGAAGGTACTGTTATCTCAGTTACACCGACTGAGATCGCTGTCAATATCGGCTATAAATCAGACGGCATCGTAACCAGAAACGAATACAGCAATGACCAGACATTAGACCTTACCACTGTGGTGAAGGCCGGTGATCCCATCGAAGTAAAAGTTCTGAAACTGAATGACGGTGACGGACAGGTAGTACTGTCTCATAAGCGTATCATCGCTGAGAAGTCCAGCAAGATCCTGGAGGATGCATTCAACAACAAGACTGTTCTGAAGGCTAAGGTTTCCGAGGTTGTTAAGGGTGGTCTGGTAGCAAGAGTAGACGAGATCCCGGTATTCATTCCGGCAAGTCTGGTATCCGCTACCTATACCAAGAACCTGAATGTATTTGCAGATCAGGAGATCGAGTTCGTTATGAGCGAGTTTGATCCGAAGAAGCGCCGTTACATCGGTGACTGCAAGTCCATCATGGTAGAGCGCAACAAAGCAGCGAAGGCAGAAGCATTGGAGCGTATCAAAGAAGGCGATATCGTTGAAGGTGTCGTTAAGAACGTGACCAGCTTCGGCGCATTCGTAGATATCGGCGGTATCGACGGTCTGCTGCACATCTCCGAGATGAGCTGGGGACGTATCGATGTTCCGCAGAACGTATTCAAGAAGGGTGACACTGTGAAAGTGATCATCAAGGAGATCAAGGGCGAGAAGATCGCACTCTCTGCAAAGTTTGATGAGAACAACCCGTGGCTTAACGTAGAGAATAAGTATGCGATCGGTACGGTTGTAACCGGTAAGGTTGCACGTATGACCGAGTTTGGCGCATTTGTTCAGCTGGAAGAAGGCGTGGATGCACTGCTTCACGTATCCCAGATCAGCCGCAAGCACATCGAGAAGCCGTCTGATGTATTGAAGGTTGGCGACGAGATCGAAGCGAAGGTAGTAGATGTAAACGTAGAAGAGCACAAGATCTCCCTGAGCCGCAAAGAGCTGCTTCCGGAAGAGAATGAAGGTTCCGATACGGAGGAATAATGCATAATGCCCATTGATTTGAAGGATAAGCGGAAAACGGGCGGTACCATATCCGAAAGAAAATCCATTGCGGATCGAAAAAATATACTGGATCGTGCGGCAGTCACACGTGACAAAGTAAGCAGTCTGAGTCAGATGCCGTTAAGTACCCGTAATTCCGCTGCTTCAAATATTGCTTCTGTAAGAAGCAGTGTTAATCTGGGCGATTATGAATATTTAAAAAAACAGATACTGGGCATTACGAAGGTGGATCTGAATGCTTATAAAGAAGCACAGATGAAACGTCGTATTGATCAGTTGATCACGAAGAAGGGATTGAAGGATTATCCATCCTACATCAATCTGCTGAAAACGGATCGCGAAGCATTGGAGGAGTTTTTGAACCACTTCACCATTAATGTTTCCGAGTTTTATCGTAATCCGGATCAGTGGGAGTTTATGGATAAGACGGTAATCCCTCTTTTGATACAGAGATTCGGTAAGAACCTGAAGATCTGGTCGGCGGCCTGCTCTACCGGTGATGAGCCGTATTCACTGGTAATGGCGCTTTCAAAGTATATTCCGATCCAACAGGTACGCATCTATGCTACAGATATCGATAAGACGATCCTGGCAAAAGCCAAACGTGGTATCTATGATGAGAAATCCTTGGCCGGTGTTCCGAAAGAATTTCGGGATAAATATTTCCGCAAACTGACCGGTAAGGATATGGATGCGGTCGAAGTGATCGGAGAGAGCGATCCGGTAGCTGCACTGAAAACCGCGTATGCTGTCAGTGATGAGATCAAATCCCGTGTGACATTCCGGCAGGCCAATCTGCTGGAAGCAAAGGATTATCCGAAGGATTATCATATGATCGTATGCCGTAATGTGCTGATCTATTTTACGGAAGAGGCAAAGGATGAGGTATTCCGCCGATTCCATGACACGCTGCTGCATGAGGGGATCCTCTTTATCGGCAGTACGGAGCAGATCACGGGCTATCAGGATATGCACTATGGTCGTAAAAATTCGTTCTTCTATGAACGGCTGGATTGAAAAAAGTAAGAACTTAAAAAGCGTTCCGCAACGGAACGCTTTTTTGATGCTCATTGTCTTCGAGGAAGATCAATCGCGATACTGATACATACTGGTCAGGATGTGTTCTGCGTACATATTAAAGCCGGAGCGGCTTTTCTTGAACTCATCGGTCAATTCAAAGAAATATTCCTTTGCTTTGTAATCCCTCTTGAAGAATGGTGTGAACAAAACCTCCCACTGTGGCAGGAACAGGGCTTTTTTGCGTGTGTAGCAATTAGAAGCGGTGGCCTGGATCCGGTGCTCCTTATCAACAAAGGTAGCAATGGATTTGTGCATAGCGGTATCCTCGGCCGGCAGGTAGTAGTAATCCTGATAATTGGAATAGAAGTACTTCATTTCCTCTTCAAACAGGGGCACTTTGAGGGAACCGTTGATCCCTTCGCCGGTAAAGTAGCAGCCGAGCCCGCGGAAGGAAATGACCCTGGGCAGGGGGGACTTGAAACGCAGCTTCAGGATGATCTCCTGACCGCGCTTCCGGTTCATATCATTAAAATAATTTGCGTGAACGCCCATGACACGTACCGGTTTTAAAAACAGATCCGGGTAGGAGAGCATGGAAACCACGCGCAGCATTCCCTCCAGATCTTCTTTGTTGTGCAACAGCAGCTCGTTTAAGATCAGGGGATCCTTTTCACAGACATAATCATGATAGCGGCTGATCAGCTCGCCGCCGCTGTATTGATCATCACGGTCAATGCCGAGAAACTCCTCGATCGTTTTCTGTTTAAGATTGGGCAGCCCGATGATGTCGCGGTATCCGAGGATACGGCGGTAGATATCGACGCCGTCTTTGCCTTCAAAAGAATAAGGCATTTCATATTGCTCTGCCTTTTGCAGCAGATAGGGCAGATCAAAACGATTCCCGTTAAAATGGATCAGGAATCTGTATTTACGAACAAATTCAAAGAATGCCGTCAGTACCTGCAATTCTTCGTCGTAGGTTTCTGCCAGCCATTGAATGTAATGCCATTTTTCACTCTGATAATACACGCATCCCACCAGATACAGATTGGTGTTGCGGGGAGACAGACCGGTCGTTTCGATATCCAGAAAGAGAATATCTTCGAGTGTCTGTTCTTCGGAAAGTAACTGTTCTAAAGGGTAATCCGGATTGCAATCAAAAGTACCATTGATAGTTTTCATGTCAGGAATCCTTTCTGAACGTATTGATTATTTCATACATTATCCATCATACCACATTCCGGTCAAATACAGTAGTATTTTTTGCGTGGAAACCAATAAAAAAACAGTAGTTCCCTTTGGGAGAACCACTGTTTTCGGAAAGCTTATTTTTTCATCATTTCGTTGACCAGTTTCTGTACAGCTGCGGCATCGTAGCCGGCTTCGGTCAGTTTCTTTTTCCGTTCTTCGCCGACACCCCATTTCCCCTGGATCACTTCCTGTGCGATCTCGTCAAGTCCGCGGCCGTCTGCCAGAGCACCATCCGCAGCACTCAGGATCGTGCCTTCCGCAGAAGAATCCGATGGTCCTTTTTTTCCGAGCCCCTTTGCAACATCCTTAAAAGACATTTTAAGATACCTCCTTAAGAAAGAATTCTGATAACTGCATTTTATCATACTTTTTCAAAAGATACAACGTACGTGTGGACTTTTAATTACAAAATGCACAAAAATGCTAGTCAAAAGATGCTCTTTTTGGTATAATATTATCGGTAACATAACATTGTTGTTTCGGGTATCCGGGATGACACTGGGGGACAAAAAAGAAATGGGGGAAGGTATTATGCAGGATTACAAAAAGATTGACTATGCAAAAAACAAAGATGTGGTGCTCCGTTATATTCCCGGGCATTTTGTGACACCGAATTCCCATGTAAATTATTACATGGATCTGACGGATATGAAATCCCGGCAGAGAGAAGCCAGGGCAACCGGTGAGGAACTGGCAGAGATGTATATGGTCTCGGATGTGATCGATACGATCCTGTGCCTAAACAGCATGGAAGTGGTCGGCGCTTATATGGCAAATAAGATGACCAAAGCCGGTATCATTTCGGCCAATTCCCATAAGACCATGTATATCACCAGCCCGGAATACAATACCAGCGGGCAGATGATGTTCCGCGAGAACAACCAGCATATGATCCGTGGTAAGAAGGTGTTGATCCTGATCGATACCGCGACCACCGGTGAGACACTGCTTGGTGCGATCCGTACGATCGGATTCTACAAAGGCGAAGTGGTCGGTATCTCTGCAATCTATTCCGTAGCGGCACAGATCGGCGGCATTCCGATCCGGGCGCTGTATTCCAATCATGATCTGCCGGATTATGCCAGCTTTGAGACAGAAAACTGTCCGCTTTGCAGGGATGGCGTGCCGGTAGATGCCATCTGTAACGGTTTCGGGTATTCTACGATCAAATAAGTAAAGTAAGAAGGATAAATGAAAACGCAGCGGACAGATACGGAAATTATGCAAAACAGGAAAACGCGCAGCGATAAGATTTTCTTCGGATGCATCTGTATCATGATCGCTGCGTTTGTTTTATACAGGATCATTCATTGCTATTGGGATAATGATTTCTATCATATCGCCACATCCGGAAGGTGGATCGCAGAACATGGCATCATGCGGGAGAATCCGTTCTTTGTAGAGGAAGGGTATAAAACAGTCATTCAGCAGTGGCTGTATGCCGTTCTGCTGTATGCTTCCTACCGGTGCGGCGGTTTTTACGGTGTCCTGCTTTTTACGATACTGCAGGCAGTTCTGTTTGGTGTGAGCGGATATCATTATCTGAAAACAAGAGAGATTGACCGGCGTTTTTCCGTGATCGGAGCCATACTTATGGTTTTGTCCGTAACAGAACCAAACTGCAGGCCGGAGATCATAAGCCTGCTGTTGTTTACGGTGCAGCTCATTGTTTTGGAGGATTATTTCCGGAAAAGGAAAAAAGGCATACTGTATGTGCTGCCGTTTCTGGTATTGCTCGAGATCAATCTGCATGCGGCTTATGCTATATTTCATTTTATCCTGCTGCTCCCGTATCTGGTGCCGGTACACCGGCTGCCGATGTGCAGGGAACTGTGCGAATGGTGCGGGATCCGCAGGGACAAGCCGGGATATCGTGATTTCATCCTTCCCGTGCTCCTGATGGTGGTTGCTTTGCTGATCAACCCCTATGGCACGCAGGCAGTTCTGATCCTGTTGCATTCCGGAAACATCCGGCTGCTTGGGATCAGTGAAATACAGCAGACGACATTGCTCAGCCCGGGAGCGGTACTTCTGTTTTTTGAGATCCTGTTTGCTGCTGTCGCAGTCTGCCGCAGGAAGCTGCGGGAAGCCACCGCGCTTCTGGGGATCGGTTGTACCCTGATGGGGCTGATCGCCATAAAAAATCTTCTGTTTATGAGTCCGGTCCTGTTGGTACTGGCGGGGGATTGTCTGGAGAGGATCGACGGCTCCGCATTCTGGGATTTCCTTGCGAAGGGGAAACAAACGTATGCATTTGCAGCGCTGGCGGCCGTGCTCCTGCTCTGCGCAGGTCTGCTCAGCTACGGGACGATCCTGCGTGTGGAAACGGACGGAAGGGGCTTTTCGAACGGACTGCTTCCCAAAACGAAGGATACGGAACAGTACCCCAAAGCTGCGATCACCTACCTTTTGACACACGAGGCACATCCGGAAGACCTGCGGGTCATGACAACGTTTAATAACGGTTCGGCTTTTCTATGGAACGGGATCGGACATGTTTACCTGGAGCCGAAAACCGAACCCTATTTAAGAGCTGTCAACGGCAAACGGGATGTCGTCACTGAGTATGTGCAGATCCTCTCGTGCGCGGATTCGGAGCAGATCGCGCATTTTCTGGATAAGTATGATTTTGATTATATCGTCTGTTCCGCTTATATGCAGGGATTACAGGTCTATCTGGAACAGACGGAGGGGTACGAATGTGTTCTGGTTTCGGAAACGATGATCGACACATATGAGGAAGAGACCGGTTATTCCCAGCCGGCCTACCGCTTATACAGGAAGAAAGAATAGCAAATATATGGTTACACTATATTGCCGAATCGAGCGTCTGCGAAACGATAACACACGAAAAGACTTCGGGAAACAAAAATTCACAGATTGTTTAAGAATATAAGCAAGATCTCGCTTGTGAGAATGGTTTGTAAATGATACAATAATATATTATGTAAATTTTTAGCCGCTATTCACAGTCGAATCGTGCACTTGTAGCGCGATTACGACCTGAAGCATATCGAAATAACAGATTTATCGGGACACGTTTGAATGCGATGAAAATAGTATATCTGGGAACGGATGCGTTCCTTGCCTGTTTTTTATGGCTGATCCAAGAACATGATATTATGGCACTGTACACCTGTTGCGGAGATGAGGATTTTTTCCGGAATTTCCAGATCGTATCAGAGGCAAAAAAACGAGGGATACCCGTGTATGACCATACGATCACGACGGAGGAGGAACAGGTCTGGATCGCCAAAGGATGTGAGCTTTTTGTGAGCGCCGATTACGGACGAAAGATCCCTCTGCTTCCGGAAAGTCAGGGTTTTTATGGCATTAATATACATGAATCCCTTCTGCCGGAGGGACGCAGCTATTGTCCGGTGGAATGTGCCATGGAACGCGGACTCAGCCGTACGGGCGTCACCATCCATAAACTGTCGGAAGAATTCGACTGCGGGGATATTCTTTTGCAGGAAGAGGTAGAGATTTATGAGGAAGAAGACAGTGTGGATCTCTATCTGAAATGTGAAAGGATGGCCTGCCTGCTGCTGCGAAGGCTGCTGGCAGAGATGACCGGATACTGGAGTCAGGCGATGCCGCAAAAACAACGTCTGCCGTACTGGCGTATCGAACATATCAAAGAAGCGCGGCTGAGCCATGATCTGAGTGTGACGGAAGCAAGGCGAAGATACAGGCTCTATAATCGTATGGTACGCGTACGCTTTGGAGAAAAAATCTTTTTCGTAAAGAGTATGGTCAGCAGCCGGACAAAGCTTTCTTATGAAGAATGTGATCTGGGGGATATCCGGCTGTATTCGCTGCGTGACGGTCATCTCCGGCTGGGGCTGATTGCGGCTTCGGATCCTGCGGTATGGGAGGCAAAGAGTTATCCGTTCAGAAAAAGCGGAAGAGAAGCATAATACGGATCGCAGAGGATTGAGAAAGAATAAGTACATAAGATGCAGGAGAAAAAAAAGAAAAACAAAATCAAAACACACGGCCTGAAGGCTAAAATGCTCACTATGTTCATTCTCATGTTCAACGTGCTGATACTTTTAGTCAGTATCACAATTGCTCTGGTCTATATTAACTGGAATATACGTCATACAGAACAGAAAGCTTTTTCGCTTGCTGCAGTCGTTGCCGCTTCCGTAGACGGAGATCTGGTGGAGCATTACAGGGATACCCTTACAAAAGATGAAGAGTATGAGGAGATACAGGAGTATTTGGACAAAATCAGGATGCGCGCTTTAGCAAAGTATCTGTATATCTGTATCCCTGAGGAAAACGGATACCGGTATATCTGGGATGCGGCTAACCCGTCAGCGGATGACGGCGTCATGGATCTGGGCGATTTTGATGAGTATTACGGAGAAGGCGGTAAAGTGATGCCCGGTGTGCTGCAGAATGCAGGACATGGGAAGTATGAAGATTCGGTTCTGGTGACGAATCATCATATCTATGGTTTTGTTGTTTCGGCTTTTTTTCCGATCAAGAATTCATCCGGTGAAGCGATTGCGCTGGCATCGGTGGATATTGCAATGGAAGACGTTGCTTATGACGCAATGCTTCTTGCGCTGGCCACCGGTGGTGTTATGATCATTGTGATGCTGGTGTTCTGTATTATCTTTTACCGGAGGATGAACCGGCAGGTGGTCCGTCCGATCCATAAACTGAACGATGTGATCTCCGAGTATGTTTCCGGTAAGATGCAGGAAGGCAAGGTCATGGAATGCGAGATTCGTACCGGGGATGAGATCGAAGAACTGGCAGATTCTTTCTCGAAGATGTCTGTCGAATTGAAAGATTATATGGAAAACTTCACGGCGGTGACGAAGGAGAAGGAGCGGATCGGAGCGGAACTGAATGTCGCGCAGAAGATCCAGGAGGATATGCTTCCACGGATCTTTCCGCCGTATCCGGAACGGAAGGATTTTGATGTCTATGCATCTATGGATCCGGCAAAAGAGGTTGGCGGGGATTTTTATGATCTGTTTCTGGTGGATGAGAATCATATAGCCCTGACGGTTGCGGATGTATCCGGCAAAGGTGTTCCGGCGGCACTGTTTATGGTGATCACCAAGACACTGTTGAAGAACCGCACGATGATGGGGGGCGCACCTTCACAGATCGTTGCGGATGTGAATAACCAGCTGTGCGAAGGTAATGAAGCGGAGTATTTTGTTACGCTCTGGTTTGCAATCGTTGATCTGACGACCGGGGATGGCATAGCGGTAAATGCAGGGCACGAGCATCCGATACTCAAAAAGAAGGATGGCGATTATGTACTGATCAAATACCGGCATTCACCGCCGATCGGGACGATGCCGGATCTTTCTTTTGAACAGCGCAGGTTTTGGATGGAGCCGGGGGATTTGCTTTTTGTCTATACCGATGGTGTTCCGGAAGCTATGAATGCGAACGAAGAACTTTATGGAACCGATCGCCTGATCGGGGTACTCAACCAAAACAAGGATGCGGGACCGGAAGAACTGTTGCCTGCGGTAAAGGATGATATTGATGCTTACGTCGGAGCAGCACCGCAGTTTGATGATCTGACGATGCTGGCCTTTCGGCTGAATGGTACGTAAAACAGGGATTATATGAGGAAATTTGAAAATAACATTTTGCTTTTTTCCGTGATGCTCTGCTGGGCATCGGCATATGTTTTTATCAAAAGTCTTCCGGAGGATCTGAGTGATTTCGGATACCTGGCGCTGATGAACAGTATCGCTGCCCTGATCCTTTTGCTGATGTTCGGCAAAAGACTGGTAAAAGCAAAGAAAAAAACATTTTTGCACGGTCTGGTGCTTGCTGCTTTGATGACGATGGTGCTTCTTTGCGAAAAAAAAGGAATCGACCGCCTTGCTCCGGCTTCCGCCAGTATACTGAGTTCCCTGGATATCGTATTCGTACCGGTGCTTATGTTGTTTCTTCGAAAGTTTCCATCCAAAGCCCAGGTGATCGGTATTGTATTTATTCTGGCAGGGGTATTTGTCTCCAATGGCGTTACGCTGCGTGATTTTCCAATGGCAGGCTCACTGTTTATGCTGGGGGACTGCCTGTGCATGTCTTTCTATACCGTTGTTTCCAACCGGTATTGTCAGGAGGATGATCCGATCGTTCTGGCGGTGGTTCAGCTGGCTTTTATGGGATTGATCGCGATGATCGCATGGAATATTGAAAGTCCGGGGATGATCTTTCGGCTGGAGTATACCAGGAGTTTTCTGTCTGCCTTGTTTGCCCTGGCAATCTTTTCCAAAGCGTTTGCTTACATTATGCTGATGTATGGGGAAAAATACGGGGATCCGATCAATGTAGTCCTGATCTTTGCACTGGAACCCGTGGTCACCCTGATCCTGTCGGTTACGATCCCGGAAAGCTTCGGAGGCGTGGAGGAAACCTTCCGTATGACGGCATTGATCGGTGCCATCCTGATCGTGATCGGCAGTTCGATCGCCAATCTGGACTGGCAGCTCATCGCAGACAGGGTACGGAGCAGGAGGAAAAAAGATGGAGCGGTTTAAGCTGAAAAAGTTCAGCCAGTTCCTGGCAACCTTCCTTACCTTTGTTATACTTGGCTCATGTTTTAAGGTCATGGTACTGGTGGAAGGGGTGACGGAGGTAAGGCCGGTCAATGCGATCCCGGTTCCGGCCGGGCTTTTTTTCGGTTCCATAGGTGCGATCGGCTGTGCTGTGGGCAATCTTGTCTCGGATCTGTTCGGAACGCTGACGGGCACATCGGTCTTAGGTTTTCTTTCCAATTTTCTGGCGGCCTATATGCCGTATCGATTGTGGTATCTGTATACGAAAGAAGAGCCGAATGTACATAGTTACCCAAAACTGTTTCTTTATATCTGGATCAGTTTTGTTTCTGCGCTTTCCGCTTCGTGGATCGTTGGTACCGGAATCTGGTTGTTTGCCGGGTGGGTACCGGAGCTGGCGCTGATCGTTTTTGTGAACGATTTTGTATTCCCGATCCTTTTCGGACTGCCGGTCTTTATTGCTCTGACCTCGGATTCTGTCCGGATCGGGTGCGCAAAAGAACCCAAGAGCTGCCTTCCGATATCAGACAGGACGCGCAGGATACTGACCGGGCTGTATACCGTGCTTCTAATGGTTCTGACGATACTGACCCATTTCGGAGATCATCCGGCTATCGCAAAGATCCTGTCCGTGCCGGCACTGATCCTGACCATATTGATTGTTGTGTGAGGAAGCCATGATACGGGATTACGAAATGGCCTGCAAGGTGCTGGGAGTAGATACCGGAGCATCTGCGACAGAGATCAAAAGTGCATACCGGGAACTGGCCAAACGCCTGCATCCGGACAATCATCCGCAGCAGACGGAGAGGATCCGGGAAGCGTACCGTCTGGTCGTAGAGGCGTATGAATATATTGAGAAACATCCGGTTCCGGATAAACACCCCGTTCCGGATATACACCCCGTAACTCCGGCACAAAGCGCTGCGGTAAAGAATGATCCGGCGATGAAAACATTTGCACCCAAAGTGATGGGCAGTCCGGTCGGGAAACGTACCGGCGGTGCCGACCGCGAACGGGAGAGAAAGCAGTTTGAGGAAAAGGCCAGGCAGGAGAGGGAGGCCAGAAAGGAGAAACTGCAGGAGGAACTGCAGGAGCGCAAAGCGCAGCTGGATCAGGAGAAGAAGGAAAAGGCAATCTTAAATGAGATACGCGCGATACGCCTGGCGGCAGCGATCCGGGCTATGCTGAACGAGCAGGGAATTGAATGATATTTTTTTATGTGCGATTTTTACGAAAATGCGCTTCGGATTTTGGATTGTAAAAGCGGCGTGGTTATGGGATAATCTAGTATAAGGTTTGACAGGGGAGAAGAGTATGAGTGTAGATCTGCGGGCCGGGTTGTATAAGATCAGTCTGAATTATATCAAGAAGGAACGTTATACGGGAAGCATCGACGGTGTCCGTTTTATGCTGGAGAAGAAGTCGGAGGAAGGGCAGGAGGATCAGATCCTGGTCTGTCTCTGGCCGGAGCCGTTCAGTTACGAGAAGACAGACGAAGAGCAGAAACGGTACCGGGAGTTTCCGTTCAGCGAGGAAGGGCTGGAAGCTGCAGTGTCCTATATCATGGGAGATGAGAACTGAATGCGGATAGATTGTTTGGATAAACTGGACAAGATCCATTATTACAATACACTTCACAGTAACCTTGTGAAATGGTGGTCCGTCAATATGATCGGTCTGGATACACCACAGGAGGAAAACGGGGGGACGGATACCTACGATCCGGATGCTGCCGCGGAGGAACTGCTTGCGGATGCACTGGGATACGGAAATGGTGAGGGAGATTATTTAAAGAAGGGTTCGGATCCCAGAGGCTACGGTTACGGATTGGACGGGACACAACTTGCGGTTCCGTCGGCAGAAGACGCCTTTGGCGAAGACAGTGGTATGGATCCGGATGCAGCTGCAGCCGCAAGGGAGATCTTTGACCGCCTGCAGGCCGAAGCTGCGGCAGATGAAGCAGCAAAACAGGCCGAGATCGAAGCGGCACTCCGTGCAGCAAACGATGCAGGATGATCCATTCATGCACTTTATGAGGCAAGGTCCTTGTAAAGTGTTTTTTATTTTACGGGAAATGAATATGAGCAGAAAGCCAACAGCGTGAGAAAAGAAAGCAAAAAGATCAATCTGGATCTGCTGATGGAAAAGGAAGGTGTCAGGAGAAAAACAGACAACAGCAAGAAGGGAACGGCTCAAACAGAGAAAAATGTTAAGAGTACCACAGCAACAGCAACTCATCAAAAATGATCAAAAGAAAACCATGGAGCAATTCCATGGTTTTCTTTTTTTACTTTATAGGAAATTTTATGCGATCCCTTTTTGACACGCAGATTCGCCGCTCTTTGTTTTTTCCTTTTTCAGGTTTTTGTTTGCTGTCGAAAGCATCAGCTTGATACGGTTGAGCTGGTTGACTTCGCTGGCTCCCGGGTCGTAGTCAATGGCCACGATATTGGACATCGGATAGCGATGCCGCAGAGCTTTGATGACACCCTTGCCGACCACATGATTGGGCAGGCATCCAAAAGGCTGCGTACAGACGATGTTCGGTGTGCCACTGTGGATCAGCTCCAGCATTTCTCCGGTCAAAAACCACCCTTCGCCGGTCTGGTTGCCGATGGATACGATGTCCTGCGCATATTTTACCAGATCGTAGATATTGGCCGGAGCCGTAAAGTGCCGGCTCTTTGCCAGCGCCTTTGCCGGCGCGGAGCGGACAAAGTTCATCGCTTCGATGCCGAGTTTCGCATTGCGCGCCGTCTTTTTGCTCATGCCCAGATGTTCGGCTTTGAAGATCTGGTTGTAGAAACAGTAGTACATAAAGTCGAGAAGATCCGGAACCACTGCCTCGGCACCTTCGTGCTCCAACAGGTCGACCAGATGATTGTTGGCAGTCGGTGCAAATTTCACCAGGATCTCACCAACGATACCGACACGCGGTTTGCGTTCTTCACGGATCGGGATATTGTCAAATTCCTCAATCATCTCACGGCACATACGTTTGTAGGTACCGAAGGACGGATGTTTGGACATAATGAAATCCTGACAGCGCTTCAGCCACTTCTGATGAACGGCCTCCACACTGCCCGGAGTGATCTCGTAAGGCCGCATGCGGTAGATGCAGCGCATAAAGATATCGCCGAAAAGTGCACCATAGAGGATGCGGATGCCGAGTTTTAAGGTAATCTTAAAGCCGGGATTCGGCTCCAGACCGCTTAAGTTCAGAGAGATCACAGGGATGTGTCCGTAACCGGCTTTTTCCAGGGCACGGCGGATGAAACCGACATAGTTGGTGGCACGGCAGCCTCCGCCGGTCTGTGTCATCATCAGTGCCAGATGATCGGTATCGTATTTGCCGGAAAGCACAGCTTCCATCAGCTGTCCGACCACGCACAGGGAAGGATAGCAGGCATCATTATTCACATATTTCAGGCCGACATCCACGGAGTGCTTGTTGTCATTGGTGAGTACTTCGATGTTGTAACCGCTGGTGGCAAAAGCAGCATGGAACATATCAAAATGCAGCGGCGACATCTGCGGCACCAGAATGGTGTAGCCCTTGTTCTTCATTTCTTCCGTAAAGATCACGCGGTCAAAATTGGTCGGACGTACCGTGCGCTTTTCCTTCTTGCGCTCTTTTACTTCCAGCGCGGCGAGAAGGGAGCGGATACGGATACGTGCGGCACCCAGATTGTTGACTTCATCGATCTTAAGGCAGGTATAGATCTTGTCCGAGCCGGATAAGATATCGTTTACCTGATCGGTGGTAACTGCATCCAGACCGCAGCCGAAGGAGTTGAGCTGGATCAGATCCAGATCATCCCGGGTGCGGACAAAAGCTGCGGCAGCATACAGACGGGAATGGTAGGTCCACTGGTCGGAAACGATGAGCGGACGGTCCGGTTTGCCCAGATGTGCTACGGAATCCTCGGTCAGTACGGCGATATCATAGGAAGTGATCAGCTCGGGAATGCCGTGGTTGATCTCGGGATCGATATGATATGGACGACCGGCCAGCACGATACCGCGCTTGTGGTTTTCTTCCATATATTTTAAGACTTCTTCGCCTTTCTTATGCATATCTTCGTGGGCGGCAGCCAGTTCCTCCCATGCCTTTGCAGCTGCTGCAGCCACTTCGTTCCGGTCGATCTCGGAGAACTCCGCAACCAGTGCGGATACGATGGTATCGAGGCTGGCAAAGGACATAAACGGGTGGCGGAAGACCACTTCGCCTCGTCCGATCTCTTCTACGTTGTTCTTAATGTTTTCCGGGTAGGAGGTAACGATCGGGCAGTTGTAATGATTCGTCGCACCTTCGGTCTCGTTACGCTCATAGAATAGGCAGGGGTAGAAGATCGCATCCACCTTCTGCTCGATCAGCCACTGGATGTGTCCATGCGCCAGCTTGGCCGGATAGCATTCCGACTCGCTGGGGATGGATTCGATGCCCAGTTCGTAGATCTTGCGGTTGGATAAGGGCGATACGACCACGCGGTACTTCAGTTCCTTAAAGAACGTTGCCCAGAAGGGGAAGTTCTCGTAGATATTGAGCACGCGCGGGATCCCCATGGTGCCGCGATAAGCTTCTTCGGCAGACAGCGGCTCATAATCAAAGAAGCGGTGCATCTTGTATTCGAACAGATTCGGGATGTTGTTGGCGTTCTTCGGCTTGCCCAGACCGCGCTCACAGCGGTTACCGGAGATATACTTGCGTCCGCCGGAGAAATTGTTGATGGTCAGGCGGCAGGTGTTGGTGCATCCTCGACATTTTGCCATGGTGGTGGTAAACTCCAGATGTTCGATCTCGTCAAAGGAGAGCATGGTGGAAGCTGTGCCTTCGTAACGTTCTCTGGCGATCAATGCTGCACCGAAAGCGCCCATGATCCCGGCAATGTCGGGACGGACCGCTTCACAGTTTGCGATCTTTTCAAAGGAGCGCAATACGGCATCGTTGTAGAAGGTACCGCCCTGTACCACGATGTGTTTTCCCAGTTCGGAAGCATCGGACACTTTGATGACTTTGAATAACGCGTTTTTAATAACGGAATACGCCAGACCGGCAGAGATATCGGCAACGGATGCGCCTTCCTTCTGGGCCTGCTTTACTTTGGAATTCATAAAGACGGTGCAGCGGGTACCCAGATCGATGGGATGCTCTGCAAAAAGAGCCGCCTTGGCAAAATCCTGTACGCTGTAGTTCAGGGATTTGGCAAAGGTCTCGATAAAGGAACCGCAGCCGGAAGAACAAGCCTCGTTTAGCTGTACGGAATCTACGGTCTGTTTTTTGATCTTGATGCATTTCATATCCTGACCGCCGATATCGAGGATACAGTCCACTTCGGGATTGAAAAAAGCAGCTGCGTAGTAGTGTGCCACGGTCTCGACCTGACCGTCATCCAGAAGGAAGGCAGCCTTCATCAGCTGCTCGCCGTAACCGGTAGAGCAGGAACGTGCAATCGTAACACCCTCCGGCAGCTGTTCGCGGATCTCTTTGAAGGCGCGGATTGCTGTCTCCATAGGAGAGCCATTGTTATTACTATAGAAAGAATAGAGCAGTCGTCCGTCCTCATCCACCAGAGCCATCTTGGTGGTGGTGGAGCCGGCATCGATGCCCAGGAAGCATTTGCCCTTATAGTCTTTGATCTCGGCGGTACCGACGCAGTGACTGTCGTGACGGGCGGTAAAATCGTCATATTCCTTCTGGTCTTTAAAGAGCGGTTCCATACGTTCCACTTCAAATTCCATATGGATATCGCCGTTTAAGCGGTCCAGCATCTCCTTTAACGTACACTGGCCTTCTTCGGTCGCATTGAGTGCGGAACCAAGTGCCGCGAACAGATGGGAATTGTCGGTATCGATGATATGTTCATCGTCCAGCTTAAGCGTGCGTACAAAAGCTGCTTTGAGCTCGGATAAGAAGTGCAGCGGGCCACCCAGAAAAGCGACATGTCCGCGGATCGGCTTGCCGCATGCCAGTCCGGAGATGGTCTGGTTCACCACAGCCTGAAAAATGGAAGCGGAGAGGTCCTCACGGGTCGCGCCGTCGTTGATGAGCGGCTGGATATCGGTCTTTGCAAACACACCGCAGCGGGCGGCGATGGTATAAAGCGATTTGTAGTTCTTCGCATATTCGTTCAAGCCCATCGCATCCGTCTGGATCAGGGATGCCATCTGGTCGATAAAGGAACCCGTACCGCCGGCGCAGATACCGTTCATACGCTGTTCCACATTGCCGTTTTCAAAATAGATGATCTTTGCGTCTTCGCCGCCCAGCTCGATGGCTACATCGGTCTTGGGCGCAAAGGTCTCTAACGAAGTAGATACGGCCAGCACTTCCTGCACAAAGATGACCTGCAGATGCTTTGCCAGCGTGAGACCACCGGAGCCCGTGATCACGGGACGGATGGTCATATCCCCCAGAGCATCATACGCCTTTTTGAGCAATCCCTGCAGGGTCTCGCGGATATTGGCAAAATGCCGCTCATAATCCGAAAACAGGATGTTGTTCGCATCATCGATGATCGCGATCTTCACGGTGGTGGAGCCGATATCAATACCCAAACGGTAGATCTTATCCTTACTTACTTCCATTTCAAACCTCATATATGTGTCGTTGTTTCGTGCAATTATACCATGTATGCACCTGTTTTTTTGTAACATGTGTTACATTCGGACATACAAAGTGGATTATACAGGATATTTACATAATTTGCAAGTCTATGAGCGGGGACGGTCAGACAGTAAAATACCGGATGGGCGCTTGCGCGCAATCCGGTATTTTGCTGTCTGACCGTAGAGCGCGACAGCGCTCAACCGTTTAAAGACGAAGCCTTTAAACGGTTGTACACCGCAATTACATCACATTCCCAGTGGCTCGCCGGCTAGACAACCATGAATTTACGAAATATTCCTTGCGAGGATCAGTTATCCATGATATAGTTCTCTTGAAGCAACGAAGATTATAGTTCTTGAATTTCTAAATTATCAAGTTTTTCTGAATCTCCCTGCTTTTCACATTTATTAACAGTAGTAAGCAGGAGGTTTAGACAATATCTCCTGCGACAGTAGTTTATCAAAGGAGGTATAATACGTGATAAACAAAGAACACAAAGACAGGCTTTATAAAATGATCTTCGGGAATCCGGAGCACAGACAATGGACGCTGAACCTGTATAATGCCGTGAATGGATCGAATTATGATGATCCGTCACAGATTACTTATAACACGATCGGTGAAGTGTTGTATATGGGAATGCGGAACGATGTGTCGTTTGTATTGGATATGTGGCTGAATATCTATGGGCACCAGAGTACACTCAACCCAAACATGCCGGTCCGTTGCCTGATGTATCTGGGGCGGCTGTGGAGTAAACAGTTGATTGGCAACAGCAAATGGAATATTTATGGGAAAAAAGTGATTGAGTTACCGGCACCGAAATGTGTAGTGTTCTATAACGGCACAGAGGAAGAACCGGATGAGTTGGAACTTAAGTTGAGTGATGCTTTTCCGGAGAAGTATCGGGAAAAGGCAGATGTTGAGTTAAAGGTTCGCATGCTCAATATCAATGCCGGTCATAATAAGGAATTGCTGGAAAAATGCAGACCGCTTTATGAGTATTCGTGGCTGGTAGCAAAGATTCGTGAGTATAATAAGACAATGGAAATCGAAGATGCTGTAGATCAGGTGCTGAAAGATATGCCGGATAGTTTCGGAATTAAACCGTATCTGATCTCGAACCGAGAGGAGGTGCGCATGAGTATCTTAACGGAATATGATGAAGCTAAAACAATGGCCTGCTTTAAGGAAGAAGGAAGAGAAGAGGGCGAAGATCTTCTCGCCGATGTGATTAAGCGAATCAGGAACGGAGAAACACCGGAGAAAATCATTGCGTCCGGTGTAAGCCCTCAGACGGTTGAAAAGGCAGAGGACGTGGTAAGCCTTTTCTCATAATCTAGAAGATATTGCACAAGATGCATAAAAATAATTACAACATTTAAGGGCTTTTAAGATATATCTCTGGCGCAAGCCGGAGCCTCATACATGTTGTTTCCGGCGAAGTAGGCCATAGAGCGGCAGCCGCCGCGGCAGAGGTTATTCAAAACTTGTGTAAAAAAGCAGTCTTTGCTATAATATTTCTCGGAAACTGTAATGTAACTTTAATGTAATATTTGGGGATTATTTATACTTGAGGAGGTAAAAAAATGGAGTACACGATCACCTGGAACAGTTTGCCGAAGAATCTGGATGAGATGAAGGCTTTGCCGCAGGCAGACTTGAAGAGCCCGGAAGGGACAGCAGCACTTACGGTCGCAGTATTATGCGTTTATCCGGAGAATGCTGAGGAATGCTATCGTATGCTGGATTTCCTGCGTGGGCCCAGACCGCTTTCCAATATGGAGAAGCAGTTTATCCGTGACCGTTTTATGGATGGCAAGAATTATCTGGCGCGTTCCTATTTCAAAGGGGCAACACCGAAGAATGAGTACAAGCCGGACGCGCCCTTTACGCTGGTATTCAGCGACAGCGCTGCGCAGATTGCAGAGGAAGGATACAAGATCCTGAATGTGAAGAGCGGCGGCGCGGATTCGCCCCGTTCCATTACCCTGCGCAATAAGCCTTCCACCGGTGAGTGGTTCCTGTGGGAGCAGATGCTGCTGGCAGGCATTCGTATCCCGGAAAGCCAGGATGCCTGGGCATAAGAATATGTGATATTTACAGACCGGTTCTGTTATTTGACAGGACCGGTTTTATTACATGAATTACTAATCTTTAAGTATTCAGAACGGACAGGAAGAGAATTATGTTTCAATGTGATCATACGAAACTAAAAATCAGATTTCAGGAATTTCACAAGACAGAAACGGATCCGCCGGAATATGGCGAATTCTGCTTCCTGAAATTAATAGACGGCAGTCACACCGCCGGCATATGGTATCCGAATCATGTAAAAGAAGGAGAGCCGGTAAGCGGAAAATTCAGCAGGGGATCCTTTGATGAAGTGGAACTGGAGGAAGTATCCAGATGGCACTTTTTAAGACGTTATGATATGACAGGATGTCTGGAGAAAGCGGGCACGAAACAGATCAATCTGGGTACGCCGGGAGAGGATGGAGATTTTACGGAGTTTGACGGCTTTAAGACTTTTCAGGACGGAGACTTTCCGAAAAAGAAGCAGTATTGCCTTTTGATCTTAAACGAGGGAAGACTGGCGGCCGGAAGGTGGGAACCGTACAAAGAAAAAAATAAGGGATCCTTTATCTATGCCTCGGCATTGGCTAGTTACGGGATGGATAAGGTGTGGGCATGGACCGAACTCAGTTCCGACAAAGTCTTTGCGGAAGAGGAAGAAAAGGAACAGGAACGGATCCGTGAGAACGAGTTAAATGAGCATCCGGTGGCAGATCCGGAACTGTTTCAATACGGCACGGATATTGAAGTGTATTATGAAAAGGCAATGGAAAAAATGCATAAGGAGTATCCATGGGCAAGCGTAGCACAGATGAAAAAAGAAACGCCGTATCGGATCGTACCGCGCCATGGAAAGTACATTTTCGGACAGGACTGGGGGACCTTTATGGGTGAGAAAGATATCCGGGAATGGACGAAGGGCAGTACCGCGGACGAATTTGTGGACTTTTTGTGTGAGTATACGAGAGAAAGAGTAAAGAACTCGGATCCCGCTGTTAAGTTTGCTTATGGCTATGATATTGCAGTCTATCTTAAGAAAGCATACGACAAGGTGAAGAACGATTACCGGTGGCTGGAAAAAGGCATGCTTAAAGAATGCCGGCAGTATGAGATCCAAAAGGTGGACGGCGAGTGGGAGTTTGTGAGAAAGGACGGGGAGCCTGATGGATACAGAGTCTGGGATGTCCGTTCTGCGGAAGCGTTTGTGAAAGATGTGGAGAGGGAGTATCAGGAGGCAGCACTGAAAGCCAATCCGGTAGTCGAAGAGTATCCGGTTCCTTTCGGAAGCGTGGATGTGAACGGATGGGGACTGGAAAAGTATATCGTTTCCAGATTGCAGAGCGGAGATTATAAGGTGTATGTGCAGGCGGGAGACCGGACGACGGGCGGAAGCAGGACATTTTTTATCACGCCGGACTGCTTTGAGGAAAAGACGTACGAAGCATTTCTCGACCGTTATCTTGAGATCATACCGGGGGGCGCATTTGGATTGGGCAAAGAAGATCTTGCCGCAGATCAGGAACTGAAGAAATTCTTTGGGTATTGACATTATAGGAGCAAGAGAAGTAGATTATGATCGTAAAATTCGGAACTGCGGAACCTGTCCGTTTTAATGAAATGAAACTCAATTTGTCCCTGGATGCAAGATTTCGGGGGACGGCGGAGGTGTCGGAATACGACAAGACGCTTTACCCGACGGAAGATGACGTGATCTATGCCATCCGGAGCAATATAAGAGAGGTTGCGGATCAGAGCCTGAATAAAAACTGGCCGGGCGAGGAGATCATGTCTTCAAACAAAGAAGAACTGCTGAGTAAGTTCTTTGAAGAAGCCTACGCAAAGATGGGGATCCATGCAGCTTTCAGGGTAGACAGTTTTGTGCTGACGGAGGAATCGGATCAGGCCTATAAGAATGCCAGAGGACTTGGCATGATGGCGATGATGAACATGTTTCCCGGAACGGATCCGAAAGACCAGCCCAAACTGGAGGATCTCACACCGGAGGAACACGGCCCGGTGATCGGGATCAGTTCGAGTTATTCCAGCCATGGTATGACGGCAAACAGCGGCATATCGGGAAGTGAAACGGTCCAATGGCAGGAGGACGGCAGCGTGATCATCGAGGAGACCGATTGCCGCTACGGTAAGAAAACCTATGAAAAGCATATTGCCGGTACGGAAGCGGCAGAGGCACTTCGGGAATTCATTAAGAATAACCGTATTGCAGAGATGGAGCAGATCAAAAATATCGAGATGCCCGCTTCTATGCGGATGACGGATTATTCCGCAAGTTCGTATATTACGTTTACGTTTGATGACGGCGGGATCAAGGTGACCCGGAGACTGGATTGCGGATCCTGGTGGGACGTACAGAGGAAAGCGATCAGCAGGATTCGGGATCTGATCAGCGATTGCATCACTACCGGAAAATGTGTGGAAAAGACGGAAAGCCATTATGATCCGAATATCGGGATGATGGGTATGATGGAAATGATGGCAGTGATGCCCAAGCCCGATGCCTGGAAATGCAGCTGCGGTTTTGAAGAGAATACAGGAAGATTCTGTATGAACTGCGGCAGCCCTAAGCCGGCCGGAAACTGGAAATGCGCGAAGTGCGGCGCAGAGAATAAGGGAAAATTCTGCGAAAATTGTGGAAACAAACGACCGGAATAAAGGACAAATACAAAGGAGGAGAAAAGTTATGAAAGAGAGATATGCAATGATCCGTGGTTTGGGAATGCTGGTGATGGTGCCGGTTTTGCTCGCACCTGCGGGGTGCGGCGCGGATAACGAGAGCAGCCGCGGAAGTGTGACATCCCAGGGCAGTGAACATGACGGAGACGGTGATAATGGCGGCGAAGCAGCGGTGGATCGCAGCATTCCGGATGTAGTCACAGAGGACGGAAACGGGGAAGATGGCAACACAACGGATGGCAATGTGTCAGAGATTTCCGATGATGATGCCATTTCGGATTACTTTGCAATATATGCTCCGATCCTTACGGAAATATCGGGAGTGCTCTTGAACGGATATGATGAGGATTGTGAGTATGAGTATTTCAGTACCGGCCTGATGGAAAAGCTTATGTACGAAGGCGCGGATACGGTGCGGAAAAGCCTTGGCTACGTGCTTATGGACATCAATGGGGATAATGTGCCGGAACTGCTCATCGGGGAAAATACATCCGATGGTATGAATGACGGAGAATGTGCATATATCTACTCCGGCTATACTTATTTTGAAGGATATCTGATCAGCTTTATAGATGGTTATGCCCGCAGTTCTTACCAGTGGATGGGAGATGACAGTTTTTATCATTTCGGGTCCAATGGGGCTATGAGCAGCATGTTCGGAACATGCCATTTAAGTGCGAACGGAAAAAATCTGGAATGGGATGATTTCTATTTCTCGGATGAAAACAACGGGATAACGAGTTATTATCATAATAATACCGGTGAATGTGATGTGGAGCAGTCAACCTGGCTGAACATTGAAGCAGAAGAATTCTGGAAGATCATGGATACCTACACGCTTAAGACGCTTCCGTTTACCATATTTTTAGATGACGGGGCGGCCGGAAGCAGCTCACAGAGCACGGCAGCGGATCAGGGGAGCGTTACTATGAAAGATTATTACGGTACCTGGCTGTATGCGAACGGCGCATCACTGGTCCTTAACAAAGACGGCAGCTGGGAGCTGAATGACGACTGTGATAACTGGCTGTGTTCCGGAACCTGGGAGGAGAGTGACGGAACAAAGATCAGCCTGATCAGCCCGATCGGGGATGCCGGCAATACGGTCGTAGCGGATGCAGAACTGTCTGTGGATACGGCCGGAGACCAGATCGTAAATATTGACTTCAAATACGATCTGTTTGATTCGATTCCCGGCGGTAAGGCGGTGCTGTATAAAAAGCCGTAACGAATAAGATCAAAAGAGCTGCCAAAGCACTGAAAAGTTCAAAACAGAAGGATAAACAGCAGCAACCCCGGGGGGCGACTTCGGGGTTGCTGTTTCTTTTCAAGTTCTATGCCACTTATAGGCTGCTGGAGGAAAAAGACCACTATCCCTATACGGATAAACTGCAGATCGGGGTGGTGGACCTGACCAGAATAGACCTTGCCACGACTGAGGATCAGGAATATAATATAGACAAGTGGGCAAGGCTGTTTAAGGCAAAAACATGGGAGGATATCAGGATGGT